>DASZTG010000049.1:0-108718 GCA_035548375.1 Burkholderiales bacterium
CCGTGTTTCTTCCCGACGGCGCCACGCTCCAGCGCACCGACAAGGTCGTCACGGAAGTGCTCAAGGCCATCAACTCCAACCACGCAAACGAATACGCGATCGCGTTCACGGGGCTGGACTTCCTCGGCGGCGGCTATCGCAACAACGCCGCGACCATCTTCGTGACGCAACGCCACTGGGATGAACGTCCCGGCGTGGGCACGCAGCAGCTCCTCGGCGACTATTTCATGAAGACCGCCGGCATCAAGGAAGGGTTGATCCTGGGGTTCGCGCCGCCGCCGATATTCGGCCTCGGCAACGCCGGCGGCTTCGAGTTCTACATCCAGAATCGCGGCGAAGGCGGGCCGCAACGCCTTGCCGCGGAGATGGGCAAGTTCCTGGAGGCGACGAAAAAAGACCCTCGGTTCGCGTACGTGCAGACGCTGTGGCGCTCCGGCGTGCCGCAACTGCATGTCGACGTCGACCGCGAAAAAGCGAAGGCCCTGGGCGTGCCCATCAACGAAGTGTTCGACACGCTGTCGGCGACCCTCGGCTCCTACTACGTCAACGACTTCAACAAATTCGGCCGCACCTGGCAGGTGCTGATGTCGGCCGAGCCTGGCTACCGCAACAAGCCCGATTCCGTGGGCGAGCTGTATGTGCGCTCCGACAAAGGGGCGATGGTGCCCGTCAAGGCGCTGGCGAAGGTCTCCTACTCGTCCGGCCCCGATTCGCTCGACCGCTTCAACAACCTGCCGGCGGTGAAGATCCTCGGAAGCGGCACGCACGGCATCTCGTCGGGACAGGCGATCGAGATGGTCGAGGAGATCGCCAACAAGGTGCTGCCTCCCGACTTCAGCTACGACTGGGGCGGTGCATCCTTCCAGGAAAAGAAATCCAGCGGAACGTCGACGCTGGCGCTCGGCCTCGCGGCGATCATGGTGTTCCTGATCCTGGCCGCGCAATACGAAAGATGGTCGCTGCCGCTTTCCGTGATGCTGGTCCTGCCATTCGGCACCTTCGGCGCCCTGGCGGCGGTATGGGTGCGCAATCTAACGAACGACGTTTACTTCCAGATCGGCCTAGTGACCCTGCTGGGCCTTGCGGCGAAGAACGGCATCCTGATCGTGGAATACGCGCTGCTGAAGAACCAGGAAGGACTGTCGCCATCGGCCGCCGCAGTGGAAGCCGCGCGGTTGCGCTTCCGGCCGATCCTGATGACTTCGCTGGCGTTCATCCTCGGTGTCGTCCCGCTCGCGTTTTCGACCGGCGCCGGCGCCGGCGCGCGTACTGCGGTGGGCACGGGCGTCATGGGCGGAATGCTGGCAGCGACGTTCCTGGCGATTTTCTTCGTGCCGATGTTTTTCAAGCTCATCACCGACCGGCACCTGACCGAGAAACGGTCCACGGCCCAGATTCGCGCGGAGATCGAGCAGCACAAAGCACAGATGGAACGCGAAGGAGAAAAACCATGACGCGCCTGCGAATGCTCTGCGCTACGCTTGCGGCGGCGGCCATCGCGGGCTGCATGACGGTCGGGCCGGACTACAAGAGGCCGCAGACCGACTTGCCCGAGCAATGGCCAGGCGAAGTTGCATCTGAATCGATCTCAGCGATGTGGTGGAAGGGTTTCGGGGATCCGGTGCTCGACCGCATGATCGACGACGCGCTGGTACACAACCTCGACCTGCGCGTCGCGATTGCACGGGTGGACGAGGCGCGTGCCGAACTCGGCATCGCTCGCGCGGATCAGTACCCGGCGGTTACGGCAAATGCAAGCGCGTCACGCAACCGCGTCAGCCAGGAAAGCATCATCACGGTGCCGCCCGGCGTGAATCCGAAATACAACGATTACCAGGCAACCATCAACGCGTCCTGGGAAATCGATTTCTGGGGCAAGTACCGGCGGGCGACCGAAGCCGCGCGCGCGCAACTGCTGGGATCGCAATTCAACCGCGAGGCCGTGCGGCTTGCCCTGATCGCCGACGTCGCCAAGGGATACTTCAACCTGCGCTCGCTCGATGCGCAGGCTGCGATCACGCAGCGCACGCTATCGACCCGATTGGCCTCGACCGCATTGCAGCGCAAGCGCTTCGATGCGGGCTACGCTTCCGAATTCGAATTTCGCCAGGTCGAAGCAGATGCCGCGCAAGCACAAGCGTTGTTGCCGGACATCGAGCAGCGAGTCGCCGCCCAGGAAACTGCCCTTGCGGTGCTCATCGGTCGGAGCCCGCGTGAGCTCTTTTCCCAGCCGGTAGAACGCGGCGCCGCCATAGACGCAATCACCACGCCCCCCGCGGTGCCGGCGGGCCTGCCGTCCGAAATCCTGGAACGTCGTCCCGACCTGCGCCAGGCGGAACAGGCACTGATTGCCGCCAACGCCAGAATCGGACAAGCGAAGGCTGCGTACTATCCGTCGATTTCCCTGACTGGTTTCCTGGGTGGGGAAAGCACGACATTGACGGACCTGTTCAAGGCGCAATCGCGTTTCTGGCAAATCGGCGCCTCTGCCGCACAAACCGTTTTCGACGCCGGCAAGACGAAGTCGCAGGTTGCGGTTTCGGAGGCTCGCCAGCAACAGATGCTCGCGCAATACCAATCGGCAATCCAGAACGCCTTCAAGGATGCACTGGATGCGCTCGTCACGCAGCGCAAGGCGCGCGAAATCGCGGACGCGGAACGGCTGCGCATAGAGGCATTGCAAAGCTCCATGAAACTCGCGCAACTGCGTTACGACAACGGAATTTCCAGCCTGCTCGACGTACTCGATGCCGAGCGGTCACTGCTCTTTGCCCAGTTGAATCGCGTGGAGGCGCAACGCGCACAACTGTCCGCGACCGCGGACCTGTTCAAGGCACTGGGCGGAGGGTGGGACGGCGAGGTGGAATCCGACAAGGCCGCGAAAAACTAGTTGGGGTTGGGGGCAGTCGGAGAAAGCAATCAGGCGGCGCCGCGGCGCCGCTTTTTTTGCCCATTTTGGGCACCCAATTCCGACTCGATTCCGACGTCGAGACGTTATTCCTTCCAAGCAAACGAATGAGGCAGTTCGCAGTGAGAATGTGCCGGAAGTCTCGCCATAGCCCGTGAACTGCCGCCCCGAACCCGGTTATGGGCGGGATTCGCCAGCGGGGCGCCACAGACCAGCAGAGCGCTACGGCAGCGATGGAAATGATTGCCGTCTCAGCGCTGCGACATGCTGGTTGATCCGGACATGCTTCATCCAACCTGCACGATGGCCCGGTTCGCCGTGGCAACGTCATGATTTAACAAAAGAACGATGGCTTGCAAGCATGGCCTCGGTCGCGGTCTCCTTACAACACCTTGCGCTTGGCACAACTCATGCGGAAACTATCCCGAATAACACTTGTAGCCGAGATTTTCCAATGACTTGCTCAATGAATATACGCCGCCCGCAATTCGGATTTACGTTGATCGAACTGATGATCGTGGTGGCGATCATTGGCATCCTGGCTGCGGTGGCATTGCCCGCCTATCAAAATTACACGGCGAGAGCCAAGATTTCAGAGGCCATTCTCGCGAGTGCTTCATGCCGAACAAGTGTGTCCGAAATCGCGCAATCGGAAAGCGTTTTGCCGCTTGCGGGACACTGGGGATGCGAAACATCAAGCTCCGCGACCGGTGGGATTTCGCAGTATGTATCGACCATCAAGACGAATGACCTGGGCGCGATAAGAATAGAACTGCGGAATATCAACGCCACGCTCAATGGCCAGGCAATAGTCTTGCGACCTTGGCCTGATACGGCGCGTTCGGGGCCTATTACCGGTGGCGGTCGAGTTGCCATTTGGGATTGTGGATCCGATCCCAACAATTCAGTCGATATTTCGGTTTTCGTTCCGGCATCATGCCGTGCCACCGCCACCCAGATCGGAGCCGTCTCAGGGTTCGCCAGTTCCAGCTAGGTAACTGTTCCCTGGCATCCACTTGCGTATACAGTGCCGATGCGCGTGCGCGAAAGCTGTCGGTCATAGCACTCGTCGAAGACAATCAACCTGCGCGCAAATTCTAAGGCGCGGCGGTATCTCACTGCGGTTAGAAATCTCGCGCACAATTCCAGCAAACCTGGAAATTGCCGGGATTTTCCTCGCCGCAATGCGGGCAAAATGCCCTGCGACAATCGACGGGGCGCTCGATGCTCTGAATCAGCGCTCGCGCTTTTTCCGTGTCCCGTTCATCCATGACCCACACCTCAGGCCATGCATGGTGAATTGGAATTTCGCCCATCAGGCTTTGGGCGTTTTCGTTGAATACCCTGGCGTCGATCCCTTCGCGCTCGAGCAAACCGCGCAAAAGATGGGCATCCGGCAGCGTCGGTACCGAGCAGATCTTGCGCATTGCCTAGATCGTTCGAAGTCCCGGCGTCAGCATCTCGCGTCGAATAGCGCCGCGCCCGCGCTCAAAAAAGATCCAGCTGCCCGTCGGTTCGCGGTGGTCTGAACTGGCTGGAATCGAATATACGCTTGTGCGCGTTGAGCCCGAGCCTGTTGCAGGCCTTCTCGAAACGTAGTCGTAGCAACTCGGCAAATTCCCCGCTCCCACGCATGCGACTGCCGAATTCCGGATCATTTTCCCGCCCTTCCCGCATCTGCTTCACACGGCTCATGACATGTTCCGCCTTGAGTGGATAGTGATGCATCAGCCAGTCCTTGAAAAGATCCTTGACCTCATAAGGCAGCCGCATGAGTACATAGCCGGCCGATATCGCTCCCGCCTCGCGACCGGCCTCCAGAATGGCCTCGGTGTCCGAATCGGTGAGGAACGGGACAATCGGCGCGACCATGACACCGACAGGAACCCCGGCGGCAGCCAGCGTGCGGATGGCTTCTATCCGTCGCATTGGTGCCGATGCCCTGGGCTCCATACGTCGAGCAAGATCATGGTCGAGGGTCGTCACCGACACAAAGACCGAGACCAATCCCTTCGCAGCCATCGGCGACAGGATATCGAGGTCGCGCTCGACCAGTGCGTTTTTCGTGATGATCCCGATCGGGTGGTTGCATGCCGCGACCACCTCCAGGATCGACCGGGTAATTTTCCAGTCTCGCTCGCACGGCTGGTACGGATCGGTATTCGCACCGATGGTGATCGTGCTGCAGACGTAGGACGGCTTCGATAGCTCCGCGCGCAATCGCTCTGCGGCATTGACCTTGGCGAACAACCGCGTCTCGAAGTCGATGCCGGGCGAAAGATTCAGATAGGCGTGCGATGGACGCGCGTAGCAGTAAATGCAGCCGTGCTCGCAGCCTCGATAGGGATTGATGCTGAGCGTGAACGGGATATCCGGCGAGTCGTTCCTGGAAATTATGGTCTTGACGCGCTCCGCCGTAACGATGGTGCGTGGCCTGCCCGGCTCGTCTCCAATCTCGACATCCCATCCATCGTCAAACGATTCGCGAGAGCTTTTCTCGAAGCGCCCTTCGGGATTGAGAGTCGCGCCACGGCCCTTGTGCGCCGAGCCGTAATCGCCAGTGACGGATTTGAGAGGCATACTGTAATTATATCCAGTATACCGGATTCCGGGGACTCGCTACCCGGAAAGCCCCATCATCCTGATGGCCGCCTTGCACAGCCCGGTGTCGGCGTTCGCGAACGAATTCAGGATCGTGAAATGATTGTCTTCCGGGCAGGCAATGTCCTGCGCAATGACGCCGGCCCACCGGCTTGCAAGCAGGGCATGCTGTTCCTTGAATCCGCCAAGTTCGCGGCCACCCACCGCAACATAGACCGGCGCCTTGGTGGCGGGTGGCATCAACCCGGGACTGACCTTCAAGGCATCTGATTCACTCAGGCGCAGATCGGCGTTGATCGAGGGCGTGAGAGAGATGGGAACCAGATCGTATATTCCGCTGATGGCGAGGCCCCCTTGCATGACCTTCTCCGGCAATCCGCGCGAATACCTTGGCCACTGCGCGGCCATGCACATGGCGGTCAGGTGTCCTCCGGCGGAATGTCCCGCGACAAAAATCCGGTTCCGCGGCGCCCCCACTTCGGCGGCATTGCGATAAAGCCAGGCGCCGGCCTTCAGACATTGCAGCACGATGTCTTCCACTTTTACTGCCGGGCACAGTGAATAGTTGATGGCCGCCACGGCGGCACCGGCGTTCACGAAAGGCGCTGCAACGAACGAATGCTGCTTCTTGTCCAGGGACCGCCAGTAGCCCCCATGGATGAACATGAGCAGCGCCTTGGCTTCCCCGCGCGGCCGGAAAATGTCCATGGTTTCCATGCGATCGTCGCCGTACGGGACGTCGACTTCGACGTCCAGGCTGCGACGGGCTTCCTCCGAGCGGGTCGCCCAGCTGTCGAAGTGCGATTGAAACTCCGGCACCGCCGCCCGGTTATTGAACATCGATTCGTAGTAAGCGGCGTCTTTGAACATTCGCAACTCCACCTTTACAGCTTTGGTTTTAAGGACTTAAGCGCACGCCCAAGCGCCCGGGCGAACATCATGAGATGGGAGAATCTTGCAGGAAACGGCCGCAGATGCAAGGTATTGGAAGCTGTTTTTCCGGCAAAACTTTTATTGCTTTGCGGGAAACATATTCACGTCCTTCCTAATCAAAGGCTTTGAATAATCCAGTCGATCCGCGCCCGGGGGACGGCCGCACCGGAATATTCCGTTACCCATAAATACTTATTGGAGATTGCCATGCATCTAGCCAAACCCTGGAAGTCGCTGCTTGCCGCGACTATCGCCCTCAGCCCGGTGATCGCGTCCGCCGATTCGACCAGCCAGATGTTCGCTCCCGACCGTGTCGGCAAGTGGTACCTGGGCGGCGGTCTGGGCGGTTTCTGGGAAGAATCCAATTCGAATTTGAGCAACCAGTCCGGGCAATTCGGCGGCTTTTTCAGCGCCGGCTACCGATTGCATCCGAATGTCGCCGTCGAGATCGACGCGCTGTCGTCCTACCAGAGGGTTGACCGGCCGGCCGGCGTAACTGATGGGGACGGACGCTCGCGCCTGACCACCACCGGCGGGGGCGGTGTAGTGAAATTGATCCTGCCGATCGACAGGCTGGAACTCTACGTCGGCGGCGGCGCCGGTGCATATCGCACGGATTTGCGCGTCAAGGACAATCCCTTCAAGTCCGAGGAAGACGACACGAGTTTCGGCTACCAGGGGCTGGCGGGCGGCGACTACTTCATCAGCCGCAATTTGTCGGTCGGCCTGGAATATCGCAAGTTCAAGACCAAGGCGGACCTCGATCCATCCGTTCCCGGCGGCAAGATCGATGCCGGCGGCGATTTCGTCTTCGCCACGGTGCGCGGGCACTTCTGAAGTCCGATTGATCCGGACTCCCTCATGCATCGGGGCCTGTGGGCCCCGATTTCGTTTCAGACACGTCATCGGAACATAGTCGTCGACCCGCAGCCGATTTTTGGTAGCCTTGCGTTTTTCATTGACACGCAAGCCCATGACGCAAGGATTCGTCCACCCCGAATTCCTGGTTGAAACCGGATGGCTGGCAGAGCATCTGGAAGACCCCGGCGTGCGCGTGTTCGATTGCACCACCCATCTGCCGCCGCTGCCGGACAACAGCTATTACACCGTCAAGCCGGGAATCGAAGACTTCCTGGCTGCGCATGTTCCCGGCTCGACTTTCGTCGACATGGACTGCGACGTGGCGGACACGTCCGCGGCCGTGCACTTCATGCTGCCTTCGGCCGCAAAGTTCTCGGACTTCATGTCGGCATCGGGCGTAGATCGCGACACGCTCGTCGTCAGCTACTCGAGCGCCAACCACTGGTGGGCATCGCGCATGTGGTGGATGTTGCGGGTGTTCGGGCATGACCGCGCCGCTGTCCTCGACGGCGGATTCCAGAAATGGCGCGCCGAGGGGCGTCCGATCGAGACAGGCCCGGCGCGCAGCGTCGCGCCAAAAAAATTCCCGCAACTGCCGCCGCGCCGCGAAATGGTTGCGACAAAAGAAGACGTGCTCGGTGCGATAGGCTCTTCGGAAATCTGCACGATCAACGCGCTGCGACCCGAACAACACGCGGGAACCGGTGGCGTGTATTACGGCCGCCGCGGGCATGTTAAAGGAAGCATCAATGTCGCCGCGGTCGCCACGGTGGATGAAAACAACACCTACAAGAGCGCCGACGAATTGCGCCGACTGTTCGCGGAGCCGTTATCCCGGCAGGCGGTGATTGCGTATTGCGGCGGCGGGATTGCGGCAACCGCCGACGCATTGGTGCTGGCGATGCTGGGATACGAGAACGTCAGGGTGTACGACGCCTCGCTGTCCGAGTGGGCGAGCGATCCGGCCATGCCAATGGAAACCTAGAGGAGGCCTGCGTGTTCAAGCAGTTCAAGATCAACCCCAAGGATTTCACCGGGCCCGTTCTCGTCACGGGGGCGGGTGGCTGCATCGGCAGCTGGGCGCTGGCGCTGCTCGCCGATGCCGGCGTGCCCGTTGCCGCCATGGACCTGACCGAGGATAAACGGCGGCCCGGGCTGCTAATGGCAGAATCCGAACTCCAGCAGGTGACATGGTTCACCGGCGACATCGCCGACACCGCCGCGGTGAACGCGGCAGTCGGGAAAAGCGGCGCAAAGGCGATCATCCATCTAGCCGCCCTGCAAGTGCCCTTTTGCAAGGCCGACCCGATCGCGGGTGCAAAGGTCAACGTCGTCGGTACCGTCAACATCTTCGAAGCGGCCCGCAAGGCGGGCATCAAGCGCATCGCCTATGCCAGTTCGATAGCCGCGCATGGCGTGTTCGATTCGAAAACTATGGCGACCTTGTACGGCGCGTACAAATTTGCGAACGAGCAGACGTCGCGTGTCTACGCGCAGGACTGGCAGGTTCCCAGCGTCGGGCTGCGTCCAGGCGTCGTGTATGGCATCGGTCGCGACCAGGGCATGACGTCGAAGACCACGGTAGCGATCCTGGCTGCGGCCGCGGGAAAGCCCTACACCATTCCCTTTCGCGGCCCGGTTTCCTGGCTGCATGCCGGCGAGGTCGCGAGCGCATTCATCAAAGCCGTATCGAAGGAGCGTAGTAGCGCGGACGTATTCGACATCAACGGCATCCCGTCCACGGTCGAACAATCGATTGAACTGATACGAAAAATCGCCCCGGACGCCCGGATCGAGGCAAGCGGCGAGGCATTGCCTTTCCCCATGGCGCTTTCGGACCAACCGGTGCGCAGCTTCCTGGGCGACTACGGCTCGATTTCAATGGAAGACGGCATCCGCCAGACGCACGAAGTCTTCACCACCCTGCTCGCAAAGGGCATGGTGAGCGCCGACAAACTGGCCTGAACACCTGCCGGGATCCCGCTTCCAGCCTCGATATCCGGATTTCATACGACATTCCCATTTCGTATGAAATACGTCTTGTAATTTAATGACTTATCTCGCAACGCAAATTGACGGGCTGAAATGGAACAGGCACTATCTGCCCCGCGCCGTATCGCGAGTACCTGAACGCAATCGCAGGGAAAACAAAAATCCCGCCCCGGTCGCAAGGAATTTCGGGAGCCAGAAAAAGTACGGGCGAGGCAGGTGGGTACTAAAAGTACAAGAACGACCACTAGCAAATTCCAAGGAGGAATTTAAACCATGAAGAAGTCAGGCATCGTTGCCGCGATGCTGGGCATGCTGCTCGTAGCAGCTTCGTCCGGCGCCTTCGCGCAAAAACTGTATTGGACCACCAGCGGCATGTTCGGCCCGTTCGACATTCGTGGCCTGATCCCCGCTATGCCCGTCGAGAAGTCCCGCCAGATCACGATCCCGGTCAGCATGTGGGTCCTGGATCACCCGAAGGGGCTGGTGGTGTTCGACACCGGTAACAACGTCGCGATCTCCGACGGCGCCGACAACTGCAAGAAGTACTGGGCAGCCGGCAATTGCGACTTCCTGAAGCCCAGCCAGACGCGTGCCGACGTCATCGACATGCAGCTGAAGAAGCTCGGCTACTCCGCGGACAAGGTGAAGGTCGTCGTGACCTCGCACACCCACCTGGACCACGTCGGCAACATCGAAATGTTCCCGAAGGCGATCCACGTCCTGCAGAAGAAGGAACTCTACCAAGGCTGGTGGCCGGAGAAATTCCAGGGCCGTACGAGCCCCGGCACCTTCGTCATGGCTGACCTGATGAACACCCGGGAATTCAACTTCCTGGAACTGGACGGCGACTATGACTTGTTCGGCGACGGCTCCGTCCTGATCCTCACGACGCCCGGCCACACCATTGGCCACCAGTCGATGAAGGTCAAACTGCCCCAGTCCGGCACGGTCATCATTTCGCAAGACGCCATCTGGATGCAGGAAAACCTCGACGGCTACCCGGCCGGCCTGAACTTCAGCGTGCAGGCTTACACCAACTCCCTCCAGCGCTTGAAGCAAATGCGTGACCTGGAAGGCGCCCAGCTGTTCATGGCGCACGACGGTGACCAGTTCAAGGCCAAGGGCGACCGCTGGTACAAGTAATCCTGTCGTAGTAGTCTCTACGACTGCAGAGCCCCCCCGTTGCGGGGGGGTTTTTTTTTCCCGACGCTCCACAAAAGTGAACGCACCATCCACAGCGATTTCGCTCGAATCCGTTTCCAAGCGCTACGGCTCGCGAGAAATCATCCACGACATGTCCTTCTCCGTGAAGAAGGGCGAGATCGTGGGTTTCCTCGGCCCCAACGGCGCGGGCAAGACGACGACCATGCGCATGATCGCCGGCTTCACCACGGCGACCTCAGGACGCGTGAGCATCGCGGGCTATGACATGGCCACGCAGAACGAGGATGCCGCGCGGCACCTGGGCTACCTGCCCGAGCAGCCGCCGCTGTACGACGTGCTCGAGGTCGCGAACTACCTGAGGTTCGTGGCGAAGGTGAAAGGCATCGCGAAATCCTCCGTGCGCGCGGAACTCGACCACGTGATCCAGGCCTGCCGCCTGGAAAGCGTGACGACTCGCGAGATCTATAAATTGTCCAAAGGCTACCGGCAACGCGTGGGGCTCGCACAGGCGCTGCTCGGCAGCCCCGACGTTTTGCTTTTGGACGAGCCGACCGCTGGCCTCGACCCCGGGCAGATCCAGGAAACGCGCGAGGTCATCCGCTCTTTCGGCGAAAACCACGCCGTGCTGCTGAGCACGCACATCCTCCCGGAAGTGACGCTGATCTGCCGGCGCGTGGCCATCATCAACAACGGGCGCCTGCTCGCCATCGATTCGCCGGAAGGCCTGCAGCGCGCTTCCGAGCAATCCAACCGCGTCTCCCTGCTGGTGGCCGGACCCGAGCAGGCAGTGCGAGAAACCCTCCAGTCGATCGACGGCGTAATGTCAGTCGACCTGCAGCGCAGCGGCGACCAGAGCGACCTGCTGGCGGTGGAATGCCATGTCGAGGCGCGCGAGGGCATCGAGGCCGTCCTCGCGAAAGCCGTGGCGGGACGCTGGTCACTGCACCGCCTCGAGCGCCAGCAACCGACGCTGGAGAACGTCTTCCTGCGCTACGTCGGGGAGCAATCCAGGAAGGCGGAGGCACAATGAACGGCGTCGCCGCGATTTTCCAGAAAGAACTGGCCACCTATTTCCGATCGCCGATCGCGTACTTCGTGATCGCGGTGTTCCTGCTCGGCACCGGCTACTTCTTCATCTACAACATCTTCATGACCGGCGTCGGCACCATGGACGAGACGTTCCAGAACATGGGGATCCTGCTGGTGACCCTGATCCCGGTGCTGACGATGCGGCTGTTCTCCGGCGAGTACACCGGACGCACCATGGAACTGTTGTCGACGCTGCCGCTCAAGGCGTGGCAAATCGTGATCGGCAAATACCTCGGCGCGCTGACGATATTCCTGCTGATGGCCGCGGCCACGGCGATCAACCTGATACCGCTCTATCTTTACGGTACCCCGCAGACGTCCACGATCGTGTCGGGCTACATCGGTTTCGTGCTGCTCGGCATGGCGTGCCTGGCAGTGGGTCAGTTCTTCTCGGCCCTCACGCAAAACCAGATCGTCGCTGCGCTGATCACCATCCCGGTGCTGCTGGCATTCTGGTTCGTGGGCTACGCGCAGAATTTCCAGGGCTCCGACGCACTGCGTTCATTGCTCGGCTACCTGTCGTTCTCGCTGCACTTCGGTGACTTCATCCGCGGGCTGGTGCGCACCGAGGCCGTCGCGTTCTACCTGATCGTCAGCGCGGCGGCCCTCACGCTCAACACGAGCTACCTGAAATGGCAACGGTGAATACGCAAAAATCCGCGGTTACAGGCATCGCGTTCATCGTCGGCGTGGCGTTGCTGCTGGCCGCCGGCATCGGCCAGCTCATCGTGTCGGAATTTTCCGTGATCATTACGGTGCTCGCGCTTGCGGGCATCGTCCTTGCCGCTTGGGGCGGCTACGCCCTGCGCGCGGAACTCGCCGGCATGTTCCTGCACCGGCGCGGCGAAATCCTGCTGAATACCGCGGGGTTGATCGGCATCCTCGTCGCCGTGGCCTGGTTGTCGATGCGCTTCCCAGTGCGATTCGACCTGACAACGACGCGCGCGTTTTCGCTGCAGGAAGCCACCGTGCAGATGTTGAAGCGCCTCGACAAGCCGGTGCACGTGGTCTTCTTCAACGACCCGATGATGCGCGACACGGTCGAGGTCTACCAGCAGATGGCCGCCGTGACCGACAAGCTGACCGTCGAGTTCTACGACCCGATGCTCAATCCCGCGCAGGCGCGAATGCGCGGCGTGGAGTTTGCGGGCACGGCGATCTACGAGAGCGAAGGCCGCAAGATGCAGGTGAATGGCCCCACCGAGACGGACATCGCCAACGGCATCCTGCGCATTTCGCAGGGCGTGCAGCAGACCGTCTGCTTCCTCGACGGCCACGGCGAGCCGGACCCCTTCAGCCTCGAATCGCACGACCACTCCGAGGGCAACCCGGGACACACGCACGGCATCGGCGCGAAGGTCGTCAACCATGAGCGCCACGGCATGGCCAAGGCGCGCAACGGCCTCGAGACCCTGAACTACGCGGTGAAGAAGGTCTCGCTGCTGCAGGCGGGCACCGAACTCAAGCCCTGCACGGTACTGGTGGTCGCCGGCCCGAAGTCGCCATTGCTGGAGGGCGAAATCAAGGCCATCGACAAATACCTGGCCGACGGCGGCAACGCCATGTTCATGCTCGACCCGTTCGTGCGCACCGGACTCGAGCCCGTTGTGCGCGAGTTCGGCGTGATCCTTGATGAAGACATCATCATTGACGAGGCCAGCCACTTCTGGACCGACGTCTCCTCGCCCGCGGTGACCGACTACAACCGCCACGAGATCACGCGCGACCTGCCGCTCACGTTCTATCCCGGCGCGCGCTCGCTGTCGCCCACGTCCGAACGCGTTCCGGGGACGGCGGTTCGTCCGCTGGTGAACTCTTCCAAGACCAGCTACGGCGGCACGAATCGCGACCGCGCCGAATACGACAAGGCCAAGGACCAGGCGGGGCCGCTGACCATCATGGTCTCCGTCAACCGCAAGCCCGAATTCGTCGAAGCGACCGAAACGGTGACCGGGGGGGAGCGCAAGAATGCGCAAGCGCAACGCCCCACTCCGCTGCTGCCCGATGCGAAGCCGGCTACGACAGTCAAGAATTCGCGCGTGATCGTGGTCGGCGATTCGGATTTCGCGACCAATTCGTTCTTCCACATCCTCGGCAACGGTACCCTGTTCCTGAACTGCATCAACTACCTCGCCGCCCAGGAAAACCTCATCGGACTTGAGCCGCGCACCTTCGACATCCCGCGCGTGAACCTGACCAACCGCCAGATGAAAGGCACCGTCGTGCTTTCCATCATCTTCATCCCGGCGCTGATGGGCGTCATCGGCATCGTGGTCTGGTGGAGGCGCCGATGAGCGCGATCGGCCGCGGCAAGCTCGCCACGGTCTGGATCGTGCTCGGCGCACTGGTTGTCGCGATCGTGCTTGTCGAGCGCCATGATCGCAAAGTCGAGCAGAAGGAAGCGGTGCCCGTGCGCGACGAGCGCCTGCTCGTCCCGATCGAAATCCGGGATGTCGGCGCCATCGAAGTCGCGAGCAACGGCGCCCTGCATCGCTTCGAGCGCGACGCCAACGGCGCCTGGTTCTACCACGGCGTCCACACCGGCAATGAGCAGCAGCACGCGCACGGCGCCGATCCGGCTACGGCTGCAGTGATCGAGAACGCACTCGCGGGCTTCGGCCGGGCACGCATGGAGCGCGAATTTCCGCTGAACATGCAGAACGACGAGTTCGGGGTGACCCGGCCGGACATCTTCATCATGGTCTATCGACCGGGCCAGACGCAGCCACTGGCGCGCTATGCCGTGGGCAGCATTGCGCCCGACAAGGTGAGCCGTTACGTGCTGCCGGTCGGCAGCCCGAAGGTCGTCACCATCCCGCAGTTCCACATCGACAACCTGCTGTCGCTGATCAAGACGGTCGGCAACAACGGGCAGGCCGCGCCGAAGCCGAAAAGCGCTTCCTGATCCTGAAGGCGAGCGCCGCAGCCGCAATTCCGGATAGTATTCGCGGCGCGATGATTTCCATTCGATCGATTTTCCGCCGTGTCGGCCTCGCCGCGGTGCGGCTGGCCTGTGCCACGCTGCTGGCGGCCCAGGCGCATGTGGCCATCGCACACACCGGCGGATTGACCGGTTTCGCGACCATCTCGATCGACGGCAAACTCGTTCGCTACAACCTGACGTTGTCGCAAATTCCGCCCGGCCCCCTGGCGCAGCAAATGCACCTCGACCAATCCGGCACGACACCGGACTATCGACCGCTCATCACGGCCATCAGCGAAAAGATCCGCATAGCGTCGGACGGCGTGGCGTGCGCCGCATCCGAAGCCCGCGTGGTACCGCCGACCGCGAACTCGGTCAGCATGACCGGCACCGTGGATTTCAAATGTGCCGACCGCGTGAACAAGCTGACGATCCATGACGACATGTCCGACGTCATCGGCCCGTCCCAGCACACCCTTGCAGCCATCCAGTGGACCGGCGGCAGCCAGCAATTCGCATTCGGAGCCGATGCGCGCGAAACCACCATCGCGGTGTCGCATCCGCCCGTCGCCTCGCGCGGCGCAGGCAGCTTTTTTCCGTTGGGCATCGAGCACATCCTCACCGGATATGACCACCTGCTGTTCCTGCTCGCGCTCATGTTGTGCGGCGGCGGCTTCGTCTCGCTGCTCAAAATCATCACTGCGTTTACCGTCGCGCACAGCATCACGCTCGCGCTAGCGGCGCTGGACCTCGTGGTCTTGCCGTCGGCATTCGTCGAATCGGTGATCGCGCTTTCCATCGCCTACGTGGCATTCGAGAACCTGCTCCCGCGGTTCGCCGCTTCGCGTCGCTGGGCGGTGAGTTTCGTATTCGGATTGATGCACGGATTCGGGTTTTCCTCCGTGTTGCGCGAGATCGGCCTGCCGAAGGAAAACCTGCTGCTCTCACTTCTCAATTTCAATCTTGGCGTCGAAGTCGGGCAATTGACGATCGTCGCGCTGGCCGCTCCGATTCTCTTGCGCTTTCGAAACCGCTCGTGGGAGCCGCACGCAGTCACGGCTATTTCCGCCGTCATATTCATCACGGGACTCGTGCTGTTCATCGAGCGCGCCTTCCTCGGCGGCTAGAGACTTCGAACTTTCCGGGGCGCTGCCAGGCGCAAATCGTAAGAACTCTTACGGGAAAATCCGTAAGAATTCATACGGAACCTAACGTTACGTTATGTAATCCAACGCGAGCTTCTGACATTTTCAAGAAATCATTTCCCAAGATACTGCCCAACTGAGTTTCTGCCGTTTGCCGGCAGGAACGCTGACAACGTCGGTTCCGAATTAGCCAACAAAGAGGAGAAATCGGCATGAGCGAAATTTCGAAATTCAGGAAATTCACGGGTATGGCGGGCGTGGCGCTCGGCATCCTTGCGGGTGCGGCGCATGCGGAAGATACGAAGCTGTACGCCTTCAGTTCAGGTGCCTTGACCATCGGTAAAGGCGTCCTGCAGAACTTCGGCCCGATGGATCCGCCTATCGTGATCCCGGTCGGCTTCTACGTGATCAAGCATCCGAAGGGCAACATCCTGTTCGACACCGGCGACAACGACAAGCTCATTACCGACCACAGCTGGTGGCCGATGTACGATTCGCTCAAGCCGGCGATGACCCCGGACGTGGCGATTGACGTGCAACTGAAGAAGATCGGCCTGACGCCGGACGACATCAAGTACGTGGTCTGCAGCCACCTGCACCTGGACCATGGCGGCAACGTCGGCAAGTTCCCGCATTCGACGATCATCGTGCAGAAGAGCGAGATCATCAATGCGTTCTGGCCGGAGCAGGGCACGGGCGGCCCCTACATAATCGGTGACGTGATGCCGCTGCGCGCCGCGAACAGCAACTACCCGAACGCGGTCAAGATGATCCAGCTCGACGGCGATCTCGACCTGTTCGGCGACGGCTCCATCGTCATCAAGCGCTGGGTCGCGCATACGCCTGGCAGCCAGATGATGACGGTCAAGCTGAAGAACACGGGCCTCGTCATCCTGACGGGTGACAACGTGTACTTCCGCGAGAACGTCGACAAGAGCATTGCGCCGAACCTCGTGCTGTCCTACGACCCGGCCGGCTACTACAAGGCCTACGAGTGGATTCGCATGATGATGGCGACGCAAAAGGCCGACTATTTCACGGCGCACGATCCGGACGCGTTCAAGGCCATGAAGAAAGCGCCGGCGTTCTACGACTGATTTCCACGCACGTCGGTCCGCACGCAGCGGATGGCGCCGGCAATGCCGGCGCCATTTTCACATCCTGCCCTGCCAGCCTTGTTATTCCTGATCGTGATATGGATTTGTGTCGTTTGCCATAGACGAGAATAAGATAAATCGCCACAATGCCTGCGCACGTTACGAACTGCGACCGGTCGACCGGACCAGAATCAAGGCCCCCGGAAGACGGCATCGCGATACAAGTATCCCGGCGTTCTCGTCTTCCTGCAGGGGATGGAAGTCCAATCTCACAGGAGAATGTCGATGACACGCTGGAAAATATTGTTGAAGTTGTCCATCGCGGTCGCCGCCGGCGCCGCAGCCCTCGCCTCCCACGCCCAGGACACCCGCTTGTATGCCTTCAGTTCCGGGGCAATCACCATAGGCAAGGGAATCCTGCAGAATTTCGCCGCCACCGATCCGCCTATCGTGATCCCGGTCGGCTTCTATGTGATCAAGCATCCGAAGGGCAACATCCTGTTCGATACCGGCAACAACGACAAGATCATCACCGACCCCGGCTACCGGGGCGCATCGTTCAACGCGCTAAAGCCGGTCAACACGCCGGATGTGGCCATCGACGTGCAGTTGAAGAAAATCGGCCTGACGCCGGACGATATCGCTTACGTGATTCCCAGCCACCTGCACCTGGATCACGGCGGAAATGTGGGCAAGTTTCCGAAGTCCACCATCATCGTCCAGAAAAGCGAACTGCTGAATGCCTTCTGGCCGGAACCCGGAACCGGCGGGCCGTATTTCATCGGCGACGTCCTGCCGCTGCGCGCGGCGAACAGCAACTACCCGAACGCTCAGAAGATCATTCAACTGGAAGGCGATCTGGATCTCTTCGGGGACGGCAGCGTCGTCGTCAAGCGCTTCGTCGCGCATACGCCCGGCAGCCAGATCGCCACGGTCAAGCTCAAGAACACCGGCACGACGGTATTGACCGGCGACAACCTGTATTTCAAGGAGAACTTCGAAAAGAACATTCCGCCGAACATCGTGCTTGCCTACGATCCCGCGGGTTACTACAAGTTCTACGAGTACTTGCGCCAGGTGCTGGCGACGGACAAGGGCGCGTACTTCACCGCCCACGACCCCGACGCCTACAAGGCGCTGAAAAAGGCGCCCGCCTACTACGACTGAACCGCGCTGTCGATTTGCGCGTCCAATTCGCCGGGGCTTGTCGCCCCGGCGAACTTTCCATGACATTCATCCACGCCGCATGAACGCCGCCGTCATCGTTGCGGACAATCTGACGAAGTATTACGGGCCGCGGCTTGCCGTTGATCACGTCTCGTTCGACGTGCGGCGCAACGAGGTGATGGGCCTTCTCGGGCCCAACGGCTCCGGCAAGAGCACGATCCTGCGGATTCTGACCGGCTACCTGCATCCCACTTCGGGCACGGCGCAGGTTGCGGGCCACGATGTGGTCTCCGACGGCCTGGCGGCACGCCGCCGGGTCGGCTACGTTCCCGAGGACGTTCCGCTTTACACGAACATGCGCGTGCGCGAATTCCTGGATTTCATGGCGCAGGTGCGCGGCGTTGCGAAGGGCCGGATGCGCGCCGCCGTCGATCGCAGCATCGAGCGACTTTCGCTGGAACGGGTTGGCAGCCTCATGATCTCGAAGCTTTCCCGAGGCTACCGCCAGCGCGTCGCGATCGCGCAAGCGCTGCTCGGCGAGCCTGGCCTGCTTATCCTCGACGAGCCGACCAACGGGCTTGATCCGCGGCAGATCATAGAGGTACGCGAACTCATACGCGCGCTGTCCGCCGAGTTGTCCATTCTGGTGACCTCTCACATCCTCGCCGAGATCGAGCGGGTCGCGCATCGCGTCGCCATCCTGCTCGACGGAAAACTGCTGAGCGTGCAATCCCTCGACGGGCACGCTCCGACAAGCCGTTTCCTCGTCCGGGTGCCAGGCTCGACTGATGCAGTCGTGCGCGGGGCGTTCGCCGGTCGGGCAGGCATCGAGGTCGCCGAAGCGCGAGCGAATGATGTCTACCTGATCGAATGCCCGGAGGGCGCCGCGCCCGTCGTGCACGCGCTCGTGCATGCCGGCCTGCGCGTCGATTCGGTCGCGCCCGCGGAAAGCCGCCTCGAAGACGTATTCCTGCGCCTGACCGAAGGAGCCGCGCGATGAGGGAATTCCTGCCCCTGCTCGGCAAGGAATTACGCGCAGTGTTCCAGTCGCCCGTGGCGTTCGCGGTCATCGGCGTGTTCGTCACCCTGATGGGATACTCGTTCACGCTGACGCTGTTCAACAACAAATACGCCACGCTGATCCATATCTTCTTCCAGTCGGCCGGACTGCTGCTGCTGATCGTTCCCGTCATCACCATGCGCCTGTTCGCGGAAGAGCGCAAAGCCGGCACGCTGGAACTATTGCTGACCGCGCCGGTGCGAGAAAGCCACGTCGTGCTCGCGAAGTACCTCGCCTGCATGGCCATCCTCGGCGTCATGATCGGGCTGACGGGCGCATATGCGCTGGTGCTCGGCCTGCTGGGCTCGCCGGACTGGGGTGCGATCTACAGCGGCTACCTCGGCCTGCTGCTGCTGGCCAGCACACTCGTCGCCATCGGGCTCGTGGTTTCCGCATTGACGGCGAACCAGGTGATCGCGGCCATCGCCACCATCGGCATCCTGTTCACGATGTGGATGATCGACACGCTGGCCTCGATGCTGCCCGATGCGCTGGAGCGCGTGCTCATCAGCTTTTCCCTGCTTGCGCGCTTCACGCCTTTCGCGACCGGCGCCATGTACACGTCCGACTTCGGGTTCTTCCTGAGCACCACCCTGCTCGCGTTATTCCTGACCATGCGCGCACTCGCCCGGCGCTGATGGAACACGCCCTCGATCTCGCGGCGCTCGGCTGGTTCGCAGGCTGGCTGGCCGCCGTGCTCGCGCTGTTCTTCGCGGGATTGCGCCTGCCGCTGCAAACGCGCCTGACCCGAGTAAAGTCGGCGTCGCTGAATGCGCTCGTGATTGCCGCTGCATTCGGCGTCGCGGTTCTCGCCAACGTCGCCCTTACCCTGCATGACACGCACATCGACCTGACGCGCGAGAAGGTTTTCACGCCCTCGGAACAGGCCATGAAGGTGGTCGAGAATCTGCGCCAGCCCGTGCGGCTCACGTATTTCTACCGCAGCCAGGATCCCGAGGGACGGCGCGTCAAGGATGTGCTGGACGTGATGGCGCACCGAAGCCGCTTTCTGGAAGTCAGGACCATCGACCCGGACCGGCAGCCGGCGATGGCACAGGCCTACGGATTGAAGCTCTACAACGCCGCCGTGCTCGAAGTCGGCGAGCGCAAGCTCCTGGTGCAAAGCACCGACGAAGGCGAGCTCGCCATCGGCATCCAGCGCATCCTGCGCGAAAAAGTGGTGCGCTTCTGCTTCGTCGAAGGCCACAACGAGTTGCCGATGGACAATTTCGAATTCCATACGCACGTCGAGGGGGTTGCCGGCCATTCGCACGGCGATGCGTCTTCCGGCGTGGTGCAGATGCAAGGACATGGCATCGGGCGCCTGCGCCGTGCATTCGAAGCCCAGGGTTATGAAACCCGCAAGCTGATCCTCGCCACCTCGCCATCGGTGCCTGCCGATTGCAACGCCCTCGTCATCGCCAATCCACGCACCACCTTCCTGCCTGCCGAGAGCGTCGCCCTGGAAAACTACCTCGGCTCCGGCGGTTCGCTGTTCGCGATGTTCGACCTCGGATTCGTGCTCGAGCCACGCCTTGCCGCGCTCGTCGGCAAACTCGGCGCGCAACTGCCCCAACAAGCCATCGTCGATCCGCTCAGCCATTACTCGACCGACGCGGAAATGGTGGCCGTGACGACCTATCAGCCCGCGGTCATCACGCAGGGACTGTCGATGACGTTCTTCCCAGGTGTGCGTCCCCTCATGCCGTTGCCGACGGCGCAGGGGATCACCGCCATTGCGCTTTTCGCCAGCAGCCGCGACAGCTATGCGCGCGCCGTCGCAGCCGCAGGCGTGCGCGAAGTCGCGGCAGGTCCATCGCAGAAAGCCGAACCGGACCCGCACCCGCGCGTGCTTGCCATCGCGTCGGAGGGGCATTTTCCTGGAACGCCGCCCGGCCTGCCCGCGTTTCGAGCCGTCCTCATCGGCGACGGAGATTTCGCCAGCAATTCCTTTCTGCCCTACCTGTCGAATAGCGATCTTGCCCTAGCCATCGCACGCTGGCTGGTTCGCGAAGAGCATGGCCAGGTCGTTGCCAGCCGCATTCCGGTACCGCCGATGATCCTGCTGTCCGGAACGCAAATGAAATGGATTTTCCTGCTCGTTGAAGTCCTCCTCCCACTCGCGATATTTGTGCTGGGTGGCATTGTATGGTGGACGCGCAGATGAGTATGTCCGGGCGTCTCTGGAGCGCCGCATCGATCGCCGCACTCGCGTTCCTGGCTGCCATGCTGATAACCGGCGCGTTACCCCAGCAGCGCCAACTCGTTCGATCGCAGGCGGCCGGCGTGCTGGAACTGCTGCCGGAAAAGATCACGCGCGTCGAGCTCGAGTCGACGGGCCGCGTGGCTGCGTTTTCCAGGAACGAATCGGGCTGGGCGCAGGAAACCAAAGGACCCATCGACCCCGCCGTCGCGGAAAAGCTGTCGATGGCCGTGCAGGTGATGCATACGTCCGCGCCGGTGCGTGTCATGGCGTCCGGCGAATATCGCGACACGGATCTGCGCGAATTCGGCCTGGAAAAGCCCGATCTGTCCATCGCGCTCTACCAGGGCCCGGTTCCCGTGCTACGTGCGCACTTCGGCGGCCTGACGCCGGACAAATACCTGCGCTACATGACGGTCGACGGACAACAGCAATTGTTTCTCATGTCCCTGTTCGTGGGGGACATGTGGGCCGCGGTCGCGGCCAGTACCTTCGCGAGATAACTGCGAGACCGCCAGGCGGGCCGCCTCGCAGTTTTCGTGAATGCCTACATGCGACCGAAGTGATCCTTGACGTCTGCTATGCAGCGATCCCGATCGGGAACATTGGCGGCGTCGCATTTCTTGATTTCCGCCAGAAAGTCTTCGTCGGTTCCCTTGGCCTCCTTCACCGTAGTCGCATCGGCAATGCTGGTGGCCATGGAACTGCCACCGCCGCCTGCGGGCCGGATGTTCACGATGCAGCGCGCGCGTTCCTGCGAAGCGAGGCCTTTGCATTTGTCCATGGCAGACTTGACCTGCGAGTCCGACCAAGCCTCACTTTGATTGGAAGCTGCATGCACGGATGTGCTGGCGGCAACTGCGAAGGCTGCTGCAAAGGCGATGTTGATGAGTTTCGACATGATTATCTCTCTCCAGAATTGATCGGTATCCAGACAGGCTGATAGTTGCCTGAGCTGCAAAGCTTGATCTGCAAAGAGCATGCCCCTCCATTGCCGCGCATTGCCATGGCGAGGGGCCATGAATTTTCGCAAGTTTTTTTTGCGACCAGCTTCTGAAGATAGATGCGATCTGCCTGCGATCGGAGCTATTTACAACCTTCCGCAAGAATTACGCGCCGGTTTTCCGGTGATCCGGCAAATTTGCACGCCGGATTTCTCAGCCGGCAAACGACTTGACCAGAAGCCCGATCGCGGAGGCGACACAGAGCAGCGCAGCAGCGTATTTCAATTGCGCCGCCTGTGCCGCATGAGCAATGCGCACGCCGACGATTACACCGGTCAATTCGGCTAGCGTTACCGGCAACGCCACGCCATATCGAATGTTGCCGGTGCCGAGATTACCCAACGAACCGGATAGCGAGGCGGCGACCTGCACGATCTGCCCGATGCCGACGGCGATCAGCGGATCGAAATGCAAGCCAAGCATGAGCGGGACGGAAAACAATGGGCCGCCGGCCCCGGAAACACCCGCACCGAAGCCCGACAGCGCGCCAACGCCAAGTAGCGTCGCCAGCTTCGCAGGCTTTCGTCGGCCTTCGATTCGCGATGCCGAATGGTTCGTCGGCCAGACGATATAGAGGCCGGCACCGGCGAGTATCGCGGCGACGACCCAGGTCAACGCACGGCCCGCAATCAAGCTGCCCACCAACGCGCCCACGAAGCTTAGCAGCAGCGCGCCAGCGCAGACCGGAATGGCGATGCGCCATTGCAGACTTCCGCGCCTGCCGTATAGCGAGCTCCCCAGTATTCCGGTGAACAGGAACGTGAACAGAGCAGTCGCAGCGGCTTCATGAATGGACAATCCGGCAAACGTCATCAGCGAAGGAATCAGCAATACGCCGCCAACGCCCACGGCTCCGACGAATATGCCAACAATTACGGCGCTGGCTATCAGCAAACTCGTTGTGACCATGATGACCTTCAATCTAAATGCGGAATTGGCAATACTCCTCGAAAGCAGCCGTTAATGCCTCACTGGAGTTTCTGCCGATTACGTTGTAAGAAATGCCTGATACCCCAACCCAGGGAACATGCAATTCTACAAATCTTCGAATAATCAGTGCGCTGCCCAATGTGAAGTTGGGGCACGCGGTTTGCGTAGTCGTGGCTGCCGACCGCATCGCAAGCACGCATGCAGTCGCTGGAGCAAAAGTCTGATAGCGAACTTATACAAAGGAGATCGAAGATGAAGATGATGCCGAAGCTGGCCGCCGCATTGCTGGTGGGCTTTTTAAGCGTAGGTGGCGTGTACGCAGCCGAATCCGCGGGTGATGCGGTGAGCGACACCTGGATCACGACGAAGGTCAAGGGCGAATTCGCGAAGGACAAGGAAGTGAGCGCCACGCACATTCACGTGAAGACCACCGAGGGCGTTGTGACGCTGAGCGGAACGGCCAAGAGCCAGGCCGAGATCGACAAGGCCACGGAAGTCGCCAACAAGATCAAGGGCGTCAAGTCCGTCGTCAACAACGTACAGCTGAAGTCGTAGCGCTTCGACTTTCCCAAAAAACCAGCGGCGGCTCGCGCCCCGCTGGTTTTTTTATTGCCTCGTCCGCCTGCGCCTGAACAGCGGTGGAATTTTTTCTCATGCGCGCCGCCCGACCAGGCTTGTAGAATTCGGCCGGGCCCCGGGTTCGCCGGGGCGGATCCCCGCTTAACCTTGAAGGATTCCGCCATGACACCTGCGTTTGCCTTTCCCGACGATTTTCTCTGGGGCGCCGCGACGTCTGCGTACCAGATAGAAGGCTCGCCTCTCGCGGACGGTGCGGGGCCCAGCATCTGGCAACGCTTCTCGCGCACCCCGGGCCGAATGCACAACGACGACAACGGTGACGTCGCGTGCGATCACTACCGGCGCTATCGCGAAGACGTCGAATTGATGGGCAAGCTCGGCCTGAACGCATATCGCTTCAGCATCGCATGGGGCCGCGTGCTGCCCGAAGGAAAGGGAAAGGTCAACAACGCAGGCCTGGATTTCTACGATCGCCTTGTCGATGCCCTGCTCGAGCGCGGCATCGAACCGATGACGACGCTCTTCCACTGGGATCTGCCGGCCGCGCTGGACGATCGCGGCGGCTGGCTCAATCCGGACATCGCCAACTGGTTCGCGGAGTACGCGCAGATCGTATATCGCCGCCTCGATGGTCGCGTGAAACTCTGGGCCACCATGAACGAGCCCTGGGTCGTCACGGATGGCGGCTATCTGCATGGGCCGCTGGCACCCGGCCATCGCAACCTCTTCGAAGCGCCGATTGCAACTCACAACCTCATGCGCGCGCATGGCGCGGCGGTGCAGGCCTATCGCGCGCAAGGCCGCTACCAGATCGGCCTGGTGGTGAATATCGAGCCCAAATATCCCGCGACCCAAAGCGCGGAGGATCTCGCCGCGACCAAGCGAGCCGATGCCTACATGAACAGGCAATACCTCGATGCGGCGCTGCTGGGCCGCTATCCGGAAGAGCTCGCTGAAATTTTTCACGAGGCCTGGCCGAAATGGCCTCAATCAGACTTCCACCTGATTCGTCAGCCGCTGGATTTCATCGGCGTTAATTACTACACGCGCAATGTCGCACGCCACGATCCCTCGATATGGCCGCAGAAAGTCGCTCCCGTGCGACAGAAGCGCGCTACGTACACCGAGACCGGCTGGGAAGTTTTTCCGCAGGGCCTCACCGACGTGCTGAAATGGATCAATGACCGGTATGGCAATCCACCTGTGTACGTCACCGAGAACGGTGCCGCCTTCTACGATCCGCCGACCGTGACTGGAGAAGTGCTCAGCGATCCGCTGCGCCTGGAATATTTTCGCAGTCATATCCGCGCAGTGGCCGATTCGATCAGCGCCGGCTGCAACGTTCGCGGATACTTCGCATGGTCCTTGCTCGACAACCTCGAGTGGTCGCTGGGGTTCTCGAAGCGATTCGGGATCGTGCACGTGGATTTCGAGACCCAGCGGCGCACGCCGAAGGCCAGCGCGCAATTTTATTCGCGCGTGATCGCGACGAGGGGCGCCGCGCTGGATGACGTAACGGGTTGATGCAGTGGATTGCTTTGGACGGGCGCGCCCACATTTACACCTGGTAAGGAGTCGATGCGGATGAAGAAGGTGTGGCTGTACCTCGCGATATTTCTCGCGATCCTCTCGCCGTTTTCCGGTCGCGCGGACGACGTCAAGGTTCCCGAAGTCGCCGCGAAGGTGCCGGACAGTGGCGCGCATGTGCCGCAGATCGGCACGCCGGCACCCGCATCGCCCGAGGTTCTCCCGCCGTTGTTCGACATGCTCGAGGAACGGACCTTCCATTATTTCTGGGAGACGGCCAATCCACAGAACGGTCTTGTTCCGGACCGCTACCCCACGCCGTCCTTTTCGAGCATCGCCGCAGTCGGGTTCGCGCTGACGGCATATCCGATCGGCGTCGAGCGCGGCTATGTCTCGCGCGAGGCCGCCCGCGAACGCGTCTTGAACACGGTGCGTTTCTTTGCCAATGCACCGCAGGGCGCCGATCCGGCCGGAATGTCGGGATACAAGGGATTCTTCTACCACTTCCTCGACATGAAGACCGGCACGCGCTTCGCGAACACCGAGCTCTCGACCGTCGACACGGCGATGCTGATGAGCGGCATGCTCTTCTGCCAATCCTACTTCGGCGGAGCCGACGATGCCGAGGTCGAAATCCGCAAGCTGGTCGAAGAAATCTACAGCCGCATCGACTGGAAGTGGGCGCAGGCGCGCGGGCCCGCCATCTCCTACGGCTGGATGCCGGAATCGGGTTTCATCCACCTGGACTGGCGCGGCTACAACGAAGCCATGCTCGTCTACATCCTCGCGCTCGGTTCGCCCACGCACGCCGTGGAGCCGATCGCGTGGGAAGAATGGGGACGCGACTATTCCAAATTCTTCGGCACCATGTACGGACAGACCTTCCTCACGTTCACGCCGCTGTTCGGCCATCAGTATTCGCATGTCTGGATTGATTTTCGCTCCATCCTCGATGCGCCGATGCGCAAGGCGGGCTTCGACTACTTCGAGAATTCGAGGCGTGCGACCTATGCCCAGCGCGCCTATGCGATCGCCAATCCGATGCGCTGGGCCGCATATGGCGAGAACGTCTGGGGATTGACCGCGAGCGACGGCGCAGCCGACGTGGAGCTGGAATACAACGGCGAGAAACGGCGTTACCAGACCTATGCGCCGCGGGGCGTGGGAATCGAATACACCTTGGATGACGGCACGATCGCGCCGACCGCCGCCATCGCTTCCATTGCGTTTGCGCCCGAGATCGTGGTGCCGGCGATAGAGGAAATGTACAAGCGCTATGGCGAGCACATTTTCGGCAAGTACGGATTCTTCGACGCATTCAACCCCAGCTTCAACTATGACGTGCCGCTGCGGCACGGCCGCACGATCAACGGGTTTGGATGGGTCGACACCGATTACCTGGGAATAGACCAGGGCCCCATCCTCGCGATGGTCGAGAACTACCGCACCGGCCTGGTCTGGCGCGTCATGCGATCCAATCCGCATATCCGCTCGGGGCTCGTGCAAGCCGGCTTCAGCGGCGGGTGGCTCGCGAAGGACGGGACCATCCCGCCCCCCTCGAAACCCGCGACGGCCACGCTGGAAAAATCCGGCATGAAGGATGTCACGGCAGTACGCTGACCGCGCTTAGCCTCGCGGAAATCCCGGAGACGGGTATCGGCGAAAAGCCGTAACATCCGCGCATGGACAGATTGCGCGCCGTGCTGCATGTCGTCCCCGGCATGGCCTTTCTTGCAGGCGGCCTGCTCCTCCTGTGCGCTGCCTGCACTTCGCCGGCCACCGACAAGCAAACCCTGCGCTTCTGGGCAATGGGGCGCGAAGGCGAAGTCGTCTCGCAGCTCATGCCGGAATTCGAGCGCCGCAATCCGGGCATCCATGTCGACGTGCAGCAGTTGCCGTGGACGGCGGCCCATGAAAAGCTGCTCACCGCCTTTGCCGCGGACGCCTTGCCGGATGTGTGCCAGCTCGGCAACACCTGGATTCCCGAATTCGCAGCGCTCGACGCGCTCGCGCCGCTGAATTCCGCGGTGGCGCATTCGAAAATCGTGGACGCCGCCGATTATTTTCCCGGCATCTGGGAAACTAATACCATCGGCCCCGCGTTGCTCGGCATCCCGTGGTACGTCGACACCCGCGTGTTGTTCTATCGCAAGGACCTGCTCGCCCGGGCAGGATTCGACCATCCGCCACGCTCATGGAACGAATGGGAGCAGGCTCTCGCCGCGGTAAAGCGCGAAGCGGGACCGGGCAAGTACGCGATCCTGCTGCCGATCAATGAATTTGAACCCTTGCTGGCGCTCGGTCTCCAACAACGGGGCCCGCTGCTATCCGATGACGGCGGCCATGGCCGCTTTTCCAGCCCTGCGTTCAGGCGTGCCCTCGATTTTTATGTGCGAATGTTCCGCGAACAATGGGCGCCCTCGATGCAGGCGGGCGCGATCTCCAATGTCTGGACCGAATTCGGGCGCGGATATTTCTCGTTCTATATCTCGGGACCGTGGAACATCGAAGAATTCAAGCGCCGCATGCCGCCCGAGCATCGTGACGACTGGATGACCGCGCCGCTGCCCGGCCCGGACGGCCCCGGCGCGTCGACGGCAGGCGGTGCCAGCCTCGTGATCTTTCGCTCGGCCAAACGTCCCGATGCGGCATGGCGGCTCATCGAATACCTTTCCAGCACCGAGGTCCAGGTTCGCTTCCATGCATTGACCGGCGACTTGCCGCCGCGGCGCGATCCCTGGCGGGATCCGGCGCTGTCGGGCGACGTTTATGCGAAAGCCTTCCTCGACCAGCTCGAGCGTGCGCGCCCGACCCCGAAGGTTCCGGAATGGGAGCGCATCGCCAACGAGATGCAACTCGCGGCCGAGCAGGTCGTGGCCGGAAAGATCGACGTCGATCAAGCGACGCGCGTGCTCGACACCCGCGTCGACACGATCCTCGAAAAGCGGCGGTGGATGATGGCGAGGGCGAAATCGCAATGAGGCTGCCGGCCGCCGCATGGGCTTTCGTGGCACCCGCAACGCTGGTTGTCGGCGTGTTTTTCGTGCTTCCCGTGCTCGCGGGATTCGCGCTGAGCGTCACGGATTTCGACATCTATTCGCTCGCCAGTCTTCGCAACCTTCGCTTCGTCGGCATTGACAACTATCTCGACTTGCTCGGCACGCCGCTGTTCTGGCAGGCGCTGGGCAATACGCTGTATTTCGTTGCCGTCGGCGTGCCGCTGTCGATCGGCCTTTCGCTCGGTTGCGCGCTGCTGCTGCACTCGCGCCTCGCGCGCTTCCAATCGTTCTTTCGCACCGCCCTGTTCGCCCCGGTCGTCACCACCCTGGTCGCAGTCGCCGTCGTCTGGCGCTACCTCTTCCAGACTCGCTACGGCATGGTGAATCATGCGCTTGCCCAGGCCGGCATCGACCCGATCGACTGGCTGGGGGATCCGCACTACGCGATGCCCACGATCATCCTGCTCGCCGTCTGGAAGAACTTCGGCTACAACATGGTCATCCTGCTCGCCAACCTGCAGACCATACCTGACGACATCTATGCAGCCGCACGCATCGACGGCGCGTCGCCGCTGCAGCAGCTGTGGAGAATCACGCTCCCCATCCTGCAACCCACGCTGATCCTGGTCGGCATCCTGACGACCGCCGGCTACTTCCAGTTGTTCGCCGAGCCCTATGTGCTGACGCAGGGTGGACCGCTGCGCAGCACGGTGAGCGTGCTGTATTTCATGTACGAGGAAGGCTTCAAGTGGTGGAATTTCGGCACGGCATCGACCGCGGCGGTGCTGCTTTTCCTGCTGATATTCGCCGTCACCCGCGGCTTGGCGCGGCTGTCCGGACGCGAGGCCGCGGCGTGAAGACATCCATCGCAACGATCCTGATCAATGGCCTCCTGGTCGGCCTGACCGTCGTGAGCCTGTTCCCCCTGCTCTGGATGCTGTCCGTGTCGTTTATGCATGCAGGCGAAGCCAGCATGCTTCCGCCGCCGCTTCTCCCGCAGGCGCCGACGCTGGAAAATTATCGCGAGCTGCTCACGCGTGGCGGCATGCCGCGCTACTTCGCCAACAGCTTTTTGCTCGCCTCGGTCGTGACGCTGGTATCACTGCTGTTCAATGCGATGGCCGGCTACGCTTTCGCGAAGCTGCAGTTCACCGGGCAGGCACGCTTGTTCAGGGCCATGATGGGCGCGCTGGTGATCCCGGGACAAGTGGCGATGATGCCGCTGTTCCTGCTGCTCAAGCAGTTTGGACTGGTGAATTCGTATGGCGGCATCGTCGTGCCGGCGATGGCCAGCATTTTCGGAATATTCCTCGTGCGCCAGTACGCGCTCTCGATTCCCGATGCGTTGCTGCAGGCCGCGCGCATCGATGGCGCGGGCGAGTTTCGCATTTTCCTTCGCATCATCGTGCCGCTGCTCGCGCCCATCCTGACCTCGCTCGCGCTGCTGACTTTCCTGGGATCCTGGAACGATTTCATGTGGCCGCTGATCGTGCTGAACGACGACAGGTTGCAGACGCTGCCGGTGGCGCTGGCTTCGCTCTCGCGCGAGCACGCACAGGACGGCGAACTGATGATGGCGGGCTCCGTGGTGACGGTCCTGCCGGTGCTGGTCCTGTTTTTCGCCCTGCAGAAGTACTACATCCGCGGGCTGCTGGTCGGAAGCGTCAAGGGATGACGCGGGCCGTCGTCCGCCTGTTCGTCGCGTTCGCGTTCTGCGCCGGTGTCCATCCAGCCGGCGCATGGGCGGAAGCTCAGGTGACGCTCGACGACTTCGAGGACATCGATGGGTGGCAAGTCGTGGTGTCGGACGATGTCAGGGCATCCATTCGATCTGCGCCCGGCCCGCACGGAAGGGCCATGTGTCTGGATTTCGATTTCGGCTCGGTGTCCGGATATGCGTCGGTCCGCCGCAAGCTCCCGATCGACTATCCCGACAACTTCGAATTTTCCTTCGACCTGCGTGGTGACTCCCCAGGCGATGCCTTGCAGTTCAAGCTGGTCGACGCGACCGGCGAGAACGTCTGGTGGGCCAATCGGCCGGACTATTCGTTCGCGTCCGAGTGGCGACGCGTCAGCTTTCGCAAACGCCACATCGATTTCGCCTGGGGCCCAACCACCGACCGCACGCTCAGGCACACGGACCAGATCGAATTCGTGGTGGCGCGCGGGCGTGACGGCAACAAGGGCAGCGCCTGCTTCGATGATTTATCCTTCAGGGAATTGCCGCCGGCCGCATCCGTCGTTGCCGGCGATGCGCAGTTGCTCGCCAGTTCCTCCCTGCCCTCGAATCCCCCGTCGCAGGCGCTCGACGGAAACCGCGATACCGCATGGCGCAGCGATCCGGCTGCGGGATCGCACCAGTGGCTGGCGATCGACCTGGGGCAGCCCCGTGAATTCGGCGGACTGGTGCTGCGCTGGCTTCCGAAACGCAACGCCTCACGCTACGCGATCGAGTTTTCGGACGACGGCGAGCAATGGAAGACCGTCCGAGAAATCCGCAACGGTGACGGCGGCAACGACGCGTATCGACTGCCGGAATCGCAAGCACGCTTCATACGGATCCGAATGGATGCAGGGCCGGCAAACGCCTATGCCATCTCCGAGATCGAGCTCAAGGACGCGGCATTTGGCGATTCTCCCAATGCATTCATCGAATACATTGCCAGGGAATCGACGCGCGGACATTTCCCGCGTGCATTCGCCGGCGAGCAAAGCTATTGGACCGTGCTCGGCATCGACGGCGGCAAGGAACAGGGATTGATCTCGGAGGACGGCGCGATGGAGTTCGGCCGCCGCTCCGCTTCTATCGAACCGTTCCTGCTTACCGACGAGGGTATCGTGACCTGGGCCGACGCGGCGATCAGCCAATCGCTTCTCGATGACTATCTGCCCGTGCCGAGCGTGACGTGGAAAACAGGGAACCTGTCCTTGACGGTGACGGGATTCGCCAGCGGAACGCGTGCACGCTCCCAGGTGGCGATGGAATACGCGGTTGCCAATGCGTCGGACCACGCCCGCAGGATCACCCTTGCACTGGCGCTCAGGCCGTTCCAGGTGAATCCGCCAAGCCAGTTCCTCAATGTGCCGGGCGGCTTTTCGCCCGTCCATTCGCTGTCCTGGAAGGACAAGGCGCTTTTTGTCAATGGCGAACCGCGCGTCTATCCGCTGCAGGAGCCGGACGACTTCGTCGGTGCAAATTTCGACGCGGGCGACATCGTCGACCTGCTGTCGGCGCGCACGCATGCGCGCGGCAACCGTGTCGATGATGAAACCGGGCTCGCGTCGGCCGCGCTGCTTTATCGGTTGGAGTTGCCGGCGCATTCGAGTCGCAGCATCGCCATCGTTGCGCCGCTCACGGGCAAGGTCACCCTGCCGGAGAAAAATTTCAAGCGCTGGATAGACAGGGAAAGAGCGCGGGTCGCGGGCGAATGGCGACATGCGCTCAACAAGGTTTCGCTGCGCCTGCCGCCGGCGGGAAAGCCAGTGAAGGATACGCTTCGGTCCGCGCTCGCGCAGATTCTCGTCAACCGCGACGGGCCGGCACTGCAGCCTGGAAGCCGCTCCTACGCTCGCGCCTGGATACGCGACGGGGCCATGATGTCGGAAGCGCTTCTGCGCCTGGGACATGCGCAGACTGCGCGCGAGTTTGCCGACTGGTTCGCACCCCATCAGTTCACCAACGGCAAGGTGCCCTGCTGCGTGGACGCGCGCGGCGCCGATCCGGTGGCGGAAAACGACAGCCAGGGCGAGTTGATCCACCTGCTGGCGGCCTACCATCGCTACACTGCCGATCGCACCTGGTTGCGAAAAATGTGGCCGCGAATGGAATCCGCCGTCGCATACATGGATAAGTTGAAGGCAACCGAGCGCACGGCATCCAACCGCAGTCCGGAGCGCATTGCTTTTTTCGGCCTGATGCCGCCTTCGATCAGCCATGAAGGCTATTCCGACAAGCCCGCGTATTCCTATTGGGATGATTTCTGGAGCCTCGCGGGCTACGCGGGGGCCGCCGACGCGGCGCACGCGCTTGGACATGCGGATGCATCGCGATTCGACCGGCGGCGCGATGCCTTTCGCAAGGATTTGCAGGATTCGATCCGTGCGAGCATGCAACAGCACGGCATCGACTACCTTCCCGCCAGCGCGGATCGCGGCGACTTCGATCCCACGGCGACAACCATCGCGCTCTCCGTTGCCGGTGAACAATCCCGATTGCCGCAGGATGCCTTGCGGCGAACGTTCGAGCGCTACTGGAACGAATTCAATTCGCGCCGCACGGGGCAGGCGGCGTGGAACGATTTCACGCCCTACGAATTGCGCTCGATCGGCGCCTTCATTCGACTCGGCTGGCGCGAACGCGCCGGCGAGCTCGTGGATTACTTCCTGGGCTATCGGCGGCCGGCAGCGTGGAACCAGTGGGCGGAGGTGGTCGGCAACGACGCGCGCCAGCCGCGCTTCATCGGCGACATGCCGCATGCGTGGATAGCCTCGGACTTCATCCAGGCAACGCTCGACAGGTTCGCCTACGAGCGCCAGTCCGACCGGACAATGGTGCTTGCAGCCGGGGTGCCGGTCGACTGGCTGGCGGCCCAAGGCGTTGCCATTGAAAATCTGCGTACACCCTATGGCAGCCTCAGCTATGCGCTGCAAAGCACTGGCGCACGAATGAGATTGCACGTTAGCGCCTCGCATTGGCGGGCTCCGCCTGGCGGGCTCACTTTCAAATGGCCCTACTCGGAGAAACCCGGCACGGCGACGATCAACGGCCGTCGCGCGCGCTGGAATGCGGATGGTGAACTGCGCGTGCGTTCCTTGCCGGCCGCGATCGACATGAAAATACCCCGCGCATCGAACCATTGACGCCGGGTTCTCCCGGCGTGCGCGTCCATCGCCATCGCCCGGACGGAAGAACTTTCCGTTGCGCATCGCAGTATTGCCGCCTTCCGATTCGCGCGGCCCTGCAGCCGGCAACGGCGAGCAAAATTCGCGGCTGTTCGCGCGCATTTTCCATCCCTGCCAATCAATGCCGGCACTCAGTGACGCTTTGCGCGCATGCCTTTGCTGATGTTTCGTCATGCCCAGTTGGCGGAATCAAGACAGTGTGCTTTTTGTATTAGAAACAGAGCAACTTCGACGGCAAGCGTGCTTGACGAAGTCTCAACATACCCGGCTGGCATACCGGTTGCGACTTGTAGCGTGCGCCTGGGGCTCGTGGAGCACAGGGAGGTCGGCGGTCCTTGACTACCGACTCGCGGTCACCCCGGGCGCACTTTTTAGTCAGTCTCGTGAAGACAATGACAAACGCACGGGCACCACGGCAAGTTACCAACCGTCCAGTCGCACAAGCTGGATATCTGGCAAGGTTCGCTACGGCGCTGCGTGAGTTGTTCGGAAAGAAAAAGACTGATGCGGGAAGCGATATCGCTCTGGGAGATCAGGTCAGGCTTCCCCAGGAATTCCTGGAAAACCTTCGGGCGCTGCAGTCGTCGCGCAAATCGGACTAGCGTTCACGCACCAACCGTCTTCACTTCTGGCCCTCGACCGCCTTGCCCGCTAGGGCATTTTTACCTTGGCGAACGTTTGCGCGAAACCTTCGATGATGTGGTCGATCTGCCCGCGCACGACTTCGGACGCCTTTTCCTTCGGCCCGTATCCGAGGGACGTATCTTCGATGATATTCAGGTGCGACGCAGTCGAAACCTGGCACTTCACCTGAAACACCACGGGAACGCTGCCACTGTCTATCCAGACGCGGCAAGACAACCGGCCCACCGAACCCGAACCATCCGCGTCCGTCGAACCCGACGACGCGTTACCGTTGATGGGCACGTCTGGAAATGCTTTCGCCACCTGTTCGCGCAGGTATCTGGTCAGGTCATTCGAGCTCGGAAGCGCGGCGTCCCCGGCATTGTCGGAAGACGGCTTATGCACGCTGGCAACAACCGAACCGAAAGAGGCAATGGGCTTGAGATCCTGGTAAGCCTCCATTCCCCTTTCGGCCGAGGACGCAAGAGGCGTCGCAGTGGCCGCCAGAACAGACGCACTTGCCAGTTGCAGCAAAAGTTGGTTTCGAAATCGTCCGTTCGAATTCGACCTCATCGGCTTTCAAATCCGCTCACGACATGGCCCGCGGGGAATGGAGCTGGGGCAATGCTACCAAACAGGGAAATTGGCGTCCGTGAGGTCGCCAAAGGCCGTACGCGCCCCTACAAACCTGGCGCGTACGAGAAAGCGAGTAAAAGGCGAGCCGCGAGCCAGGTGTCTTCGGGGTCCAGGGAGGCAAGACAATCTCGAAGGGCAACTGACTGGGTGCGGCTCGCACAAAACGTGAACGTCGACAGGAAATCCGGCATCGATTGCAAGCCTGGTCGGGCGCTGGATAACTGCGTGTCATTTGGGGTCACAAACCCCCCGTGGACGGAGAACTTCAGTCCAGCGGAAATCGGAATGCATGCCTCCGTCACATCCGATTTTTCGGCGTTTGCAGCAAAACCCGGGCGGGCCGCTGCAACTGATCGCGGAGTAATTTCGTCCCGATCCTTTCTGTGCTGGGTCATTTTTTCAGGGCGCTTTGCGAAAGCCGCCTTCGGCCGCCATTCTTTCTTTTAGCGTTTTACGTCATTGGGCGAATTTGTCAAATATGCCAAATGATAGATTCGGCCGTGTCGGAGCCGGCTTGCCGACTCACTAAAATTTTTAACTATTTGATTTTTTGCTATAAAAAATGAAGATGCTCAATCGGCGGGCGGTCACTTCGCGTCGGATGACAATCGAGTGAAGGAAAAATATTCCGGAGAAATGAAGCTCGTGGACTTACTGGAGTCGTCTGGCCGGGCTGGATGGCATGTAATCGCCCAAGCAGGCACCTGGCATGCCAACCCTCCCAAAGCCCGCTATAGCGCCTCCAGTTGAGCCAATTGGCGCTCAGGCTCCGAGCGTCGGCGCGCGCGAACTCCAAAGTCCACGACGGCTCTCGAGGGCCGCCACGGAACGGCCCGGTCGCATCGCCGAGCTAGGTGAGCGGCGCGCGCTCCCGCAGGTGATTGAGGATCTCCGCGTGCAGGCGGCGATCGCCGCAAGCAATGATGGCCCCGCCATGCTGCGGATCCCCGCCATCCCAGGTGCTGACGATGCCACCGGCACTCTGGATGATGGGCATCAGCGCCTGGATGTCGTAGGGTTTGAGCCCGGCCTCGATCACCGCGTCGACGTATCCGCACGCGAGCATGCAATACGCGTAGCAATCGCCGCCGTATCGAACCAGGCGAGCGCGTTCGGCCACTCGGCCGAATGCAGCCAATTGCGCCGGCGTTTCGAAAACTTGCGGCGAAGTGCAACTGACGTGCGCGGATGCCAGTGTCGGGCAGGACCGCGCCTTGATCGGCCTTCCGTTCAGCCACGCGCCTTCCGGCGTCCCCAGAAACTGCTCGTCGGTGTACGGCTGATTCATCACCCCGAGGCAGGGTTGCTCGCCGTCGTTTAGCGCGATGAGCGTTCCCCACAGGGGCAGCCCGCTGATGAAAGCGCGCGTGCCATCGATGGGATCGAGTACCCAGGTGAAGGGGCTCGCGCCGGGCAGGTAGCCTTCTTCTTCGCCATGAATTCCGTGCTGGGGATAGCGCCGGGAGATCATTTCCCGCATCGTGCGTTCCGCGGCCCGATCCGCGAGCGTCACGGGATCGAACGAATCGCCCCCCTTGTCCTCGACCGCGATGGAGGTGCGGAAATACGGTGAAATGACATGGCCGGCCGCTTCCGCCAATTCCTCGGCAAAGATACTGAAGTCCCGCAGTTCAGATTCTGAAATGCGCATGGGACGTTTCCTCAACGGAATATTCATTTCGAATCCTGGTATCCGGCGCTGGATTTGGAAGAAGCTAGTTCAATGTTCGCCTGAGCAGCGACAAATCCCTCTCGCCGGCGATGATCGAGGCGTAGTCCACGTTCTTTTTCATTTCCTCGAAGTACAGATGCTGGCCGTCGAAGTGCTGCTGGACGTACCGATGGGCCCCGCCCAGGTCGTGGTTCAGGCGCGCCGTCGCGGTTTCATAGAATTTCGGCGTCTTGGCGATCAATTCCTCGACCGAAGCAAACACTATCCCGCTTCGATCGTCGTCCTTGCCGCGAGCGGCAAGGCCGCCCTCCACGAACTCGGGGAACAGGCGGTCCCGGCATTTCTCCAGATAGCAGCGGTCGGCCATCTGCGCGATGATGTCCGCGGTACCGAGCATGTGGCCGAGCAGGCGAAACTTGATGCCGGGGACCTGGATGCGCGAGACCGGCCGCTCGTACCCGGTGAAATGGATGAGGTCGCGGGCGACGATCGCCAGGTCGTCCATGCCGAAATCCACAAGATAGCGCTCGACGAATCTCGAGCCACGGGACACGTGGATTTTCGTGTATTCGGCGCCGTTGCCGTGACGGCTGTCGTTGACATGGCGCAAATACCCGACATCGTGAAGCAGCGCCACGATCACCCCAAACGAAAACAGGCGCGGTCCGATCGAGTCGGCAGTGCGCTGCGTGCGATCGTAGCCATCCATGAGCCGCGCCATTGCCAGGGCGACGTCGAAAACATGCTGGATGTCGTGGTACTCGGTGTCGCAGGCGCGATAGGAAGGATGCTCGCCGCGATACAGGCGCACGACATCGCCAATGCAGCGATCGATGTGCTGGCTGTCCGCATCGGGGTACAGATCGAGGAAGATTCGGCGGATCTCGCGATTGACCGACGCACAGTCCGTGGTATCCACTGAATTGGCGACATCAAAATGGTTTCGGCGTGTATCCATGATTCCTGGTCTCGTAACTGTTGTTCCGCCCCGGCCTGCGGCGGGTCGAAAATAGCGTCGATGATGCACAGGCGCAGCGGGGTGGAAACCGGCGGTGTTCGCACGCTTTTCCGCCCGCATCCAGTCAAGTGCAACGCCCATGCCAATGCGGCCACGTCGAAAAAGCGACAGGTGCAATGTTGCGAAGCGCCCTTGTTTTTGAATGAAAATTGCGTTGCCGAAAAGTCGACGCATTGCCTCGACGAGTTGTCAGCAGGCAGCGTTGCCGTAGATCGTCAACGTGCGCCGGAATACCGGTGCAGGATGATCATCGTTGCACCGCTCGACCCGCCTCCTCTCATCGGCGAACTCACGGCGGGGCCGCCTGCCTAACATCCAAGGTGCAAATACGAAAGCACGCGGGGCAAATGGATTTTCGGCCACGCGTTATCGATGGACATTGGCCATGGACCCGTTTCGAACTTTATTGTTGACAGCCATCGCAGTCGTGGGAATCGGTGGGTCGGCCAACGCCGGTGAGCTGCATTCGGTTATCGAGTTGGCGCAGGCTAAAATGCCCGGCGGAAACTCAGGCGTGCAGGACATCGTGCCTGGCGCGACGGTCTCACCAAACAGCGACGCCGGCACGGCCGGGGCGCCATCCAACGGAGCAGGTACGGCCGGCGCCCCAGCCAATGGAGCCGGGACAGCGGGAGCACCTTCAAACAATGCAGGCACCGCCGGTGCCCCTTCGGGCAGCGCTGCAGGCCCTGCGCAGTCGAGGCCTGCACCGGCAGGCGCCATACCGGGGACGCCGATCGGTGCAGCTCCTGGCGGCACTTCCATGCCGCCACCACCATCCTCGAGCGTGGGTACTACGGGACCGCCAAGCAGCAGCATTGGAACGGCAGGCCCGCCGAGCAGCAGCATAGGTTCGACAGGCGCGCCAGACACTCAGTAAGGACGCGGCAGTGCCAACTCCGCCGCCGATCGCCGGTTCGGGCAGCAATGCAGATGGCGAACCGACGTCCGGCTAGGTGGTTATGACCCGCCAGCTTCCTTGCCAAGGAGCAGTTGATCGCAGGGAACGGCAGCGACAAAAAAACCTTCCATCCGCATTTTCCAGATTTCGGCCGTCGTGTACGAGCCAGGCAATTCGCGCCAAGCGGACGCTGCCGTATCCATGACACACCAACGGTAAGCCTGAACGGGAATGGGGCGAATGGTCACGATCCAGGTTGGAACAGGAAGGAGATCCCGTCGACGCCAACTAGGCGACGGCCAGCATTCCGCGAATCATGGCGACGGAAATGACCATGACAGCGGAAACCATGCACCAGAAAATGACTCGCTCCGACAGGCGGTCGATTCTTTGCAATGCAGATCTCGATGTTTGCTGATAGTTGGCGGTCATGTCGGCCCTCGCAAGCGCAGTACGAAAATTCCAGTGCCCTACTTCGGCCTTTGCGACCGGGAAAATTCACGGCGCTGCCTTCAGCCAAGGTTTTGCAATGATCAGGCCAGCACGCGGCGGCGAAAAAATGACAACGGCCGATCGCCTTTAAGCGCTCAGTTCCTCCCTGACATTTCCAGCTGTCATATTGCCGACGATCGATCTGTCGAATAGTCAGCAAGGGAGAGGCCGCAATTCGTCATTGAGCGACGAATGCATGCGAGCAGTTCGAATCCGGTGTGCACGCGCGAACCGCTGGACTGCACGGCGCTAAAACCACGCGGTGCCACGACGGAGGCGTTGCCGCCTTGCAATTCCTGCACTGCCGCCGCAAAAAGGTGCACGCCCGGAGCCGGGATCAGCTGAAGTACCTGCGTAAAATCAACAAGATGTAGCTCCCACATGGATGGCGGGCAAATTGCTACGTCCCTTTTCACGAATATTCGCGACGCATAGAAAGCGAAGTCGTCGCGACGGTGGCAAAGAAATTCTGGGAAGACTCGAGGGAGAACGAAAATGGTGGCACGGACATTCAATACATTGACGCAACTTGCCTGGAAGATGAACGACCTGATCTGGATCCCCCTGGTGCTATGCGGGGGAACCTTGATCGGGCGCGGCCTTTCGAACTGGCTGTCGATCTAGTAAAGCGAATTCGCCGATTCGCCCTACGCACGCGCGAAGTGCAGCGCGACGACCGGCCGACCATCGCGGCCGTACCATGATGATCGTCGATCGCCGCGGCCAAGGGAGGGAAGCCGCCGAAGCGCTGCATTAGTGAGGCAACATTCAGACAGCGAAGTTCATCCACGCTGTACGAACGAGATAAATGCAATCCGGCCAGCCTTGGCCGGCCCACGCCGTTAGCGTGCGGGTTTCGTTTTCTCGAGATATTCCCTTACCGTGGAAGCTCGCACGCCGACGACTCGAACGGCTTCGATGAGCTGTTCATCGCTGACCGCGAATGAGCTGGCCCAATCACGTATTTCACTCCTGTCTTCAAGATCGATCCGTTCCCACATACCGTTTTCGGTTGTCGAGTCGCAATTCATGGCACTTTCCCTTTGATCGTTGGACATGGTCAGTACCTCGGCAAGCTCGCCAGGGAATCGGTTTCCAGGCCGTCGTCTCGATAGCTCTGCAAGTAGCCCGCCACGCTTGGCCGTAAACGAACCGAATCCTTGGCTTCGAACTCGCCGGTTTCCGCACACATTCGAACCACCGACACCCGATCACCCCGCGCAATCAACCGCGCGACATCTACCGGCTTGGCCGGGAAACCCGCCTGGAGGTAAATATGGGATTCCCGCAGCCCGGGGAAAAGTCTGTGCAGCAGTGCTTCTTCGATGGTCCTGCCGGATGCGTCCGTCTTGACGCCGCTAATTCCATAACATCGCATGTGGCCAACCTCGGTGATTGCTTACGAAATGCCGCCGAAAAAGGGCGGCATGTTCGTTAACAGCAATGGGCGTGCCGATGGAAATGACGCGGCCGGAAAGGGCAACTGCTTGTGGATGATGAAATTTTTCCACCGCCGGCGAAATGCGGGGGCGCTACGAAGTAAGACTTACAACTTCATTGCATGAATTTCCTGCGCCGTAGCGGGTCGGGACGTGAATATCGCGGGAGACAGGTAAGGGACCGGCGAGGGAGTCGGGTTGGCTTCTTCCGAAAACTGTCCCAGCACCGGCAAGTCCGGGAATGCATCATTCGGCACGACGGGATCGTTCCAGGCCGCCGCACGCAAATTGCGATGAACATAGATCGCGACCTGCTCCGCCGGATTCTTCTCGACAATATCAATCCATCTTTCGATGGCGCACTTCATTTCCTCCGCCAATGCTTCGATATCCAGCATGAGCACCACGTTATCCCGGGGCTGAAGAGCCAGTTCGGGGGACCGCGGCCTGAGCACGAATCCCAGGTAGCGCCCGAACTTGCTGGTCGCCGCATGGCCACGATGCAGGACTTTGCAGCGCAGCAGGTAAAGCTCCTCGCCCGTCAGGTCCGGGAATCGCAAATAGCGATCACACCAGTTGATGAACATTTTCGTGCAGGTATTTCCCCTGCGGGATTGCAGGCCAGCGCAAAAATCCGGGAGACAAACGACCATGTGGAGCAGTGCCCAATGGGCCTTGGCGCGGATGCACCTTTCCATCTCCACGAAATACGTCTTGGCCTTCGCCGACAGCAGGCCCTGGGGAAGCGCTTTATCGCCGGACTGATTCATCGTTCTTTCCCTTTGCGCGTCCTCTGTGGCGAAGTGGCCAACGAAGGTTTGCATATTCGCCGTCGATCGTTACACGCATCTGGCATTCCGTCGCGAAAATAGTTTCGATGAGAAGAAAGTAAAGTTACCGACCGACCTTGTTCTCGAATTCTGTCGGCATGCTGACACGACATCGAATGCTCGAGCTCGCGCAACCGGCGATGCAGATTTCTTGTCTTTGGAAAATCCAGATTGGACTTCGTGGCAAATTTCCGCAAGCCCGCTCCCGCCCGGAATTCGTGTAAAGTCCTCCCCATGAAATTCCTCCGCGCTGCCGTTATATCCTTTGCAATGGCAGTTCTAACCGTGGAACTGCTTTTCGTTCCACTCGAACTGCAATACGTCGATCATTTGACGTATTGGCTGGGCTATGGCTTTGTCTGGTCGATGGCGCAATTCCGGCAAATCGGTGACATCGCGATTCGCTGGGATATCGTATCGTTCGAGATCTGCGTAACGACCACCCTCGCATTCGTCGCGTACGCGGTCATCCCGAGGAAGCTGCGCGAAGCGTTCTGATTCGACGGGCTCGGCTCAGTGCGCGCCGACCTGGAGTTCGTCAACTGCTTCCCTGATTATTCTCCACACGACCTCGAAGCAGACCTTCGCCTGAAGGTTGACGAGGGCCGTGTCGGAGATCTCCTTGACCACCTCCCGCTTGCCCGCGACGAACGTCAACTCATGCCTGTCACGGCGGACGTTCGGCCTGTCCACCCCATTCCATCGGATGGAGACCCCCTCCAGCATTCCCTTCTGGATCGCATACTTCGCGAACATCACGGAAATATCCCGGGAGTTCTGCAGCCTGATCTGGGAATGCTGGTCCAATTCGTTAGGCATTGGGTTCGTCTGGTTTGGCCTCTCGCCCGCCCCCGAAGCGAGTAAAACGGCTCCTCCAAGAAAAGCGTAGCGCCTTTCGTGCCACGCTTACAAAATAATGACGGCGTAGCCAAGCGAAGATGGAAATTTTCCGAAACTGGCGAAAATGGCCAGCCTTTAAGCCAGTAGGTTCGCGTAACTTTTTTGAGTAAACGACATGCCTGGTTTCAGAAATTTCGCGCTGGTTGCCATAGCCTTCGGATCCGTCTGGCTTTTCGCAAATTGCGGTGGCGGCGGCGGAAGCCCGACAGCAGACGGCGGCCAAAATCCCGCGACGATTTCGGTGCAACGCGTCTTTTCGGGAATGCCGGCATTCAGCCAGCCGGTTGCAATGCTTCAGTCTCCGGGCGACGACAGTCGCTGGTTCGTGTTGGAGCAAGCCGGCAAGGTACGGAAATTTTCCAATGTCTCCAGCGCCAGCGCCGCGGCTGACTTCCTCGACATTACCGGCCGCGTCACCTCAGGCGGGGAAACCGGACTGCTGGGCATGGCCTTCCACCCGCATTTTCCCGCGGACCCCAGGGTGTACATTTCCTACACGCAGACCGATTCCACCCTTGGACTCGTGTCGAGGATCTCCGAATTTTCATCGCCGGACGCCGGTGCCACGCTGGATTCGGGCTCCGAACAAATCATCCTGACCGTCCAGCAGCCGGAATCCAATCACAACGGCGGCAATATCGCGTTCGGACCGGATGGCTTCCTCTATATCGGGTTCGGCGATGGCGGTGGCGGGAACGATCAGCATGGGACAACCGGCAACGGACAACTCCTTACGACCCTGCTCGGAAAAATACTGCGCATCGACATCGACGGGCCAGCGCCCTATGGAATCCCCGCGACGAATCCGTTTTCCGGCCATGCGCTGTGTGGCGCGAATGGCTCGGGGCCGGCGAGTTGCCCGGAGATTTTCGCCTTCGGCTTTCGCAACCCGTGGCGCTGGAGCTTCGACCGGCAGAACGGCGAACTATGGGTCGGCGACGTCGGCCAATCTGCGATGGAAGAAATCGATCGGGTGACGCGCGGGGGAAACTACGGATGGCGCTGCTTCGAAGGAACCCTCGCCACCGGAATGACCTGCGGAACGACCGCGGGATTTCTGGCCCCGGTCGCTGCGTACGGACGCTCCGTCGGCGCCACGGTGATCGGCGGATATGTCTACCGCGGCTCCGCCATTCCCGCGCTGGCAGGGCGCTATGTTTTCGGCGATTTCGTTACCGGACGCATCTTCCAGATAGCCTCCTCCGCGCAACCGACGGTGACGGTATCTGGAGGCCTGTCGACCGGGTTAGGCATCTCCGCGTTCGCGCAGGACAGGAACGGCGAGCTTTATGTCGTCAGCTACAGCGGACAGCTTTATCGAATTTCGGGTTAAGCCAAAAGGGATCGTTATCCGCTTGCGGGGCTGTTGCAATCGCGATCATTCACACGGCGCTCAGAACGCAATCGCCAACGTGATCGACAGGAACTGGTCATCCCCGTCCTGCTCCTTGAATTCCTCGGTGCGCCGTACATAACTCAGCATCGCACGGCCATGCGGAAAGATCATTGCGACGCCCGCCGTGTAATCGGCGACGAACGGATTCTTGCGAACGCTGGCGCTATCCTCGAATGAATTGCCATCGAGGAAAATGTTGCGCGCGACGAGCCTCCCTTCCGTGCCGGCAAAGAAGTACCAGGCATATCCGCGGCCGCCCAGACGCTCGCGACTGATGAAATCCGATCCTGAGATCGCCGGCTGCACGCGCGGAGGGCCCCAATCGACGGAAATCCGCTGCCCAAAGCGTGCCAGGAAACCGGCGCCGGCATAGGTGAACACGTTGCCTGCCGATGCATTGACCTCGGGCAAGAGATCGATTTCAGCGCTACCGACATTTCCGGCAAAACGCCACTTGCGCTCCTCGGTCAGGATCAGGCCCGGCTCATTGTGCAATTGCGAACCCCATCCGTTGGCCCGATCGTGCTTGAGGTATTTTCGCGTCAGGTCGTGCCACCAGTTCTGCACTTCCTCGCCCTGCGCGGCCGGTCCCACGACGCCGAACGTAATTTCCGCCCTGTCCAGGACTCTTCCGAACTCCCGATAGAATGTCGTGCCCGCATACAACCATCCCGCGTAGGGACGATCGTGGGAATCAGGCACGGTGGCAGCGAGATTTTCGGGAGTGAAGATGCTTTGACCGGCGAATATCGCGTAGCGGTATCGCCCCGCACCCTGGCTGCCGGGAAGGAGAACCGCATCCGCGACGGATGCCCGCGTGCCGCCCGTGCTTTCGCCGGACGCAATGGACAAGCGCAGGCCCTGCGTGTAGTGCCTGTCCACCGTGGTCCCGAATGAATCGTTTTCCTCGACCAGGTTCACTGTCGCAGTCTGATCGCCCTGCGCTTGCGTGCCCGGACTCACGCCAAAAAAAACCGACGCCAACATGACGAGCCGCAGCTTGCCGGGCAACGATCTTGTCAATTTCCGAATTGCGCAATGGGCCCGGCCCGCCCGGGAACAGGATTTCGATTTTTCGCGTGGCATGGCGGCTGGTTTTTTTTCAAGTCGCTACTATGCCGTTTGCACGCGCGCATTTCCAGCACGGTGGGCCGCCTTGACCGCGTGGATGGCTTGGTGTTCCATAGCCTTCGGGCCCGCGTAGCGACGCTTCGGAGTTGACGGCGCACTGCCGCCGCAGCGGGCTCGCGCTAACAGAATATTTTCCGGACTGGATTTCCCATGCGTGGATGGAGTTTGGCGATTGCCTTTGTCTTGTCTGCTTCCTGCCTCGGCGTCGCGAATGCCGACGACGCCTCGCGCGGCCTCGCGAAGCAATTCGTGGCGCTCATGCGCTACGCCGATCACTACCAGGAGTACCACCTTCAATGCCTGGCCTCGGCCAAATCGCTGTCGCCCGACATGCTGGTGCGTCAAAGCCCGGATCGTTTTTTTGGCATCCAGCCGGGCAGCCCGCTCTGGCCCGATGTCGTGAAAGCCTACGATCAATACTACGACGAGGTCTGCGCGCGACCGACCCAGGACGAATTTCTCGACGCCGTTTCCGCCGCGTACGCGGCCGAGTTGTCCGCACAGGAAATGCAGGACGCGATCAAGTTCTATTCCTCACCGCTGGGACAGCGCCTCCTGGCGGCAAACAAGACCGCCACGCGCAATGTTTATCGTGCGTGGCACCGAATCAACGAGAAGCAGATCCCCATTGCCGACGGCAATTTCAATCGCCGCATGGCCGAGCTGTCGGCAAAAGCAAGGGGGAAATGACGGCCGGCTGTTTCGCAGCCGGGCCAGATGGTCAGGGTGTAAGGCCGTAAACCGTAATGAGGGACTGCCCGGCCACGTAGACCTTGCCGTTGGCGACGAGCGGCGGCACGAATTTGACCGCGTTGCCGGCCTGGTCGGCGGGCAGCGCATCGCTGTGATAGAGCGCGTTTCCAGCGAGGTTGGTGGCGTTGTAGGCGCGCAGCACGGCGGGGCCGAGGGCGTTGCCGTTGGTCCCGTTTCCCCTCGCATCGATCAGCCAGACGATGCCATTCGCCCCTGCTTGCGACGACACCACGGGTACGGCGCCCGGTATGCGCAACGTCAAATCCGTCGCTGCGTCGACGGAGCCTGCCGACGTCGTGATGCTTGCGTTCGTGATCTCGTAGGACTGCAACGTGTTTGAAATCGGCGCCACGTAGATGCGATCGCCAAAGACGGCGGGCGTGTCGAAGAATCCGCAAAGTATGCAGGGTGCAGTCGTCAATACCTGTTCCGTTTGCAGGTTCGCATTGGCTACCGCGGAGTAGCGGCCCATGTTGTCGCGATCGATCAGGTAGAGACTGCCCTGCTTGTCCGCCCCGAGCAGCAGATGCGGATACGCGGACGATCCCATCGAATCCGGCAGCACGACGGGCGCGCCCGACCCCAGGTCCCAATCATGCAAATTCAGATTGTCCTGGTTGGCCGGGGTGAAGAAATCGGCAACCGCCAATCCGCCGGCGGTCGACAAACGCAGGAATGACTCGCCGAAATCGTTGTCCGGGGCGACCGGCGGTATCGTCGCAGCCGGGTCGAAGGTCCCGTTGCCGGTCATCACATAGATGTTGCCGCTCGAGTCGGCTGCCGGTCCGCCACCCGACATCCAGATGCCGCCTTCATCGCCGTTCGGCGTCGTGTTGAATATGGTCATGCGTTGCAACGTGCCGGCGTCATAGCCGATGATCCAGCCGTGGTAAGGCGAATGGTCTCCGTGCGACGCCCAGGCTATATAGACAACGCTGTTGAGCAGCAGCAACGCGGCGCGCTGGTTCTCCCGCAGCGGGTCGAATATGTTGCCGCCGCTGCCGTTTCCAGGGTACGTCGCCTGGATTTCGGTGGGGCCGCCGAATTTCTCCGTCCCGTTGGTCAGGTCCAGCGCATGCAGGCGCTGGAAGTAGGTGCCGCTTTCCTTCGTTTTCGCGACGACGTAAATGGCACCACGCCCAACGTCGATCACGGGCGTGCTGGTGATTCCGATCTCGGGGATGAGGTCGCCGTTTTCCAGCGTATCGATTGGGTCGCCGGGCGTAATGTTCGGGCCGAGGAAACTCGTCTTCCAGAACTGCGTGCAGGCGGCACTGTCGGCATCGAACGCATAGACGCTGTCGTGCTCCGTCGCGACGAACAGCACATTGTGTGTGCCGCCGGCTATGCTCATGTTCGCAACGTAGAGCGGTTGCGCATACACCTGGCCGTCGACCGCGCAGGCGAACAGCTTTCCAAAAGCCCCCGGCGTTCCGACGCGCGCCGGCGTCAGCGCGAACTCCTTCGGATTGTGGCCGGTGCGCGCCACGTCCACGTGAAACGTCACGATCGCCGCCAGATCCGTCACCGCCACGGTCGCCGATCCGCTCTTGGTGGAATCGGCCTGGCTGATCGCAGTAATCGTATGGGTACCGCCCGTGGATGGCGGCGTGTAGAGGCCGCCCGCAGATACGGTTCCGACGGTTGAATTCCCGCCCGAGATGTTGTCGACACGCCAGTTGACGCTCGTATTTGTCGACCCCGTGACGTTCGCGGTAAACGTGGGGCGTTGGGAAGTCGTGACGGCCACGATGCGCGGACTCACGGAAACGGCGATCGGCTGGACGGCCGAGGTGATGGTGATGGTGGCGTGATCCTTGGCATTCGAATCCGCATTCGAGGTTGCGACTACGCTGACCGTTGCGGGAGTGGGAACCGTGGCTGGCGCGGTGTAGTTGATCGGGCTGCCGGATGTTGCGCTCAGAGTGCCGCAAGCGCTGCCGGAACATCCCGCCCCCGAGAGATTCCATGTCACACCCGCGTGGCTCGGGTCGTTGGCGACTGTGGCCGTCAGCGCCTGCGTGGCGGACACGGTGACCGATGCCGAAGTCGGTGCCACCGTGACGGAAACCGCTAGCGGAGCGGAAATCGTTATGTGTGCGACACCGGATTTCGTGGAATCGGCATGGGATATTCCCGTCACCGTCACAGTGGCAGGGCTCGGTACCGTAGCTGGCGGCGTGTAGAGTCCGCCCGCAGATATCGTCCCTGTCGTCGGATTGCCGCCATTCGTGCCATTGACCTGCCAGGTTACGGCCTGATCCGCAGTGTTCCTGACGACCGCGGAAAACAGAATGGTTGCGCCCCCTGTGAGAGCAGCCGCCGACGAGGGCGATACGACAACACTTATCGGCGGGGCAGCAGGAGAAGCAGGTGCTGCAGGCGTATCCGATCCCCCCGAGCCGCCCCCGCAGGCCGAAACGAGAAAAGTCAGCGCTGTCGCGCATAACCATAGACCACGGTACGCGGCGTTGCCTCGCAAACCGTCGAGCCTGGCCGGCCAATTCCCACGAGACAATGCAACCCAAACCACGACACACCCTCCCCGCCCTCTGCAACGTCGGCGCTCATGCGCTTACCGTGACGAGGGACAGTAGATTACTACGGAGAGAGTCATCCTCAGGGCGGATATCGAAGGGCACCGTGGTGAGGACAAGGGCGTGTGTTTTTCGGTGGAAGCCCGCCGCTTACCGGTTCCTTACATGTCGCGCATCGACCTTTGCAGGATCAATGCGAGCCTGGCAGCCTCATCGCGCGGGGGCACGACCCGTTGGATCGCAGCTGCCAGGCGTTGGCCCCTCGGCCAGTGCGCACGCTCGAATTTCTTCGACCCGAATACACGCCCCCATGATTTCCCTGTGACTCGGCCGACAGCCAAGGAATCTTACTTTCAGTCAGCAATCGTCTTACACGCACTCGCGACGATCCCTTATTGGCGGATTACCCCTGACATTCGACAATGGTTTCGCCCCGACTGGGTGCCCTTAACACTCGGTTCAGGCGACATTGCGTGACCTTTCGCCCCTGGCCAACCCTCCCTGGAACCAGGGGCGTTTTTATTCAAGCCCCGGACGCATTCGATATCCAGGCGTTCGTCGACGTGGCGCCTGAATACCCGCTGCCGTCCGGCTGCAAGGCCACATCCCGTCTGTCCAGATGATTTCGACGATGCATCGAAGAAAATGGGTGCGACCTGCTTCCTTCGATGCGCAATAGAAAGGCGAGCCGCGGCGTCGGGGCCTCCGGGTCCAGGGAGGCGAGACTATCTCGGTTGACACCCCGCGCCAGCTACATGCGGCCCGCACAAAACCGGATCGAGCGATACTAAACTCGGTTTCGCAGCTTCCTGTCCGCATGCTTGAAACGCGCCGGTATTCGACGCATCGAAAACTTTGCGGACACAACTACGATTTTTCTTTTTTACGTCAACCGCGATATTTGTCAAATCTGACATTTGGTAGATTCGAACCCGCGCCATCACCGCAATCGCGTCGATTGGATGCGCACCCGATTTCTTAACTCCCTCAATCGGCAAAGTTGTTGCAACGCTTTTTCGAGCCCCACCCGCGCCGGCCTAGCATTGCGTTCGAGCGAGCGCGAATAAGCAAATAACAAAATATTTTTAGTCGCGCGCGGGAGACGCACCGGAAGGCGAGTTCCACGCACCCGAAGCAGGCCGGGTGCGGCGGAAACAGCATGCAAACGGCAGCAATGCACCTTGCACTCGAACGCGCGTAGACGCGCGCCGCGGTCAGCCGAGTGCCGTACCTTCGTCCAATCCGAGCATCAGGTTCATGTTCTGCACGGCGTTGCCGGACGCCCCCTTGCCCAGGTTGTCCAGCCGCGACATAAGCACCATGTTCTCATCGTTGCCGAAAACAAATATGTCGTTGCGATTGGTGTCGTTCGCGCCCATCGGATCGAAATAGCCGCCTTCCGCGTTGCCGTCGACGGTCAGCGGCATGACCTTCACGAATCGCTCGCCAGCGTAGTAGCCCGCCAGCAACTCATGCATGTCCTTCATCGAGGGCTTCCTGGGAAGCAGCCTGCGCATCAGGGGCACGGCCACCGCCATGCCCTTGTAGAAATCCCCAACGATGGGATTGAAAGCAGGCGCATGGTCGAGGCCCCCATACTGCTTCATCTCCGGAAGGTGCTTGTGGCTCATGCCGAGCGCGTAATGCCTCGGCGCGCCGATCGGGAAGCGCATCCTGCCGGGCGCTTCGTATTCGGCGATCATTTTCTTGCCGCCGCCGCTGTAGCCAGTGAGCGAATGGCAGGCCACCGGATAATCCTTGGGCAGCATGCCCGACGAAACCAGCGGATGCATGAGCAGGATGAATCCGGCGGCGTGGCAGCCGACGTTGGCCACACGGCTGGCGTCGCGAATCATTTCGCGCTGTGCCTTGTTCAACTCCGGCAGGCCGTACACCCACGCCGGATCGGTTCGATGCGCCGTACTCGCGTCGATCAATCGGGTGCGTGCGCCTGCGGCGAGCGCGGCGGATTCCTTCGCCGCCGCGTCGGGCAGGCAAAGGAAAGCGAGGTCCGCCGCATTCAGCAAGCGTTTGCGCTCGGCCACGTCCTTGCGTTTGGCCGGGTCGATCTCGATCAGCTCGACGCCGCCATGGCCGACCAGCCGGTCATGAATCTGCAAGCCCGTTGTGCCTTCCTGGCCGTCGACAAAAACCTTGTACATCGATTCTCCTGCGTAACGCGCACTTCTTTGGTTAAACCACAGTATACAAAGCAACTTGCGATGAAACACCTCGTGCGATGCCGGCAAGGCCGATACCGCCACATCACCGCGTGGACACGCCACGCTGAATGGCCCGTGGCAGCCGGTCAGCGTCCGGCATACCATCTTGGAAACCGGAACTTTTGTCCTCGGCCGCTTCTCGAACTGCAGGCCCGGGATCCTGATCCCGGCGCCCCAATCACCGGCTGACAATCGACATGGACATGCTGCCAGGCTGGAATTCGATCGAGACCACTGCACGGCTGCACGAGCTGTTCGAAAAAGCCAGCATCGTCCTGCTCGTCGTGCTGGCCGTGGCGCTCGCCCTCGCCTACTTCTATGGGCATCGTCGAGACGAATTGAGCAACGATGCCATGCGCTCGGCGGATCCCATCAAGCAAGCGTCGTCCGCGGATCGACGGCCCCCCGTTGCAGATGCGCAGCCGGCATCACCGGTGCAGCAAATGCCACAGGTGACCAATCCGACTCCCGCGCCCGAACCCCGGGCGCCCTTGGCGCCGAAGCCGGCACCGGTCCCGCAAGGTCCGGCCGTGCGCGAAAAAGCAGCGGTGCCGGCACAAGCCACCACGGCAGCCAGGCATGGGGCGCGTGAAAAGGAACTGGCAACCATTACCGCCGTGCCGCTGCCACCGGCGGGGACCCCGGCGAAATCCGCACCGGCCACCAAGGCCCAGCCCGATTTCTTCGACAAGCCGATTCCGGCCATTGATCGCATGGCCGCCCTCGAGCGCATGGGCACCATCCTCGATGGCGATTCGCCGCCGAAGGACAGCGCCAGGTCCGACAACGGCAATGTGCCTTTGCCTGCTGGCGCCGCGACCGCGCCGAACAGCCGGGCCGTCGAGGGGAGAATTTCCGCCGCCCAGCAACGAAAGCCTGCGCCCCTGGACGAGAAACCCGCCGCCGAGCCTTCAGGTTCTGGCCGTCGCCATCTCGGCAAGGATCAAAAGGCCAAACTGGAATCCGCGCTGAAGGACGAACCCAAGGGAAGGCTCACGGTCAGGATCAATCCCGCCGTTCCGGATGCTTCGAGCTATGGCATCGAGCTGGCGCGATTTTTCAAGCATGAAGCGGGATGGACCGTGCGCGTGGACAATTCGCCATTCACGGGTACGGATCTCGGCGGCATCTGGCTTGCGCTGAAAAGCGCGGATGCCATTCCGCCAGCCACGGGAACTTTGCATGCCGCGCTGGCGCACGCTCATGTGCCGGTACGCACCCAGCCGGTGTTCGATGCAAGCGGCCCGGGATTCAATGAAATCTGGCTGGTGGTCGGCCGCAAGAACTGAACGGCGTCGCGTCGAACGCGGCCGTCAGAAAAAACGGCGGCAAGCAGCCGCCGTTACTTTTTCCAGCAACTCGGGATCTAGGCGATCGTGACCTGCCGCGACAGGTAGACGTCCTGGATCGCATTCAGGATGGCAACGCCCTCCTTCATCGGCCGCTGGAACGCCTTGCGCCCGGAGATCAATCCCATGCCGCCGGCGCGCTTGTTGATGACCGCCGTACGCACGGCATCGGCGAGGTCGTTCTCGCCCGACGCGCCGCCGGAATTGATGAGCCCCGCACGACCGAGGTAGCAGTTCGCGACCTGGTAGCGCGTGAGATCGATCGGGTGGTCGGTCGCGAGCTCGGTATACATGCGCTTGTCCACCTTGCCGTAGGGATTTTCCTTGCTGCTGATCGCGTTGTAGCCGCCGTTATTTTCCGGCAGCTTCTGCTTGATGATGTCGGCTTTGATGGTGACGCCGAGGTGGTTTGCCTGGCCGGTGAGGTCGGCGGACACGTGGTAATCCTTGTCGGTCTTGAACGCCGGGTTGCGCAGGTAGCACCACAGCACCGTGGCCAGCCCGGCGTCGTGCGCCATGTCGAAGACCTGCGCGACCTCGACGATCTGGCGCGCGGATTCCGGCGAGCCGAAATAGACCGTCGCGCCGACCGATACCGCGCCCATGTCGCGCGCCTGCTTGATGCTGCCGAACAGGATCTGGTCGTACTTGTTCGGATAGGTCAGGAATTCGTTATGGTTGATCTTGAGCATGAAGGGAATGCGATGCGCATACTTGCGCGCGCAGGCGCCCAGCACGCCCAGGGTCGAGGCCACGGCGTTGCAGCCACCCTCGATCGCCAGCTTGACGATGTTCTCGGGGTCGAAGTACAGGGGATTCTTCGCGAACGACGCACCGGCGGAGTGCTCGATGCCCTGGTCCACGGGCAGGATGGAGAGGTAGCCCGTGCCGCCGAGGCGGCCATGGTCGAACATCTGTTGCAGGCTGCGCAGGACCGGTGGCGTGCGGTCGGTGGGGGTGAAGACCCGCTCGACGAAATCCGGCCCGGGCAGGTGCACCGATTCCTTGGGAATCCCCTTGCAGACATGGCTCAGGAGCTTGTCGGCGTCGGCGCCGAGGATTTTGACGATATCGGTTTCTCCGGATGGTTTCACGGCGGTAACAGCGGACATGACTTGGGTCTCCTGGAAGCGGGTGGCGGATATTATCGCCCGGCCGGGTGTGGGCGTTAAGCCCGTCCCTTATAATGCCCGACCGGATTCAACAGCAGAACCAAGCATGATCTATTCCCTAGGCGACAGGAAGGTCGTCACCCGCGGCGACTACTGGGTGGCGGATAACGCGAGCGTCATCGGTTCAGTCGTCCTGGAGCACAACGCCAGCGTCTGGTTCAACACGGTGGTTCGCGGGGACAACGACGTCATCACCATCGGCGAGGGGTCGAACGTGCAGGACAACAGCGTCCTGCATACCGATGAAGGCGTCCGTCTGAGCGTCGGCAAGAACGTCACCATCGGCCACCATGCGATGCTGCACGGCTGCACCATCGGCGAAGGCAGCCTGATCGGCATCAAGTCGACGGTGCTCAACCACGCCAAGATCGGCAAGCACTGCCTGATCGGCGCCCACGCGCTGATCACCGAAGGCAAGGAGATTCCGGATCGTTCGCTGGTCGTGGGATCGCCCGGCAAGGTGGTCCGCCAGCTGACCGACGAAGAAGTCGAACGGCTGCTGGAAAACGCCCTGCACTACGTCAACAATTTCCAGCGCTACCGGCTGGACCTCAAGCCCCAGGCAGGCTGATCGTGTCCGCGCCGGCGCCGCAACTGCCGCAACCGATGTTCAAGTTCGGATTCCGCATCCGCACGCGCAGCGGGCTGCCGGTGGACAACCTCATCGTGCAGGCGCGCGACCAGGCCGAGGCCGAACGCAAGATCACCCAGATGTACCTGCACTGCGAGATCATCGAGTGCAAGCAGATGGCCACGGCGGTGCGCGAGGAAGGCAGCGACCTCGAGGGCATCATCTCGCTGATCTCGCGCCAGACCGACGACAGGGAAACGTAGCGGGCTGCTACGCGGCGACAGGCAATCCGGCCGCCTCGAGTTCGGGAATGCCGGTTGCCTTGCTGACTTCCGGCTCGCGGCGCTCGATGAATCCGGCCGCGATCAGCTCATCCAGCAGCGCATCATGGTCCTTGGCGCCGCGGGAATCCGGTGAGTGCGAAAACACGTCCTTCTTGGACGCCGGGCTTTCCGCCACGCTCACGTTCTCGGTAATGCGCGTCTCGCAGACTTCCGCGCCCAGGCGTTGCTTCAACTCCTCGAAAATCTGGTGTGACATCTTGCGGCGGCTGTCGTAGCGCGTAATCACGTAGCGCCGCATCACCCGCCTCTTCAGCACGTGCTCCAGCGCCTTCAGCGTCTTTTCGACCTGGCTCACGCTCTGAACCGCGAGGTAGTCGGCGGATACCGGGATCAGCACGCGATCGGACGCGAAAATCGCGCTCAAGCTGAGCACGCCCAGCATCGGGCAGCAATCCAGCACGATCGGACGGCCGGTATTGAGGTTTTCCTTGACGATGCCGACGTTGAGCCGGTTCAGGATGTTCGGCCCCTTGCCGAACTGGGTATCCACCTTCGAAAGTTCCACATGCGCGGGGATCACCAGCCAGCCGCCGTTCGCGGGACGGATCAGTTGCGTGAGCGGCTTGGTGCTCTGGTAGAAGCCGAACATCGAATCGTCGGCGTTCCCGACGGTGCTGCCGCAAATATAGGAAAGATGCGCTTGCGGATCGAGGTCGATCGAGAGCGGGTTGTACCCCCGGCGGGCCAGCGCTGCCGTGAGATTCAGCGACGTCGTCGTCTTGCCGACACCGCCCTTTTGATTGAATACCGCGATCTTGGCCATGACCTTCCCGCCGCCGTACCTGCCCAAATAATTGGGCGGACAGCCACAATACTAATTGAATCAGCTGGTTGTCAATCTAATTTAAGTTGATTTCCATCAGCCGCACGGCTCGACCGCCGACTGTCCCGAAAATCCGTCGTAACGCGGCCGGACCTCATCTCGTAAAACGGCCGCCGGGACGCGTGTGTTAGAGTCCACCCTTCGCCTGCGCCCCCCTGATGAGCCCGGTTCGCGGCACTCCGGCAGCGCAGGCCTCCAACAAAAGAATGAGCGACGACCCCTTCCTCATCGCGCTTCGTCGCATGGGGTTGCTTCAACCCGGTGAGATTCCCGCCATAACGCCGCTGACCGGCGGCGTGTCCTCCGACATCGTGCGCGCAGACCTCGCTAAGGGGCCGGTCTGCCTCAAGCGCGCCCTGCCAAAACTCAAGGTCGAGGCGGACTGGCAGGCGCCGGTCGAGCGCAACCAATACGAAATCGAGTGGATGCGAACGGCTGCGGGCATCGTGCCGCAGGCCGTGCCGAAAATACTCGGCGAGGATCGCGAGGCCGGGATGTTCGCCATGGCGTTTCTCGACGGCAACAGCCACCCCGTCTGGAAGGCGCAATTGCGGGACGGCGAGATTTCAACCCAAACCGCAAGCGCCGTCGGCAGGCGCATTGCCGCGATCCATGCCGGCACCGCGGGCAACCCCGATGTCGCGCGCAGATTCGCGACCGACCACATTTTCTTTCCGATCCGGCTGGAGCCCTACCTCTCGGCAACGGGAAGGAAACACCCGGATTGCGCCGACCGCCTGGAAAGCCTCGTGCGCGTGACCGGCGCGACCAAGAAAGCCCTCGTGCACGGCGACGTCAGCCCGAAGAACATCCTCGTCGGGCCGCAAGGCCCGGTGTTCCTCGACGCCGAGTGCGCGTGGTACGGGGATCCGGCCTTCGACCTCGCCTTCTGCCTGAACCACCTGCTGCTCAAGGGCATCTGGCGGCCGCAATGGCGCGAGCGCTATCTCGATTGCTTCGACGCGCTGGGCGAGGGCTATCTTGCAGGCGTTATTTGGGAACGGCGACAAGACATCGAACGGCGCACCGCGCGTCTGCTGCCCGGCTTGCTGCTGGGGCGCATCGACGGCAAGTCCCCGGTCGAGTACATCACCGACGACGCGCAACGCGATCGGGTGCGCCGCGTCGCGCGCGCCCTGTTGCTCGATCCCGTGGATAGACTCGCCGAAATACGCGAAGCCTGGCGGGCCTCGCGGTCGAACTAACCGATCAACCAGGAACCATGACCGATACCACCATCACCAAAGTCCACGGCCGCCGCGTTTGGGATTCGCGCGGCCGCCCCACCGTCGAAGTGGAAGTGCACGTGGCCGGCGGCGCAGTCGGCCGCGCCATTGCACCTGCGGGTGCCTCGCGCGGCTCGAACGAAGCCGTCGACCTGCGCGACGGCGGCAAGCCGTTCGGCGGGATGGGCGTGGCCAAGGCGGTGGCGAACGTGAACCACGAGATTTCGCGGCTGCTGCAGGGTCGCAACGCCTTGCGGCAGGCCGAAATCGACGATGCGCTGATCGAAGCCGACGGCACGCCGAGCAAGTCGCGCCTGGGCGGCAACGCGATGATCGCGACGTCGATGGCCGTCCTGCATGCCGTGGCGGGTGCGCACCGCATGCCGCTGTACGCCTATCTCGCACAGGGGCACAGCGTGCGCATGCCGATGCCGGAGATCCAGGTCTTCGGCGGCGGCGCGCATGCAGGCCGGCGCGTCGACATTCAGGACTTCATGATCATGGCGCTGGGCGCGCACAGCTTCAGCGAAGCCACTGCGATGACCGCCGAGGTTTATCGCGCCGCGGGCGAACTCATGCAGGAAGCGGGCAAGCTGCAGGGCGTAGCCGACGAGGGCGGATTCTGGCCTGCGTTCGATTCGAACGAGGACGCGCTGACGATGCTGGTGCGCGCGATCGAGCGCGCCGGCTATCGCGCCGGCGAGGACATCGGCATTTCGCTGGACATCGCCGCTTCGGAATTCGGCGCCAAGGGGCGTTATCGCCTCGGGCTGGACAAGCGCGAGCTCGACAGCGACGGCCTGTGCGAAATGCTGCTCGGCTGGCTCAAGCGCTATCCGATCGTGTCGGTCGAGGATCCGCTTGCCGAAGACGACGCCGAGGGAATGAAGAAATTCACCGACGCAGCCGGCAACGACGTGCAGATCATCGGCGACGATTTCCTGGTGACCAGCGCGAACCGGGTCAGGGACGCCGCGGCCTTGGGGGCGTGCAATGCCGTGCTCATCAAGCCGAACCAGGCCGGCACGATCACCGAGACAAAAGCCGCGCTCGACGCGGGCAAGGCGGCGGGATGGGGCACGATCGTCTCGGCCCGCTCGGGCGAAACCGAAGACGTCACCATCGTCCACCTTGCCGCGGGATGGGACGCCGGCCAGCTCAAGGTCGGCTCGTTCGCGCGGTCGGAGCGCATGGCCAAGTGGAACGAGGCGCTACGCATCGAGGAACGCCTCGGCAATTTGACCGGCTTCGCCGGCCGCGGCGTTCTGCGCACGCATCGAGCGCCGTGACGAAGGCGACCAACGCCCGCCAAAGCCCTTGGCAAGGGCCGCGCAATCCCGCGGCATCCGACATCGCATGAACACCGCGGAGGCCCGACTGCACCATCGCCGTACGCTGCGCGGGATAGCGTTGCTGATGGCGGCCGTGTTCATGTTCTCGTCCATGGATACGCTGGCGAAGTTCATGCTGCGGTCCTATCCGATGTCCGCGCTGATGTGGGCGCGCTACATGGTGCACGTGGGGGTCATGCTCGCGCTGCTCGGTCCGCGCATGGGGGTGGGCAAGCTCTTCCACACGGTGCATCCATGGATGCAGGTCCTGCGCGGCGTCCTGCTGGTGGGGAGCACGACCTTCTTCTACTTCGCGCTGCGCTATCTGCCGCTCGCGGAGGCCGCCGCCATCACGTTCGTCGGCCCGATCCTGACCGCCCTGCTTTCCGGGCCCATGCTGGGCGACAAGGTTTCGCGCCGGCAGTGGATCGCGGTGATCATCGGCTTCTCCGGGGTGCTGATCATCATGCGGCCGGGCGGCGGCGTGCTGTCGCTGCCGGCGGTGTTCCCGCTGGCGACCGCCATCCTGTTCAGCGTCTACCAGATCGTGACCCGCAAGGTCGCGGGGCGCGACCATCCCTATACCTCGCTGTTCTATACGGCAATCGTCGGCGGCGCGATCACGAGCTTTGCCGTACCGTTCCACTGGATCACGCCCTCCGCCATGCAGGCGGTGGGCGTGGTCTGCATCGGCTTGTTCGGCGGGCTCGGCCACCTGCTGCTGATCCGCTCCATGGAATACGCTTCGCCGTCCACGCTTGCGCCCTTCGTCTACACGCAGCTGGTCTGGACGACCACGCTGGCCTTCATCGTGTTCGGCGAGTTTCCCGAACCCATGACGCTGATCGGCATGTTCGTCGTCGTCGCCGCCGGCATGCTCGCCGTGAACTGGAAACACATGCGAAGATTGAGCGATGCCGACGACCAGACCGGCACCCACTGACGACTGAGACCCACATGACGCGGCCGACACCCGACACACGCGACAGCTACCGCCACTTCCAGCGCATCGCCACCCGCTGGGCCGACAACGACGTCTATGGCCACGTCAACAATGTCGTGTACTACAGCTATTTCGATACCGTGGTGAACCAGTACCTGATCGAACAGCGGGCGCTCGACATCGAAAAAAGCACCGTGATCGGACTTGTCGTGGAAACGCAATGCCAGTACTTCTCGCCGATCACATTTCCCGACGCGGTGAACGCCGGCCTACGCGTCGCCAGGCTTGGCAACAGCAGCGTGCGCTATGAGATCGGCCTGTTCCGCAACGACGAAATCATTGCGTCAGCGCAAGGGCATTTCATACACGTCTATGTGGATCGTGGCTCGCGACGGCCGGCTGCGCTGACCGGCGAGATGCGAGTGGCGCTGGAAAAGCTTCTGGCCTGAAAGGTCTTTATTCCAGGTCCTCGAACTCGTGGCCGTAGCGAACGGATGACACGCCTGCGAATGCGCGCGATTCCATCTCCATTGCCATGAACGACGCATCCGCTGCCGGCAATGGACACTTGAGGCCGAATCGCGCGGCCGGCGCGAAGCCGAACCTCGAGTAGTAGAGTGGGTCGCCGAGCACCAGCACGCGCGGCTGACCATCCTTGCGGCAACGTTCCAGGCCCGCGCTGACGAGCGCGCTGCCGATTCCCAGTCTCTGGAAGGCCGGAACCACGGCAAGCGGCGCAAGCGCGAGCGCCTCGCCGCCCGTGTCCGTGGCGATCTTCGAGAAGACGACATGGCCGAGTATGCGTTCTTTCTCTTCCGCCACCAGGGCCGACGCGATTTTCCCCGAAGCGCGCAGGCGCTCGACGAGACGCGACTCGGCTTCGCGTCCGAACGTCGCCAGCAGCAATTCGCGAATGGTGTCGAAGTCCCGCGCATCTTCGGGACGGATCAGCGGCATCGAAAGCGGCTCCGGGCGGTCAAGATGGCAGGCGCATCGCGACGCGTCGACGAAGCGCGAACCTGCTAGTTTCCAGGGCCGCCGCCGTTCACGAACAGGATCTGCCCGGTGATATAGCTGGCCGCGTCGGACACCAAAAAAGCAACGGCATCGGCAATCTCGCGCGGCTCGCCCTTGCGTCCCATGGGCACCGAGTTAATGAAAGCCTCGGCGCGCTCCGCTCCGATCTTTACCATGGTCTCTTCCAGCATGTCGGTGCGAATCGGCCCGGGTGCGATCGCGTTGACCCGGATGCCGTTGCGACCCTCCTCCTTCGACAGGATGCGGGTCATCGCCTCGACGCCGACCTTGGAGACCGTGTAGACGCAATTCTGGGCGGGCATGCGACTGGTGATATTCGAGGAGAGGTTGATGATGCTGCCGCTCTTGCGCGCGCGCATGTGCGGCAGCACCGCCTGGATCATGTGGAAGGGGCCATACAGGTTGACCTTGATCACGCGATCCCACTCGTCGGGCGAGGTGTCGGCGATCGCGACGCCAGGCAAATGCGTACCGGCGTTGTTGACGAGCACGTCGATGCGTCCGAACGCATCCAGCGCGAACTGCACCGCCTGCTTCGCCGCTTCCGGCGCTGAAACGTCCGCCTTCAGGCTTTTGGCCTGGCCGCGGGCGGCCATGACGGACGCTTCGAGAGCCGCGGCATCGGCGGCGCGACTCGCGTAGGTGAATGCGATGCGGTATCCCCGCGCGGCAAGCAGTTCGACGATCGCTCGACCGATTCCGCGGGAGCCGCCAGTGACGAGCGCGACCGGCGAGGCATCCATGGGCCGCCTCAGCTCACGACCGGCATGCGTCCGGTCAGCGGGTATTGCGGATCGTTGTAGCCGGGCGTGGAAGGATGCCCGACGGATACCAGCGAATTCACCAGGGCTTCGCCCTTGGCATCGAACTTGTACTCCATTGCCGCGAGGTAGTCCTGCCATTGCTCGAGCGTCCGCGGGCCGGCGATGACGCTCGTGACGGCGGCATTGTTGAGCACCCAGTTGATCGCGAAGTGCCCTGCGTTCGCGCCTTTCTTTTCCGCGAACGCGCGGATCTTCTGCGCGATGGCAAGCGACTCCTTGCGGAATTCTGTTTCCATCATGCGCTTGTCGGCGCGTCCGGCGCGCGTCCCCTCGGGCGGTGCTTCGTTCGGCTTGTATTTGCCCGTCAGCACGCCGCGGGCCAGCGGGCTGTAGGGCACCACGCCGATGCCGTAGTGACGGCAGGCCGGCAGGATTTCGACTTCGGGCTGCCGGTTCATGGCGTTGTAGTAAGGCTGGCACACGATCGGCATCGGAACATTCATCTCGCGGCACAGGCTCACGAACTCGGCGATGCGCCACGCATGGAAATTCGAGAGGCCGATATAGCGAATCTTGCCGGCGCGAACCAGGTCCCCGAGCGCGCCCACCGTTTCCGCGAGATTGGCGCCGTCAAAGTCGCGATGCAGGTAATAGACGTCGATGTAATCGGTTGCAAGGCGCTGCAGGCTGAGCTCGACGGCCTGCATGATCCACTTGCGGCCCAGGCCGGAACGGTTCGGCTCGGCGCCGGACGCGTTGCCGACCTTGGTCGCGAGTACCCAGTGGTCGCGATTGGCCGCGATGAGCCGGCCGGTAATCCGCTCCGATTCCCCCTTCACGTAGACATCCGCGGTGTCGATGAAGTTGACGCCGGCTTCGAGCGCGGAGGCGACGATCCTCGCGGCTTCCTTCTCGTCGGTGCGATCGCCGAACATCATGGTACCGAGGCAAAGGCGCGAAACTTTCACGCCGCTGTTGCCGAGCCTGCGATATTCCATGAATTCCTCCGCGCAATCGTTGTCGGGAAAGAGCGGCGAATCATGCCGCAAGCGCTATCGCCGCGCAATCCGGCAAGCGCGTTGTGCAAGAATGCGCACATCGATTTCAAGAGACGGTCCCGACATGTCCATCCCCTCCCAGATGCGAGCAATCGAAATATCCATTCCGGGCACGCCTGAAGTATTGCGCGTGGCAAAACGCCCCGTGCCGGTACCGGCGCCGGGAGAAGTGCTGATCGAAATCGCTGCGGCGGGCGTCAATCGTCCGGACGTCCTGCAACGCAAGGGCGGCTATCCGCCGCCGAAGGGCGCCTCGGATATTCCCGGCCTGGAAGTCGCGGGCAGCGTGGTGGCGCTCGGACCGGAGGTGTCGGATTGGAAAATCGGCGACAAGGTTTGCGCGCTCGTGACCGGCGGCGGCTACGCCGAATACGTCGCGGCGCCCGCCGCCCAATGCCTGCCGATCCCGCGTGGCATCACCGTGGAAGACGCGGCGGGCCTGCCCGAGACTTTTTTCACCGTGTGGGTCAACGTATTCGAACGCGGCGGCCTCAAGGGCGAGGAGACGCTGCTGGTGCAGGGTGGATCCAGCGGCATCGGCGTGACCGCGATCCAGATGGCGAGTGCCTTCGGACACCGGGTTTTCGTCACCGCCGGATCGGCGCAGAAGTGCGAAGCCTGCGAGAAGCTCGGCGCCACGCGCGCGATCAACTATCGCACCGAGGATTTCGTGGACGTCGTCAAGCAGGAGACCGGCGGTCGCGGCGTGGACGTCATCCTCGACATGGTCGGCGGCGACTACGTGCCGCGCGAATTGAACTGCCTTGCCGACGACGGCCGGCTATCGCTGATCGCTTTCCTGGGCGGCACCAAGGCCACGCTGGACATGGGCGACATCCTGCGCCGCCGGCTGAGCATCACGGGCTCCGCGCTGCGCGCGCGCCCGGTGGCCTTCAAGGCCCGCATCGCCAACGCACTTCGCGAGAAGGTTTGGCCGCTGATCGATGCGGGGAAAATTCGTCCGGTGATCTACCGGACATTCGAACTTGCCGAAGCCCCGGCGGCCCACGCGCTGATGGAATCGAGCGAGCACGTCGGCAAGATCATGCTGAACGTGCGCAAGACCCGCTAGTAGATCCGCAAACCCTCTTCTTCGGGCTTGGGGGGCTCGCGACGCAACAGCGAAAGGTCGCGCTGTTCCGCGATCGCGGAAGCGTACTGGATGTTCTTGTCGATCTCGTCGAAATACAGGTTCTGGCCGCCGAAATGCTTGTCGGCATAGCCGTGCGCCTTGCCCAGCTGATCGTTCAGTCGGGCGGTCGCGGTCTTGTAGAAGGTCGGCGTCCTGACCATCAGGTCTTCGACCGACCGGAACATGACGCTCGACCTGCGATCGGCGTCATCGCGCGCAGCCAGGCCGCCTTCCACGAATTCCGGATAGAGCCGATCGCGACATTTTTCAAGGTAACAGCGGTCCGCCATTTGCGCGATGATGTCCGCCGTGCCCAGCATGTTGCCGATCAGGCGGAAAGAAAGGTTCGGCACGTCGATCTTGTCGATCGGCTTCTCGTAGCCGGTGAAATGGATGATGTGCGAGGCGATCGGCGCAAGCTCGGCCATGCCGATGCGATTCATGTATTCCTCGAGGAACCTCGCACCGCGCGTGACGTGCTTCAGCGTGTATTCCGCGCCGTTCTTGTGGCGCGTATCGTTGACCTTGCGCAGGTAACCGATGTCGTGGAACAACGCCGTCACGATGCCGAAACGGAACAGGCGCGCGCCGATCTCGCCGCTGCGATCCCGGGTACGCTCGTAGCCGTCCATCAATCTTGCCATCGCCAAGGTGACATCCAGCGAATGCTGGAGGTTGTGATAACTCGTGTCGCAGGCGTGATAACCGGGATACTCTCCGGATTGCAGGCGCGTGAGGTCGCGAAAGCAGCGATTCAGGACGTGCGTGGAGGCATTCGGGTAAAGCTCGAGGAAAATGCGATTGACTTCGCCATTGACCGATGCCGGGTCGGTGGTATTGACCCGGTCGGTAACGTCGTAGTCATTGCGACGCGGCATGACTTGTATTCCCTGGACCTGATTGCGTGTGCAAATACTGCGTATGGCTGTTTTATTACTACTTGGCTTTTGTGGCCGCCAAAATTTTCGCCATGGTGCGCTTCGACAGCCAAATTCACAAGGTAATTCTGTAGCTTGGATAACATTTCGGCAATTCGATCCAGCCGATTTTCGCGACGCTCGGTAAGCGCCTGCTATCCCTGATTGGTCGATAAAAGCTAACGATCCAGTCCGTCCAAAATTTATGACTCGTTTCCGTCACACACCAGCTCACGGCCTCTGGGAAATCCTGCTCGCCGCTGCTGCGACACTGATTTTGATCGCAATTTCGAGCGATTTGAACGCTCGTTCGACGAAGTTCATATCTAATTCGACGATTAACGCGGCGGAGTTACCGGTTGAAGCCCGCGAAACCCTGGCATTGATTCACAAAGGCGGCCCCTTTCCCTTCAAGCGCGATGGCTCGGTGTTCGCCAATCGGGAGGGACGGCTGCCTTTCGCCCCCAGGAACGCTTATCTCGAATACACCGTCCCGACGCCCGGCGGCCGCACGCGCGGTGCCAGGCGAATCATCGCGCGAGATGGCGTGAAGTTCTGGTACACCCCCGATCATTACCGCACGTTCAGGCGCATCCTCGAATGACGGAAGCCAATAGCCCCATTCGTCGGCAGCGCGTCGAAGGCGTTTTCCGCAGTTCGACCCCAGTAGCTGCCAAACTAAACAAAGCCGGCGAGTTGGCGAATTTTATCGTCAAGTTGAATGCCGTTCGAGACAAGACAGCGTTTCTCAACGCGATTGCCAAGGCCATGGCATTTCCGGAATATTTCGGGCACAACTGGGATGGGTTATACGACTGCCTGCTGGATAAAGATCCCGGCCCTGGCGGAGCGGGAATCGTCTTCGAGCAAGCCTCGGGATTTGCGCGGGCGGAGCCCGATGAGTTCGCGGCCGCCGTCGATACGCTGACGGACGCCGCGGATTACTGGAAGGACGAAGGCAAAATACTGCTGGCCGTATTCGAACTGGACGCTCCGGCGCTTGCGCCGGAGCTTGCCGAATTTCAGCTGTCCAGCGAGGCCGCTGGGCGCTGAGCGCGAGGATCGTAGCCCTGGCGAGAGCGCGCAGCCATGTTCAGGAAGCGCACAAGTTCCTGCAGCGCGCGCTGGTACACATCCCGCTTGAACTCGATCACGCTGTCGAGCGGAACCCAGTAGTCGTGCCAGCGCCAGGCATCGAATTCCGGGTGCTCGGACTGGCGCAGGCACACATCGCAATCCCGCCCCACCAATCGCAGCAGGAACCAGATCTGCTTCTGTCCGCGGTACTGGCTTCGCGTGTCACGCCTGACCCAGTTTTGCGGCACGTCGTAACGCAACCACTCGCGCGTGCGCCCCAGGATCTTCACATGGCAAGGATCGAGGCCGACCTCTTCCTTCAGCTCGCGGTACATCGCCTGCTCGGGCGTTTCGCCGGTCTTGATCCCGCCCTGCGGGAACTGCCAGGCGTGCTCCTTTATCCGCTTGCCCCAGAAGACCTCGTTCCTCACATTGCAAAGAATGATTCCTACGTTCGGGCGATAGCCATCACGATCGATCATGTGAGCCACCCCACTGCTTATCCAATGATCGGATTTTTCCACAAACGACGCGATCAGACCAGCAAGCGCGCGGCAGACCGCGGGTTCATCTCTCGCAAGCCTTCGACAAATTTAAGGAATTCAAGGCCGTAACGCGATTGCAACGCACGCGCCGTAGCGCGCAAATCGTCCCAGCGCGGCTGTCCCGGCGATTGACGAAATGCGATCACCGCAACGTTTCCGCGCCTGGCTGCCGGCACGCAGACCACGGCCCCGAATACGCTCTCGATGCGCTGCAGATAGGCGTCGTAGCGCCCGTCCGAGCTCCACAGGTTCACCACCAGCAATCCATCGCCGGACAATGCGGCGTGCGCGTTGGCGTAGAAATCCGCCGAGCAGAGCCCGGCGACCTGTTCGATGCCGTCATAGCCGTCGACCATCAACACGTCGCAACAATCCGGGTGCGCCGCCACCCATGCCGCGCCATCGGCCGTTTCGACGATGAAGCGATCTTCGTCCTGCGGCACGTGGAAATATTGCCGCGCCACCGCCACGACGGCGGCCTCGGATTCGATCACGGTGGTCCGCGCTTCCGGTAAATGGCGGTACACGAACTTCGCCAATGAACCGCCGCCCAGCCCTATCATCAGCACGCGCCCCGGTTCCGGTCGAAACAGCAGGAAGGCCATCATCGCGCGCGTGTACGACAGCACCAATTCGTAGGGATCGTCGAGCTTCATGGAACTTTGCACCGTATCGCTGCCCAGGTGCATCGAGCGAATGCCGTCCTGCTCGCTCACTTCGACGCTCACTTCGCGCTTGATGCGGCGACCGATTCTCCACTTGCCCAGCAAGATGCCTCCCGTCTCTAAATCAAGTCGCGAGTTCGGTTTCGATGTCGCGGCCACGTTGCGGCGGACGGTAGAATAGCGGCTTTTCAATCGCGGAATCAGACGCATGCGCACCTCGCAGTTTTTCATCTCCACGCTCAAGGAAGCTCCCAGCGAGGCCGAACTCCTGAGCCACAAGCTCATGCTGCGCGCGGGCCTCATCAAGAAGCTTGGCAGCGGGCTCTACACCTGGATGCCGCTGGGGCTTCGCGTACTGCGCAAGGTCGAGCAGGTCGTTCGCGAAGAAATGAATCGCGCGGGTGCGATGGAATTGCTGATGCCCGCCGTGCAGCCCGCCGAACTCTGGCAGGAAACCGGCCGCTGGGCGGTATTCGGCCCGCAGATGCTCAAGATCAAGGACAGGCACGACCGCGACTTCTGCTTCGGTCCCACGCACGAGGAAGTCATCACCGACATCGCACGCAGGGAGGTTCGCTCCTATCGGCAGTTGCCGCTGAACTTCTACCAGATTCAGACGAAATTCCGCGACGAGATCCGGCCGCGCTTCGGCGTCATGCGCGCGCGCGAATTCGTCATGAAGGACGCCTATTCCTTCCACGCGGACCAGGCCGACCTGGAGCGCGAATATCGCAACATGTATGAAACCTATTCACGCATCTTCACGCGACTCGGGCTGAAATTCCGCGCGGTAGCGGCGGACACCGGCGCCATCGGCGGCACGGGCTCGCACGAATTCCATGTGCTTGCGGATTCGGGCGAAGACTCGATCGCTTACTCCACCGCGTCGGACTACGCGGCGAACGTCGAGCTCGCGGAAGCCGTCGCGCCCGCGCAGCCCCGCAAGGCGCCGACGCAGGCAATGGAAAAGGTTCCGACTCCGGGAAAGACGACCTGCGAGGACGTCACCGACTTCCTGAAATTGCCGCTCTCGCAATCGGTGAAGGCACTCGCGGTCGTCAACGGCGACGCCATGCTCATGCTGCTCGTGCGTGGCGATCACCAGTTGAACGAAATCAAGGCGGCGAAACTCCCGGGCCTGGATCCGTTCCGGTTCGCGACCGATAAGGAAATCGAAACCCGCATCGGTTGCCGGCCGGGTTACATCGGCCCGGTCGGCATTCCGTCCGACATCAAGGTCGTCGCGGATCGCGCCGTCGCCGCCATGAGCGATTTCATCTGCGGCGCGAACCAGGCCGGCTTCCACCTGGTCGGCGTCAATTTCGGCCGCGATCTGCCGGAGCCCGCGATCGTTGCCGACATCCGTAACGCGGTTGCAGGCGATCCGTCTCCGGACGGAAAAGGCACGCTCGACCTTTGTCGCGGCATCGAGGTCGGGCACATCTTCCAGTTGCGCACCAAGTATTCCGAATCGATGAAGGCGACTTTCCTGGACGACGCCGGCAAGTCCCGTTTCCTCGAGATGGGCTGCTACGGGATCGGGGTATCGCGCATCGTGGCCGCGGCAATCGAGCAGGGGAACGACGAGAAGGGCATTGCCTGGCCGCTGCCCATGGCGCCTTTCCAGGTTGCGATCGCTCCGATCGGTTACCGCAAGAACCCGGAGATCAAAAAGGCCGCCGACGAGCTGCACGATGCGTTGCAGGCGGCCGGCGTCGACGTCCTGCTCGACGATCGAGACGAGCGCCCGGGCGTCATGTTTGCCGACCTCGAGCTGATCGGCGTGCCGCATCGCGTGACCGTAGGCGAACGCGGGCTGAAGGAAGGCAAGGTCGAATACCAGGCGCGCAACGACAAGACCACGACGACCGTCGAATTGCAGAAGGCCGCCGCGCACCTGATTTCGCTTTGCGGATGATGAGGGCCGCCGGTGCACACGTACTCGCGCTGATCGTGCCGTTGGTGCCCTGCCTGCTCTTCGCTACGGCCTGCGTCGCAGGCGAGCAGCAGTACGAACCCCTGTCGGCAAGCGTGCGTTCCATCCTGCATCGATCGGTGGCTGATCGCGCCAGCCCGCGCCTGACTTTCGCCTCGCAAACCGAAGGCGCGGCCTGGCTCGCGGAAATGTCCCGGCGCATGCAGAAGCACATTCCCGACGACATTTCCCGCAACGATTTCCTGGTCACCGTGCAATACGAAGCCACGCGCGCCGGGCTGGATCCGCAACTGGTCCTCGGCGTCATCCAGGTGGAAAGCAAGTTCCGCAAGTACGCGGTATCCAGGGCCGGCGCCCGCGGCTACATGCAGGTCATGCCGTTCTGGCTGGCGCTGATCGGCGATGCGCAGCAGAACCTGTTCAACCTGCGCACGAATCTGCGCTACGGCTGCACGATCCTGCGGCACTACCTCGACATCGAGCACGGCGATACCGCGCGAGCGCTGGCGCGCTACAACGGCACGCTGGGACGTTCCCGTTACTCCGACAGGGTAATGCGTGCGTGGGCGCAGGACTGGGACTACGAAACCGCGCGGGCGCGCATCGTCATCTCGCCGACAAAGTACCTGGGCGACGGCAATTAACCCTGCTTGCGGGCGGCGATCAGGCGCTCGATCTGCCTGCGCGTGATCTTGCCCACGTGGCGCTCGGCCAGCTTGCCCTGGGGGTCGTAGATGAAGGTCGTGGGTAAACCATCCACCTGCCCGATGCTCTCGGAAATCTTGCGGTCGCCCAGCACTATCGGGTAGTTCACGAACATGCCGTCGGCGAATTGCACGACCTGCTTGGCATCCTGGAATTCCATCGCGATGCCGATGACCTCGACGTCCTTGCGGCCATCCTTGACGGCGACGAGATCGGGGATTTCCTCCAGGCACGGCGGGCACCAGGTCGCCCAGAAATTCACGATCACCCACTTGCCGCGATAGCCCGACAGGCTGTGGCTCTTGCCCTCCACGTCCGTCAGCGTGAAGTTCTCGGCGATGGCGGCACCCGCCGCGCAAAGCATCGCGGCGACCAGCAATAAACGACAGGCAAGCTGCTTCAAGGTGGCTCCTCAGGCAATCCGGGCGGCGCGAGCGCCGCTGTGCTGCGGCGTGAACAGTTCCCGCAGGCTGAAATCCAGTTCGCCGTCCACGGTAGCAGATACGTTCGCCACGAGCTTGCGGATGGCCGCCTCCTCGCTGACGCTGCCGGCATCGCGCCCGATCACGAACAACCGGAAGATCTCCTTGACCGGGATGCCGCCGGCGTCGCGCGCCAGCACCCAGCCGTTGCCCTGCAGCTTCGCGACCCAGCCGGCCGAGACCAGCTTGTCCAGGATGGACTCGGCGTCCTCCCACGAGAGCTTCAATGCCGTGCGCAATTGCTGCAGGTTGAGCACGTAGCCCTCACCGTAGGCGCGGAAGAGCATTTTCAGGATTTCGATCGCCGAGACGAACTGCGCGCCCGGCGCCTGCTTGAGCAGCACGCCGCCGCTGCGCCAGTAGGGCAGTACCGCCGTGATGACCGCGGCGAAGACGATGACGACCCAGGAAAGGTAGATCCACATCAGCAGGATCGGCAGGCTGGCAAACGTGCCGTACACCAGCTTGTAGTTCGCGAAATTGGCGATGAAATGCCCGAACAGGATTTTCATCGCCTCGAATGCGAACGCGGCGATGATCCCGCCTACGACCGCATCGAGTACGGTGACCTGGCGGTTCGGCACCGTGCGGTAAAGAAATCCGAACGCCACCGATGTCAGGAACAGCGGCCCGAGCTTGAGCAACGCCACCATGAATTCTGGCGCCTGCTTGCCCACGCCGAGCGACTGCGACACCAGCCAGGACGTCAGCGACAGGCTGCCGCCGATCAGCATCGGCCCGATCGTCAGCACCGACCAGTAGATCAGCACGCGCTGGATCAGCGAGCGCGGACGCTTGACGCGCCAGATGGTGTTGAACGCGCGGTCGATGGTGAGCATCAGCATGATCGCGGTGACGCCGAGCAGCACGATGCCCAGCGCGGTCAACCGCGCCGCATTTTCCGTGAACTGCTGCATGTAGACCGTGACCAGCCGGGACGAGCCCGCGGGAACCAGGTTGCTCGCCACGTAAAGCTTCAGCGTCTCGACCACGTTGTCGAACACGGGAAACGCGGTCATGACCGTCGCCATGATCGTGATCAACGGCACCAGTGCCAGCATCGTCGTGAACGTGAGGCTGCCGCAAAGCTGGAAGCAACGCTCCTCCTTGAAGCGCCGGTACACCAGGACGACGAAGTTCCCCAGCAACCGGAACTGGCGGGGAATGTCCTTCAGCGAATGCAGCTCGAGTTTCATGTCGGAGGGCCGGGAGGGCTGTCGATATAATAAGGCTTCCCTGCTGTGAAAACAGCATTCGGCACGGGGTCGGGCGGGTCCTTAGACGATGCAGGAAATCCTGGTTCTGTACTACAGCCAGACCGGCGCGGTGAGGCAAATGGCGCAGTTCATCGCGCGCGGGATCGAAAAGGTCCCGCAGACCGGCGCACGCCTGCGCACGGTGCCCAAGGTGTCCACGGTCACGGAAGCATCGGAACCGGCGATCCCGGACGCCGGCGCACCCTATGTCGAATACGCAGACCTGGAGCAATGCGCCGGCCTGGCCCTCGGCAGCCCCACGCGCTTCGGCAACATGGCCGCCCCGTTGAAGTACTTCATTGACGGCACCGGCGGCCTGTGGCTGAAGGGTGCGATGAGCGGAAAGCCCGCGGCCGTGTTCACGTCGTCCGCGTCGATGCACGGCGGCCAGGAGTCGACGCTGCTGTCGATGATGCTGCCGCTGCTGCACCATGGCATGGTCATCGTGGGCATTCCCTACACGGAGCCCGGCCTCATGGGCACGCGCGCCGGCGGCACGCCGTATGGCGCGAGCCATCTTGCGGGCGCGAATGCCGACCAGCCGGTCAGCGAGGACGAGAAGCGCCTGTGCATCGCGCTCGGCACCCGGCTCGCCGAAACCGCGCAAAAGCTGTTGCGATGACCGGGCCCACATGAGCCGCGGCTCCGAAGCACGCAAGGTCGTCCGGCGCTTCACGGCAGGCGTGCTCGCCACGCAGTCCCAGAAGCACCCCGGCTACCCCTACGCCTCCTCCCTGCCCTTCTGCACCGACCAGCGCGGCCGCGTCGTCGTGCTGATCAGCCATCTCGCGGAGCATACCCGCAACGCGGACGCCCAGCGCAAAGCCGGTTTCCTGGTCTCTCCTCTTGGCGCCGGATTGCAGGAACAGGCGCGCGTGAGCATGGTGGGGGACATCGAGCCGGTCGAGGAAGCGACGCTATCCGCGCGCTACCTGCGCTTCTTCCCGGAAGCGCAGCAGTATCTGGACATCGGCGGATTCCGCTTCTTCCGGCTGGAGCCGCGCTCGCTGCGCTTCATCGCCGGCTTCGGCAGCATCCACACGATCGCCCCGGAAAGCTATCTCGCCGGCGCGCATGCGCTTGCGGACGCGGAAGAGGACATCCTCGCCCACATGAACGCGGACCATGCGCACAACCTGCGCGACTACTGCCGGCACGTGCACGGTCGCGATGCCGAAAACCCAACCATGATCGGCATCGACTGCGACGGGTTCGACGTGCGCGCGGACTCGGAAATCCTGCGCTTCGATTTCGAAGCGGAAATCGTCGACGCCGGCCAGGCCAGAGGCGAATTGATTCGTCTCGCACAGGCCAGCCGCGCATGATGCGCGCGTGTCGCGCCGTCGCGGGCACCAGCCTGGTCGCCCTCGTTTTTCTTTGCGTCGACTGGGAGCTGTGGCTGGCGCCGGTTCGTCCGGGAGGATCGCTGCTGGCGCTGAAGGCCCTGCCCCTGCTGCTTCCGCTCGCGGGCATCCTGCGGGGCAGGCGCTATACCTACCAGTGGTCGTCCATGCTGGTTCTTGCCTACTTTGCCGAAGGCGTCGTGCGCGCCTGGAGCGAGAGCGGCGTCTACCGTGCGGCAGCGATCGGCGAAATCCTGCTCTCCCTCATCTTTTTTGTCGCCACCGTAGGATACGCGCGAATGTCGGCGCGCAAACCCGCCTGAACCGGGCATGAGCGCCTATCGCGGCCGCTTTGCCCCGACGCCGTCGGGACCGTTGCACTTCGGATCCATGGTGGCGGCCGTGGGCAGCTATCTTGACGCAAAGTCCCGCAACGGCGAGTGGCTCGTGCGCATCGACGACCTCGATCCGCCGCGCGTAGCGGCCGGCAGCGTCGATGCCATCCTGCGCTGCCTGCAGGCCTTCGGCATGCAATGGGACGACGAGGTGGTTTTCCAGTGTAAGCGCAACGACGCCTATCGATCGGCGCTGGAGCAATTGCAGGCGCGCGATCTGGTTTACGGCTGCGCCTGCAGCCGCAAGGAAATCGGCGACACCGCGATAGCGGGCATCGAGGGGCCTGTCTATCCGGGCACATGCCGCGGTGGATTGCCATCCGGGCGCGAAGCGCGCTCATGGCGCGTGCGCACCGCCGGAATCGAGATCAGCTTCCAGGACCTGCTGCAAGGCCGCGTTCGACAGGACCTCGAGCACGACATCGGCGATTTCGTGGTGTACCGGGCGGATGGCGTCTTCGCCTACCATCTCGCCTGCGCCGTGGACGACGCGTGGCAGGGCATCACGCACGTGGTTCGCGGCGCGGACTTGCTCGCCTCCACGCCGCGGCAAATCCACCTGCAGAACCTGCTTGGATTGCCGGCCGTGGAATACCTGCACCTGCCGGTCGCGCAAAACGCCGCGGGCGAAAAACTTTCCAAGCAGACGCTCGCGGCGGCCGTCGATCCCGCCGACGCGACAGTCGTGCTCGCCGAGGTCCTGGCTTTCCTGGATCACGCACCGCCCGCGGATGTCCGGCGCGATGGCATTGCGACGCTATGGAAATGGGCGCGCGACAATTGGCGGCGGGAACGCCTCCCGCATGTTTCCGGATTACCCGCCGATACGGGTCAAAACACGACCGGCGCGCCGTCCCGGAACGCCAGCAGCTGACCGGCCGCGAAGGGGATCCAGCGCTCGTTGTCGGTCAGCGGCTCCGTCGCCACGACCGCGATGCGATCGTTGGGCGTGGTGACCTGGCTGAAGTCGACCTCGATGTCCTGGTCTTTCAGGTGCGCTGTCGTGAACGGCGCATGCCGCAGCACGTAGGTGAGGTTGTCCGTGCAATGCGCGAACAGGAAATCGCCGTTGGACAGGATGAAGTTGAACCTGCCGTGGCGCGCGATGTCGGCGGCGAGGGTCGCAATCGCATCGAACAATTCCTTGAACGCCGGCTGCCCGTCCGGGAAACGCGAACGCAGCCCGTCGAGCAAATGGCAGAACGCCTGCTCGCTGTCGGTCGAGCCCACGGGCCGGTAGCGGCCGCCTTCGGTGGCGCGAAAATTTTCCAAGGTGCCGTTGTGCGCGAAAATCCAGTAACGCCCCCAGAGCTCGCGCATGAACGGATGCGTGTTGACCAGCGCCACGGCGCCGCGGGTCGCCTTGCGGATGTGGGCGATGACGTTCTGGCTGCGGATGGGGTAGGTGGCGATCAGCGCGGCGACGGGCGAATCCACCGCCGGGCGCGAATCCACGAACATGCGGCAACCCGGGCCCTCGAAGAACGCGACGCCAAATCCGTCGGCGTGGTCGCCCGTGCGGCCGCCACGCTGGTGGAATCCCCGGAAGGAAAAGCAGATGTCGGTCGGCACATTGCAGTTCATCCCCATCAACTGGCACATCGATTCGCCCCGCCTTCTTGCATTGAGCCGCTTCCCGACGCACGCTGTCGGTTCGACATTTCATCATTCCGCGCCCGCGGCAACAAGGGCGCGCCGCCGGCACATCATGTCCAACCAGATCCTGTCGCTCACACCCGCGCTGCACGCCTACCTGGTCGCTCATTCCGTGCGCGAGCCGGAAATCCTGCGCCGTCTGCGCGAAGAAACCGCCGGTCTCAGCATGTCCATGATGCAGATCGGACCGGAGCAGGGCCAGTTCATGCAGTTGCTCGTGCGCCTCATCGGGGCAAGGCGCTGCCTCGAGGTCGGCGTGTTTACCGGCTATAGCAGCCTCGCCGTCGCGCTGGCCCTGCCCGACGATGGCCGCGTCGTCGCTTGCGACATCTCGAAAGAGTGGACGGACGTCGCCAGGAAATACTGGCGCCTGGCCGGCATGGAGGCGCGCATCGACCTGCGCCTCGCCCCTGCCCTGACTACGCTCGACGCATTGATCGCGGGCGGCGCCGCGGGTTCCTTCGATTTTGCCTTCATCGACGCTGACAAGGTCGGCTATGCGGACTACTACGAGCGCGCGCTCCTGCTCATTCGCCAAGGCGGGCTGATCGCGATCGACAATACGCTATGGGATGGTCAAGTCGTTGATCGCAAGAACAAAAGCGAGGATACGCTGGCGATCAGGCGATTCAATGAACGGCTCTACGCGGATGAGCGCATCGACCTGTCCATGCTGCCGGTCGGAGACGGCCTGACCCTGGCCCGCAAGCGCTGAATCGCCGGCGGCGGACCCGCGTCGGATCGCTTACTTCGACGCCTGCGCGCCGGGGTTGCCGAGCGAGAGGCCGGAGACCCGATTGCGGCCTTCGCGCTTGGCCCGGTAGAGCGCGGCATCCGCGCGTTGCAGGATATCGTCAGCCACCGTGGGTGCGGTGTCCTGTTGCGACACGCCGACGCTGATGGTGACCTGTACGGACTGGTTGCCGAGTTGCAGCACGAACTGCGCGATGCTCTGGCGCAGGCGATCCGCCAGCCGCACGCCCATCGCGAGATTGGCGCCCGGGCAGATGACGACGAATTCGTCTCCGCCGAGGCGGCCGACGATGTCCTCGACCCTGGCTTCCTGGCGAAGCAGCGCCGCAATCCTGACCAGGAGCTGGTCGCCGGCGTCGTGCCCGTGCGCGTCATTGACCTGCTTGAAGGCATCGACGTCTATCATCATCAGGGCGAAGGGACGCTGGTTGCGCGAGGCAATCGCGCGCTCCTGGTTCAACCGCTCGATCAGGTGCCGGCGGTTCGGCAGCCCGGTCAGCGCGTCCGTCAACGCGGCCTGTTGCAGGCGGCGATTGGTCAACGCCAGTTCCGTGGCGAACTTGCGCAGGTTCTCGGTATCGCGCTGCGTTTCCTCCTGCATGCGGATCACGCGCTCCGCCGCGCGAAGTCGCGCGGTCAGCACCCTGGCATTCAGCGGCTTGGTGACGTAGTCGTCCGCGCCTGCCTCGAAGCCCTCGACGAGTTCCTCGTCGTCCGTCATGCCGGTCAACAGGATGAAATACATGCGCCGGCCTTCCTGGGTTTCCCGCAATCGTCGGCACAGGGCAACGCCATCCAGTTCCGGCATCACCCAGTCGGAAATGACCAGTTGCGGCTTGACCTCGATGGCGAGCGTGAGCGCTTCACGGCCGTCGACCGCAACCGCGACCCTGTGACCCTGTTGCCGCAGCAGGTGTTCGAGCGTGACTCGAATGGTCGGATCGTCGTCGGCGATCAGGATGCTCATGGCCATGGCGCCGGGCTGCGGCTTGGTGCGATCCGGATCCGGTGCTTCGGGCGGCCTCGCGTGCTGCTCGAACGCCGCGACGTCCTGCGTCTTGACCTCCAGCAGCTTGCCCCATTCCCGCCATTCGGCGACGACATGGTCCACGCCGGTGCCGAGCACGTCGGCGTCGAGGCCGATCTTCGCCGCCATGAGCACGAGGCCGGGGACCAGCGCCTTGCGCTCGATCTCGCCGGAGACGCAATAGCTGCCGATTCCCGCCGCGAGGGACAGCATGTACAGCAGCAGGTAGTCGCGCGATCCCTGGACGACCTTGGCGGCGTCGGGATTTTCGTGGTGCTGGAGCGCTTCGACGTACAGCCGCGGCAGCCGCCAGTCTTCGTGCATGGCCGCGCCGAGCTCGGCGTGGTCGGTCTTGAATTCGCGGCGCTCGGATTCGGCGAGCACGCGGCCACTCTCGCCGCGGTGCGCGTCCAGCAGCGCCGCAAATTCCTTGGGATATAGCGTCGCCAGCGCCAGGCTGCCGACGTCGGCCAGCAAGCCGCAGGAAAAGGCTTCTTCCGCGGGCGCGGCACGCACGCGCAAGCACAATGAATTCGCGGCAATCGCGGTGGCGAGCGAGCGCGACCAGAATCGCGAGTAGTCGAAACTGCGGCAGGCGCCGGTCCGGTTGTGCGCGAGCAGCGAAAATCCGAGCACGATCTGGCGCACGACATCCAGGCCCGAGCGCTGGATGGCCTCCGTGACCGAAACCACCGGACGCCTCGGACCGCTGAAGGCCATGTTGGCAAAGCGGATCAGGCGGCCGGACAATGCCGGGTCGGCCTGCATGGCGTGGGCGATGTCCTCGATCGGCACGTCTTCCTGGCGCAACAACTCCAGGAGCCGCAAGGCAACGCCGGAGGGCGACGGCAGCCTGCCGTCGGCTTTGAGTTCCCTGAAGCGATCCTGCGAAAAGGGCATGTCGGCCGGGCAATCGGTTGTTTGCGGGTCGGTCGCAGCGCCTGGAATGCTCGCGCAGACAACTCCCGTCATCGAACGGATATCGGCGCGCCGGCCGCGGCCTTTAGTGCTGCCCTCCCAGCAAGGCCTGCAATTGCTCGGTAAGGGGATAGGCCGGGTATTGCCTGCGCATGGCAAGCAGCTGGTCGCGCGCATCGGCCCGCTTGCCGTCCTTGAGCAAATCCTCGATCCTGTGGACCCACTCCTGCGGCGACGGCGGCGGCGCATCCTGCTTGCGCACGGCCTGCGCGGTTGCCACACGCTTCGACAGCAGCCCCGCCGATTCGGCCTTCTTGTCCTTCGCTTCGACAGCCAGCGACGCCACGTTTGCCTGCTCCTTTTCAGCCGCCTCGCCGAAGCTCCTCGCGCCTGAAGACGGGGCAGGCGCCGGTATCCCCGGCGCAGCCGGAGCCGCCGCCCCGGGTGCCACGGCATCCGCGACGGCGGCAAAAGAGGCGGGCGATTGCGCCGACGCATCCGCTTCTGCCGGCGGCCGCGACTGCACCGGACCGTTCGCATGCTCGGGGGCAGCCGATTGCGGCATGGCCTTCGATTGGCCCTTGGGCGTCGCGTCGCTCGACGCGAGTAACTGGCGGTCCGGCCGGTCGCTGCGTTCGCGCGAAGGCCGGGCTTCGCGATAAGCCTCGGACATTTGCCTGGACGAATCCTGCATGGCAAGCGCAGGCTGTGCCGGCTTGGCGAGCCTCGCTTCGTCCGCCGTGGATTTGCCTTGGCCCGTTACTTCCGGAGGCGGGATATGGTCGCGAACGACCAGGCCGAGCGAAACCGCCAGCACTAGTACCGCCGCGATCGAAGCCGGAATCTGCCACTCGCGCTTGCGCCGCGCGGGCTTGACTTCATTGCGAGCGGCCTCGAGGATCTTTGCGTCCAGGCGCGCTGTCGGCTCGTCGTTCGCAGCAGGCCGGTAGCGCTCCGAAACTTCGGCGCGCATTTCCTCCAGCTCGCGGTCTTCAGGCAACGTCGGCTTCATGGTCGATTCCTTCGCGCAGCTTGGCGAGCGCGTAACGCAGGCGGCTTTTCACGGTTTCGCGGCCGGTGCCGGTGATGCCGGCGATTTCTTCGAGGGTGAGGTCGCCTTCCTCGTGCAACAGGAACACCTCGCGCTGTTCCGGCGGCAGCAGGGCGAGCGCGTTCAGCAGCTTTGCGGCGGTTTGCCTCAGGGCGACTGCGCGCTCCGGCTGGTCTCGTCCCGGTCCCGGCACTTCGATGGCCTCTTCCGACTCGTCGTCGAGGGAAACCAGGTGCAACGGCGTCTTGCGCCTGAAATGATCCATCACGCAATTGTGCGCGATGTGGTACAGGAAGGTCGCGAAGCGCGCTTCCACGCGATAGCGCGTACGCGAGGAAATGATCCGCATCCAGATTTCCTGGAACACTTCCTCCGCCGTGGATCGCAACCCGACCTGGCGCAGCACGTAGCGGAATACGCCGCCGCGATGGCGTCCGTACAGTTCGTCGAATGCCGCGGCATCGCCATCGCGATAGCGCAACATCAACTGCTCGTCCGGTACGGCGTCGGCGCTCACGAGCGCAAGTCTAGCGCCAAGCATGGGTGATGACATGCACGAATGCCGCGAGTTCCTCGCGATGCCTAGCCGCGCTCTGGCGGGTCGGGCACGAACGCGCCGGGAAACGGCGCCGGCAACCTGCGTCCATCGTGGATGACGCCGCGCGCCACCAGGTTGGCGTAGGTGTCGTAGTGGATCGCGAGGACTTCCGCGGGCTGTTCGGAATCGCGCTCGAATTGGACATAGCGGGCAGCGGAATCCTGTCCACGGCCGTGGCCGGTGCCGATTTTCTTCTCCGCGGCGGCGGGCGCCGAACGCGGTGCGCTGTCGCTTGCCGCTCCCGAGGCGGCGCGATCCTTCGGCTGTTCCAGTTCGGCCAACGGCTCGACCTTGCGTCGGAACAACGCCACGCCGATGACGCCGACGTTTTCCGGCCGGCCGGTGCGCGCCGCGTAGGAATCACCGAGGTCGGTGAAATAAAAGACCGCCACCTTCGCAAGGCTCTTGCGCCAACCCGCAATCGACAAGGGCCTGCCGCGCTCGATGACATAGCCGCTTTGCGCGGGCGACGCGGCTTCCCCCGTGACGACATTGACGCCGTCCACGGAGACCACCGCGAGCAAGTCGTTGCGATCCCGATTGCGCAGGGTAACGCTATATTCATTGCCTGGACGACCCGCGACAAACAGATGCCCCCCGCTTTCGTAGACCGGCAACGTGCGGCCGGCGGTGCGGTCGTAGATCTCGACATCGGCGAGCCGGCCGGCTGCCAGCACGGGCATGGCAAACAGGCAAAGGCACAGCATCGTAGACACGCGTTTCACGGCGGGCTCCTTTTTCGATTGGGAACACGCCTGTAAACGCCGGTCGACCGGGAATGGGGTTAGCCGGAAGGAGAAAGGTGTGAGGGATAAGGAAATTAAGGGTGAGGAGAAAAAGCACCGGATCCTCGACGTCCCACCCCTCACTCCTCTCCCCTTGCAATTCAAATGGGTTTCCTGGGCTCCCACTCGAACTTCAGCGCGGCAACGCCCTGCTTCAGGAATTCGAGTGCTTCGCCCGCGAGCGTCGCCTCGCCCCTGATGCCGAGCTCGATGCGCCGCCCCGCAGGCGTAAAGCTCGGCAGGCTGAACAGCTTGCACGAGGGGTACCGCGCAATGCAGGCGTTCATGAGATCGATGAGCTGGCTTTCGCCTGCATCCTTCACGACGATCGCGAGGTCCACCGGCGGCGCGCTGTTGTGAAGCTCGCCGTATTCGTTGTCCAGCACCCACTCCATCATCGGCCAGGCCATCTCCGGAAAACCCGGCAGGAAGTGGTGCTTGCCGTAGCTGAATCCCGGCACGCGGTTGTACGGGTTCGGGATGATGCGGCTGCCGGCGGGGAACACGCCCATCTGGATGCGCTTCGGATAGGCCTCGGCGCCGAAGCGGCCTTCGATCTCGCGCTTGGCATCCGGGTGCAGCTCCAGCTTCACGCCCGCGGCTTTCGCCGCGCACTGCCGGGTGTGGTCGTCCGGCGTGGCACCGATGCCGCCGAAGCTGAACACGATGTCGGGGCGCGCCATGGTACTGGTGAGGATCTGCGTGATGATGTCCGGGTCGTCGGGCACGTACATGCTCCATCCGAGCGCGAGGCCGCGCGCCTTCAGGATCTCGATGATTTTCGGAAAGTGCTTGTCCTGGCGCTTGCCGGACAGGATTTCATCGCCGATGACGAGGGCTCCAAACACGTTGTGCGCTCCGGTGGGTGAGGGCGGCGAGTTTGCAGTGCGGCTGGAACGGGCGTCAAGCCGGACGCGATGCGGCTGCGATTGACAAGTGCCACGCCTGCGGCAAAAATGGTTCTGGTTAGAACTAAATGCCTGCAATCCCGCGTTATGCCTAAAGAGCAATTCATTAGAACTTTGCGATCCTTGGCCGAATGCTTCCAGGCGTTCGAGGCGTACTCGGGCGCCCACGTGCGCACGCTTGGGCTTACCGGCGCGCAGTTCGACATCGTCGCCACCCTGGGCAACACGCCGGGCATGACCTGCAAGGAACTGGGAGAAAAAACCCTGATCACCAAGGGCACGCTGACCGGCGTGCTCGACCGCATGGAAGAGCGTGGCCTGATCCGGCGCTCCGGCACGGACGCCGACCGCAGGCAGACATTCATCACGCTCACGCCGCAGGGAAACCGCCTGTTCGACCGTGTGTTCCCCACGCACGTCAGCCACCTGAAATGCGCGTTCACGGCGCTGACCCCGAGGGAATTGGACCAGGCAGCTGACCTGCTCGCAAAACTGCGTGACGCCCTGCGCGAAGCCCGCGCGGAGCGCCAGGTTGCCTGACGATGGCGAACGATCCGCAGCGCTACACGGGCATGGCCATTGCGTTGCACTGGCTGATCGCGATCGCGATCCTGTGCACCTTCCTGCTTGGCCAGTACATGTCCGACCTGCAGCTCTCGCCGGCAAAACTGAAGCTTTACTCGTATCACAAATGGATAGGCGTCACGATCTTCCTGCTGGTATTGGCACGCATCGCGTGGCGACTCGGGCATCGCCCGCCTGCGCCACCGCCGTCCATGGCTGCGTGGCAGCACCATGCGGCGGGCGCGGCCCACTTTTTTTTGTACGCGCTGACGCTCGCCATACCGTTGTCGGGATGGCTCATGAGTTCCGCGTCCGGTTTCCAGGTCGTGTACCTCGGCGTGCTGCCGATTCCCGACCTGCTCGCCAAGAACAAGGAAACCGCCGGCCAGCTCAAGGAACTGCACGAAGCATTGAACTGGCTGATGGTCGTGGTCGTGGCATTGCATGTCGCGGCCGCATTGAAGCACCACCTCATCGACCGCGATAACGTATTGCAGCGCATGCTGCCTTTCCTGAAACAACGGAGCGTCGCCAAATGAAATTTCCCGCCCTCGCCCTCCTGGTCGCGCTCGCCCTGTCCGCGCTGCCCGCCCGCGCCGCGAACGTCGACTACGCGAAAAGCGAGATCACCTTCGTATCGAAGCAAATGAACGTGCCGGTGCAAGGACGGTTCAAGAAGTTCACGGCGCAAATCGCGTTCGATCCGAAGAACCTGCCGGCCTCGAAAGCCCAGGTCGAGGTCGACCTCGCCAGCATCGACACAGGCAGCTCGGAAGCGGACGCGGAAGTCGGCAAGAAGGGCTGGTTCAACACCAGCGCATTCCCGACGGCGAAGTTCGTTTCATCCTCGGTCACGCAAGCCGGACCGGACAAATTCGAGGCGAAGGGCAAGCTGTCGATCAAGGGCATCGGCCAGGACGTCGTCGCGCCCTTCACCGCGAAGCGCACCGGCGACACGGTCACCTACGAGGGTGGATTCCTGCTCAAGCGCCTGCAGTTCAAGATCGGCGAGGGCATCTGGTCGGACACGGACACCGTGGCCGACGAGGTGCAGGTCAAGTTCAAAATCGTCACGACAGGCGACAAGTAAATGCAGCACCGCGTTCCGCAGCAACGGATGCGCGCCCGACCAAAGAGCCCAACCAATCAGGTAAAGGAGAAGCAATTGAAGACCAGACTCGCAACAATTCTCATCGGCGCCGCCGTCGCGCTGCCGGCAGCAGCAGCCGATTCCTACACGGTGGACCCCGCCCACACCTATCCGAATTTCGAGATCAACCACCTCGGATTCTCGACCATGCACGGCCGCTTTGGCGCCACGACCGGCAAGATCACGCTGGATCCGGCGGCCAAGAGCGGCAGCATCGACATCACCATCGACGCGACGTCGATCAACACCGGGCACGAGAAGCGCGATGCGCACCTGAAGACCGAGGAATTCTTCGACGTCGCCAAGTTCCCGACCTTGACCTACAAGGCGACCAAGCTCAAGTTCAACGGCGACAAGCTGGCCGGTGCGGACGGCGAACTGACGATGCACGGCGTGACCAAGCCGGTGGCGCTGACGATCACGGCGTTCAACTGCGCCAACCATCCGATGACCAAGAAGCCGGTCTGCGGCGCGAACGCCACGGCCACGCTCAAGCGCAGCGATTTCGGAATCAGCACCTACGTCCCGGCAGTCGGCGACGAGGTCAAGATCACGATCGAAGTGGAAGCAGGCAAGGATTGATTGGCTCGCGCACGCGAATAACGAGGGCCGCTCAATGCGGCCCTTGTCATTTGGTGGTGAGTGATGCAATGTGCCTCGCAAGAACCCGCAATCGCGAAATCGCCGTCCTATGCGAATTCTCATGCCGTTGTGCCTTAGCGTGCCGGCTCGGACGTTCTACCAGGATTTTCATCGTGGCGTGTCCGATGCGCTGCGCACGCTCGGTCACGAGCCGCGGATGTTCCAGTTCTCGGCAATCGGCGAGCCATCGCGGCCTGAAATCGAGGATCTGGTCGGCGAACTCGACCGCCAGAAATTCGACGCGATCTTCGACATAGCCTGCTGGGGCTATGGGCTAACCCACGTCGACCTGCAAGCACCTGACGGACGCCAGGAACCGATGTTCGACCGATTCGGCGTCGCGTGCGCTGGCATGCTATTCGACCACCCCTACAATCAGGCAATCAACGGCATTCGATCACGCCGTCTCATTGCCACATATCCGGACCGAGATCATTCTCGCGTGGCGCAACTGGCCTTCCCCGCACTGCAGGTCAAGCACGCCACCTTCACTCCGCCGGCGATCCGCACCACCAACGATTATTCGGAACCGGCGAAGCAGCCAAACAAGCCGATAGACGTCCTCTTCATCGGAAACCTTGAAACCGCGGCACTCGAGCGATTCTGGAAACTGCGGGGCAATGCCTTCTGGTCCGAAGCCTATGACCCCGCATTCTGCGATGCACTGGCGGACACCATGCTGGCCGATCCTGATCGTTCCCTGCATTCGGGCGTCGAGTCGACGATGAAGGATTTGGGGGGAAATCACGGCAATTTCGATGTCACCAGCCAGATGCGGGCGGTAGAAGGTTTTCTGCGATACACCTACCGTCACAGGGTCATGTCGTCGCTTGCCGGCTCCGGCCTCAGCCTGTGCATCGCGGGGAAAGGCTGGGAAGTCCTGGACATGCCCGCAAACGTCCAGCGGGTCAAGGGCACGGACTACGAAGGATTGTTTCGGTTGGCGGCGCAGGCAAAAATTTGCATTGATGCGTCAACCTACCTGAACGGCGCCAACGATCGTGTCTTCAGCTACGGGCTCAATCGAGCGGTGTGCTTCACGAATGCGTCGGGCTATCTCAGGGAAGTCTTCGGCGCGGGCCAAGGCGTGCACTTCTACTCGATGAACGGATTGGCTGAGTTGGCCGATCGGATCAAATCTATGCTGGCGCAGCCGGAAGGGATTCTAGAGGAAGCCGAACAGGCGAGGCAGGCCATTCGTTCATCCCACACCTGGATTCATCGTGTCGGCGACATCCTGTCCGCCGTTCGCACCGACATTCCACAGCCAGCCGCGCACGCCGATCAACCGGACCATCGTTATCTCAGAAAGTAGCGCACGCCGACTTCGAATTTCCAGTTGTAGACCTGCGGCAGGTTATCTCCGAACAGTCCCAATCCCGGTCTTCCCCAAACGGCCACGTCCCGGTCCAGGAACTTGCCGATTTCCCCCTCGAACGTCATGCCGACCTTGTCCGATCGCGTATGATCGACCACCATCTGCGGCTCGAGGATGGTGTAGACCAGGTTCGGCCAGCGCGTCAGGAACGGCGCCTTGAGGCTGGTGTAACGCACGTCGGTGCGCGCGTCGTCACCACCGATGGTCGTGAAGTACTGCAAGAACGGAAACACGACGGAATTGCAGCGCGGCACGTCGATGGATGCGAACACCAGCGGGGCGATCACGTCCTTGCCCATGCCAAGCGAATCCTTCGATGCCGTATTCAGGATCAGCTCGCCGCCGGCGACGATCGCATAACCCGGTCCTCGCATCACGCGGTAGCTACCGCGGAACAGCAGGTCGCCCATGCCGGATTCGCGATTGCTGCCCGGCGCGTCCGGGTCCGCGAAGACGATCGGTGTCTCGATTCGAAACGAGAGATCCGGGCTCGCAGAGAAGTCGATGCGGGGCACGAGATAGTCGATCGTGCCCCCGCTTTGCGGGTGTTCGTAGTCGTTGTAGATTTCGACGCGCATCGATCCGAAAGCGGGCGGCGCGGGCTTGGGGGACGCGTCCGCGCCGTCGGTGGACGCAACCTGCGCGTGCGCGATAGCGCCGGATGCAATTGCCGCGACCACAGCAAGGCCATGCAGCACGCACACGAAAATACCACGTACCGATTTCATGACGATGCGGGAATGCAATTAGCGCGCCAGTTTGCGCCACTGCCTTGCGTGGCGTTTATCCCGCATGCATGCGACAAAAATCGAAGATTCGCGCCGCAATTGGTTCACTGGCACATGTCCGGACCGGCCTCCTTGCATTCCACGCGGCTGCGCTCCGGATTCGAAACACAGTGATACAGGGTGTTCTTGCACTTCGCGCACCACACCGTGGTCGAGCCGTCGCGCGTATAACGTGTCTTGACGATGTCCACGCTGATCGAACGGCAACCGGTGGCATCCGCCGTCATTGCGCTTTGCGTCTTGCAGCCGGAGACGCAGCAGAACATCGCCGTCAAAAACAGGATTCGAAGTTTCATGTGGACCAAAGATGGACGCGGGCGCTGCACTGGACCATGCGGCGGGCAGCGAGGCCCGCACCGGATTGCCGCACGCGAATGCTCAATTGTGGATATAGCTCTCGAGCTGACGGATCACGAATTCCTTCTCGGAGAGCATCTCCTTGACCACGTCGCCGATGGACACGACGCCTATGACCTTCTTGTGCTCGAGGACGGGAAGATGCCGGATGCGCCTGTCCGTCATCAAGCCCATGCAATCCTCGACCGTCTGGTCCGGCCTCACGCATACGACTTTCTCCGTCATGATCTCGCGCACCGGCGTGTCCTTCGACGACTTGCCCTGCAGCACCACCTTGCGCGCATAGTCGCGCTCGGAAAAGATTCCTACCAGGTGCTCGTTGTCGATCACGACCACCGCGCCGATTTCTTTTTCCGCCATGACCTTCAGCGCATCGAACACCGTGCCCGACGACGTGACGGAAACGACCCTGTGGCGCTTGGACTCCAGGAGTTGCTGGACTGTTTTCATGATTCCTCCTCGAAACAGTTCCTGCCATGACCCGATTTTGTTCTTGTCGGTCCAGTTTAGACCAGCGACGCCGATTGTCAACGCACGGCAGCGGTATCGCGCGGCTTCCTGACCCAGAGGATGGGTTGCGCCTTGACCGGTCTCGGCGCCACGCCCTGGCTCGCCAGGGTCTTGTCCAGTTCCCTGCCCGCATCGTCCGCGAGCGCGGCCACGCGGGCAGCGCGCACCGCTTCTGCGCGCGCGTGTGGGTCGGCAAATTTTCCCCCGACGGCAACGTGATCCAGGATGTGGAGCAGGTTGTCCCTGCCGCGATCGTTGGTCGCGCCGTAGCCCTTGATCAATCTGCCGCACAGCGCGATTTCATGGCCCAGCTCCCAGCCATCGCGCGCGCCGGCCTCGATGGCCGCCAGCCAACGCTCGATCATCGATTGCTCGTGCGCATACCGGCTACCGCGCCGTCGCAGCCACTTGAGCTTCGCCATCACGCGCAGCATCAGGAATCCGGAAAGCGCGTGCACGGGCACCTTCAACGCAAGCGCGAAGGGCCGATGGCCGTTGCCCTGTCGCCGCCTGTCCCACGCCACCAGCGCGCGTGCCCAGCGCGCGGGCAGCAGCCCTGCGAATTCGGGCACGCCCGGCTTGAAATGGTCATAGATGCGGACAAGCTCATCGTCCCTGGCCTTGACCTCCGCGCGCACGCGCACGAACCGGCTGGCGCGCGATTTCAGGTCGGCGACGCGCACGACATCGTCGAAGGCCATCCATAGCGCGAGATAGCGCGCCGTCTCGCGCGTGATGGCAAATTCACCTTTGCCCTCCGCGTCGGCTTGCTTATCCGCTGCGAACACGCGTTTCAGCCGCCGCAGGTACAGCGCCGCATAGGCTTTGTCCTGGTATTCGATCATGCGCGCGTGGCCAAGAGCGAGCGTGGCTTGCGCTTGCGGTGGAAAATCCGGGAAGGTCGCGGCGGGAGTCGCGATGGCCGCGGTCGCGATCACCGCATCTTTCGCGGGCCTGCCGCCGGAGACGATATCGAACGCTCGCGAAAACCCGCGCAAGCTTGCCTCCGCACCGCGCCCCGATTGCCGGACTGCCCGCTCGAATTCTTCGCGCGCAAACGGCAACGCGCCGCTGCCGGCGATCGCGCCGAACAACACCGCGCTCACCACGGTTTCCGATTCGCGCGCGACGGATGACATGTCGAAAATGCACGCCTTGCGGCTTTGCAGTCGCACGATGTCCAGCAGCGCCTCTGAGGACGCGCGCCCGTCGGCAAGCTGCACCTTCTCGGCCGTGGTCAGGGTGCGTGCGTTCGAGCTTATTGTCAGCGTTCTGCCCGGCGCGGCCATGCCGTTGCCGACGTGGCGCACGGTCTCGAGCAATTCCGAGGACACCAGCACGTCCAGCGCGCCCGGTACCGGATACAGGCTGAATACCGGCTTGCGGCCGTTCAGCTCCGTGAGCGGCACCGGAAAAACTTCGAAGTAGTACGTGGTCGATCCCGTGCGTTGAGCCACGCCGGGAATCGATGTGCTTTGCGCGGCGTATCCGCATCGGTTGGCGGTGTCGACCAGCCATTCGACGAGCACGCCGCCGCCTTCTCCGCCGAGGGCGCAGATGAGCAAGCCGACCGGTCGCATATCGGAGGAAGTCATGCGGCCTGGAGCCAGCGCAGGACGGCGCCGCGCACGGCATCCACGATGCGTTCGTGCGGCTTCGGGTTGCGAATGATCTCGGCGCGATAGAACGATGGGCACAGGGTGGCGGCATGCGCGTTCTCGCCGCACAACCCGCAGCCCACACAGCCGTCGATGACAGTCGCCACCGGGTCTTCGCGCAGCGGATCGGGATTGTCCTTCAAGGTCAAGGTCGGGCAACCCGACAGGCGAATACAGGCGTGGTCGCCGGTGCACACGTCTTCGTCGACGCCATACTTCACGCGCACGACGCGCTTGCCCGCCTTCAGCAGTCCGGCAATCCACGGACGAATGCGCCGCTGGCGCTCGAGCTGGCATTCACCTTCGGCGATGATGACCTTCAGCCCGTTGAAATCCGAGGTGAACGCCTCGTCGAAGATCTCGCGCATTTTCTCGACGTGATAGGTATGCACCGTGCGCATCCATTTCACGCCCATGCCTTCCAGCGTCTTCTCGATGACAAGATTGCGATGCACCAGGCTCTGCTGCTTGTCCTGCGCGGCGACCTTGTCGTCCTCGTCCGGCGTGGATATCAGCTCCTGCGTGCCGGTGGCGGACGTATAGCCATTCTTGAATATGACCAGCACGGCGTCGTCGCCATTGAACAGCGCCGACTGCACGCCGGTCAGCAGGCCGTTGTGCCAGAAGCCGCCGTCGCCCATGACGGACAGCACGCGCCGCTTCATCATCGGCGATACGCCGGCGCGGCTCGCGAGGCTCATGCCGTATCCCAGTATCGAGTGCCCGAACGAAAACGGCTCGAAGGTTGCGAACGAATGGCAGCCGATGTCCGCGGCGATGTGCGTCGCGCCGACATCCCGCTGCGAGAGCTTCAGCGCGGCGAACACCGGACGCTCCGGACAGCCGACGCAGAATTGCGGCGGCCGCGCTGGCAGCGGCGCGGTCAATTGCCGCGCGACCTCCTCGCGGCGCCTCGCATTCTCGCGCAGCCAGTCGCCGCCCTGCACGCCGCTATCCGGCAGGTAGTGCCCGGTAAATTTCTGCAGCCCACCGGCGAGCACTTCGACCGTGTATTCGCCGGCGGCCACCAGCATGTCCTTGCCATGGATGGGCGTGTTGATATCCAGCCGCCGCAATGTCGCGAGGATTTCCTGCTCGATGTATTCCGGCGTGCCTTCCTCGACGACCAGCACCGCGCGCTTTCCCAGGCAGAAGCGCGAAATTTCCTCCGGCACGAGCGGGAAGGTCACATTCAGGGCGAGCATGGGGATTTCGGAATCGCCGAACGCATTCGCCAAGCCGAACTGCTGCAGCGCGCGCACGAGCGAGTTGTAGAGGCCGCCCTGCACGATGATGCCGACGTCGTCGCGCCGGCCCGCGAAGAACTCGTTGAGCTGGCGCTCGACGATGCGGCGGCGCGCCGCGGGAATGCGCGCCTCGACTTTCAGCTTCTCGTGGCGGAATGTAACCGGCGGATGCGCGAGCCGCGAATAATCGAACTTCGCCGGCTCTTCCATCAGATGCCGCGTGGAGACGGCCGGCGCGACGTTGTCCCTGCAGGTAAAGCTGCCGCGCACGTGGCAGGCGCGGATGCGCAGTTCCATCAAAGCCGGCATGTTCGACGCCTCGGACAGTCCGAAGCCCTCTTCCACCATGCGCACCATGTTGCCGAGCTCGGGACGCGGATCGAGCATCAGCATCGAGGACTTGAGCGCGTAGGCGTGCGTCCTTTCCTGGATGACGCTGGCGCCCTCGCCGTAATCCTCGCCGACGACGATGAGCGCGCCGCCGGTTACGCCGGGCGACGACAGGTTCGACAGTGCATCCGCAGCGACGTTGGTGCCGACGATGGACTTCCAGGTCACCGCGCCGCGCAACGGGTAATGGATCGACGCGCCGAGCATGGCAGCGGCGGAGGCCTCGTTCGAACAGGCCTCGACGTGCACGCCAAGCGTATCGAGGTAGTCCTCGGCCTGAACCATGACATCGATGAGGTGCGACACCGGCGCACCCTGGTAGCCGCCGACATAGGCGACGCCGGACTGCAGCAACGCCTTCGTGATGGCGAGGATGCCTTCGCCGTGGAATACCTCGCCCTGGCCCAGGCGCAGGAGCTCGATCTCTTTGCTGAAGGATTTTTCCATCTGCCCGCGAAGATGACCTGTTGCTCGGATGCTATCAGTCCGGGCTAGATCTCGCTCCAGTTTTTCTCGACGCGCTTGAACGATACCGGGTAAGGCGTCTTGAGCTGCTGCGCCCACAGCGACACCCGCAACTCTTCCAGCATCCAGCGCATTTCCTCGAGCCTCGGATTGCGTATGCCGCGGGCGCGATCCGCGGTGAGGCGGGCCTGGTAGCTTTGCCAGTAGCGGGCGAGCTGCTGCTGCCAGTTGGCATCGCGCTCGGGATTGGAAGCGATCTTGTCGAGGCGCATGGCGATCGCCTTCAGATAGCGCGGATAGTGCTTGAGCCTGTCGAAGGGAATATTGGCCAGGAAGCCCGGCGGCAGCAGTTCTTTCAACTGGCTTCGAATATCCGCCACGGCGCGCGGCCACGCCGCATAGGCCGGCTGACCCAGCTTCGCGCGCAGTGTCTGGTATTCGACCAGGATCTCGGCGGCGATACGGCAAATTTCCTGCGCAACGTCCATGAGCCGCGTCTTGCCCTTGGCCACGCGCGTGTCGAAATGCTTGCGGTCGCGCACAGGCTCGTCTTCGACGAAGAAGGCGCGATCACAGATCGCGGTCACGAGTTCGTCGCGCAGGCGGTCGGCCAACGCGGCCTTATCGGGCTTGCCGCCCTGCTCGTCCATCAGCATGTAGCGCAACTGCAATTCGTTGAACCCCGGCGGGTTGCGCGCGAGCGACTTCATCTGTTCCGGGAGTGCCAGCTGGAACAGCCTGCGCAGGCCGCGGTGCGTCGCGGCTTCGGCCTCGGCTTCGGTGTCGAGCAGGGTCAGGCCGACGGACTTGCCTTCATCGACGATTGCCGGATAACCGATGAGCTTTCCCTTGCCCCTGTCGACCTCCACCTGTTCCGGCAATTCGCCGAAGTCCCAGGTCGTCGCCCCCTTGCGCTCGAAGGCCGTGCTCGCGGTCTCGCTGAACGTGCGCCGCGCCTTGACGCCGAGTTGCGTGCGCAAGGCCGGCAAGTCGCGACCGCCCGCGATCTCCGCACCGTTTTCGTCGACGACGCGAAAATTCATCAGCAGGTGCGCCGGCAGGTCGGCCGCGTCCCACGCGTCCAGCGGCACCTCGACGCCGACCTTTGCGAACAACGCCTTCGATAATGCTTCCAGCAACGGACCGTCTTCCGGATCGAGGATCTCCAGGCAGGACGTCACGACCTGCGGAACCGGCACGAAGTGCTTGCGAATTCCCTTGGGCAGGCCTTTGATCAACTGCGTGAGCTTGTCGCGCAACAGTCCCGGTACCAGCCATTCGCAGCGGTGCTCGTCGACCTGGTTCAAGAGGTGCAGCGGAACGATCATCGTCACCCCATCGAGCGCGTGTCCCGGGTCGAAGCGATACGCGAGGTCGAACGTCTGCATGCCGACGGTCATTGCGTCCGGGAAAAGGTTCTCCGTCACCTGCTCGGCGGCGTGGCGCATGAGGTATTCGCGATTCAGGAACAGCAGCTTGGGATTCGCTCGCTCCGCCTGCCGGCGCCACTTCTCGAAGTCGACGACACTCCAGATGCCGTCGGGGATGCGTTGCGCATAGAACGCGAAGATGGCTTCCTCGTCCACGAGCACATCATGTCTGCGCGACTTGTGCTCGAGTTGCTGCACGTCTTCGATCAGATGGCGGTTGTGATCGAGGAATTCGGCGCGCTGCGCGTATTGCCCGGCCACCAGCGCGCCGCGAATGAACAGCTCGCGCGCTTCCTTCGGCGCAATCGGTCCGTATTGCACGCGCCGTTTCGGCACCACGACGAGGCCGTAAACGCTGACCTGCTCGGAAGCCACCACCGACCCGCTGTCCTTCGACCAGTGCGGCTCACGGTAGCTGCGCTTGGCAAGATGTTCGCCGAGGCGCTCGATCCACTCCGGCTCGATCGCGGCCACGCAGCGCGCGTAAAGCCGCGTCGTTTCCGTCAGTTCCGCGGCCATGATCCACTTTGGCCCCTTCCTCTTCAGCGCGGAGGCCGGGCTCAGCACGAACTTGATCTGCCGCGCACCGAGGTAGAGGCCCGCCTCCTCGGATTTGAAACCGATGTTGCCAAGCAGGCCCGCGAGCAGCGCGCGGTGGATCTCTTCGTATTTCGCTTCCTTCTCGTTCGGGCGCCAATCCATCTCGGCCACCATTGACGACAACTGCGCATGCAGCTCGCGCCATTCGCGCAACCTCAGGTAGGACAGGAAGCGCTCGTGGCAATCCTGCACCAGCCGGCGATTCGATTTCTTGTGCGCGAGCGCTTCCCCGAACCATTTCCAGATGCGCAGGTAGGACAGGAAATCCGACTTCTCGTCGAGGAATTCCGCATGCGCCTGCGTGACGGCCTCCTGCTTGTCCATCGGACGTTCGCGCGGATCCTGCACGGACAGCGCGGCCGCGATGACCAAAACCTCGGCAAGGCAACCCTCTTGCCTGGCGGCGACGAGCATGCGCCCCACGCGCGGGTCGATCGGCAGTTTGGCGAGTTGCTGCCCGATCGGCGTCAATGCCCTGTTCTCGTCGACCGCGCCGAGCTCGGCCAGCAGCTGGTAGCCGTCGGCGATCATGCGCGAAGACGGCGCATCGACGAACGGGAAATCCTCGACGTCGCCCAGCTTGAGCGCGCCCATGCGCAAGATGACCGACGCCAGCGATGACCTCAATATTTCGGGGTCGGTGAACTCCGCGCGCTCCGCGAAATCCTGCTCGCCGTACAGGCGCACGCAGATGCCGTTCATGACGCGCCCGCAACGGCCAGCGCGCTGATTGGCGGAGGCGCGCGAGATTTTCTCGACCTGCAGCAGCTCGACCTTGTTGCGATAGCTATAGCGATTGATGCGGGCCAGGCCGGAATCGACCACGAAGCGAATGCCGGGGACCGTCAGCGAGGTTTCCGCCACGTTCGTTGCCAGGACGATGCGTCGCGCGTTGCCGTCGGCGGAAAATATCCTCTCCTGTTCCTGCGCGGACAGACGCGCGAACAGCGGCAGGATGTCCACGCCCTGAGCATGATGCTTTCGCAATGCCTCGGCCGCGTCGCGGATCTCGCGTTCGCCGGGCAGGAAGACCAGCACGTCGCCGGTGCTCGTGCGTGCCGTGACCTCGTCCACCGCGTTGACGATAGCCTGCGGCAGGTCGATCTCGTGCTCATCCTCGTCATCTTCATCGAAGGGCCGGTACCAGACATCCACCGGATAGAGCCGGCCGGACACTTCGATCACGGGCGCGTTGCCGAAATGAGCGGAAAAACGCGCGGCATCGATGGTGGCCGACGTGATGATCAGTTTGAGTTCGGGTCGGCGCGGCAGCAACTGCTTGATATAGCCGAGCAGGAAATCGATATTGAGGCTGCGCTCGTGGGCTTCGTCGATGATCAGCGTGTCGTACTGCGAAAGCCAGCGATCGGCCTGCGTCTGTGCCAGCAGGATGCCGTCCGTCATGAGCCGGATGTGGTTCCCCGCGCCGGTCTTGTCCGTGAAGCGCACCTGGAATCCGACGGATTCTCCCAGCGGCGTGCGCAACTCCGATGCCACGCGAGCCGCCACCGACCGCGCGGCGATCCGGCGCGGCTGGGTGTGGCCGATGATGCCCTGCACGCCGCGACCGAGTTCGAGGCAGATCTTGGGCAGTTGCGTGGTCTTGCCCGATCCGGTTTCGCCGCTGACGATCACGACCTGGTGGTCGCGAATCGCGGCTGCGATTTCCCCGCGCCTCGCGCTGATCGGCAGCTCTTCCGGGTACGCGACTTTCGGTATCGAGCGCCTGCGCTCGGCGGCCCGCTCGGCCGACGCCGTCGCAGCGCCGAGCAGCGTGGCCAATTCGGCGGCAACGTCCTTCCCGCCGCGCGCAGCCTCCTCGAGCCGGCGCAGGCGCCCACGCAAAGACGCGCGGTTCTGCAGCATGCCGCGTTCGACCGTGGCACGCAGGCTGCGCCAGTCGATGGATGAATTTTCCGGGGAAGTCGGGGCGGAACTCATGACGAAAAAACGTGAAGCCGGCGGAGAACCCGGGCGAGGTCGAATTGTAGTCGACGATGATGCGATTGAAAGCCGCGGCTCAAGGCGGGCCGAAGCGCCGCCGTAATGGCTTTCAGACCCCTGATGCGGATGCGAAACATGAATTCACCGAAAGCCCTGGCAGCCTGCGTCGCCTTGAGCCTTGCCTGTGGCGCGTGCAGCTCGACAAGTCCGCTGATTGCCGACAAGTCCGTGCTCGTCAGCCCGAGCGTGGAGATTTCCTACGAGGCGATCGCGGGGGCATTGGTTGCCGGCGTGGTGGTCTGGTATTTCGCCGATCCCATGGCTCCGAACTGGGGCATCCAGAGCACGAAGCTTGCCGAAGACCGCTACCGCATCGACTTGCGCCAGAAACGCTTTGCGATCGGCGGCGACGGCGAGGCCAACCAGACTTTCCATCGCACGGCCGAGACGCTCGCGGAAAAAAACGGCTACACCGGATATACGGTGCTGTCTTATACCGAGGGCATCGACGCCGGTCCGCTGATCAGCCAGCGCGTATCGCGCGGCGTCGTGCAGCTCGACCGGGCGCTCGCCGCCGAGCGCTAGGATTCGGGCGCGCGCCGTCGCGTCAAACCAGCCCCGTGAACGGCGAATAGCGCTCGCACCACGCCGCCGTCGCCAGCAGGTAGTTTTCTTCCTCCGCCGCGCCGACGAGCTGCAAGCCGAGCGGCATGCCGGTGTTGCCCTTGCCGGTCGGGATGGTCAGCGCGGGCAGTCCCACCAGCGTCCAGATGCTGCAAAAACGCGGGTCGCCCGTATTCTCCAGCGTCGCCGGCGCCTCGCCCGTCGCCGGCGGCGTCATGATTGCCGAATAGCCGCGGTCGAAGAATTCCGCCAGGCTCTGCTGCAATTGCGTGCGGACCTTCAGGGCGTCGCGATAATCCGCATCGCGGATCGCCTCGCCCTCGTCCAGCGCGGCATTCAGGTAGTCGGAGAATCCGCCGCGCCAGATTTCGCGCGCCTTCTTCGCCAGCCGCGCGGCCTCGAACAGCATGATGGTCCGATGGACCTTGTGCGCGCCGTCGAATATGCCGGCGATCTCGATCACGTCGACCGATGCGCCGGCATCGCGCATGCGCCCGATGTCCGCCTCGAACTGCATGCGCTGGTCCGGCTCGGCGAGGTGCCACACCGGAGACCTGACCGCGGCGAGCTTGGGCGCATTGCGCAACGGCCGTACGTCCGGCGTGATCACGGTGCGATGCGCGGTCAGGCTGGACGCGAGGAAGGCCGCGTCGGCGACCGAACGCGCGAACACGCCGGTCTGGTCCAGCGTGGTCGAAAACGGCAACGCGCCGCGCGCCGATATCTGGCCCGCGCTCGGCTTGTAGCCGACGATGCCGCAGAAGGCGGCAGGTCGAATGACCGAGCCGTTGGTCTGCGTGCCCAGCGCGCCGGCGACGAAGCCCGCGGCCACTGCCGCGGCCGAGCCGCTCGAGGATCCGCCCGGCGTATGCTTGATGTTCCAGGGATTGCGCGTCTTGGACGGCACCATGAACGCGGTCTCGGTCGTCACCGTCTTGCCGAACATGATGCCGCCGGCGGATTCGAGCCTCACCACGACATCCGCGTTGATGTCGGGAACAAATCCCGCATAGGCCCGCGCGCCCATCTCCGTCGGGATGCCGGCGGTATAGAACAGGTCCTTGACCCCGATCGGCACGCCGTGCAGCGGGTGCGCGACGCGCATGGCGCTGTCGGCCTTGTCGGCCTTCGCCGCGAGTTCCAGCGCGCGTCCGCGGTCCAGCCACTGCCAGGCACGCACGTCCTTCTCCAGCGCGTCGATGCGCGCCATGAGGTCGCGCGTGTACTGCACGCTGGTCAGTTTTCCGGAGCGCATGCGCAACGCCGCGTCGCGCAAGCCCAGTCTGTAGAGTTCTGTCATTGTTGTTTTCCGGGACGCGGCGCCACACCGCGTCGGTCGTCGTCTAGGCCTTGAGAAACTTCCTGTAGTCGGGATTGAGCAGGTTCGGCGGCGCCTGGCCGGCCATTGCCGCGACGAGGTTCTTCGCCGCCGTCATGGCCATGGCCTGGCGGGTCGGCTCCGACGCGCTGGCGATGTGCGGCGACAGCACGACGTTGGTCAGGCCAAAGAATCCGGGATTGACCTTGGGCTCGTTCTCGTAGACATCCACGCCCGCCGCCCAGATGGTCTTTTTCTTCAACGCCTCGATCAGCGCGGTATCGTCGACGATGCCGCCGCGCGCCATGTTGACCAGCACCGCCGTGGGCTTCATCAGCGCGATTTCCTTGGCGCCGATGTAGTGCTGCGTCTCGGGCGTGAACGGCAGGATCAGCAGCACGATGTCCGCGGTGCGCAGCAGCTCTTCCTTGCCCATGTAGGCTGCGCCGGATTCCCGTTCGGCTTCCGGCGCTGCGCGATTGCGGCTGTGGTAAAGAATCTTCATGTCGAAGCCGCGCGCACGCCTGGCGATGGCCTGGCCGATGCGCCCGAAGCCGACGATGCCCAGGGTCGCGCCGTGTACGTCGCGGCCGAGCAGCTGCTTCAGGAAGGATCCCTTCCATTCGCCGGTGCGCAGGTAGGCCTCGCCCTCGGTCATGCGCCGGCAGGTGGCGATGATCAGGCCCATCGAATAGTCGGCGACGCTTTCGGTCAGCACGCCGGGCGTGTTCGTCACCATCACGCCGTGGCGCGTGCAGGCGTCTACGTCGATGTTGTTGTAGCCCACCGCCGTGTTGCAGACCGCGCGAACGCTCGGGCACTTGTCCAGCAGCTCCGCATCGACGCGGTCGCTGGAGGAAGTCTGCGCGCCGTCCTTTCCCTGCAGCTTCGCGATCAGTTCCTCGCGCGTGTACTGGCGGTCGGACTGGTTCGACTCGACCTCCAGGTGCCCGCCCAGGAAAGCTATGGTTTCGTCGAAAACTTCGCGGGTGACCAGGATTTTCTTCTTCATGGGCGTTCTGTTGCCTGTGGCGCGTCGTGCCACGGGGAACCGAAGGGTAGCGCTTTGCCGCCTTGCTGGGCAAGGAGGATGCCCTCCGGAGAGGCATTTTCAGGCATGGCCGCCCCGGATTTGGCCGGCGAAACGGCGCCCGGCCGGCCGGGATGCGCATCCGCATGCCATCCCAGCACCCACAGCAGCGCGAAAAAGCCCAGTGGATAGGCGACGGCGACGTGCCAGCCGTGGCGGACCCAGGCGAAGACGGACCGGGATTCCGGGAACTGGCTGGACAGCGCCACGCCCGCCGAAGACCCGAACCAGATCATCGACCCGCCGAAGCCGACGGCATAGGCCAGCATTCCCCAGTCGTGCCCACCCTGCTTCAACGCCAGCGCCGTCAGCGGAATGTTGTCGAACACCGCTGACACATACCCCAGGCCCAGGGCGCTTTGCCACGAGGCCGGCGGCAGCTTTTCGACCGGCATGAGCGACGCCGCCAGCACCAGGGACAGCAAGAACACGCTGCCGCGAGCGGCCGGTGGCACCTTCCTCCAGTCCGGGCGGCGCAGCGGGGCGCTCGCCAGCAGGGCGACCCAGATGGCCGCGCCGATGAAGGGAAATCGATCCGCCGCCTGCGGAAACTCGACGTTGACCACGACATTGGCGGCGACTGCGGTGCCCAGCAGGAAAACCACGATTCCCAGGCGCACCCAGTCGACCCGGACATGGCCTTGCGGATCCGCCGAGATGGGCGCATGGCGCTGCTGCTGGCGCGCGGCGAATACGCCAAGGAACAGCAGCGCGGTGCCGGCCGCGATGTAGGCATCCAGGACCAGCAGGGGATCGACGCCGGCAATCCACATCATGGTGGTGGTGGTGTCGCCTATGACGCTGCCGGAACCGCCGGCATTGGACGCCGCCACGATGGCCGCCAGATAGCCGACATGGACCTTGCCGCGGAACACCGATGACGCCACCGTGCCGCCGATGACGGCCGCGGCGATGTTGTCGAGAAAGCTCGACAGCACGAACACCATCACCAGCAACACGAAGCCGCCCTTCCAGTCATCGGGCAGGAAGCGCGGCAGCAGGTCGGGCACGCCGCTGTCATGGAAATGCGCCGACAGCAGCGCGAAGCCGACCAGCAGCGCGAACAGGTTGGAAAGGATCACCCATTCATGCTCCAGGTGCGCGAGCAGCCCGGCCACGCCAGGGCCGGTGTCGAAGCCCGTCACGGCCAGCTTGTAGGCGAGGATAGTGAAGAGCCCCAGCAGCGCCACGAGCAAGGTATGGCGGTGAAACACGGCGACGCCCAAAAGCGTCAGCGCGAACAGCAGGAAATCGGGGGGAATGCCGGAAAGCATGGATGCATCGAATCATAGCCGGCCGCGCCATCGCGGCAAACCATGACGCTCGGGGCCTACTTCGCGGAGGCCTCCGCGACGGCGGCTTCGCCGGCGAACCAGAGGTGGCTCTGGCGCCGGACCACGTCGTTCAGCGTCTGGCCCGAGGCGCGCTCGGCCCTGAGCCAGGAGGCATCGTTGACGCCCGAATCGACGCTGCGCCGGATCACCTCCAGCGCGTCGACGGACCCCAGCGCCTGCGCATGCGGAACGAGCAGCGGCAGCGTTTCCAGGATGTCTTCCTTCAGCGTGCGCCGGGTGCGCGAGCCGGCGTCGATGAAGCCGGCCTCGAGACCGTACCGGCACGCGGTGAAGCGGTTGAAGCTGTAGACGCGGTATACGTCCAGCGTGGGCTTGCGCGGGCGATCGAGCATCAGGTGGCGCGCAAGCGCCTGCGCGTAGGCCGCGAGCGCCGCGGCTTTCTCGATGGTCAGCGGCGTGTCGCACACGCGGATCTCGATCGTGCCGAATTCGGGCTTGGGCCGGATGTCCCAGTAGAAATCCTTCATGCTCTCCACGACCTTCAGGTCGCGCATGGTGTCGAAGTAGCCGTTGAACTCGCTCCAGTCCGCGACGAAGGGCATGGTGCCGGACAGCGGAAAGGCGTTGATGTTGTTCAGGCGCGACGAGTCGAACGCGGTATCCATGCCCTGGAAAAACGGCGAGGAGGCGGACAGCGCGATGAAATGCGGGATGTAGCGCGACATCATGTGCAGCAGGTAGATCGCATCGTCACCGCTGCTGGCACCGACGTGGATGTGCTGTCCGAACACCGTGAATTGCTTGGCGAGATAGCCGTACATCTCGTGCAGGTGGAAAAAACGCTCCTTCGGGAAAATGCGCTGCTCGCTCCAGTGCTGGAAGGGATGCGCCCCGCCGCCGGCAATGGCCAGGTTCAGGCGGCGCGCGTTTCCGACCACGGTATCTCGGATCGCCGTGAGCTCGACCAGCATCTCGCGGTAGTCCGTGTGCACCCCGGTGCTGATCTCGATCATGCTTTCGGTGATTTCCGGCTTGATGTCGCCGGCGTGCTTTTCTTTCTCGATGAGCGCCAGCAGGTCGCCCGCGCCGCGGATCAGGTTCCAGTCGTGCGTGCTGAGGATCATCAGCTCGAGCTCCACCCCCATGGTGAAGTCGTCGGAATGGCTGAACTCGAGCGTCATGCATTTCCCCGGGGCAACGGCTCGGCCTCTCCTGCGCGACGCAGCGCCCACTGCGTGGCGAGCGGCCCAACCAGTTCCAGGATCACCACGGCCGAGAGCACGATCGAAGACAGCCCGGCGCCGAATTCCGGATAGAGCGCCGATGCGCCCTGCACCATGACCACCGCGATCGCGGACATCGGCACCATGCCGGTTCCCAGCAGCATCGCCTTCCTTCGCGTAATCCCGGAAAGCGGCGCGAACAGCCCGATGCCGGCAAGCTTGCCCGCCATGCGCGTAAGCACGAACGCGGCACCCACGGCACCGGCCGCGGCCAATTCGGCGGGCCGCAAGCCCGCGCCGGTGATGACGAACAGCATGACCATGAAGAACTGCCCGCTTGGGCCGAATTCAACCGCCGTGACATCGTGCATCCGGTCGAGATTCTTCACGAACACGCCGAAGGCGAGCAGCGCGAGCAGCACCGAAAGCTTGAACGAGATGGCACACCCGACGGTGCCCACGATGACGCCGAGCAGCATGCCGAACTGCAGGTCCTCGCGCTTGCCCAGCCAGCGCCCCAGCGTGCGCGCGACGATGAAGGCAACGAAACCCAACCCCGCCGAGCCGACGATCAGGTACAGCGGATGCAACAGCGTCCTCGGCCAGTTCGCGCGATATTCGAGGTGCACGAAGCCGAACAGCAACGCGATCAGCAGGAATGCGAACACGTTGTTCAGAGCCGTCAGCGCGAGCAGCCGTTCGGTGAGCGGACCCTTCGCGCGCTGGTCGTGCACGATCATGATCACCACCGCGGGCGAGGTCGCCATGGCGATCGCGGCCGCGGTTCCCGCGTAGATCGGCGCAATGTCGAACAGGCGCAGGGTCCCGTAGACGAACAGGAACGAGAGCAGGCTTTCCGCGACGCTCGATGCGAGAAGCCAGCGGTCGTGCGTGAGCCAGCGAAAATCCAGCCTGCGGCCAAGTTCGAACAGGATCAGGCCAAGCGATATGTCGACGAAGATCGACAGGTCGCCCAAGATCGATTGATCGAGGATGCCGAGTACGCCGGGGCCGAGAAGCAGTCCCGCCGCGACGAAACCCGTGATGCGAGGCAACCTGAATACGCGCACGAACACCTGACCCGCGGCGAGCCCGCAAAGCAGGATCGCGCCGACGAGCATCGTGTTGCCGGCAACGAGCGGAAACGAAGGCAGAAATCCTATGTCGTCCATGCCGGGCTTTGACCAGACGATGCGGGCAGGAATTCATTGGCCCGCGGAATTTTTTTGGCCCCGACTGCGAGCCGGCACGCAATGCCGGCTGCATGAACTCGAGACAACGGTGCAAGGCGTGCACGCGAAATCGACAACCCCCGCCCGCAGGCCGTCGGGAACAAAGGCGCGATGCCGCCCGCGCCGGTGCCCCTACCCGCCAACCACTACGACGTGAACGCGGAATGGTCCGTGCGCGCCGAGCACGAGGGTCATCTCGATGTCGGCCGTGCGCGATGGCCCCGAGACGAAATTCACCTGGCGCGGCAAATTGCCGCGCTCGCGGCGCAACAGGTCCCAGCCGTCTTCCATCGCACGCACGATGCGCGATGCGGGCACCACCGCGATATGGTTCTCCGGCAACAGGCTGGTCGTCGCGTGCGTATCCTCGCCGGACAGCAGCATCAGCGTGCCGTTCTCGGCCACCGCGCAGAAAACGCCGGTGACGCCGAGCTTGTCGACACCGCTGCTGGGCCGCGCTTCGATCGCCAGGCCTGCGCCGTGCCAATCCAGGTGCGCGAATTCCGGCCAGCACGCGCCGGCAACGGGAAGATGCTTTTCCTTCACGTACGCTGCCACCGCGCGCGGCACGTCCGCGAGTGTTCCCGCCTCACCCACCGTGGACATCATCGCGATGCATCGCTCGCGGAACCGCGGGAGCAGATCCCAGGTCATCGTCGGCATCGGCCCGCGCCGGCGCGAATCGATGCGTTCCAGGACGGCCTGCTTCTCGGCCGCCTCTGCCACCGCCGCGCGACCGTTGGCCTCGCGGATGCGTCTCAAGATGTTGTCGCGGGCGCTCATGGCATCCTCCGGCTTCTATGCCGGCCATACAGTTCGCGAAAGGTCTTGCCTCGCGGGGCCGGAAAATCCCTGCCGGAAGTCCACTCCGCGCCCGCGGCCGGCAACCTGTGCAACAGCCGGTCGCGTCCGCCGAACCATTTGCCGAGGCGGGATGCGATGCGCGCGAACATTCCGTAGATCGCCGGTCTCTGCGCAGCCCAGGCCCATGTGCGCAAGCCGAACCGCTCCGTCCAGGGCCGCAGGTTCGCTTCGACCTGCTTTTCACGCAGCTTGCGCATGAGATCCGGGAGGGGAATCTTGACCGGGCACACGACGCCGCATTGATTGCAGAGCGTCGCCGCGTTCGGCAGGTCGATGGCATTCTCGATGCCCTTGTAGGCGGGCGTGAGAATGGATCCGATCGGCCCGGGATACACCCAGCCATAGGCATGACCGCCGATGTTCTGGTAGACCGGACAGTGGTTCATGCAGGCGCCGCAACGGATGCAGCGCAGCGCTTCGCGTATGTCCGAGGCGAGGATCTTCGTGCGCCCGGCGTCGACGATGATGACGTGGAATTCGCCGGGGCCGTCCTTGTCCCCGGCGCGTTTGGGTCCCGTCGTGAAGGAAAGGTAATTGCTGATGGATTGGCCGGTCGCGGAGCGCGTCAGCAGCCGCAGCAGCAGCGACACGTCCTCCAGCGTCGGCAGGATTTTCTCGACGCCGGTGATGGCCACGTGCACGCGCGGCATCGTCGTGGTCATGCGCCCGTTGCCCTCGTTCGTGACGATCATGGAAGAGCCGGTTTCGGCCACCAGGAAATTCGCACCGCTGATGCCCATGTCCGCATCGAGGAAGTGCGGGCGCAACACTTCGCGCGCCTCGTGGGTCAGCGCGGCGATGTCGTCCAGGCGGGGCCGCTTGTGCTTGTCGGCGAACAGGTCGGCGATGTCGTCCTTGGACTTGTGCGTGGCGGGCGCGATGATGTGCGAAGGCGTCTCGCCGAACTGCTGGATGATGTATTCGCCGAGGTCGGTCTCGCGCACGTCGAGCCCGGCCTGCTCGAGCGCATGGTTCAGGTTGGTTTCCTCGCCCAGCATCGACTTGGACTTGATGATCTTGCGCACCTGGTGCTTGCGCGCGATCTCGATCACGAGGTCGTTGACTTGCTGCGGCGATTCCGCCCAGTGCACGATGGTTCCCGCCGCCACCGCCCGCTTCTCCCATTCCTCGAGCAGCAGGTCCATGTTGGCGAGGGAGTAGTCGCGGATGCGCGCGGCGGCTTCGCGGATATCCTCGAAGTTGTCCAGTTCGCCGATGACTTTGGCGCGCGCGACCACCAGCTTGCCTTTGGCGTTGCGCAGCGCCTTCTGAACCTTGGCATCGGCGAGTTTTCGACTCGCCACCTGTTTGAATTCGTTGGATGAGATCTGCATCGTCGCTTGCTCGCGCCTAATCGCCGGTACGGCGGTCCATGTCGCGCAGCGGATCCGTCATGCCGGCCAGCACTTCGGCGACATGGAGAACCTGCGTGCGATTGTCGCCGCGCCGGCGCAGGCGCCCTTCGATGTTCAGCATGCAGCCCAGGTCGCCGAGCACCAGCGCGTTCGCCCCGGTCGACTGCACGTCCTCGCACTTGAGGTCGGCGATGCGGGCGGAGATGTCGCCGTACTTCACCGAGAAGGTGCCGCCGAAGCCGCAGCATTGCTCCGGCTGCTGCATCTCGCGCACGCTTAAGCCCGGCACTTTCGACAGCAGCGCGCGCGGCTGCGTCTTCACGTTCAATTCGCGCAGGCCGGAACAGGAGTCATGGTAGGTGACCGCGCCGCTGAACTGCCCCGGCACGCTGTCGATGCGCGCCACGTTTACCAGGAAATCCGTGAGCTCGTAGGTCTTGCGCGCCAGCGCCTCGACTTCGCCGGCGAGGTCGGCAAATTCCGAAAGCAGCTCGGGATAGTGCGCGCGAATCATGCCGCCGCAGGAGCCCGAAGGCACGACGACGAAATCGCACCCGGCAAATTCATTCAGCACTTTCTTCGCGAGTGCCTGGGCAGCCTTGCGGTCCCCCGAGTTATATCCAGGCTGCCCGCAACATGTCTGGCTCACGGGAACGACCACGTCGTACCCCGCAGCCTCGAGCAGTTTCAGGGAGGCAAAACCGATGCTTGGCCGCATCAAATCTACGAGACAGGTAACGAACAGGCCGACTTTCATGGATTTCCCGCCTTGTCGCGTGCCAAGCGAGGTTTCAGTGCAGACTCATGCGCCCCGCGCGTGACGTCGGAGCTAAAACCGATGCTTGGCCGCATCAGGTCAACCAGACAGGTTACGAACAATCCGACTTTCATGCCTCTCCCGGAGTTTGGCAATGCCGCGCGGCCAGTCGCAGGCACGAATACGTTTCCTGCCACGGTGGAATCCAACAGGCGATCTGCGCACCCTCCCGCTGAAAATGCCGGGCAAGGCACGCCGCGCATCGATCCGGCGGCGCAGCGCAGTCAGGTCGGAATCATAGCACGCGACATTTTGTCGTCCGCCCGTCCGCATCGATTCAGGGTTGTAGGCGCGGGTTTCGGCATGTAAAATTTCCGCATCGCACAATTGGACCTCTCGATTATCGTGGCGGCAGCAAACGGAAAAACGTCCATTCAAGTCATCGAGCGCATGATGGATTTGCTCGACGCGCTGGCGCAAAACGACGAACCGGTCAATCTCAAGCGGCTGGCGAGTACCACCGGCTTGCATCCGTCGACGGCCCACCGGATCCTGAACATGATGGTCGAATTCCGCATGGTCGATCGCATCGAGCCGGGCACCTATCGCCTGGGCATCCGATTGCTGGAGCTAGGCAACCTGGTGAAATCGCGCATCAACCTGCGCCAGGAAGCGTTGCCCTTCATGCGCCGACTGCACCAGGATTTGCACGAGACGGTGAACCTGTCGGTGCGACAGGGCGATGAGATGGTCTACGTCGAGCGCCTGCTGTCGGACCGGACCGCGATGCGCGTGGTGCATTTGATCGGCGCACGCGCGCCCCTGCACATCACGGCCGTGGGTAAGCTGTTCTTGCTGGAAGACGGTCCCGAGAAATGCCGGGAATACGCGCAGCGCACTGGGCTGGAGGTTTTTACCAAAAACACGATTCGCGATACGGAAGCGCTGACGAAGGAACTGGAACGCGTGCGCAAGCTCGGCTACGCGATCGACAACGAGGAAGCCGAAAGCGGCGTGTGCTGCATAGGAGCCGGCATCCTCGACGATGAGGGCCGGCTTGTCGCCGGGCTGTCGCTGTCAGCACCGGCCAATCGCATCGACAAGACGTGGTATGGCCGGGTCAGGCAGACCGCGGAGGAAATTTCACGCGCTCTCGGCCATTTGCCGGGCGCGAAGGTGGCCTGAGCCGCCGGATCGGAAAAGGGCGGTTCAGCCCGAGATGCGCAGGATGTCGGCCTCGATCCAGCGCTTGATGCGGTTGGCGTCCGCGATGCGCGACAGCTTGCCCCAGGAATCCAGCAAGACGATGATGACCGGCTTCTCGGCGATCATCGCCTGCATCACCAGGCAGCGGCCCGCTTCGCTGATGTAGCCCGTCTTCGACAAGCCGATATCCCACTGGCGGCTCTTGATCAGCCTGTTCGAGTTCACGTAGGACAGCAGGCGGCGACGGCGCTTGTCCTCGGATTCGATCTTGAAGGAATCCGAAGTCGTGTATTCGCGGATCAGCGGGTAGGTATGCGCCGCGGCAACCATCTTCGCCAGGTCTTCCGCCGTCGAGACATTGTCCGGCGTCAGCCCGGTCGGGTCTTCGAAATGCGTATTCGCCATGCCGAGCTCGGCGGCCTTCTGGTTCATCGCGGCGACGAATGCATCCGTGCCGCCCGGGAAATTCCGCGCCAGCGAAGCCGCGGCGCGGTTTTCCGACGCCATCAGCGCCAGCTTCATCATTTCCGCGCGCATGAGCGACGTGCCCACCTGCAGCTTGGAATGGGAGCCCTTGCGCCGGTCGATGTCTTCCTTGTCGATTTCGATGGTCTCGAGCAGGGGCAGGCCGGAATCGAGCACCACCATCGCCGTCATCAGCTTCGTAATGGAAGCGATCGGCATGATCTGGTCGACGTTCTTGGCGAACAATTGCTCGCCGGAATCCTGCGCGACCACCAGGACGGCACTGGAACGCAGCCGCAATGCGACAGGTTTTGCCGAGAAACGTGAGGGTTGCGCGCCGGTCTTGACTATTCCCTCGGCGGCAAATGCGGGGGCAACGCAGGCCGTCAATACGGCGCCGAGGAACAAAAGTATCGTTTTCATCTGAGTCGACGCTTTATAACCTATTGTTATCTCGATGGATCTGTTCCCAGCACTGCCGGCGCCCTGCCTTGGCTCCACGCTATCCTACGGGTAAGGATCCCCCATCAGGGCGCAAGGCAAGATATCAAAAATCAAAGACTAAGGGAAGATTTTCAATAAACCGGTGAGATTCAACGCCTGATGCGTTCATTCGCCGGGTGTTTCTATGCAAGTTACATGCAACCTACGGTGGCTTCACGGCGAACCTTGAGGCCCAGGCCTTCTCTCAGGCAGTATCGGCAGCCAGTTCGGCGAGTTCGCCTATCCTTTCCTCTTCCTGCTGGAGGGCCCACATGTGCGCATAGGTGCCGCCTTGCGCCAGCAAATCGCGATGGGTGCCGCGCTCCACGATGCGTCCTTCCTCCATCACCAGGATCTGATCGGCATCGATGACGGTCGACAGCCGATGCGCAATGGTCAGCGTCGTGCGGCTTTGCGAGATGCGCTTGAGTTCCGCCTGGATCGCTTTTTCGGACTTCGAATCCAGCGCGGAAGTCGCCTCGTCGAAAATCAGGATTTCAGGATTTTTCAGCAATGCCCGCGCGATCGCCACGCGCTGCTTTTCCCCACCGGATAGTTTCAGGCCGCGTTCCCCGACCATCGTGTCATAGCCGTCCGGTAACGATTCGATGAGATCGTGGATATGGGCGGAGCGCGCGGCGGCGACGACGTCTTCCCGGGAAGCCTGCGTATCGCCGTAGGCGATGTTGTAGAAAATGGTGTCGTTGAACAGCACCGTATCCTGCGGCACGATCCCGATCGCCGCGCGCAGGCTGCTCTGCGTGACGTCGCGAATATCGATGCCGTCGATGCTGATTCGACCGCCGTTGACGTCGTAGAAGCGGTAGAGCAGCCGTGCCAGCGTGGATTTTCCCGAGCCGCTGGATCCGACGACGGCCACGGTGTGCCCCACGGGAATCGCGAAACTCACGTCGTGCAGGATGGCGCGTCGCGGTTCGTAGCTGAACTCCACGTGCTCGAACACCACCGTCGGCCGTTGCGCGACCAGTTCGATCGCGGTGGGCGCATCCTGGACTTCGCGGTTCTCGACCAGCAGCCGGAACATCTTGTCCATGTCCACCAGCGATTGCTTGATCTCGCGATAGACCATGCCGAGGAAGTTGAGCGGGATGTAGAGCTGGATCAGCAGGCCGTTGACCAGCACGAGGTCGCCGAGGGAGAGCTTCTGGCCCACCACGCCCTGCGCCGCGAGGATCATCAGGGCCGTCACGGCTACCGCGATGACCAGGCTCTGCCCGATGTTGAGCGCCCCCAACGACGCTTCGTTCTTGACGTCGGCGGCCTCGAATTTCTTAAGGCTTTCGTCGTATCGTCCCGCCTCGAATTCCTCGTTGTTGAAGTACTTGACCGTCTCGTAGTTGAGCAGGCTGTCGATGGCGCGAGTGTTGGCCTTGGCGTCGAGCTCGTTGGCTCGCCGCCGGATGTCCATGCGCCATTCGGTCACGACGATGGTGAAGCCCAGATAGACGACGACCGCGCCCATGGTGATGGCCATGAAGCGCCAGTCGAACTTGGCCAGCAGCACGAAGGCGACCAGCGAAAATTCGATGATGACGGGAATGATCGAAAACAGCAGGTAGCTCAGCAACGTCGCGATGCCGCGGGTGCCGCGCTCGATGTCGCGCGAGACGCCGCCGGTCTGCCGCTCCAGGTGGAAGCGCAGGCTCAGGCTGTGCAGGTGCCGGAACACCTGCAGGGCGACGCGCCGGATGGCCCGTTTCGCCACGCGCACGAACACGATGTCGCGCAGTTCCGCGAACATCGTGGTGGAAAGCCTCAATATCCCGTATACGGCCAACAGGGCGAACGGCAGCGCGAGCACGGCGTGCTTCGCGTCGAGCGAATCGACGATCTCCTTCATGACGAGCGGCACGCCGACGTTCGCGACCTTTGCCAGCGCCAGGCATAGCAATGCCACCGCCACCCGACCCTTGTACTCCATCAGATAGGGGACGAGCTTGCGGATCGTTTGCCAGTCATTGCGCCGCCAGGCCGCAGGCCCGGCCGCGCGCGTCGCGGAAGTGGGATGGTCCAAGATGCTTCGTACAGGAAGAGACGGATGCAGCGCCGGGGATGGTCCGAAAAAGTGTAATCCAAACACCGCTCGGACAGTTCGACCGGACGCCTCCTTGTTGTATATTGGACCGGATGCGACGCAAGGCAAGCCGGGACGCGTGTTCCGGCGTCGCCCGTCCAGACTGGGGAGAAAAATCAAATCATGGGTGCAGTGGCTCGCTGGCTGACAGGCCTGCTCGTTGTCGCCATTCTCTTGCTCGCCGGCTATACCTGGGTGGTGCTGAACTGGAGCTATTCTGCCGGCGAACGCGCGGGCTATGTGCAGAAACTCTCGAAGAAGGGATGGCTTTGCAAAACCTGGGAAGGCGAACTCGCGCTGGTGACGATGCCCGGGACGGTCGCCGAGAAATTTTTCTTCACGATCCGCACGGATTCAATCGCGGACGAGATCAATCGGTCGATCGGCAGGCGTGTTTCCCTGCACTACGAGGAACACATCGGCCTGCCGTCGAGTTGCTTCGGCGAAACCGGCCACTTCATCACCGGCGTCAAGATCATCGAGGATCCGATATCGATCTCGCCGGCACCCTCGCAACCCGCTGCTGCGCAACCCACCCCGGCGCCGGCGCCCGCCCCTGCGAAATAAGCGTCGTCGAAGTACGGCGCGCCGTTTCCCGGCGCCACGACCGCCAAAAAGAAAACGGGCGCATCGACAGATGCGCCCGCACGCAAAATGCGTAAGAACATGGCTAGGAACTGCAGTGGAGCGGACCGCGAAGTTCACTCCATAGTCTGCGAAATCATTATTCCCTGCGGACCACGCGCATGTTGTTAAAAATTGTAAGGCGGTTTCTGCGCGCTAGAGAAAATCCCGCGCGCGACCATAGCTCGATATGCCGGTGAGCGTGCGCAGCAGCGCGTAAGCCGTCCAGGAAGCGAACCTGTTCCACCAGCCGATGTGCGCGGCGTAGCCTCTGTCCACGAGGGTTGCACCCGAGGAAATCGCGGCTTGCAGGCTCCTGCGCAACTCCCCGGCAAACGCCTCGCTTTCGACAAAGACGTTGGCTTCGCGCGCAAGCAGCAGGCTGACCGGATCGATGTTCGAAGATCCCACGGTCGCCCACCTTCCATCCACGACCGCGACCTTGGCGTGCAGGAAGCTGCGCTGGTATTCGTGGATCTCCACGCCCGCCTCGAGCAATTGGTGATACAGCGCACGGGTGGCGTAGTGGACGAGGAGGTATTCCATGCGCCCCTGCAGCAGCAGGACCACGCGAACGCCGCGCTCGCGGGCCCGCCGCAGGGCGCGGCGAAAACGCTTGCCGGGAAGGAAATAGGCATTGGCGATGATCACCTCGGATTCCGCGTTCCTGATCGCGGTCAGGTAGGCGCGCTCGATGTCGTGCCTGTGTCGGAAGTTGTCGCGCACGACGAGCGCTGCCCTGCAAGCCCCCGCGGCAGAAGGGATCGGCGCCTCGCGGAAAACTTCGGCCCAGCGCGGACGCATGTGCGTCCAGGCCGCCCGCGTCCAGACGTTCCGCACGGTCGCATGCATGTCCGCGACCAGCGGCCCCTGCACGCGTACCGCGTAGTCGAACCGCGGATATTCGGGGCCGCCTGAATAAAGGTCGTCGATGATGTTGATGCCCCCGCAAAATCCCACGCTGCCGTCGATCACCGCCAGCTTCCTGTGCAGCCTGCGCAGCCGGGTCCGGCGGAATTTCAGCAGCGATTTTTCGGGGCGGAATATCAGCGACTGCACGCCAGCGCGCAAAAAATCGTCATGCAGGCCGGCGGCGAACCCGCGCGAACCGAAGCCGTCCACGAGCAGGCGAACCGCCACGCCGCGGCCCGCGGCCCGCAGGAGCGCCTGGGCAATCCGGTGGCCGGTCGCATCGTCTTCGAAGATGTAGGTCTCGAGGTGGATTTCATGCCTTGCGGCATCGATTTCGCGTTCGAGCGCGGGAAAGAACTGCTCGCCGTTACCCAGCAGGTCGATGCGGTTGCCACCGCGAAACCTCATATCTTGCGGACGAGTCGTGCCGACAGGGCGATGTGGTCCGAAACCCGGGAGGACGTGCGTTCCTTGTGCGCATGGGCGCGCTCGACCGAAAAGCCGCGCACGTAGATGCGGTCGAGATGCAGCATCGGCAGGAAGGCGGGGAAGCTCCTGGCCGGCCGGCCGGAGGTCGATTCGAAGACTTCGTGTACGTTCAAGGCCTCGACCATGGCATCGCTGGCCATGCGGCGCCAGTCGTTGAAATCGCCGGCGATGACCATGGGCGCGTCCTCCGGCACGAGTGCCGCGATGCGCTCCTTCATTTTCAGGATCTGCTTCCTGCGCCAGTGCGCCAGCAAGCCGAGGTGCACGTTCAGGCAGTGCAGCGGCTGCTTCCATCCCGGCACGGCGATCTCGCAATGCAGGAGGCCGCGGCTCTCGCTGCCGTGCATGGAGATGTCCTCGTTGTCCCATCGCACGATCGGATACTTGCTCAGGATGGCGTTGCCGTGGTGGCCTTCGTCATAGACGGCGTTCTTGCCGTAGGCGAAATCGTTCCAGATGGAGTCGGCGAGGAATTCGTATTGGGGGGCGTGCGGCCAGTTGTGGTGGCGCGTGGAATGCTTTTCATGCAGGCCCTGCACCTCCTGCAGGAAAACCACGTCGGCACCGATGCCGCGCAGGCTCTCGCGCAGGTCGTGCACGGCCATGCGCCGCTTGAACTGGGAAAACCCCTTGTGGATGTTGTAGGTGACGACCTGGAGCTTTTCCATATCCATTCCGTTTGCCGCACCCGCCGCCCGCTCCGCGACAAGAATTTTGCTTCGTCCTATTTCGAAGGCGCGGCAGCGTCGCCGCCTTTCACCTTCTCGATTTCCCGCACCATCGCGCCGAACCTGCGTTCCGCGGTCGAACGCACGATCAGATTACCAAGCAGCGGCGGAAATCCAAAATCCGGCGTGAATTTTCCCTCGTAGCGCAACGTCATCGCGGGGCCCCGGGGCTCCAGGCGATACTCGCCGCGCAGGTCCTTGAAATTCCCGCCGATGGCGTTTGAGACAATGCGCTCGAAGGGACGTTCTTCGATGTCGAGGCGAACCGACATCGGAAACGTCAGGAAGAGGAACGTGGCTTCGCCGCGCTGGTCCACCACGACGCGCGGCCCATCGCGCGAAACCATGCGGCTCTCCAGCATGCCAGGGATGAACTCGGCCAGCCGGTCGTAGTCCGTGAGCACTTTCCAGGCCGTGACGACATCGGTCTCG
>DASZTG010000050.1:0-73832 GCA_035548375.1 Burkholderiales bacterium
GCCGCCCGAGTCTTCATCCTTCGTGGGTCCGGAGGGATCGACGCTCGCGATTTGTTGTCCGGTCAGCGCGGCGGCATCGGCCTGCGAAAGAAAGCTGCAGGGGTCGGCGGCAAAGGCGGCGGGGGTCAACAGCGGCAGGCCACAGGCTGCCGCGAGCACGAGAAAGTTCCGCATGAAACCCGTCCTTCGACGATCATGAACAGCCATGGTAAGGCTTTCCAGCGGGCGATGTGCATCGCGCGTGCGCAGCCGCTTGCCAGGCTGCTCAAGCCAGCAATTGCGCCAGGCTCTTCATGTCGGAAACGATGAGGTCGGGCTGGTGCGGCGTCATGCCGAAGGGCCGCGCGCGGCGATCGATGAAGGCGGCGTGCATGCCGGCAGCCTTGGCACCGATGCAATCGAAAGCGTGGTTCGCCACGAACAGGACTTCGTCCATGCGCACGTTCAGCAGGCCAGCCGCGCTGGTGTAGGTTGCTACGTGCGGCTTGAATGAGTTGGCGACGGCGACCGAAATCACGGCATCGAACTCGATTCCGTGGTGCGCCTTGGCCGCCTCCAGCATGTCCGGATCCCCGTTCGACAGCACTGCGATCCGGTAGCGGGTTCGCAGGCGGGCGAGTGCTTCCGGCACGTCCGGAAACGGCTTGAGCTTTTCGATTTGCGCCACGAGGTCGCGCACCTCGTCGATGGTGAACGCGATGCCGGCACGCTCGAGAGTGTAGGCGACGGCACGGTGCCCGATCTCGCGGTAAGGCGTGTGCGTCTTGTGCAGCAGCGCGTCGATCATCGAGTTCTCGAAATGCGTGCGTCGCCACCAGGTGACGAAAGAATCCGGCTTGCCGGTCCAGCCCTTGTTCCTGAGGTAGGGCGTGACGGCCTCGACGAGACCCTTCTGCATGTCCACGACCGTGCCGTACTGGTCGAACATGCAGACCTTGATCCGGGCCTTCAGCTGATCGGCGGTCATGCCGTCTTCCTGGGAATCGAATACGTACCCACGACGTGGGCCACGGGCTCATCGAGCCCTTCGGAGTGCAGCCAGACTTCCCCGACGGCGAGCGACTTGCCCAGCTTCATCAGCTTGCAGACTCCGATGATGGGGCGGTCCGACGAGGGCTTGCGCAGGAAGTTGATGGTGAGGCTGGTCGTCACCGTCAGCGGGACGATGCCGATTTCGCCGAGTATGGCCACGTAGAGCGCGACGTCGGCGACCGTCATCATGACCGGGCCCGACACCGTGCCGCCGGGTCGCAGCTCGCTTACGCCGATGTCGTGCCGGATGGTGGCGGAGCGATTTCCGACGGCGTCCACGACGCATTTGGTTTGCGGGAATTCCTTCTTCAGGAATTCGGTGATTTCGGATTTGGTTGGCATGGGCTTATTGTGTGGAAAAAACTTCGTGCCTGCATGAAGAGTCGTGGTTGCGACGCGCCGGCTCGCGCGACGCTCACGACTGCCTCAATGCATCCTGTCGTCCGAGCGCTTGCCGGGAAGCTGGTCGATTCGTTTGGCGAACCAGCCGATGCGCTCGGTCTGGCGCACATCGAATGCCGGCACATAAGGCTTGATGTCCAGCACGGGCGTGCCGTCGACCATGTCATTGCCTTCGAAATGCAGGATCGTATCGTCGATCGAAATCAGCCGGACGATCGACAGGCCGATGCGGTTCGGCCGATTCGGTGCGCGGGTCGCAAACACGCCGCGCGACACCGTGTCCAGGAAGGGCACCACTTCTAGCGATTCTTCCGCCGCCAGGTGCAGGTGAGTCAGGAGGATCAGGTATTCGAAGCCCTCCAGGTCGCGCAGGCCGGCGGCGCAGGCCGGTGATACTTCGAGCTCGGCGCGCAGCTGGGGCGCGCCGGCGGTCTGGATCGGCACGCCGACCCTGGATTTGAACTCGCTGCGGACAATGCCGATCGGCGTGATCGAGATGCTCAAGGGGATGCTCATCGCTTGAATGTTTCGCATGGCGTGCACCGGCGTCGCAGCCGAAGGATTCGCTGACTACCGGTTTCCGTCGTCTGCAAGCCCCCGGACTTGATGGAACTCGTTCAGCGCTTCCTGGGATTTCACCGGGAGCGCCGCGGCGGCTCGAGCCGTCGGATTGGGCGTGGGATTGCCGATCTTTCGCAGCGTATTGCGATCCGTGTGGTGGAAAGGTTCGGCCTGGCCCGGAATGACCAACACCGTGTCCTGCTCATAGGACCATGTTCCGTCGGCGTTGATCGAAACGGTAATGGTATAGCTTTGCGTCCTGAATGCGTACTCCAGAAACGGATTCGACACGATCCCGTTCGTCTCGGACCCGCGGATGGCCTGAAGGCGAAATGTCCTTGCGTCCGCCGCGGCACGCCCGACTGCCATCGCCGCCTGCCCGCGCGGGATCGTGAGCGTCTGCATCACGGTGCCCGTCGCCGGTTCCCATAGCCAGTAGCCGACCTGATCGTGAAAAGTCTCGGGGTCATCCGGCTTGAAGATCTGCGTGTGATACCGCAGCCCATAGAAAAGCTGGGGTCCGTTGGTCTGGGCATCGATCGGCTGCAATTCCATGTGTTCGATGAAGGCCTGTCTTTCGGGACCGTCCGGTTTTGGATTTACGTCCAGCCCGCGGGCGCCAGTCCAGATGCCTGCCATTGCACCGAGTGGTCCCAGGTTCGCGAGTGTGTCGACGTCCGGTTCGGGTTCCGTGTAGATGTCCTGGGGGAAGTCGTGCATGTTCGATGTCCGCGGCGCGGCTTGCGTTATGTCGTCGTAATTTAGCGTTTCCCGGTCGCGAAGACAAACGGCTGGAGGCGGATTGTGGGCGAGGCGCCGTGCACGGCAAACGAAAATCGGGGTCGCCGGCGCAAGGCCGGCGCTTGCATCCAAAGATACGCGGATCGCAGTGAATTTTCAGGCGGCGGACGGATAACAGGCCGGACCGATCGGCTCAAAGCTCTTGTACGTCAGGATGAATTCCTGGTGCCCGAGAGATTCCGACTTGGTCTCTTCGCCGTTGGCGACGCGGATGATCAGGTCGTAGATTTCGCGGCCGACCTCGTCCAGCGTCGCGCGGCCTTCAAGGATGCGACCCGCATCGACATCCATGTCGTCCGACATGCGCTTGTAGGTATGCGGGTTCGCGCAGACCTTGATGACCGGTGCGATCGCCGATCCGACAACTGAGCCGCGACCGGTGGAGAACAGGCTCAGGTGGCTGCCGCAGGCCATGAGCTCCGCGATTTCAGCGTTGTCGCTGATGTTGGGGAATCCGAACAGCGGTTCTCCGTCGGGCACGACGTCCAGCAGGTAGAGCCCGCCGCGGATCGGCACGTCGCCGGGCTTGATGATGCCGGAAATCACGGATTGCCCCGACTTTGCGTACGCGCCCAGTGATTTCTCCTCGATGGTCGTCAGCCCGCCGTCCGCGTTGCCCGGCCCGATGCTCGCATGGCCGTAAGTCGCGTAGTACTTCGCGGCCTTGGCGACGGTCTTGACGATTTCTTCGCCGAGCACAGGATTTTCGGCGCGCTTGGCCATCCAGTGCTCCATGCCGATGAGTTCGCCGGTCTCCTCGAAAATACAGGTGGCGTTCTTTTCGACCAGGAAGTCGAATGCGCGACCCATCGCCGGATTCGCGGTCAGGCCGCTGGTCGCGTCCGAGCCGCCGCAGATCGTCCCGACGATCAGCTCGTCGAGTTCCATGTTCGCTCTCGGCGTGCTTTCGAGTTGCTTGAGCGTCTGTTCGATCCAGGCGCTGCCTTCGGCGATGGTCTTGCGCGTGCCGCCGGTGCCCTGGATCTCCAGCAGCTTCACCGGTCGGCCGGACTTGCGGATGGTTTCCTGCAGCTTGCCCTTGTTGAAGCCTTCACAACCGAGCGAGACGAGCAGGGCGCCGCCGACGTTCGGATGCGTGCACAGCCGCTCCATCATCTGGTGCGAATACACGTTCGGAAAGCAACCCGGGAAGCCGATCAGGTGCACGCCCTTGTCGCGGAACGGGTAGTAGATTTCGCGCGAAACGTGGTGCGCGCATTCGACGAGGTAGGCGACGACCAGCGTGTTGCGGATGCCTTTGCGGCCATCGGCGCGGAGGTAGGCGTTGATCATGATCAATGCTCCTTGAAGAATGTGTGGCCCTCGTCGAGGGTGTAGGTCGGAATGTAGTCGCTGGTGACGTTGTGGATGTGCATGGAGTCACCCGGCGCGATGTCCTGCGTCGCGACCCCAATCGGCGCGCCGTACTTGACGATGGTGTCGCCTTTCTTGAGCGCCTTGAAGGCGAACTTGTGCCCGGTTTCCTCGCTGGTCTTCAACGTGACGGTGACGCCCATGACGGAAAGCGTCGTGCCGGCGGCGATGTCGGACTTGGCGATGGCGACGTTGTCGCCTGGGGCGAGGATCAGGACTCTTGGATCAGTATGCATTTACTACCTCAAGATTAAAAATTAACTCTCACCGCGGAGGACGCAGAGGACGCGGAGGAAAAGAAGGAGGAAATCATGTCATGAATTCGAATGTGAGGTTATCGATTCGATTTCGCAATCCAGTCAAGCTCTGTCAGAGTTTGTTGACGACGCGCTTGATGCCGTCTCTCATGTGAGTGACGTTGAAGTTAAGAAGGTAACCTAGTCTGCGCTCGCTGAGTTTCAGGTAACTGAGCAATTGGGCAGAGTGTATTGGCAACAGTTGTTCTACGACTTTTAGCTCCACTATCACTTCGTCGTTGACGAGAATATCAATACGATATGCCGCTTCAAGATCGATGCCATCGTATCGAACCGGAAGTGCCACTTGCCTCTCGCCTGCTAGGCCGGCCTTTGAAAGTTCGTGGACCAGGCACACCTCATACGTACTTTCTAACAATCCCGGTCCCAAAGCCGTATGGACCTTCATCGCGCAACCCAGAATAACTTCGCCGAGTTTGTTTTCCTCCACGTTTTTCCTCTGCGTCCTCCGCGTCCTCTGCGGTGAGAGCTAGGCAGTAGGGATCTATTTTCCCAGTTTGGTAACGCGCCGCGTAATGTCCTTGCGCTTGAACACCGCTGGTTGCAGCTTCGTGCCCAGCCCCGGTCCTTTCGGCGCGCTGATGAAGCCGTCTTTCACCGGCGGCAGATCGGTGACCAGCTTGCCGTACCAGTCATAGTAGAACGCGCGGACCATTTCCTGCACCAGCGTGTTCGGGCAATTCATCGACAGATGCACTGAAGCGGTCAGCAGGATCGGGCCGGTGCAATCGTGAGGGGCCACGGGCAACTGGTAGGCCTCCGCCATGGTCGCGATCTTTTTCGATTCCGAAAGCCCGCCGGTCCAGCCCACGTCGAGCATGCAGACCGATGCGGCCTGCTTCTCGAACAGCTCGCGGAAGCCCCAGCGCGTGCCCAGCGTTTCCGAGGCCGTGACCCAGACGTTCGTGCGATGCGCGTAGTCGGCGATCGCATCGAGATTGTTCATCTTGATCGGGTCTTCGTACCAGAACGGATCGAATTGCTCCAGCGCTTCAGCGATGCGAATCGCGGTCGGGAGGTTCCACATCGAATGGAATTCGACGTGAATGTCCATCTTGTCGCCCACCGCCTTGCGGATCTGCTCGAAGGGCTTCATGGCTTTCTTGAGGTCAGCCACTGAAATATAGCTGCCGTTGGAAGCCTCGGCGGCCTCATCGAAAGGCCAGATCTTCATGCCGTGGATGCCCATCTCGAGCAGCGATTTCGCCAGCTCGCCGGCGTCGGTCTTGAACGCCATCAGGTCTTCGTAAGGCCGGTTCTTCTTGTCGACCTTGGCCGGCAGGCCGAAATTTTCCGTGCCTTGCGTGGGCTTGGCGCGCACATATTGGTAGCCCGCGCAGGTATTGTAGACGCGCACCTTGTCGCGCGAGGCGCCGCCGAGCAACTGATAGATCGGCTGCTTCGTGACCTGGCCGAACAGGTCCCAAAGTGCGATGTCGATCGCGGAAGCCGCGCGCATTTCCACGCCGACGCTGTTGAATCCGAGATAAGTGTTCAGGAACTGGCGGCTGTGCTTGTCGATTTCCAGCGGATTCTTGCCGAGCAGATAAGCGGCGCAAGTCTGGTGGATGTGTTCCGCGACCGGGGCGACCGCGTAGAACGTTTCGCCCAGGCCGACGACGCCTTCGTCGGTGTGGACCTGCACCCAGAGCACGTTCGGGAATTCCGCGAGGTTGATGGTTTCGACTGCCGTTATTTTCATTATTGGAAGTTCCTCCGTCGGTCGATTCTAGCAGCGGCGCGGGATGAAAAGGGCTGCTGCGCCGCAGAATTGATTGCCTGGCATATAGTAAGCCAGACAACTAATTTGCGGTAGAATGAGCGCCAGCTCCAGTTCGCGCAAAGCCATGTTCCGCGAAGACCTGTCCCGCAATTTCGGCTTCATCCTGAACGATGTCGCCCGCCTGATGCGCACCGCTTTCGACCGGCGCGTGAAGGCGCTCGGCCTGACGCGCTCGCAGTGGTGGGTGCTGAACCACCTGTTCCGCAACGACGGCATCACGCAATCCGAGCTGGCAGTCATCCTCGAGATCGAGAAGGCCACGCTGGGGCGCCTGCTCGACCGCATGGAACAGAAGGGCTGGGTCAGGCGAGAAGGCCACGCCGGCGACCGGCGCGCCAAGCGCGTGTTCCTGACCAGGGAGGTCGAGCCCGCGATCAAGACCATGCGCGCCGCGGCGGCGGAATTGCGCCGCGACGCCGTGTCCGGCCTCTCTGCCGCGCAGATGAACGAATTCGTCGATGCGCTGCTCGCCATCAAGACGAACCTGTCGAAGCCGGAAAACGGCGCCAACGGCAACGGCGTGAAAAAGGCGCGCAAGCCCAGATGAGCGACGCCGCCGGCAAAGCCGTCATCGTCGTGCACCGAGCAGTGCGCATCCTGCTGCTGGTGGTGGTACCGCTCGTGGCGGTAGCGGCCGGGCTGTACGTTTACTCGACCGGCGGCCAGGAGGCCGAGACCGACAACGCTTACGTCAAGGCGAACATCGTTCCGATCAGCGCCGCGGTCACCGGCCGCGTGATCGAGGTCATCGTGCATGACAACCAGGCCGTCGAAGCCGGAACCGTCCTGTTCCGCCTCGACCCGCAGCCCTACCAGATCGCCATGGACGGCGCGAAGGCGCGCATGGAAGTGATTCGCACGGATGTCCAGTCGATGCGGGCCGAGTACCGCGCCACGTTGCAGGAAGCGGTCGAGGCGCGCAGCCGCATCGATTTCCTCGAGAAGCAGCTGGTCCGCCAGGAATTCCTCAAGGAAAAAGGCATGACGCGCGGCGATACCTACGACGAGGCGCGCCAGGCCGTCGTCGGCGCGAAGAGCCGTCTGGAAAACATTCGCGAGCGGACCAATCGCGTGCTGGCCAATTTGTCCGGTGACCCGAACTTGCCGCCGGAGCGCAGCCCGCGGTACGCCGAAGCGCGCGCGGCCTATGACGCGGCCAATCTCGACATGACACGCTCGTTCATCAAGGCGCCGTTCACCGGCGTGGTCAGCAACATGAAGCTGCAGGTCGGCGAGTACGTGGAGAAGGGCGCGCCGATGTTCAGCCTGATCGACAGCGGGCCGGTGTGGATCGAGGCCAACTTCAAGGAAACCCAGCTCACTTACATGGTCGTCGGCCAGCCGGCGAAAGTCGTCGCGGACGCTTACCCGGATCGTGAATGGCCGGCGAGCGTGGAGACCATCGCATCGGCAACGGGTGCCGAGTTCGCCGTGCTGCCACCGCAGAACGCGACCGGCAACTGGGTGAAGGTCGTGCAGCGCGTGCCGGTGCGCATCAAGGTCGAGCAGCCGCCGGGGCAGCCGCAGCAGTTGCGCGCGGGCATGACGGTAACCGTATCGGTGGACACGGGCCGGCCGCGCGGATTGCCGCGCGTCGTCCAGAAAATGGTGGACGACGGCTGGCTACCGCGCTTCCTGGAGCCGCGCACCGCGCTGGCGGGCACGCGCCGCTGACATGGCCGGCGCCGCCAGGCATCCGGCCCTGATCACCGCGTCGGTCGGCCTGGCGAGTTTCCTGTACTCGGTCGACTGGACCATCGCGGCGGTCGCGCTGCCGCACATGCAAGGCACGTTCTCCGCCACGCAGGACCAGATCGGCTGGGTCATCACTTCGTACATCGTCGCCTCCGCGCTCTCGATGCCGTCTTCGGGGTGGCTCTCCCTGCGCTTCGGGCGCAAGCGCGTGTTCATGTGGGCGGTGACGATTTTCCTGGTCGCGTCGGTGGTCTGCGGTTCGGCCAATTCGCTGGAAGTCGAGGTGCTCGCGCGCATCCTGCAGGGTATCGGCGGCGCCTTCCTGATCCCGCTCTCGCACGCGATCATCCTCGACACTTACCCGCCGGAAGAGCAGGCCAAGGCGATGGCGCTCTGGGGCATGGCGGCGACCTTGGGTTCCTTCGTCGGCCCGACCGTGGGCGGTTATGTCACCGAGTACCTGAGCTGGCGCTATATTTTCTACATCAACGTGCCGTTCGGCCTGCTGGCGCTGGCCGGCTGCGCCTTGTTCCTTCCCGAGACGACGCGCGATCCCGGCCGCAAGCTGGACTGGTTCGGTTTCCTCACGCTATCGCTCGGCGTGGGCTCGTTGCAGCTCATGCTCGATCGCGGCGGCCAGCTCGACTGGTTCGAATCCTGGGAAATCATCACCGAGGGCTGCCTTGCCGTGCTCGGCCTCTATCTTTTCAACGTGCACAGCCTGACCGCGAAGCAACCCTTCCTCGATCCGCGGTTGATGACCCAGCGCAATTTCTTCCTGGGACTCGTGTTCGTCTTCGTCTACGGCTTCGTGACCACGCCGCCGATGGTGCTGATGCCGTCCTTCCTCGACCAGGTGCGCGGCTACCCGATCGATACCATCGGGCTGCTGCAGGCGCCGCGCGGCGTGGGCCTGTTCATCGCCATGATGATCGGCGGCCGCGTCACCGGCCGGATCGATCCGCGCGCATTGATCGCCTTCGGCCTGCTGTGCCTGGCCTGGTCGAGCTGGGAAATGTCGAACTGGACCGCGGACATCGACACCTGGCCGCTGCTGTGGACGAATTTCCTGCAGGGCATCGGCGGCGGCATCATCATGGTACCCATCCAGGTCATTGCCTTCCCGTCGCTGCAGCCGCGCTTGCGCACCGAGGCGACGGCCCTGTTCAACCTCGTGCGCAGCATCGGCGCCAGCATCGGCGTATCCGGCGCGCTGGCGATGTTCGTGCGCACCAGCAGCGTGTTGCATGCGCAGATTTCAGAGCACGTTTCGCCATTCAACCGCGCGTTGCAGGCGCAAGGCCATGAAGGCTGGAACATGGGCTCGACCCACGCGCTGGCATTGCTCGACAAGGAAGTCAGCCTTCAATCGGCCGTCATCGCGTTTACCGGCGACTTCTGGATATTCGCGCTGATCGCGCTGGCGACGTTGCCGATGCTGCTGTTCATCGGCCGCACCCGGGTTCCGAAAAAGGGCGACGCCGAGTCCGTGGTCATCGCCGAGTAGCGCGTCGGGAATTCGACAGGCTGTCGGGATTGGCCCATCGCGCAGAGTCAGCCTGCCTGTTTGGAAGAGCGAAAGGCGGCAGTTCCTGCCGCAATTGCGGGGCGCCGGCCCGCATGCCACCGGTATTGCGCCCGTCAAGTCAACGCCGGTCGCAGGCGCTAGAATTGCTTTGACCCCCTGTCGGGAGGAAATGCACCGGATACCCGCGCCTGCCGCAATCGAGCCCGGGGATCAAGGATGAACAACCAAAGGCCGGCGACGATCCGGTCGATACCAGCATGATGAAATCCGGAACCCTACAGAACGGTTTGCTCGCCATTGCCGCGGTTGCCCTCATCGGGTTGCTGGCCTTCCTGTACTACAAGACCCAGACCGTCGACCTGAAGGAACAGAACGAGGTGCTGAGCCTGCTGAGGGAGCTCAAGGACATCGACGTGCGCTGGGACGCCGACGTCGCGAGTGCCAGCCTGCATCCGGATTCCACCGCGATGGCACCGGTCGATCGGCGCGCCGCTTCCGAGCGCGTGCTGCGTGCCCTTGCGGAGGCCGGCAATCGCGCGGCCGGCCGCACGTTGCAAGCGAGCCTGCCCGACCTGTCGAAGGCGGTGCGGGAAAAGGCACTGCTGGTCGAGGCATTCCAGGCGGAAAATTCCGCATCGAAGAAATTGCTCGAGGAGGTGGTGGCGGAGTCGACCGACATTGGCACGCAGCTCGGCCAATTGAAAGCCAGGTTGTTGGGTGCGGAAGCCTCGTTGTCGCGGCTTGCGACCACCGCGCCGCTGTTCTACTGGCTCGCACAGGAGTCGCAGGCTTCAGCCATGACGTCCGCGCTTTCGGAAGTCGACGCGGCGAAGGGAATTCCAGAGGCGTTGCTGGCGAGGATGGCCGGCCTGCGCGAAGCGGTGAATGCGCTCGTCACGCACAAGGCCGCGGAAAAGGAGATCGAGAAGAAAATCGCGTCCCTGACATCGCGGCTGCCGCTGGAGAAGCTGATGCAGTCGGTCAATCGCGACGTGGAAACCACTGCCCAGGGCGCGGAAGTCTACCGCGTCTACCTCATCGCCTATGCGGCAGCATTGCTGATCGTGCTGGCCTGGCTGGGCGCGAAACTCAAGGCCGCCAACGTCAGCCTCGAGCACAGGGTGCAGGAACGCACGCGTGAACTTTCGGACGCGCTCATGCACCTCAAGGAATCCGAGGCCCAGCTGATCCAGTCCGAGAAAATGTCGTCGCTGGGGCAGATGGTCGCGGGCGTCGCGCACGAGATCAACACGCCGCTCGCCTACGTCAAGAACAGCCTCGGCACGGTAGCGGGCAAGCTGCCCGACCTCGGCACCGCGCTGGACGAATCGTCGCGGCTCCTCACGCTGCTGCAGGCGGGCTCGAACGCCGATCCGGCGGAATTGACGAAGCAGTTCTCACTGGTGTCGCAGCATCTCGCGCGCCTCAAGGAGCGGGGCGTCGTCGAGGAATTGGCCGGCCTGGTCAACGACGGCGTATACGGAACCGGCCAGATGGCCGAGATCGTCGGCAATCTCAAGGATTTCAGCCGGCTCGATCGCAGCAAAGTCACGAGCTTCAACCTGAACGAAGGCCTCGCCAGCACCCTCCTGCTGGCCAAGCATTTGTTGAAGTCGGTGCAGGTCGAGCGGCGCTTCGGCGACATTCCGGCGATCGTGTGCTCGCCGTCGCAGATCAACCAGGTGTTCCTGAACCTGATCACCAACGCGGCCCAGGCAATGGAGGGCGGGAAGGGCACGATCACGCTGACGACGCGGAAGGAGGGCGACGGCGCCGTGGTGGAAGTGCTCGACACCGGCAAGGGCATTCCCGCGGAAGTGATGCCGAAGATTTTCGATCCCTTCTTCAGCACCAAGGAAATCGGCAAGGGCACCGGGCTGGGGCTGTCGATCTCGTACAAGATCGTGCAGCAGCACGGGGGCCGCATCGCCGTCGAATCCCAGCTCGGCCGCGGCACGAAATTCACGGTGGTGCTGCCGGCCAGGCCGCCGGCCGACGCCGTGCTGGCCGCCTGATCGCACGCCATGACCGGCCCGCAATCGATAGGCAAGTACGAAATCCAGGGCGAAGTCGGCCGCGGCGGGATGGGCGTCGTCTACAAGGCCTACGACCGCGCGATCGCGCGCAGCGTGGCAATCAAATGCATCACCAAGGCGGCGCTCGAACCCGATGATCTGAAATACGTCATGGGCCGGTTCCGCCACGAAGCCCAGGCGGTCGGCAGGCTGACGCATCCGCGCATCGTGCAGATCTTCGATTACGGCGAAGACGACCAGATCGCTTACATCGTGATGGAGCTGGTGAACGGTAAGACGCTGCAGCAGCACCTGCAGCAGGGCGACACCTACGAACTCCGCGAAAGCGGCGAGATCATCAGGCAGTTGCTCGACGGCATGGGCCACGCCCACGCCGCTGGGGTCGTGCATCGCGACATCAAGCCGTCGAACATCCTGATTAACAACGACGGCCGCATCAAGATCAGCGATTTCGGCATTGCCCGCACAGAGGCCTCCGGCCTGACCCAGGCCGGCGACGTGCTCGGCACGTTGCACTACATGGCGCCCGAGCAGTTCCTCGGTGGCGAAACCGACGCGCTGGCGGACCTTTTCTCGATCGGCGTCATTGCCTACGAGCTGCTCGCGGGCCGCAAGCCCTTCATGGGCAGCAACGTGCAGGCGATGCAGCAGGTGCTGAACCAGCAGCCCGAGAAGCCGTCGCGTTGGAATTCCAGCTTGTCGCCGCTGGTCGATCGCGTCCTGCAAAGGGCGCTTGCCAAGAAACGCGAAGAGCGGTTCCAGAACGCGCGCGAATTCGCCGACGCATTCAAGGAGGCAATCGAGGCGTCGATCGCGTCCGCCGGATCCGCACCCAAGGCTGCGCCGGATGGCGCGGCACTGATGAACGCCGCGCGCCTGTTGAATGCGGCACCTCCCGTGTTTACCGCGCCAGCCGTTGCAAGCCGCGACGTCACGGATATCACCGGGGATAGCGCGATCAGCCTGGACGGCAGCATTCGCAAGGCGCGCGTGCTGTTCATCGACGACGAAGAGCGCATCCTCACCGCGCTGAAATCGCTGTTCCGCGATCGCTATCACGTGTTCACCACCACGGACGGCAACAAGGCGCTCGACTTCATGCGCAAACACCAGATGCACGTGATCGTTAGCGACCAGCGCATGCCGGCCATGCTCGGCGTCGACCTGCTGCGCCAGTCCAGGGAGATCTCGCCGCGCAGCGTGCGCATCCTGCTGACCGGCTATTCGGACCTCGCGGCGATCGTGGGCTCGATCAACGACGGCGAGGTTTATCGCTTCATCAGCAAGCCGTGGGACAACAACGAGCTGCAAACCATCGTTGCCGAGGCGGTGACCATCGCCCTCGAGCTGGCGGACAACACGACGGCTGCCGCCGAGTTGCCGGCGAAGATGGAAGCCGGCGTGCTGGTGCTCGACAAAGACGAAGAGCTCTATCGCGTGGTGCGGGAGCTGGCCGGCGACCTGTGTCCGGTCGCCTACGCCAAGGACATCGATTCCGCACTGGCTGTCATGCAGAAGTCGGAGATCGCCGTCGTCATCACCGACGTCGAATACGGGCAGGAGCGGCTCACCGCGATGCTCAAGCTGCTGAAGCAGGAGAATCCCCAGATCCTGGCCATCGTCGTCACAGGCGCATCGGATTCGGAACTGGTCATCGAACTGATCAACCAGGCGCAGATCTTCCGCTTCCTGAACAAGCCCGTGAACGTGCGGCTGATGCGCGGGCACTTGCACGCGGCACTACAACGCTACCTGACCTACGCGCAGGCTCCGAAGTTGTTGAGCGCGCACAAGGTCGAAGTCAAATCCGCGGTGCGCGAGTCCTCGTTCGCGCGGCAAATCCTCGACGGATTCCGGGCGATTCGCGGAAGATGGTTCGGGCAGGGTTGAAGCAAGGCCCATTTCGATCCGTCGCCTTGCGAATGACGGAAAACGACCCGAAGCAGCCTGCCGTTACCTGGAAAAGCAGACACCCGACGTAAAGTTGGCGGGCGTCGCGATTCCTGGTCGAAGGCTATGGACACGCAGGTGCAAGTTCTCTCGTCAGGCCAGCAATCGTCCCTGGATTGTTACGGCAGCGTTTATTCCACTCCATGAGTTCACAAACGCGCCCCGCTGTCAGTACAGCTGGATGACCGTATCGAAGTGCCAGGTGCGGCGGATTTCGACCACATCGTATTCGCGGGCCAGCGCATCTGAAAACGGCATGCGCGGGTACTGGCGCTCCACGATTTGCCGTATCGTGCCATCGACCTGCACGCTGCCGCTCGAAAGCTCAAAAGTCACCGACTCCACGGAACCGTCGCTGCGAATGGCGACCGTTACCACTGCATCCCCATGAGGCCGTTTCGCCAATTCCTGGATCGTTTCGACCCCGGTATTGGCCTGGATTCTCTGCGCCCACGCCTCGGCGTACCGCATGAGTTCGGCGTTGGGGTGGGTGCGTCCGTACAGCTTGACGCGACGCTCGTTATTCAACGACAGGGGTAACCCTTTGGGCTGGCGATCGGTGGACATGCCGCCTTCGCGTCGGGCTGCCTCCTCATCGAGTTGCCGTCCGATGGCGCGAAGCCTCTCTTCCCTTTTTGCCTCCTCCTGTTCGGCCTGGGCGGCCTGCTGGCGTGTTTGTGCCTGTCGCACAGCTTCCTGGCGCTGGGCTTCCTGTCGCGCGGCCTCGATACGGGCCGCCTCCTGCCGCTGCGCCTCCAGTGCAGCAACTGCCCGTCGTTCAGCTTCCTTCCGCGCGGCCTCGACACGGGCCGCCTCCCGCCGCTGCGCCTCCAGCGCGGCGACTGCCTGTCGTTCAGCTTCCTGTCGCGCAGCCTCGATACGAGCCGCCTCCTGGCGCTGCGCCTCAAATGCTGCGACGGCTTGTCGCGCAGCTTCCTGGCGTTGTGCCTCCTGTCGTGCCGCCTCGAAACGGGCTGCCTCTTGACGAGCAGCTTCCTGGCGCCGCGCCTCCAGCGCGGCCGCGGCTTGTCGCGCAGCTTCCTGTCGTGCGGCTTCGACGCGCGCCGCCTCCTGACGAGCGGCTTCCCGCCGCTGTGCCTCAAGCGCTGCGGCTGACCGTCGTTCAGCTTCCTGTCGCGCGGCCTCGACACGAGCCGCCTCCTGGCGAGCGGCTTCTTGCTGCTGTGCCTCCAGCGCCGCGGCGGCCTGTCGCGCAGCTTCCTGGCGCTGGGCTTGCTGTCGTGCAGCCTCGACACGCGCCGCCACTTGACGTGCAGCTTCTTGCCGCTGCGCCTCAAGCGCCGCGGCTGACTGTCGCGCAGCTTCCTGGCGTTGGATCTCCTGTCGTGCAGCCTCGATAGCGGCCGCCTCCTGGCGAGCGGCTTCTTGTCGCGCAGCCTCGATATGTGCTGCCTCCTGGCGCTGCGCCTCAAGCGCGGCGGCTGCCTGTCGTTCAGCTTCCTGGCGTTGTGCCGCCTGTCGTGTGGCTTCGACACGCGCCGCCTCTTGACGTGCAGCTTCTTGCCGCTGCGCCTCAAGTGCTGCGTCGGCTTGTCGCGCAGCTTCCTGGCGTTGGACCTCCTGTCGTGCAGCCTCGACAGGGGCCGCCTCCTGGCGAGCGGCTTCTTGTCGCTGCGCTTCCACCTCGGCAGCGGCTTGTTGCTCGGCTTCGACCTCGATGGCGGGCTTCACGTCGGTGACAGGCAGTTCAACGATCTCAGTGGGCGCCGGGTTGGTGGATTTTTCGATGCGCGGTACCGCTCTCGCAGTGTCTGCATCGGCCCCGGCATTCTGTGTTGGCCTGGCGGATGGAGCGATTGCCGGTTCTTGCGGCACCGCTGCAGCGGGAGGCGTCGGTGAAGGTGGAGGGGCAGAATGCTGCTCGACAGGTGCTTGCGGCAAAGGCAGTGCGACCGGTGGAATGGCCGGCTCCGCAGGTGGGACGGGCGGCGGCATGAGCCTGACGACCAGATCGGGCGCCTCGATGTGTCGATCCCGCCAGAGAAAGCCGAAGCCTGGAAGCCCAAGCCCCTCTCCGTTGAAAGTCAGATTCAGAAGCAACGCATGAATGATCAGCGAGAGCAGCAGCGCAAACGCCAGTCGCCTGTATTCGATCAAGTCTGCTCCGTCATTGCAATAAGGGCGACGCTACCGTTGGTATCCGCGCTGGCGATCATTCGCCACTGCAAGCGGGCAAAGCCCGCTGAAGATCTCGAAAGGCGGATTCTGCCTCACGGATCAGGCAATCGGCGGCTTCCGGGGGGAACGGTTGCTTTGTAGCGGAAAGGGCGGCAACAGTAAACGACGGCACATGGCGGTTAGCCACCGCTGGACATTGAAAAGTTCAGGCAACCGTTTCGCCAGCGAGCGGAAAATCGACGGTGACCTCTATACCGCTGCCATCCTCGCACGTGCACGGGGCGTTTCAACGCCACCTGACCTACGCGAAGGCGCCGCAGTTACTGAACGCACACAAGGTCGAAGTCAAATCTATGGTTCGGGAGTCGTCGTTCGCGCGACAAATCCTCAACGGATTCAGGTCGATTCGCGAGAGGCAATTTGGGCAGGGTTGAATTGCCGACGAAGTCTATTTTCACGACTGTGTTTGCTAGATCATTGCTCTATCTGCACGATACATCGTAGATCACGTTATATCCCGAAAAGCTTATCTCGCTGGGAGAGTTCGAGGATTGTATTTTCCTCAAGAAACGTCTCGCTGATCCCCGGCAACTTATCCCGAAGGGCCGCCAGAACAAGTTGACCGTCGAGAGCATTAGCTGTTGTCAGGAGTTCCGAGAGTTGATTCCCATGAATGGCTTCAACGCCGTCATGACAAACAAAGATCGGAAAATTTATTCCCGCAGCGCGAAGGAATTTGATATAGGCAATATCAAAAGCGGCCGTTTGTGAGACCTTCTTCCCTGCACCGACATTTGCGCCTACAGATGTCAGTGAAAAAACTATAGAGCCATTCTTTGACTCATCGAAAGTCAATAGATACTGCTCCCCATAAAGTTCCTTTGAAAGAGCAGAGAAAAATTCATTGAACAAGGATACGCGTTGGGTCAATTGCGCCTTTCCATTTTCAATTCTCTTCTGCGTCTCGTCGATCTTTTCTTCAATTCCCTCCAGGGTCGCCTGAAGCGATTGAATCGAACTCAAGCTCTCTTCCAGGCCACCAACTTGCTTGAGCTTTTCATGCAAATCAGCTCTAGCTTCAAGCGCAACTTCGAAGGCGCGTGTTTGACGTAACGCTGTGACTAGATCGTTCTCCTGAACCTGAAGCCTCGCAAGATTCTGGTGAGTAATGGCAGCCTTCGCGTTCAGATCATCCAGCTGTTTCTGAAGGAATCGCTCCTTTCGGCCACGCAGATTGGCAACAAAATTGGATAAGTCCTCCCAATCATGCTGTAACTTCTCGTAATATTTGCCAGCCTCGGAGTAGATCGATTTGACTGCGACATAGTCTATGTTGTCGTAGTCATGCTTCAAACTGGCTATGGCCAAATTGATTGAAGCGATCTCACCCTCGATGCGACCCAAAGCAGTTCCAACATCTGAGGCTCTTACGCGAATTTCAGAGACAGAATTGGCTGCAGCGGCAATCTCCGGAACTTCGCCGCGAAGCTCTATTGCCGCTTGGGCTTCATCGATTTCACGACGGAGATGAAGCAAGAGCTGTTCAATCTCGCCCTCTTTCCGCACGCGTGTTGCGCCTTGAAGATCGCGCGCCACTACGGCGCGCTTGTCGGATAACGCTGCTCTTTCTTCTAAAACTTCAACATCGAAGAACCCGAAGAGGAAAAGGTGCACAGCTTCGTAGTCGACTTCGCTAGCAAAGGATCCCAAAAATTTCAAAGTCTTGCTCATCACAAAGTTCGAAGATCTTATGAACTTCGGAGTAAGTTGCCGCAGACTAGGCTTCTTCGCTTTCGTGCCGAACAAAATATTTTTAATCTCGTCGCGATATGCCGTGATCGAATCCTGCGGCACATCGTCGATATAGCTCAGGCCGCTTCCCTTTTCACCTTTGACCTTAAAGGAACGACGAAACGAATGATTTCCGTGAAACTTATCGGAAATTGCCAAAGTTATATACACCGCAGGCGTTCTATGCAGGAAGTCAAAAACGTCCTGATTGATGCTTCCCTTAAATTCTGAATCTTCCCAAATATCGTCGCCGTCTGAGCCTAGGCAGAAGTCGATGAGTCGAAGTACCGTTGTCTTTCCAATATTATTTCCGCTCTCGGTGCCAACAGCGGTCGGTTTATCTAGAATGAGGTTGAGTCCCTGTTTGAACGCGATTTCGCGCAATTCCTGGTTTCCCCGCGCAATTGTGAGGGAGACTAGCTGCATTTTTGGATTGCCCCGGTTTCGTCAAGTTTCACTGCATCAATGAGATATAGCCAAGCCGCCGCAGCAACAGCCTGAGTAGGGGAAATCGCCCGCTTTGTGAGCAAGCTCATTCGCTCCTGCAGACTTGGCAAATCCAGCTTGCATTCCGGTGCGTCACTCAGGGCTTGCAGAGCCATAGCGCCGAGATAGTAGCCGCAGTTCCAGGGCCCTTGTTCACGAGGCAATAGCATCAGCCGGCCTTTCCAGAACTTCGCATTCAATTACCGCGTCGGCAACGATGAGGCAGACCGCCAAGTGAGCAGTTTCCTGCATGACTTGAGGGGCACTTCCCGTGGTGAAGTCAGCAAGAAGGTCTCCCACAACGGCCATGACGAGAGGAACTGCATGGCTTCGCGCAAAGTCATGGGCGTGCGCATGTCCGATGCCGTTGGTCGCACACAGGTCTTGTAGCTGCCGCGCGTAGGCGACCGCTGCACGACGACGTACTAAACGACGAGCATCGTCGTTTCGCTGCTCAATTCCGCGATATGTAGCTTCAAGGATGTTCAGGTATTTTGAGTAATCTGTAATGATGTGATGTGAGGGTGGAAAGTCGTTATATACAAGTTTGATGTTGACTTCTGGCGGTAAAGTTCGTTTGGGGCCGGCGGCGTATTCGGACAAGTCTTCCGAGAATTTGGCTACGACTCTCGAAAGATATGAGGGTAATTCGCGAGCAATACGCTGCTCTTCGGAAATGATGAGGTTCGTCGCGTTGACATTAATAATCGGTGCGGTGTTACTTTCACCGATGGCAATACTACCTGCGCTCGCTTGAACAGATGTCTCTGTTGGTACCGGCATATTCCTCCCGACGTTCGCGAGTAAATTCGGGATCACGGATAAAGCCCTGCCCGAAAGCGAAACAAGGCTTCCTTTTGACTTGGGATTGCTCTCGTCGTCGGTCATTTTGCAGCCAAGTGCCAGGCATGCCAAATGACGACCGCAATGCCCATCAGCTCCACAGCAATCGAAACTATAGTAAGCCAGGTATGGGAGGTGTGAATTGCGGCCGTCGGTGTACCCAAGTTCTTGTTTGTGATTGATCCACGGTTGTTGCCCCCGATAGCGACTGAGCCACCACTTGCTTCCACGCGGACAGTTTTGGATTTCGCGCGATTGCCAAGAAAGAGCACTATGCCCAAGGCCATTAGGCCAAGGCCTACATAAAGATTCACAGATGAGTCCCCCATTGGTTTTTAACCGGGTGCCGCACTCAAAGCAGCCCCGGGTTAGGCGCGCCCTTTGGGCAGCTAGTAGCAATGTACACTTATCTAATTGGCATTCTACTTGGGATATATAAGATCATAAAATGTTAACAGCGACAGGCAGCCGTTCGGGTTGCCGTCGAATTCCTTCCCTAGGCTGATCGCTATTTCTGCAGATGTCTGCCCTGCAGTTAGCGCTTGGCATTGAGTGACTGTTCGACGGTCAGGTAGTTATTTCGTCAACTAGTGGAAATTCGATAGCGACCTCGACGCCCTTGCCATCGTCCCGGTTACGCGCACTAGCCCGCGCGCCGTGGAATTCCGCGATGAGCCGGACGATGTACAGCCCAAGGCCAAGATGCGGCTCGGCCGCCGCTTGGGTATTGCGAACCGACACCATCGACTGGAAAAGCTTGTCCTGCATGTCCGGCGGCAGGGGCGGCCCATCGTTCGAGACCAGCAAGTGTGCCATCGAGCCGTCGCGTCGTAAGTCAAAACGAATTTCGCTTTGCGGCCGGCTGAATTCCACGGCGTTGGCTTCGAGCTTGTCGAGCATCTGCGCAATGAGGTCCGGCGACCCCAGCAACGGGTAAGGGCCGGGCCCGACGTCAAGCACGAAGCGGTGCCCACCGTGTGCGAGCCGATAGCCTTCCACGCAACCGCGCACGACATCCGCCAGGTCGAAGGCTTCGCGCTCGTGCGCAGCCAGCGATTGCTCCAGTCGCGTGGCTTCGCTCATGTGCGTGAAAATCGTGGAGAGACGCGCGAGGCCTTCCTCGGCGCGCTGCAGATAAACGCGGGCATCGTCGGGGAGCTGAAATTGCTTCAGGTTGTCCAGCGACGAGCGCACCACCGCGACCGGTGTGCGCAGTTCGTGCGACAGGCGTCCGCCCAGCGTTTCGAGGTAGCCGGTGTACTGCTGCAGGCGTTGCAATATGCCGGCGAAGCTGCGCGACAGGTCGCCGAGCTCGTCGCCAGCATCCGAGCCGCCCACGCTGCCGAGCACGCGCCCATGTGCATCGATGGATTGCTCCGCTTCGTCGCGCAACCGGCGGATGCGCAACGACAGCCGCGTGGCGAACACCAGCAGGCCAATGGTGCCGATGGCGTAGACCACGATCAGCGCGGCGAATAGCTTCTCGAACGCACGATTGCGCAGCGCCAGCACATCGTTGGTCGTTTCCTCCACCAGGACCGCGCCGACGACCTTGTCTTCCAGGTAGACCGGCTGCGCGGCGGAGAGCACGACGGCGCGCGAATCCTGCGTCAGGCGCCTGCGCGTTCCGGTCCGGCCCGCGAGGGCATCCTCGATCTCCCGGCCTTCCAGCCGGTAGGTGCCGGGCGCGATGTCCTGGAAGTCCTCGTTTGGTTCCGACCCCGCGAGCCGCATGATCGGGCGCACGAGCACGTCGGCCGCCGCTTCCCAGAATCGCGCGATGCTATCGGTGTCCGCATCGGGCGGCGGCGCGGCGGCGCGCAGCGATCCGGCCTGTGCGATCACGCGGCGATTCACGTCCAGCACCCAGATGCGCGAGCGTGCGCGCCCGAGGCGGCTCACGAGCTCGCTGACTTCCGGCGAGGGCACGATGACCGCGCCGAGCGTTTGCTTGCTGGAGGTGTCGGACGTGCCGATCGATCCGGTGACCATACCGCTGTCATCGACGTCCACCACGGTAAAACCCAGGCGCGGGCCGACCAGGGATCGCGGCAGGCGCAATTCCACGAGGTAGCCGCCGGGCACCAGCCGGAAGATGGCCTGGATGCGTGTATCCGTCGTCTGCTCGCCGTCGGCCGAGAGCAGGTGAACCTGTGCCTTGCCGGAGCCGCGCGCGTCGACGATGAACCGCAGGAATTCGTCGTCCGGCGTGACGACGGCGATTTCGATGTGGTCCGCCGGCAGCGCGGCATCGCGCTCCGGGTCGCGCAGCACGACCTTTGCGTCCGACACTTCGAACAAGGCGTAGATCGCGTTGCCGTTACGCCCGATGCGATAGCGCGCGGAGAACGCGCGAGATTCCGGGCTGCCCGCGCCCGCGCCGACGGCGTGCGCGATGACCGACTGGCGTGTCCAGTCTTCGATCGCGCCGTCGACCGTGATCGGCGCAGCCAGGTTGTCGATGCGCAGGTCGCTGCCCTGGGCGAACGAGAACGGATAAACCTCGCCGCTCAGGAACAGGCTGGGCCGGTCGTTCAACGCCGTGCCCACGGCGCGCGCGGTGGCCACGACGCCTTGCTCCTGCACGCGCAACAGCAGGTGTTCCAGCTCGCGCACATAGAGAAATCCGAGCAGCGGGATCAGCAGCAGCACGCCCGCAGCCAGCAGCAGCTTCAGCCGCAGGCCGGGGCCGCGAACGCTAGCTTTCGCCATGCCAGCGGTACCCGAGGCCGTACACGCTCTGGATCGAATCGAAGGCCGGATCGAGCGCGGCAAACTTGCGGCGGATGCGCTTCACGTGGGAGGTGATGGTGCTGTCGTCCACCGTCAGGCTGGCTTCGCGCATCAGCGCGTCCCGATCCTTTACGTGGCCGGGAAACTTGGCGAGCGCGTGCACGATCCAGAATTCCGTCAGCGTGAGGTCCACCGCGCGATCCGCCCAGCGGGTTTCCATGCGCTTGAGGTCCAGTTTGAGGCGGCCGCGCTCCATCACGTCTTCCTTGGCCGGCGGCATACCCATGACTTCGATTCGGCGAAACAGCGCGGCAATGCGCGCCAGCAGGTGGGGCAGGGAAATGTCCTTGGTCAGGTAGTCGTCCGCGCCCATGCGCAGGCCCGACACCGTGTCGAGGTCGCTGTCGCGCGCGGTCAGGAAAATGATCGGCAGGGTCGCCGACATCGCGCGCAACTCGCGGCAAAGCTCGAAACCGCCCTCGACTTCGTCCTGCAGCCCGATGTCGATGAGCGCCAGGTCGGGCAGCCGGATGCGCATGGCCTTCATCGCCTCGGGCCGGTTCGGGAAGGCCGCGACCTCGTAGCCCTGGCGACGGAACACGTCCGCGTAGTTCTCGCGGATGGCTGGGTCGTCTTCGACGATGGCGATGCGTCTCGGCATTTTTAGTCTAGGGCTTTCAAGCGTTAACTCTCACCGCGGAGGACGCGGAGGGCGCAGAGGAAAGACGGAGGAAGAACTGGGAAAATTCAGAAATATGCCGATTGGGATGTATCTGAAACTGCCGGTGTCGCTGATATTTCTTTCACCCCATTCTCTACCTTTCGATTATTTCCTCTCATGCTTTTCCTCCGCGCCCTCCGCGTCCTCCGCGGTGAGAGCTAAAGTTCTACAGCAGTAATCCCGCCTTCGCAGTTGCGCAGCACTATACCGGAGCAGGCGCTCGCCAAGCGCTGCCGAGCGAAAAGCCATTATTTCGCCACTTTCCGCCCCTGCCTTTCCCCGAAACCGGCCGCGTGCGGCCCGCGCGCGCGGCTTCAATGGCCTCCGTGCGCTTCGCACGCCAACCGGAGACCATCATGAACCTGCTTGCCTCCCGCAGCCTCGCGGGATCCCCCGAACCCACCGCGTCGATCGCGCGGGACATCGGACGCATCGTCGTTACCGCCGTCGTCGCGGGAACCGCGTTCGCACTGTTGCTCGCGCTGACCGTGCTTTCCCTGACAGTGATCGCGCCGCCGGCGCAAGCGTCCGGCTCCCCGACGGTCGTGACAGCGGTACCGGCCAACGGGACGCCTGAGGGTGCGGCGTCATTGGGCGCGCCGGAAGCGCCCGCGGTGCAGATCGCCGCGGTCACGCCAGCCGCGCCGAAGCCCACCGTGCCGGTGCAAGTGGCCGAGCATGAACGCTTGTACGACACCATGCGCGCCGACTCGAAGTCGCTCGGGCTCTATGTCGGGTTGGCCGCGCTTGCTGGATTGCTGGGATTTTTCATGTTCCGCCGCATGAGGAGCGGCAAATGAGCCTGCGCGACAGGACATCGCCCGGCAAAGTGCTGCTGGCAGTATTTGCCCTGTTGCTCGCCGTCGCGGGCCTGGTCGCGCAATCGTACGCCGCAGGCGAGCCGCCTGCGGCGGACGCGATCGCCTCGGAAAAACCGGGCGAGCAGACCAGCGGCAGCTTCCTCGTGCGCGTGCGCCCCTCGGGCAAGCTGGTGCGCGCCGCCACGCTGGGCACCGACGTCAAGATCTCGGTCAGCGGCACGGTGGCGCGCGCGGTCGTGTCGCAGCGCTTCAAGAACGAATCGCCGGACTGGATCGAAGGCGTTTATGTGTTCCCGTTGCCGGAGAACGCGGCAGTGGATCGCCTGCGCATGCAGGTCGGCGACCGGCAGATCGAAGGCCAGATCCGCGAGCGTGAGCGGGCGAAAGCCGAATATGCCGCGGCGCGCGACAAGGGGCAGCGCGCGTCGCTGGTCGAGCAGGAGCGCCCGAACATCTTCACCAGCAGTGTTGCCAACCTCGGGCCCGGCGAAACGCTCGTAGTCGAGATCGAGTACCAGCAGACCTTGCGCTATGAGGACCAGGCGGTCAGCCTGCGCTTTCCGACCGTGGTCGCGCCGCGCTACATCCCCGGCAAGCAGTCGACCGAGGCGCCGCAAGGCACGGGTTGGGCGCCGGACACGGACCAGGTGACTGACGCTTCGCGCATCACGCCGTCCGTGGTCGCGGAAGGCGAAGCGCCGCGCAATCCGGTCACCATCGCAGTCGACATCGATGCCGGTTTCCCGGTGAACGACGTCGTGAGCCGCTATCACGCGATCAAGGTCGAGAAACGTGACGACAGCCGCTACGGCATCACGCTGGAGGCAGGACCGTTTGCGGCGAATCGCGATTTCGAGCTGGTCTGGCATCCGGTTGCCGGCAGCGTGCCGCGCGGCAGCTTCTTCCGCGAGACCCGAGATGGCGAAACCCATTTGCTGCTGACGTTGTTCCCGCCGGTCGGCGTGCAGGCCGCCGAGAAGCGCCTGCCGCGCGAGGCAATTTTCGTGATCGACACCTCGGGTTCGATGCACGGCGCCTCGCTCGACCAGGCGAAGCGGGCTTTGCTGATGGCGCTCGGTCAGCTTGGCAGCGGCGATCGCTTCAACGTCATCGAATTCAACTCGACCACGACCTCGCTGTTCGCATTGCCGCGCGAAGCGAACGGCAGGAACCTCGAAGCGGCGCGTCAGTTCGTGGACCGATTGCGCGCGACAGGCGGCACGGAAATGGCGCCTGCGTTGCGCGCGGCACTTGAGCCGCCGGAGAAGGAGGGCTACCTGCGCCAGGTCGTATTCATGACCGACGGGAGTGTCGGCAACGAAGACGAGTTGTTCAAGCTGATCCAGCAGAAGCTCGGTCGCAGCCGCCTGTTCACCGTCGGCATCGGTTCCGCTCCCAACAGCCACTTCATGACCAGGGCGGCCGAGCTCGGCCGCGGAACCTTCACCTATATCGGCGACATCGCCGAAGTCGGCGAAAAGATGGGCGCGCTGTTCGCCAAGCTCGAGCATCCGGTACTGTCCGACATCGTCGTCGAGTGGCCGAAGAGCGTCGTCGCCGAAGGCTATCCGAAGGCCGTGCCGGACCTCTACCTTGGCGAACCGGTTGTCTTGAGCGCCCGCGTCGAAGGATTGCTCGCGGGCAAGGTCGTCGTGCGCGGCCGGGCCGGCGCGGAGCAGTGGAGCACAAAGTTCGACCTTCGCTACGCGCATGAAGGCGAGGGCATGGGCGTGCTGTGGGCGCGCCGCAAGATCGAATCGCTGGCCGACACGCTGCGCGATGGCGCGGAGCAGGACAAGGTTCGCGAGGCGGTGGTCGACATCGCGCTGAATCATCACCTGGTCACGCGCTACACCAGCCTCGTCGCCGTCGACGTGACGCCGGCGCGTCCGGAGGGCGATCCGCTGGATTCGCAGGCGCTCCCCGTGAACCTGCCGCTGGGCTGGTCCAACGAGGCCGTGTTCGGATCGCTGCCGCGGACCGCCACGCCGGCGCCGCTGCACCTGGCGCTTGCGCTGTTGCTCGGCGTGCTCGCTTTCGTCGTCTACGCGCTCGCGCGGAGGCAGGCATGAGAGCGCGCGCGCATCGGCTGCTATTCCTCGGGCTGGTGGTCATGGCGATCTGGCAGGCGGGCGAGGCGGTCTGCATCCACGCGAAAGCCTGGCTGGCGCAGCGCCTGATCGCCTCGGCCTGGGACAGGTCGCTCGCCGCGGGCTCGCGCGTGAAACCCTGGCCATGGGCGGACACCTATCCCGTGGCGCGCCTCGAAGCGCCGCGCCAGGGGGAAACGCTGATGGTGCTCGCCGGCGCCAGCGGTCGCACGCTCGCGTTCGGTCCCGGCCATGTCGACGGCACGCCGCTGCCGGGCGAGCCCGGCAACGCCGTCGTCAGCGGGCATCGCGACACGCACTTCGCTTTCCTGCAAGACCTGCGTTCCGGCGACGCGCTCGAGGTGCAAGGGCTCGACGGCCGCAAAGCGAGCTACGTGGTGTCGGGCATCGAAGTCGTGCGCAACAAGGACGTGCGCGTGCTGCTCGATGCCGGGGACGATCGGCTGACGCTGGTGACCTGCTATCCGTTCGACAGCCCGGTGCCGGGTGCCACGTTGCGTTACGTGGTGGTGGCGACGAAGAGGAAAGTCCTTGGCGAAAGGGAAGCCCTTGGCGAAGCGGCGGGGCGGGGCTAGCATGCCGTCTTTCATTCGCATCGGGTTACGCACCATGGCGCAATACAACCACGCCGTTCGCCCGCGCAGGAGCCTGCTGTTCGTCCCGGCGCTGCGGCCGGATCGCTACCTGAAGGCGCTCGATTCGGGCGCCGACATCGTCTGCATCGACATGGAGGACGCGGTTGCGCGCAGCCGCAAGGACGAAGGCCGCGAACTGACCTTGCCGCTGTTCCGGGACAACACGCATCCCAACGTCGAGCGCATGGTGCGCATCAACGGCCTGTCGACGCCGGACGGCCTCAAGGACCTGAGCGCGATCATCGCGTCGGATTTTCCGCCGCCGTCCATCATGATCCCCAAAGTGCGCTCGGCGGAAGAAGTGCAGTTGATCGAGACGTTGCTGTCGTCCGGGCCGGCGCGGCAGATCCGCTTTTGCGTCATCATCGAAACCAACCAGGCACTGGAGCGCGCAATCGAGATCGCGAAGTCGTCGACGCGCATCGATTCGCTTATCCTCGGCGCTGTTGACATGTCCGCCGACCTGCGCTGCGAAAAGTCCTGGGAGCCGCTGTTGTATGCGCGCTCCCGGCTCGTGCACGCGGCTGCCTCGGCCGGCATCGACTTGCTGGACGTGCCCTGGCTGAATCTCGACGATGCGGAAGGCCTGCGCGTGGAAGCCAAAGCCTGCGCGCGTCTGGGATTCACCGGCAAGGCCTCCATCCATCCCAACCAGCTTGCCGCGATCCACGAGGCCTTCACGCCGGATGCGAAGACCATCGAGAAGGCGCGCAAGGTCTGCGCCGCGTTCGAGGACGATTCCAGCGGCCTCGTCGTCATCGACGGCGAGCTGATCGAATTGCCGGTCGTGAGGTCGATGTATCGCGTACTCGCCATCGCCGACAGGTTGTAGTGCGCTGTTTAAGGCGAGTCAACACCCAACGCAAAGACGCAAAGGACGCAAAGGGACGCAAAGGAAGTACAAAAAATCGCAGGGGATGATAGTCGTCGACGCGGGGAGAGAGGCGGTCCCGTGGCTCAGAAAAATCAGCGCCCCGGGCTTCTTTGCGTTCTTTCCTGCCTTTCCTTTGCGCCCTTTGCGTCGACGATTTTGATGACGGCTTCAAGCCGTCCAACTGCTATGATTCCCCCGTCGTCCGCAACCGCGATGCACGTGGACCATGGCTGGCTATTCCCGCACGGTCGGTGACCGGCGTTATACGTTTCCCGACCTGAAGTCCCTGCTGGCGAAGGCCACGCCGGCGCGTTCGGGCGATCGGCTGGCAGGTTTGGCGGCCGGAAGCGAAGAAGAGCGCGTGGCAGCGCAGATGGCGCTCGCGGACCTGCCGCTGCGGACGTTTCTCGACGAAGCCGTCATTCCCTACGAGACCGATGAAGTCACGCGGCTGATCGTCGATTCGCATGACGCCGCCGCGTTCGCGCGGATCGCGCACCTGACGGTCGGCGACCTGCGCGACTGGTTGCTGGACTACGGCACCGATTCGGTATCGCTTGCCGCGCTGGCGCCCGGCCTGACGCCGGAGATGGCAGCAGCCGTTTCCAAGATCATGCGCATCCAGGACATGGTGCTGGTGGCGCGCAAGTGCCGGGTGGTCGCGAAATTCCGCGACACGCTCGGCCTCGAAGGCCGGCTGTCGAACCGTCTGCAGCCGAATCATCCGACCGACGATCCCAGGGGCATCGCGGCCAGCATCCTCGACGGATTGCTCTATGGCTGCGGCGACGCGGTCATCGGCATCAATCCCGCGACGGACAACGTCGACCAGGTGGTCATGTTGCTGGCCATGCTGGACGAGATCATCCGCAAGCACGCGATCCCGACGCAATCCTGCGTGCTGACGCACGTGACCAACACCATGCAGGCGATCGAGCGTGGCGCGCCGGTCGATCTCGTGTTCCAGTCGATCGCGGGCACGCAAGCCACCAACGACAGTTTCGGATTCAATCTCGCGCTGCTGGCTGAGGCGAACGACGCGGCGAGGGCGCTCAAGCGCGGCAGCGTTGGCGACAACGTCATGTATTTCGAGACCGGGCAGGGCAGCGCGCTCTCGGCCAATGGCCACCACGGCGTCGACCAGCAGACTTGCGAGGCGCGCGCGTACGGCGTGGCGCGTGCATTCTCTCCGCTGCTCGTCAACAGCGTCGTCGGCTTCATCGGGCCGGAATACCTCGACGGCCGCGAGATCATCCGCGCCGGCGTGGAAGACCATTTCTGCGGCAAGCTGCTCGGCCTGCCGATGGGCATGGACGTCTGCTATACGAACCACGCGGACGCGGACCAGGACGACATGGATACCTTGCTCACGCTGCTCGGCGCGGCGGGCTGCAATTTCATCATGGGCGTGCCGGGCGCCGACGACATCATGCTCAATTACCAGAGCACGTCATTCCACGACGCGCTTTACCTGCGCCAATTGCTGGGGCTCAAGCCGGCGCCGGAATTCGAGGACTGGCTGGCAACCATGGGCATCGTCGAGAACGGCACGCGGCTGCGCCAGGTGTCGCCGGGACATCCCTTGCTCGCCCTCGCTGATCGCTGAGACATGCCGAAGGAGCGTACCTCGCCAATCGCAGTCGTTCGCTCGCAGCCGGATGCCTGGAGCAATCTGCGCGAATTCACCAAGGCCCGCATCGGGCTTGGCAGGGCCGGCGCGAGCATCCCGACGCAGCGCCTGCTGGAATTCCAGCTAGCGCATGCGCGCGCGCGGGACGCGGTCCATTGCGAGCTCGATGCCGATGCCTTGCTCAAGGATCTCGGCGCGGCGGGTGTCGAATCGTTGGTGTTGTCGAGCGCCGCACCGGACCGGCACACCTACATCCAGCGCCCGGATCTTGGCCGCATCCTCGCCGATGAATCGAAGGCGTCAATCGAAAAGCGCAGGAACGAATCCGCGTTCGATGTCGTGATCGTGGTCGCGGACGGCCTTTCCGCGCTGGCAGTGCAGCGCCATGCGCTGCCATTGATCCTGCGCATGCAGCCGCATTTGCAGGGCGAAGGCTGGCGAGCCGCGCCGTGCTGCATCGTGCGGCAGGGTCGGGTCGCCATCGGCGACGAAATAGCGTCGCTGCTGCCGGCGCAAATGAGCATCGTGCTGATCGGCGAGCGGCCGGGCTTGAGCTCGCCCGACAGCCTCGGCGCCTACCTGACCTGGAATCCGCTGCCGGGACGAAGCAATGCCGAGCGCAACTGCGTTTCCAATATCCGGCCCGAAGGCTTGAGTTACGCCGCCGCGGCCTTCAAACTGCTGCACCTGATGCGGCAGGCGCGTGCCCGAAAACTCTCGGGCATCATGCTCAAGGATGACGTCGTGCTGCCATCGGCGCCGGAGTTGCTGAAATTGTTTCCGGATGTATCAGAAGGCTCATCTCCCAACAACTAATTTTCACCGCGGAGGACACGGAGGACACGGAGAATAACGAAGAAGGCCAACCAAAGAATGGGATGGGATTGCACGGATCGCACCTGTTCTTTGCGTGCCCAGCCTGGATGGACAAATCCGTACGCTGCGATTGATTTTCTCTCTATTCTGGTTTCCTTCGTGTGTCTCCGTGTTCTCCGTGCTCTCCGTGGTTTGCAGTAGTCGGATATCCCTATGTCAGATTCTTCTTCCCTGAAAGCCGTGCTGTACGCGCTGGGCGCCAACGCCGGCATCCTCGTCGCCAAGGGCGGCGCGGCGGCCGTGACCGGTTCGAGCGCGATGCTCGCCGAGGCCATCCACTCCGCGGCAGATTGCGGCAACCAGTTCCTGCTCTTGCGCGGCATGAAGGAAGCGAAGCGCGCGCCGGATGCGCGACACCCGCTCGGCTACGGCAACGTGGTCTACTTCTGGGCCTTCCTCGTCGCCGTGCTGCTGTTCTCGGTCGGCGGCATGTTTTCGGTATACGAGGGCTGGCACAAGCTTCACGAGTCGGAGCCGATCGCGAACCCGCTGATAGCCATCGGCGTCCTCGCAATCTCGGTCGTGCTCGAAGCGTTTTCCCTCGCGGGCTGCGTCCGCGAGATTCGCAAGGTGTCCGGCGGGCGCACGCTGTGGCAGTTCTTCCGCACATCGCGCAACAGCGACCTCATCATCGTGCTCGGGGAAGACCTTGCCGCGCTCGCCGGGCTGACGTTTGCGCTGGTGGCGGTTCTGCTTGCGTTCATCACGGGCAATCCGGTGTTCGATGCGCTGGGAAGCATGGCCGTCGGCCTGCTGCTGATCGTCGTGGCGATTTTGCTGACCCTGGAAATCAAGGCATTGATCACGGGAGAAAGCGCGGAAGGCGAGACCGAAAAGGCCATCCGGGCGTTCCTGGACGCGCGCAGCGAAATCGCCGAGGTCTACAACCTGCTGAGCCTGCAGATGGGTGGGGGCATCATGCTCGCGATCAAGGCGCGCATGAAGGAAACCGGCAGCGCCACCGCGATGATCGACGACATCAACCGCGTCGAAGCGGATTTGCGGGTTGCATTTCCGGCGATCAGGTGGTGCTTCTTCGAGCCGGATACGAAGGACTAAGAGGTGAGGCGTGAGGAGTCAGGAGACCTGCCTAAAGTGATTTTCCGGCCGGCAGTGGCATAACCCTGGTTACGAATTCCAGGATGTCTGGTACCGCATCGTCGACGGTCAATTCGACGGGCCTGTGACTCGAGGGGCGGATGGCCGCTCTGGAGATCGACTCGTGTTTCCAGCCGGCCTCGACCCAATGCGCATACGGCACGAAGGTCGTGCGATTCCTCGGCGCGGCCGCACGCATCGCGTTGCCGGTGTTGATCGGGCTGACCGCCGCGGCCCGGCCGTGCTTCGCGAGCATTTTCGCGGCATCGACCACCAGCACCACCTGAGGTGCCGCCTTGCAAGCCTGGCGCTGCCGGTTCAACCGCTCGGCATCCAGCCAGAAGAAAACCTTTGAATTAAGCAATTCGTACCAGTCTTCCGGCGCGAGCCCGTCCTTCAGGCAGCGCGCGAGCGCAGTCGGCGGCATGGGCTTCTGGTTCCGGATCAGCGCGCCCGAGGCGAGCCGTTTTTGTTCTGGTCGATATTCGCGCCGGGCGGACGGTGCTTCGCCGGCGGCGTGCATGAGGCGGGCCGCGCTCAGCAGACCGGACCGCTGCACGGACGGCCAGTTGCCGGCGTCGAGCATGTGGTACACCGTGTCGATCGCGCGTGACATGACGGACCGCGCCGCAATTCAGCGATCCCGCATGAAGCCGTTCAGGTCCGCCGTGGTCAGGCAGCCCTCCAGGTAGCGAAACGTTCCCGTGTCCCTGACTTCGCTGGCGGCTTTTACCAGGCCGGTCATCGCCGCCCGATAGAAGGACGCGCCGATGCTGACGCGCTTCGCACCGGCGGCTTCGATCTCGGCGACCGTGAACGAGCGACCCGGAATGCCTGCCATGAAATTGACTGGCTTCGATACCGCTGCGCATACCGTGCGCACGGCGGCGAGGTCGGGCAGGCCGGGTGCGAACAGCACGTCCGCGCCGGCTTTTTCGAACGCCTGCAAGCGTCGAATCGTGTCGTCCAGGTCCGGATTGCCGCGCAGGTAGTTCTCCGCCCTCGCGGTCAACGTGAACTTGAAGGGCAGCGCGCGCGCCGCGGTCACGGCTGCCGCGACGCGTTCGACGGCGAGCTCGAAGTCATAAAGCGGCTTGTCGCGACTGCCGGTGGCGTCCTCGATCGATCCGCCGACCAGCCCGGCTTGTGCCGCGAGGCGAATGGTCTGCGCGACTTCGGCGGGCGCATCCCCGAAGCCTTTCTCCAGGTCAGCCGATACGGGCAGGTCGGTCGCCTCGACGATCGAACGTGCGTGTGCCATGGCTTCTTCGCGGCTCACGTTGCCGTCGCGACGACCGAGCACGCCGGCCGACGCCCCGCTGGAAGTGGCGAGCGCCTTGAATCCCAGGTTCGCGAGGACGCGCGCGGAGCCGGCGTCCCACGGGTTGGGAATCACGAAGGCGCCCGCGTCGCGGTGCAGCGCCTCGAAGCGCGCGGCTTTCTCGCTTTGGCTGGTTGCCATCGAATTCAGCCGCGCATGACGTGGGCGGCGACGCACAGCCAGCGGCCGTCGCGCAATGCCCAGATGTCCGTGTAGCGCCCGACACCGGGCTGGCCGTCGGCCTTCGTGTACTTCGTGCGCGCATGGATGATCGCGAAATCGCCCATCACGCGGATCAGGACGTCCTCGCAACTGAAATTCGACACGGTGAGCGGCCTGGCGATCTGCTTCAGGAATTGCGCGCGATCGACGAATGAACCGTCGGCATTGGTGTTCAGGAAATCGTCGGCCAGGAGCTCCTCGAATCGGCGCACGTTGGACGTGGCCACCGAGGTGATGTAGTCCTGGTTCAGTTCGCGAAGGCGCGCCTCGTGCGCGCCGGTGGAAGCGGCCTGCATGCAATGTCCTCCTTTACCCGGTCTCGGTATGGGCGCATCCTACGTTCCAATCTGGTTCCATGAAAGGGCCAGTTTTGCATGATTTCATGGTGCCAGTTAAAGGGAAGGAATCGCACATGATGGTCAACCTGCGCGGGCCGGGTCCCCTGTATCGCCGCATCTATCACGCGCTCAAGGCCGACATCAGCGCCGGGCGCCTGGCGCCGCAATCGCGCCTGCCGTCGACGCGCGCGCTGGCGGCGGACCTGGGCGTATCGCGCAATACCGTCACGCTGGCCTACGAGCAGCTCGTGGCCGAAGGCTATGTCCACAGCCGCGATCGTTCGACGACCCGGGTCGCGGGCGCGGCTTCGCACCGTAATGCGCCGGCCCGCGCGATGCCGCCCAAAGGTGAACCTGCGCTGTCGGCCTACGCAAGGCGACTGGTTGCGGATCCGGCGATGCCGCCGGCCGGCTCCTACGCCGAGCGCCCCGGCATTCGCCATGATTTTCGCTACGGGCGTCCGTCGATGGACGCTTTTCCCCGCCAGGTGTGGCGCCGACTGCTGGCCGCGCACGCAGGCGCGGCGCCGGTCGGTGCTTTTGGCTACGCCGCGCCAGCGGGACATGCGCCGCTGCGCGACGCGCTGGCCGGTTACCTGCGTCGCGCGCGTGGCATGACCTGCGAAGCGGACCAGATCGTCATCGTCAACGGCACGCAACAGGCACTCGACCTGGCGTCGCGACTGCTGGTCGATGCGGGCGATCGCGTGGTGATCGAGGAACCGCACTATCACAGCGTGCGCCTGAGCTTCGAGGCGGTCGGGGCGAAGCTGGTCCCGATCGAGGTGGACGACCGCGGGCTGGATCCGTCAAGGCTGCCGCGCGCAGGTGCGCGGGTCGCATGCGTGACGCCCTGCCACCAGTTTCCGACGGGCGTGGTCATGCCGATGACGCGGCGGCTCGAGTTGCTGGATTGGGCGGCGCGTACGGGGACCTGGATCATCGAAGACGACTACGTGAGCGAATTTCGCTACGAAGGCCACCCGATCGAGGCGCTCCATGCCCTGGATCGGGCCGCGCGCGTGATCTACATGGGAACGTTCTCGAAAACACTGTTCCCCGCGCTGCGGGTCGCGTATCTCGTGTTGCCGCATGCCCTGGTCGGGCCGTTTACCGCGGCGAAATGGATGGCGGACCGCTACACCGCCACGCTGGGCCAGGAGGCACTCGCGGATTTCATCACGCAGGGGCATTTCGAGCGTTACCTGCGCCGCGCGGGGGCCCGCAACGCGGCGAAACGCCGCGTGCTGATCGAAGCGTTGCGCGAATGCTTCGGTGACCGCGTCGAAATCGCCGGCGAGAACGCCGGCGTGCACCTGCTGGTGTGGCTGAAGGATGTCGAGGCAAGGAAATCCGCGACGTTAGTCGAGCGTGCGTCGCGCGCCGGCGTGGGCATCTATCCCGTCGATCTTTATTACTCGAAGCCGCCGCGCCGGGCGGGATTCCTGTTCGGGTATGCCTCGCTGACGGAGTCCGGCATTCGCGCCGGCATCCGCAAGCTTGCGGCTGTGGTGTGAACCCGATGCGCGGTCAGGAAACCGGCTTCACTCGCCACGCCAGCGCGATCGCGATCAGCGTGGCGGTCACCGCGACCAGCCCGGCCAGCCAGTAGCGCGTCAAGGTGCCGTCGGGCGCGTGGCCGATGACGAAGCCGGAGAGCATGGATGCCAGGCCGAGGCCAAGCTGCTGGATCGCCGCGTTGATGCTCATGAAGCCGCCGCGCAGGCGCGGCTGCACGCTGGAAATGACCAGCGCCATCGCCGGCACGAATCGGCCGGATACGAACACCATGAATATCACCGAGGCGCAGATTGCCACCCACACCGGGACCGGCGGCAGGTTGGTCGTGATCAGCAGCGGTGCGATCGAGATCAGGCCGATGGCGGTGAACACCTGTTTCTTGCCGTGCTTGTCCGCGAGCTTGCCGATGTAGCGCGACGAGAATGCCGTGGCGAGCCCGCCGAACAGGTAGAGGTAGGGCAGGTCGGTTTCCTTCAGCCCGACGTTCGTGACCATGTAGGGGCTGATGAACGGGATCACCGAGAATCCGGCGAACATCAGCACGAACATGAACGAGAACGCGCGCAAGTGGTTGGGCTCGCTCAGCACGGACTTCATCTGTTCAAGCGGACGGTGTGCCGTGCCCTCGACGATATGGCCGCGCATCGCCGGCAGGATCTTCGCGATGGCCACCAGCACGACCAGCGAGATGACGACGAGGAACAGGAAGGGCGCGCGCCAGGTGAAATGCGCGGCGAGCACCAGGCCGATGGGCACGCCGATGATGGAGGAAAGCGCGAACGCCGACATGATCATGCCGGTCGCGGCGCCGCGTCGCTGGTCCGGCACCGCGTCGCCGATGATGGAGTGCACCGTTGCGCCCGCAACGCCGCCGAAAGCACCCGCCACGGCGCGTGCCGCGAGCAGGGTTCCGTAACCCGGTGCGATCGCGCACAACAAAGTCGATACGACAAAGCCCATGTACAGGAACAGCAGGGTCCTGCGCCTGTCGAAGCGATCGGTGTAGAACGCGATCGCCAGCGAGGCGATCGCCGCAGTCAGCGTGTAGGCCGATACCAGCAAGCCGAACTGCTTCGCCGAAATGAACATCACGCGCATGAGCTGCGGGCCCAGCGGCATCATGATCATGAAATCCATGATGTGCGTGAACTGGACGGCGGCGAGCAGCCAGACCAGCGAGCGCTCCGACTTCGGAACTTCCGGGTTCATGCGCACATCCTCGTGCCTGGATCGAGCCGGAACTCGGCCGCGAGCAACTCGTAGCTGCGCTGCCGGCTGGCGTAGTCGCCGGTGATCGTGATCAGCATGAGTTCATCTGCCTCGTAGGCCGCGGCGAGGTCTTCCACGCGCGCCTTTACGCGATCGGGCGTACCGATGATCGCCCGTTCCCGCTCGCGCTCGATGATTGCACGGTCGCGATCGGTGTACGGATAAGCCTGCGCCTCGGCAACCGTGGCGATCTGCGATTCCTGCCCGACCGCCATCAGCAGGCGGCGATGGTCGATGCTGGCTGCCAGGCGTTCGGCATCCCGCTGGGTTTCCGCGCACAGCACGAAGGCGCAGACCATCGCGTAGGGCGAAGATTCCCGCGCCGAGGGCCGGAAGTCGCGACGGTAGGCGCGCGAGACCTCGACGCCGCCGTGGGCGTTGATGAAATGCGCGAAAGCAAAGCGCAATCCCAAATAAGCGGCGAGCGCGCCGCTGTAGTCGGACGAACCGAGCAGCCACACTTCCGGCGAGCTGATGCCGGCAGGCATGGCTTGCACGGTGGCGAAGGGATGATCGTCCGGCAACGTACGGTCCAGCCAGCCGACGACTTCGAACACCTGGCGCGGGAAGCCGTTCATGTCGTCGAAGGCCTGGGCGTTCATCGCATTGGCCGTCATGCGGTCGCCGCCGGGCGCGCGGCCGATGCCGAGGTCGATGCGGTTCGGATGCAAAGCTTCGTGCATGCGAAACACTTCAGCGACTTTCAGGGGGCTGTAGTAGGGCAGCATCACGCCGCCGGTGCCGACGCGGATGTTTTTCGTCGCCGACGCGACATGGCCGACGAGGATTTCCGGGCAGGGGTCCGCCAGGCCGCGCATGTTGTGGTGCTCGGCGAGCCAGTAGCGATAAAACCCGAGCTCGTCGGCGCGCTGCGCCAGCGCGACGGTCGCGCGCAAGGCGTCCGCGGACGAGTGGCCGCTGATGATCGGCGACTGGTCGAGGATGCTGAGGCGCAGGCCCACGGGATCAGCTCGCCACGGGTTGCATGCGGCCGGAACGGCGAATCGTCGCCAGCCACAGGATTGCGATCGCGGTCAGGCACAACAGCGGCAATGCCGTGTAGTTCAGCGTGTTCCAGCCGAAGCCGTAGAGGATCGCGCCCGACGTGAGCGACGTCGTGCCCATCGTGAAATAGATCAGCAGGTCGTTCATGCCCTGGGTCTTGGCTTTCTCGGCGGGCGTGCACGCCTCGGTCAGCAGCGTGGTGCCGCCGACGAACAGGAAGCACCAGCCGACGCCGACCAGGACCATCGAGGACCAGAACGCCAGGATGGTCGTGCTGGAAACGGCGATGGCGATGGCCGCCATTTTCAGCAGCACGCCACAGAACATGACCGGCAATGTGCCGATGCGCACGATCAGCCAGCCGGTGCCGAATGCCGGCGCGAACATCGCGATGATGTGCCACTCGATGACGAGCATCGCCGCGGAATAAGGATGCGAACACATCTGCATCGACAGCGGCGTCGCGGCCATCAGCAGGTTCATGACGCCATAGGCGGTGATGGCGCCGAGCACGGCGACGATGAACACCGGCTGGCGCATGATCTCGGGCAGCCTGCGGGTGCTGCCGTGTTTTTCCTCGTTCGACGGCGCCGGCAGGTCGAGGCGGCGCACGACCAGCAAGGCGATCATCGCCAGCAATACCAGCGACAGGAAGGATCCGGCGAATACCGTGTCCAGCAATTCCTTGGTGATCTTGCTGCTTTCGGGGCCGAGGATGCCGCCGACGATGCCGCCAGCCAGCACCAGCGAGATCGCCTTGCTGCGATTGCTGGCGCTGGCCATGTCGGCCGCTGCGAAGCGGTAGAACCCGCCGGACCCGGTGTAGATTCCGGCGATCAGCGCCGCGAAGCACAGTAGCCAGAACGCATGCGAGAGCATGGCGATGGTCGCCAGCACGCCGCCCGCCATGGCGGCCGCACAGCCGATGGTGAATCCCGCGCGCCGGCCATGCTGCTTCATGTAGAGCGAGATGGGCATGGTCGTCAGGCCGCCGCCGATGATGTATGCGGTGGCCGGCAGCGTGACCAGGAATTTGTTCTTTGCCAAGGTATCCGCGGCGAGCGTGCCCACCGAGATCATCATGGCGTTGTTCATGACCAGCAGCGCCTGGCATGAGGCCAGCGCGAATACCGTCCTGCGTTTGCTTTGCATCGACCGGGCGACCGTCTATTTCAGCCGGATGTCGACGCCGTGAAAGACGTAGGGGCCGCTGTTGGTCAGCTTCATCGTGCCGGCCTGCCTGCGCCAGATGTAGCCGGCGGGCGACAGGCCGATCTGTTGCGCGATGCCGGCCGATTCGGTGGTGACGCTGCCGCCGGAAACCGACACGAGCACGCCGCACGGCGCATACAGCTCCGTGCTTTCGCCCGGGTGCAGCACGATGCGCGTCACGAATGCGCGCGCGTTGTCGATCAGCAGGGTCTGGTTCGGGCCTTCTCCGGCCGTGCCCGATCCGCAGCTCTTGACGATCTCGGCGTCGACCACGTGATACGGCGACTGGCCGGCGTTGGTGATGCGATGCGCCTTCGGCCTGGCGCCGTAGTCGATGAAATAAGTCTCGCCGATGGCACGCTCCGCGCGCGCGACCGGATCCTTGCCGAGATCCTCGGCGATGGTGGGCGATGAGGCGATGTTCACGAACACGCCGTCGTTGCGGTGCCAGTGGAAGCGCGTCAGGTAGCCGGGCTCGAGCTCGACGTCGAAGTAGCGCACGAATTCGTTCTCGAACCTGAGCCTGTGGCGGGGCTCTTGCTCGATGGGGATCGGTTCTTCGGCCATCGCCAACAGGGGCAGGGCGCCCAGGGCAAGCGCGAACAGGCGCGATATCACTTGGTTTCCTCCCGGAATGCGGAAATCAATCTGTCTTTTATCGGAGACATTTTGCCAGAAAGCCTCGTCGCGGCTTTGCCCGGAAAAATTTTCGCGACGACGGCAGGCATTTCCTCGCGGGAATGAGCCGGCGCGGGAACTCTCGCCGATAATGGCGCTCCGTTACAGGGATTGCATGGTCGATGCAGTCCGGTTCAATCGGAGGAACGATGCTTTTCAGAAAAATCACCCCCGCGGGTTTTTCCTTGACTGCCGCACTGTTCGCGTTGCCCATGTGCTGCGCTTTTGCCGACGAAGTCGTGCTCGTGAACGGCGACCGCCTGACCGGCAAGGTCGTGCGCAAGGAGAGCGCCGTGCTGGTGTTCAATACGAAGTATGCAGGCGACGTGAACATCGCCTGGTCCGAAATCGCGCGGCTCAATACGGAGGCGCCCGTCAAGGCGTATTTCGAGGACGGCAACCGGCTGACGGGAACGCTGAGCTCGGATGAAGATGGAACCATCGTCATCACTTCGGGGGAGACGCTGAAGAGCGCGCCGATCCCGATCAAGAACCTGCGCTACATCAACCCGTCCGCTGACGTGGCGGGAGAGGGCGTGAAGGTCACCGGCCACATCAACGCCGGCTATTCTTCGACGTCGGGCAATACCGACACGAAGAAATTCTATCTGGACACGGAGGTCGTCGCGCGCACGCTGGAAAACCGGTACACGCTGGGTGCCCGTGCCGCGCATAGCGAGGATCAGTCGGTCGAGACCGAGGCGAACTGGATCGGTTACATGAAGTACGACCATTTCATCACGAAGAAATGGTACGGCTATTCCAACGGCAACTTCGAGAACGACAGGTTCAAGGATATCCGGCTGCGCAGCACGCTCGGTCTCGGTACCGGTTACCAGTTCGTCGAGTCGGAGAGGACCAATTTTTCCCTGGAAGGCGGCGTCAACTATGTCGATACGGATTTCTACGTCGGCGAAGACGACGCCTACCCGGCGGGCCGCCTGTCACTGAAATTCGACCACATGTTGTTCAAGACCAAGATCCAGTTCTTCCACGCGGATGAGGTCTATGTGGGGCTGGAGGACGTGTCGAAGACCTTCCTGCGTTCGCAGACGGGACTGCGCATCCCGCTCTACAAGAACCTGAACGCCACCGCGCAGTACAACGTGGATTGGGACAACCAGCCGACGGACAACAGGGTCAGGACCGACAAGGCCGCGTTGCTGACCCTGGGCTACACGTGGTAGCGCCAGACGGGGCGTCCGAGGTTAGTAGTACTCGTAGCCCTTCTTGGGAACCCTGGCCTCGATCAGGCGCTCGCGTTCCTTGAAATCCTGGGGGCGATCCCACCAGGTGGTGCGGTTGACGCGCTGCTTGTCGACGACTTCCGGATGTTTCCTGAGGAAGTCGCGAATGAACTGGGTGGCTTCGGATTCGTAGTTTTTCATGGGTTGGATCCCGTCGAGTACTGGCCTGCGATGAGGCGCCGGCGCGCCGGTTGGAAATCTACCGGTCCGCCCCCACCTATGGCAAGCAGAAGCCGCTTTCCCCTTTTCCATCAGGAGCCTTCCCTTGCCTTCCCATCCCGTCCCGCCGGTTGCCAAGCGCAGTCCGGTCGCCACCGAAGTCCACGGCGAGCGCCGCATCGACGACTATCACTGGCTGCGCGAAAAGGGCAGCGGGCCGGTCGAAAGCTACCTGAAGGCGGAGAACGCCTACACGGCCGCGATGATGAAACCGTCGCGGCCTTTCCAGGATGCGCTGTACAAGGAGATGCTGGCGCGCATCAAGGAAACGGACGTCGACGTGCCGTATCGCGACGGCGACTGGTTCTATTACTCGCGCACGCGCAAGGGCAAGCAGTACCGCATCTTCTGCCGCAAGCAGGGCAGCACCGCCGCGCCGGAGCGCGTCATCCTCGATGCCAACGAGCAAGCGAAGGGCCACAAGTTCTTTTCGCTGGGTGCCATGGATGTCAGCCCCGACGGCAACATTCTCGCGTTCTCGTCGGACACCACGGGGTTTCGCGAGTACACGCTGCGGTTCAAGGACCTGCGCGATGGGCGCGTGCTCGACGACAGCATCGCCAAGGTCCGCTCGATCGCCTGGGCATCCGACAACCGCACGCTGTTCTACGTCCTCGAGGACGAAGCCAAGCGCGCATGCCGGGTGTACCGCCACCTGCTGGGCAGCGGCGACGACCAGCTCGTCCATGAGGAAACCGACGATCGCTTTTCCGTCGCCGTGTCGCGCAGCCGCAGCAACGAATACCTGTTCCTGACATCGCACAGCGCGACGACGTCCGAGGTGAGGCGCTTGCGCGCGGACGCGCCGAACGTGCCGCCCGCGTTGTTTCTCGCGCGCACGCAGGACCACGAATATTTCGTGGACCACGGACACGCCATGTTCTACATCGTGACCAACGACAAGGGCCGCAATTTCCGGCTCGTGACCGGGCCGGTGGACGATCCGTCTCCCGCGCGCTGGACCGAGGTCATCCCGCACCGGGACGACGTCATGCTAGAGGGTGTCGACGTGTTTTCGCGCCACCTCGTCGCTCACGAGCGCGCCGGCGGCTTTCCGCGGTTGCGCGTGATCCGCCTGGCCGACCGCCAGGAGCACATCGTCGAGATGCCCGAACCCGTTTATTCGGTGGGTGGCGGGCCGAACATGGAGTTCGATACCGACGTGTATCGCTTCCACTACGGCTCCTACGTCACGCCGGAATCCGAGTACGACTACCACCTCGACAGCCGCGAGAGGACGCTGCTCAAGCAGCGCGAGGTCAGGGGCTACGATCCGACGAAGTACCGCTCGGAAGTCCACTACGCCGTCGCGGCCGACGGCACGCGCATCCCGATTTCGCTGGTCTATCGCATCGACCTGCGTCGCAAGGATGCGCAGCCGCTGCTGTTGTACGGCTACGGCTCATACGGCTATTCGCTGGACGTCGACTTCAGCTCGGTGCGGCTTTCGCTATTGGATCGCGGCGTCATTTTCGCGACCGCCCACGTTCGCGGCGGTTCGGAGATGGGCAAGCACTGGCATGACAGCGGGCGCATGCTGAACAAGAAAAACACGTTCACGGACTTCATCGCCTGCGCCGAGCATCTCATCCGCGAGCACTACACGGCGCCGGCGCAGCTCGTCATCGAAGGCGGCAGCGCCGGCGGCTTGCTGATGGGCGCGGTGACCAACCTGCGGCCCGATCTGTTCCGCGCGGTCGTCGCGGAAGTCCCGTTCGTGGATGTCGTGAACACGATGCTCGACGCGAGCCTGCCGCTGACGACCGGCGAATACGAGGAATGGGGCAATCCGAACGACAAGGCCTATTACGACTACATGTCGGGGTATTCGCCGTACGACAACCTGTCGAAGGCGAACTATCCCGCGATGCTGGTGGAGACTTCGCTGAATGACAGCCAGGTCATGTACTGGGAGCCGGCCAAGTACGTGGCGAAGCTGCGCACGCTGAAGACCGACGCCAATCCGCTGCTCTTGCACGTGAACATGGACGCCGGCCACGGCGGCGCGTCGGGGCGCTACGACTACCTGAGGGAACTGGCATTCACCTACGCCTTCATCCTCGGCACGCTGGGAATCGTCCGCTAGCGCGGGCGCTTTCGCCTTACTGCGCGTCGAAGGGCGGATCGCCAGGTTTGGCCTTGCAGCGGCCGGGAATGCGCGGGGAAATGCCCGCGCGCTTCGGCGCGAAGGCTTCGAGGAAAATCGTCGTCGGCACGTCGGCCGTCTTGTTGTTGACCTTGAGCTCGCCGGCGATCTTGAGCTCGCCCTCCAGCACGTCGCCGTCGTTCGGGTAGGGGCCGGCGCTCCACTCGTAGAGGCCGTAGCCGGATTTCATCTGCAGGATGAAGAATCCGCAGTCGTGGTTTTTCCAGATGACCATGCCCACGTCGGCATGCGCGGCGGCAGCCGCGAGCAGCAGCATCGCCACGACCGCCCGGCCGGCGATGCGCAGGCTCATCCCGGAAGCGCTTCGAATTCCTTCTTGTGCTTGCATTGTCGCGGGATTTTCTTGTCCATCTTCGCCTTAGGCAGGCCGAAGACTTCCGAGTACACCATGGTCGGCTTGCCCTCGGTCTTGTTGTCGATCTTGCGCGTGCCGAAGGCGGAAAGCTTGCCCTCGAAGACGTTGCCCACCGTCGGGCTTGGGCCGCCGAGGAACTCGAACAGGGAAAAATTCTCGTCGTCGATTTTCACGACGAAGAAGTAGCAGCTCGCGTCGCGCCAGATCAGTTCCCCCGTCTGGTCGGGGCCGACGTTCTGGGCCTGGGCGAAGGCGGTTTGGGCAAGCGGCAGGGACAGCAACAGCACCAGCAGGAATCTTTGCAGCATGGAGGCCTTGGTTTTACGGTCGGGGCGCGCCTGGGGCGCCCTATGCGATGCGGCGATGATAGCCCCGGGGCGGCCGCGGGGCAAACTGATCCCTCGTTAAGACCCGGCTGGAATTACTGAACTTCCAGCGCCTCGAACGTCTTCTTCTTGCGGCACTGGCGCGGGATCTTCTTTTCCATCTGGCCCTTGGTGTCGGTGAAGACTTCCGAGTAAGCCATCGTCGCCTTGCCCTCGGTCACGTTCATGAGCTTGCGGCCGCCGAACCCCGTCAGCTTGCCTTCGAACACGTTGCCGACCATCGGGCTGGGGCCGCCCAGGAATTCATACAGGCCGAATCCTTCCGGCGTCTTGAGGACGAAGAAAAAGCAGCTGTCGTCGCGCCAGATGAGGGTGCCTTGCGTGATGCCGTCCTCGGCAAATGAGATCGACGCGGCCAGGCAGGGCAGGGCGAACATCGCGGCGGCAAACCTGCGCAAATCCATGAATGAAGCTCCTTTTCGGGTGTCTGGCCGCCCGCACGCCGGATTGGAGGGGGCAGTCAAACACGGTAAACTCGCCCGAAGAATAGCAAACGCACGCCGTCCGGCGTGAATTCCGGAGCCCCGATCATGAAAGTCATCGACCTGCGCAGCGACACCGTCACCAAGCCCGGCGCCGACATGCGCGCCGTCATGGCCACGGCCGAGGTGGGCGACGACGTCTATGGCGAAGACCCGACCGTCAACCGGCTGGAAGCGCTGGCTGCCGCCCGCCTGGGCAAGGAGGCGGCGATCTTCGTCTGCAGCGGCACGCAGAGCAACCTGCTGGCGCTGCTGGCGCATTGCGAGCGCGGGGACGAATACATCGTCGGCCAGCAGGGGCACACCTATAAATATGAAGGCGGCGGCGCCGCGGTGCTCGGCAGCATCCAGCCGCAGCCGCTGGATTACGAGCCCGATGGCTCGCTCGACCTCAAGAAAGTAGAAGGCGCGATCAAGCCGGACGATCCGCATTTCGCGAAGACGCGGCTGCTGTGCCTGGAAAACACGCAGGGCGGCAAGGTGCTGCCGCTCGACTATTTGAAGCGCGCGCGCGAATTCACGCTGGCGAAAGGCCTCGGCCTGCACCTGGACGGCGCGCGCGTGTTCAACGCTGCGGTCGCGCTGAAGGTGCCCGTCTCCGAAGTCAGCAAGCATTTCGATTCCGTGTCCGTTTGCCTGTCGAAGGGCCTGGGCGCGCCGGTGGGCTCGGTGTTGTGCGGGTCGAAGGCGCTGATCGCGAAGGCGAGGCGCTGGCGCAAGGTGGTCGGCGGCGGCATGCGCCAGGCCGGGTTGCTGGCGGCGGCGGGCATTTACGCATTGGAGAAGAACGTCGATCGCCTCGCGCAGGATCACGACAATGCGCGCCTGCTCGCGCAACTGCTCTCCGGCATCGACGGTGTTGCGGTCGCCCCAGGTGGCGCGCAGACGAACATGGTCTACATCAATGTCGAGCCGCAACAATCGCTGCGCATGCGCGAATACCTGAAGTCGCAGGGCATGCTGATCAGCGGGCAGGGCAGCATCCGCCTGGTGACGCACCTGGATGTCGACAAGTCCGACATCGAGCGCTTCGCCGCCGCGGTGAAGGAATCGTTTTCCGCGAAGGCGAAGGCTGCGTGAGGTTGCGGCGCACGAAGCCGTGGCAATGATGGCGGGCATCAGGCCGAGCCAACCCTCACGCGTCCCTCCGCTTTTTCCCCTTCTCCCTTTACCCTTCCCACTCAACACATGACCCAAAACGAAACCCGCAACATGGCGGTGTTCTGCGATTTCGAGAACCTCGCGCTCGGCGTACGCGAAATGAAGTACGACCGCTTCGACATCAAGAAGGTGCTCGAGCGCCTGCTGGTGAAGGGCAGCATCGTCGTGAAGAAGGCCTATTGCGACTGGGAGCGCTACAAGGAATTCAAGGCGCCCATGCATGAAGCGGCATTCGAATTGATCGAGATCCCGCACGTGCGCCAGTCCGGCAAGAATTCGGCGGACATCCGCATGGTCGTCGACGCGCTCGACCTTTGCTACACGAAGCTGCACGTCGACACCTTCGTGATCCTCAGCGGCGACTCCGACTTCTCGCCGCTGGTTTCCAAGCTGCGCGAGAACAACAAGGAAGTCATCGGCCTCGGCGTCAAGCATTCGACCTCCGACCTGCTGATCGCGAACTGCGACGAATTCATTTTCTACGACGACCTCGTGCGCAAGACGCCCGCCGCTCGCAAGCAGCCGTCGCGCAGGAAGCCGCAGCAGAAACCCGTCGCGGATGCGAAGGCCGCGCCGGCCGAACCCGCCGAAGCCGAGGACGCCATTGCCGACGACAAGACCCAGAAGGCCCTCGATTACCTCATGAACACCTACGAAGCGCTCAGCACCGAGCGCGGCGGCGACGAAAAGATCTGGGGATCGATGATCAAGCAGGCGCTCAAGCGCCGTAACCCCGGGTTCAACGAGACCTACCACGGCTTCAAGAACTTCAATTCCCTTCTCGAAGAAGCCGCGATCCGCGGCCTGGTGCGGCTGGAGCACGACGAAAAGTCCGGCGGCTATATCGTCAGGTCGGCGGAGGCGGAGTAGGGCGCCAGCGCATCGAGCGGGCTTCGCGCGCCGCGTCCCCCGCGATTCAGGACGTGCGTGTAAATCATCGTTGTCGAAACGTCGGCGTGGCCGAGCAACTCCTGCACCGTGCGAATGTCGTGGCCAGCTTGCAACAGGTGTGTTGCAAAACTGTGCCTGAGGGTATGTATGGAAACATGCTTGCGGATGCCGGCTTGCTCGACCGCCGGCTTCAGCGCGCGCTGGATTCTCTGCTCGTAAAGATGATGCCTGCGCTCGATACGGCTGCGTGGGTCGACCGACAGTTCCGGTGCCGGAAACACCCAGTGCCAGGTCCACGACTGCGCCGCTCGCGGATATTTGCGCGCCAGCGCATCGGGCATGAACACCCCCGGCCTGCCAGCGGCGCGGTCCGCGGCCCATAGGGCGCGGGCATGCTCCAGTTGCTCGCGCAGTGGTTGTTCAAGCGTATCGGGTGGCATGACGACCCGGTCTTTGGCGCCCTTGCCTTCGCGCACGACGATGACGCGCTGATCGAAATCCACGTCCTTCACGCGCAAGTGCAAGCCTTCCATCAGCCGCATGCCGGTGCCGTACAAGAGCCGGCATACGAGTCCCGGCGTTCCCTGCACGCAAGCCAGCAGCGCACGAACCTCCGCGACAGAGAGTACGGATGGCACATGCTGGCGCGTCTTTGGCCGCCCGATCTCGGACATCCATGGCAATTCAATTTCCAGGACTTGCTTGTAAAGGAAGAGCAGGGCGGACAAGGCCTGCTTGTGCGTGGAGGCCGAGATGCCCCGCTCATTGGCCAGGTACGAAAGAAAGCGCTCCACCTCTGGTCCGCCCATCTGCGCCGGGTGACGCAGGTCATGCCAGCGCACGAAGTACCTGATCCAGTACACATAAACCTTTTCCGTCCGCATGCTGTAGTGCAGATAACGGATGCGCTCGCGGACCCGGTCCAGCAGCCGGGTGGATTGCAGGGGCGGCTTGCCGGGTTTGGCCGATTGGTTAATACTGGACATATAACCAGTATAGGAGGCCAAGCCCTTTACGCAAGGGGGAAAATGGAGAATATTGGCGCCTGGTTATACGTCAAGCGGTCCAGTTATATGTCATTCTTGCTGTATAAATCGAGTTAGGTTGCTCAGGTACCCAATGCCCTGGTTTGGCATCAGATCGGTTTACCAGTTCGGCACGAAGCCGAACGGCGTAAACATCTTCGAAGAGCGCATTGTCTGTATCGAGGCGGCAGACGAGCAGGCTGCGCACCTGAAAGCACGGGCGGAAGGACAGCAGTACGCTGCCGACAATGGGTTCACGCGTCATCCGCGGCAAATAGGTTACGAGCAGGATGGAGATCCTCTCATCGACGGCTACGAGGTATGGTCAGAGTTATTCGCGTTTGAAGGCTCTCTGGAGGAGTTCTATCGCCGCCGGTATGAGCAGTTCGCTCATGGTCCCGAGTAAGCAACCTAACCGCCGGTTGTTGATCGACACTTGCCCGGCGCTGCGCGCCTACGCGCGTGCGCCAAAACCGGAACGTTAGGTGGCAGGTGGTCAGCGAAATCTTCAAGGTCACTGACGAGGAGGTTCTTTCCAAACTTCCTTTGCCGGATCTCAACCACGAGATCCAGCGGTGTCTTTACGGATACGAGCACGGCGGAACGTCGCAAGGGCGGAAGGCATTCTTTGAGCGCTTGGTGTGGCTCGAAAAGATTCGTGAAGCGACGCACGGCGTCGAGGCGAAGCGTCGGCGGTTCGGCCGCCAATAGAGACTTAAGCGCATGACTCAAACGTCGCAACACTTCGTAAGGAAGGGCGTCTGCCACCTAACAAATCGCTGGAGCGGACGCGTGAACGATAAAGTGCCAAGCTCAGACTTCGGCGCGCGCGCCGCTCAGCTCAACCGTTAGCCCGCAATGGAAACGTTGCCGTAACGAAGGGGAACGCTATGGATCTCGAGTACGAGCGTCTCAACGAGCTTTTTCAAGCTCACCATGAGGCCGTCTATTCCCAGAAGCATCTGAGCGCTCAGGTCAGCGTGCTGGAAACCGTATGCCTCACGCTGTGCAGCCAGTCTCCGGCCAATGAGATTGTCCTCGCCAAGATCAGAGATCTACTGACTACCTGCGGCAACGCGAATCTCTCGAAGCCGCATCCGGATTGGCCGCTGCAAGAACACTATCTTCGGCGCTTCATGCTTTTGGTCGAAGACCGGGTGGGATCTCCATGAATTGCGTGTTGCGATCTAACAAGCCGTGGGAGACCGACGCACTACCGGCGTCGCTACGCGCCTTGTTCGGCACGGCTCAACGACGACGTTAGGCCTCCGAGTTACCCACAAAAAGTAGACACCGATTTGTAGCAAACTAGATTGCACAGAGAGGTGTCGAGATGGCGAAGAAGACGCAGAGGAAAGTCTATTCAGATGCATTTCGCCGCGAGGCGGTGAGGCTTGCAGATCAGCCCGGGCGGGAGGCGACGGAAGTGGCCAGGGAATTAGCAATTCATTTCGGGGCAGATCTAAAACTGGCGCACGCAGTTCAACAAGTTGTCCAAGGCGCAGTTCACGAGGACTCCGGTCAAGCGCATTGACGTCGACCCCGCGCTCTGAAAGTATGTTGCGATGTATTTCGAGATTCTCGGCGAAATCACCGGGATCGAGACGTTTGCCGTCGGCTCATCCATTCGCGAACTCAGCTGACTTCGCAGGATCTACGGTCGCGGCAGATGGCGAAAACGCAAAGGCTTTTCCCGCGTCCGCCTGTCCGATGGCGCCGTTCGGTCAGCGGAGTTACTCCGGTATGAAGCGCACGGGATCGGGCGCAGAGACATGAAAATCAAACGCTACATAGATTAGCCGCTATGACCACGTCCTCCAAAAAGTTTGTTGTTTGCGTGAAGAACAAGGGCTATGAAGTTTCCCTGGAAACTCGCAAGATTTACCAGATTCTGCGTGATCCGGACGCCGCAAAACATAAACAGCTTCGTGTCATTGATGAATCAGGCGAAGACTACCTTTATCCCGAAAGCTATTTCGCACCGATTGAATTACCGCAGCCGATCCGCAAGGCAGTGCTGGCTGCCGTATAACCCGGCGATCCGCCGACGCAGGAAAGCGCTGCGCGCATCCGAACGCGTGTAATCGCGATCGCTAGAGCGCCACCTCATGTGCTCGGCTTAGTGGTTCGTAATAGCGGCCTCCGGTTTTATTAATGTTTTCCGCTGCGACCCCTTCGTCGCTGAAAATATTGGAACGCCAATGACCCTACGCATCGTCCGCCTCGGTTCCCCGCGCATGAAAGGCGAAGGTGTGCGCATCGGCACCGTGCGCCGTCCGCCGCGCGGCGTGCCGAAATCCGATTTCGCGAAGAAGGATTGGTACGACGTGTGGTTCCCTTTGCTGGCACCCGAGCCCGAAACCGTGAAACTGGCGCTGGCGGCGCAGACACCGGCGCAGTGGGCGGCCTTCGTAAAAAAATATCGCGCCGAAATGGCTGCGCCCGACAGCAGCCACGCGCTCGACCTGCTGGCGGCACTTTCACGCCAGTCTGATTTCTCCGTCGGTTGCTATTGCGAGGACGAATCGCATTGCCACCGTGCCGTGCTGCGGCAACTATTGGTCGAGCGCGGCGCCGACGTGAAGTAGGGCGCATCGTGTCGTGAACATCCATCGCGGCTATCTGCCCGGCTGCATCGGTCGCATCACGGCGCTCCATGCCGGCTATTACGCGAAGGCTGCGGGATTCGGCGCCGCGTTCGAGGCGAAGGTGGCTGCCGAGCTTGCGGACTTCTGCTTACGCCACGATGAGCGCCTCGATGGGCTGTGGCTTGCCGTCGATGGCGACGTCATCCATGGCTCGATCGCGATTGACGGTTCCGCACACGTGGACAAGGGCGCGCACCTGCGATGGTTCATCACGTCCGACGAATGCCGCGGCACGGGCGTCGGGTCGCGCCTGATCGACGCGGCGATGACTTTTTTCCGCGAGCGCGGATACGCAAAAGCATATCTCTGGACGTTCGACGGGCTGCATGCCGCGCGCCACTTGTACGAAAAGCAAGGCTTCCGGCTGGCGCGCAGCCAGCGCGGCTCGCAATGGGGCAGGGAAGTCGAGGAGCAACTCTTTACGCTCGGCGGTGCCTGACGCGTCGTCGTCCGTCTGATTTTCCGCGCGGCATTTCCTTCATCGCGGTGACGCGTATTCGGCTTGCAATTTTCCGGCCGCAAGTTGCGGCAGAATACGCACCGGCTCCCTTGTGGCATCCGGGCGCCAAGGGTCGGGACGCATCCATGCGCACCCGCTCCATCCATAACAACAACAAAAAAGGAAAAACAATGATGTCCAGGCGACTTGCTGCTGAATTCATGGGGACTTTCTGGCTCGTGCTGGGTGGTTGCGGGAGCGCCGTGCTGGCCGCGGCCTTTCCGAGCGTCGGCATCGGCTTGCTCGGCGTGTCCTTTGCGTTCGGGCTGACCGTGCTGACCATGGCTTACGCCGTCGGCCATGTTTCGGGCTGCCATCTCAATCCCGCGGTGTCTTTCGGATTGGTGGTGGGCGGGCGCTTCAAGGCTGCCGAGTTCGTGCCTTACGTCATCGCGCAAGTGCTGGGCGCGATCGTGGCGGCCGCCGTGCTGTATTCCATCGCCAGCGGCAAGGCGGGCTTCGACCTGGCCGGCGGCCTGGCGTCGAACGGCTACGCGGAGCATTCGCCGGGCGGCTATTCCGCCGCTTCGGGATTCGTCATCGAAATGGTCATGACCTTCATGTTCCTCATGGTCATTCTCGGCGCAACGGACAAGCGCGTGCCCGCCGGATTTGCGCCGATCGCCATCGGCCTCGCGCTGACCTTGATCCACCTGATCAGCATTCCGGTGACGAATACGTCCGTGAACCCGGCCCGGAGCACCGGGCCGGCGCTCATTGTCGGCGGATGGGCCACGGCCCAGCTCTGGACGTTCTGGGCAGCGCCATTGCTTGGCGCGGGCCTGGCGGGACTCGTTTATCGCTGGCTTGGCAGCGAGCGCAACGAAAGCTGAGCATCGGTCATGAACCGGGGCGCCATCGTCCGGCGCCCCGGCAAGTCATCGGGTCGAACATTATCTGGAGGTGAATGATGCATCCGGTCGGAAGGCTGTTATCTTCAACTGCAATGAACTCCAATCCCATGCAGGCCGGCAGGACGATCCTCGTCTCGTTGTCGATGCTCGCCGCCACAGCCTTCGCGCAAGGAGGGCCGGTCGATCCCGCCGCGCTGACGTGGAAGACGCTGCCCAACGGCGTGAGCATCGCGGTCTTCATGGGCGATCCGACACGACCGGGGCCTTACGCATCGCGTGCGAAGCTGCCGCCGAACCTGCGCATCCCGCCGCATACGCATCCCGAGGACGGGCGCACGACCACGGTGATCGCCGGCACCTTGTATTGGGCGTTCGGCGAAACCTTCGATGCTGCGAAGCTGCGCGCCTTCGGCCCGGGCAGCGTGATCGTCGAGCCGCGCGGCGTCGCGCATTTCGCGATGGCCGGCGAGGAAGGCGCGGAATTGCAGACCAACTCCACCGGACCGGCGGGCATGACCTTCCTGGAGCCGGCGAAGTGAAAGCGGCTGCGCTCGCGAGCCGGCAATGACGCTCCACATCCATACTCCGCTCGTCGAATCGCGCAGCTTCAACCTGCCGTCCGGCCATCCAGTGTGGCTGAAGCTCGATGCGTTGCAACCGCCTGGTTCTTTCAAGATTCGTGGCGTGGGGCATGCGTGCGAGACCTATCGCGCGCGCGGCGCCCGCCGTTTCGTTTCATCGTCCAGCGGCAATGCCGGTCTCGCCGTCGCGTATGCGGGACGCAAGCTTGGCGTGCCGGTGACCGTCGTCGTGCCGGAGACGGCGACGGAGCGCGCGAAGGCGTTGCTGAAAGGCGAGGGCGCCGAGGTCGTCGTCCACGGCGCCACCTGGCAAGAGGCCAACGAGAAAGCGCAGTCGCTCGTCGGCCCGACGGACGCGCTGGTCCATCCTTTCGACGATCCGCTGTTGTGGGAGGGCCATGCGTCGATGATCGACGAAGTCCGCGAGGCGGGCGCGGTGCCCGATGCCGTCGTGCTCTCGGTGGGCGGCGGCGGCTTGTTGTGCGGCGTCGCCGAAGGCCTGCGCAGGAACGGCTGGAACGACGTTCCGATTTTCGCGGTCGAGACCGAGGGCATGGCGTCTTACCGTACCGCCATCGAGGCGGGAAGGCCGGTCGAACTCAGCGAATTGACTGGCATCGCGACTTCGCTTGGTGCGAGGCGAATCAGCGAGCGGGCCTACCAGTGGTCGAAGGAACGTCCGATCCGCAGCCTCGTCGTTTCCGACCGCAGCGCGCTGCTCGCCTGCGAGCGCTTCCTGGACGACCATCGCATCCTCGTGGAACCTGCCTGCGGCGCGAGCCTGGCGGTGGCCTACGAACACGGTGCCGAACTCGATGCGTTCGAGCGCGTGCTGGTGATCGTCTGCGGCGGCGCGACCGCGACGATAGACCAGATCCGGCGCTGGCTCGCGAAATGAAAGTGGTAGTCTTCAGGCACCCACGCCCGCATCGGGCATGCCGCGCGTGCTGATTGCCATCGTGTTGCTGCCGGCGCTCGGCTACCTCGCGCTGTGCGCGTTGCTGTATTTCTCGCAGCGCTCGCTGCTGTACTTCCCGCAGCCGCGCACGGCGGTCGCCAACGCGACCGTCATGACGCTGCCTTCCCAGGGCGAAACCCTGATGGTGACTTCGCGCCCAATGGATGGCGCGGAGGCGATCGTCTATTTCGGCGGCAATGCCGAGGACGTATCCGGAAATCTGCCGCTGCTGTCGGCGGCTTTCCCGCGACAGGCGATCTACCTGCTGCACTATCGCGGCTATGGCGGCAGCTCGGGATCGCCGACCGAAGATGCGTTGTTCGCGGACGCGCTGGCGTTGTTCGACAAGGTCCATGCGGACCACGCAAAGGTCACGGCGATCGGCCGCAGCCTCGGAAGCGGGGTCGCAATATATCTTGCAACCAGGCGGCCAGTGGCCGGCCTCGTGCTCGTGACGCCGTACGACAGCATCCAGGAAATCGCGGCACGCCGGTTTCCCTACTTCCCGGTGCGCTGGCTGCTGCGCGACAAATTCGAATCGTGGAAATTTGCGCCGGAGATCACGGTGCCAACGCTGATCCTAGCGGCGGCGCACGACGAAGTCATTCCAGGGGCGAGTACCGAGGCATTGCTTGCGCGCTTTCGGCCCGGCCTCGCCACCTGCCATGTGCTTCCCGGCACCGGCCACAACGATATTTCCGCCAGCCCCGAATACCTGGGATTGCTGGCGGCGTTCAAGTGAAGCCCGTCGTGATCGCCCGCGGCTTTGCGCCCATCGCGACAAAGGCTTCGCGCGTGCTCGTGCTGGGCAGCATGCCGGGGAAAAAATCCCTGGACGCGCGGCAGTACTATGCGCATCCGCATAACGCCTTCTGGAAAATCATGGGCCGGATGTTCGGCGCCGGCCCGGACCTGGCTTACGAGGAACGCGTGGCGGCGTTGGCCCGTGCCGGGGTCGCCGTCTGGGACGTGCTCGAGTCCTGCTCGCGCGAAGGCAGCCTGGACGCTTCGATAGACGAGGCGTCTATCGTCGTGAACGACTTTCGCGCGTTCTTCGACGCGCATCCGGGCATCCGCCACGTGTTCTTCAACGGCGCCAAGGCCGAGCACAGCTTCAACCGCTACGTGCGCACCGACGTCGATGTCGCGAACCTGCGATTCACGCGATTGCCTTCAACCAGTCCCGCGCATGCGTCCATCGCGCTGCCGCAAAAGATCAAAGCCTGGTGCACCGTGGCCGAAGCGCTGGCAAGGTAACAGGCCGGACAGGCGTTCCAACATGCGAACCGCGCACAGGCGGAATGTGCCTGCCATGGGTCGATTTCCCGCCTGATGTTGGGCTAATATATCAGGCAGGGAGTGGCGCGCTCGCGCCGTTCGAATAACAAGAATCCGAAACCAGCCAGCGATCGGTCCGGTCGCGAGGACTGCTGACAGGACACGATCCATGTATCGCTCGGGCATCGAGGCTGATCGTCTCTCCGACGAAGAACTGGCATCCCTGGGCGACGTGGCCGAAAGCGCGCCGACGCGCATGTTCCGCGGATTACGATTCCCGGCGCGCATCGAGGCCGCCTTCGAACGCGAAACCGGCGGCGCGCGCGCCCGCTTTCTATTCGCCGCCGGCATGGTGGCGCTGCTGGTCTACAACGTCTTCCTGATCACCGACCAGATGATGATCGCGGACGTATTCGGCACCGCCCTGTTCGTCCGGCTCGCGCTCTTCACGCCGATCGCCATCATGATCCTGCTGATCGTGCGCGGGCAGCCATCGCCCTTCCTGAGGGAATCCCTGGAGGCGGCGCTCACGGTGCTCGCGAGCGTTTCGGTCATGTATCTCTACGTGATCAGCGACAGTCCGAAAGCGAATTATTACCAGCCGGGGCTGGCGCTCGTGCTGATATATGGCAACGTGGTCGTCAGGCTGCGTTTCTTTTTCGCAGTGGTCGCGTCGTTGCTGACGATCCTGGCCTACGTCGCGCTGGTGGTCATATTCGGCACGCTGCCCCACGACGTCTGCACCGTCTACGTGACCTACCTGGTTGCGACCGCGGTATTCACGCTGATCGCCAACTACGCCATCGAGCGCGACCAGCGGCTCGAGTACCTGGTCAGCCTGCGGGAGCGTTGCCGCCACGTGGCACTGGCCGCCGTCAATTTTCGTCTCAATGAGCTGTCGCATCGGGACCCGCTGACGGGCATCTCGAACCGGCGCGCCCTGGACGAGTACCTGCAGAAAATCGCGCGCCGGGCGCGCCGCGAAGCCGTCGCGATCGTGATGATCGACATCGACCACTTCAAGCTGTTCAACGACCGTTACGGGCACCAGCTCGGCGACGAATGCCTGAAGAACGTCGCGCATGCGATCCGCGATTCGCTCAACCGCAGCGGCGACATGGTGGCGAGGATAGGCGGAGAGGAATTCGTCGTGGTGCTGCCCGGGGCGGACGTGAGCGCGGCCGCGACGAAAGCGGACGCCATCCGGCAGTGCGTCGCCGACCTGGGCATCCTGCATGAAATGTCGCCCGTGTTCAGGCGCGTGACCATCAGCGCGGGCGTCGCCGTGATGCGCCCGTCCACCACCGTCGATGCGAACACGATCCTGCGCGTGGCGGACACGGCGCTTTACCGGGCCAAGTCATCCGGGCGCAACCGCGTGGAAGTGGAATTGCCGTGACGTGCGCGGCGAGCTAGCAGCAGCGCGTCACGCCGCTCCACTTCTGTTCCTGGCGGCGCTTGAAATATTCCCGCCGCGTGAGCGGCGCCTCGCCGGCATGCGCCACGCCATGGTGCGCGACATAGCGCTCGTAGGCGTCGTCGCCGGTCGCCTGGCGCAGGTAGCGCCACATTCCGGAGGCAAGGTCCTTGAGGTTCGTCTTGTCCATGCCGGCCTCAGTGCGATGCCGTGGCGAAGTCGGGATCGAGCCGGGTCTTGACGTATTGCGACTCGGAAAGCGGTAGTACCTTCTTGCCCGAACGCATGCGCAGGGACATGCGCAACATGTCGAAGATCACGATCCACAGCACGATCGCGAAGAAGAGCGCGAGCGCGGCGTCGATCTGCTGGCCGATGATCAATTGCGGCGCGACCGCGGCGCGCTCCGGGGGCAGGGTGCCGGCCGCGAGTTTCTCGGCCATGCTGGCGGCGCCGGACAGGAAGCCGACGGCCGGATTCGGGCTGAATACCTTCTCGATGGAGGCTGTGGTGCAGATGATCGCCAGCCAGGTGAGCGGCAGGCCGGTGACCCAGGCGTACCTGGCCTTGCCCATCTTGATGATGATGCCGGTCGCGACCGACAGCGCAATGCCCGCGAGGAGCTGGTTCGAGATCCCGAACAGCGGCCACAGAATGTTGACGCCGCCCAGCGGATCCTTGACGCCCTGCCAGAGGAAATAGCCCCAGGCCGCGACGAAGATGAAGCTCGCCAGCACCGTCATCGGGTAGGACGAGACGTCGCCGATCGGCTTCCACACGTGCTTGAGGATGTCCTGCAGCATGAAGCGGCCGACCCGCGTGCCGGCATCCAGCGTGGTCAGGATGAACAACACCTCGAACATGATCGCGAAGTGGTACCACATCGACAGCAGCGTGTTGCCGAAGGTGTTCGAGAAAATCGTTGCCATGCCGACCGCAAGCGACGGCGCGCCGCCGGTGCGCGCGAACAGCGTCTTCTCGCCGACTTCACGGGCCAGCATTTCCATCTGGTCGACGGTCACCGGGAAGCCCCAGCCGCTGATGGTCGCGACGGCCGCCGCCGCTTCCTTGCCAACGACGCCGGCCGGGCTGTTGATCGCGAAGAACACGCCCGGATCCAGCACGCACGCCGCGATGACGGCCATGATGCCGACCAGCGATTCCAGCGCCATGGAGCCGTAGCCGATCATGCGGATGTCGCGCTCGTTCGGCAGCAGCTTGGGCGTCGTACCCGAAGACACCAGCGAGTGGAAGCCGGAAATCGCACCGCAGGCGATGGTGATGAACACGAACGGGAACAGGCTGCCCTTGAAGATCGGGCCCATGCCGTTTTCGGCAAACTGGGTCAGCGCGGGCATTTTCATTTCCGGCGCGAGGATCAGGATCGACGCCGCCAGCATGAACACAACGCCGAGCTTCAGGAACGTCGACAAATAATCGCGCGGGGCGAGCAGCAGCCAGACCGGCAGCGTGGCGGCGGCGAAGCCGTAGATCATCACGAACCAGGCAACCGATTCCCCGCTCCAGTCGAACATGCCGCGGATGGATTCGTTGTGGTCGACCCAGCCGCCGCCGACCACGCACACCAGCAGCAGCGCGATGCCGATCAGCGAGCCCTCGAGCACGCGTCCCGGGCGGATGCCGCGCATGTAGATGCCGATCAGCATGGCGACGGGGATGGTGCCGAGCACCGTCGCGGTGGCCCACGGGCTGTGCTTCATCGCGTTGACGATCACCAGTCCCAGCACCGCGATCAGGATCAGCATGATCAGCATCGTGCCGATCATCGCCGCCCAGCCGCCCACCGGACCAAGCTCGTCGCGCGCCATCTGGCCGAGCGAGCGGCCGTCGCGCCGCGTGGAGCAGAACATGATGACCATGTCCTGCACGCAGCCGCCGAGCACCGCGCCGGCCAGAATCCACAACGTGCCGGGTAGATAGCCGAACTGCATGGCGAGGGTCGGGCCGATCAGCGGGCCGGGGCCGGCGATGGCGGCGAAATGGTGGCCGAACGTCACCCACTTGTTGGTCGGCACGAAATCGCGGCCGTTGTTGAAGCGCTCCGCCGGTGTCGCGCGGGTTTCGTCCAGCGCCAGCACCTTTGCGCAAATCCACGCGCTGTAGAACCGGTAGGCAACCAGATAGGTGCAGATCGCCGCGGCGACGAACCAGATGGCATTGATCGACTCGCCGCGATGCAGGGCGATGCCGCCGATGGCCGATGCGCCGCCGATGGCGATGGCCAGCCAGACAAGTTTGCTGAGCATGGTCTTGGGCATGATTCCTCCGGAATATGTTTATGGCCGGGCCGGCGCGGCAAGGCGGGGCGGCGATTCGACCGGCGCATGATAGCAGCAAGGTTTCTGGCGGACACCATGCGCCGCAACCGGATTTCAGGGGGAAACCGGGGGGTGCGATGGTACAATCCGGCGCTTTCCGTCCGTTCAGACCCGAGCCCGCAACCCCATGTTTTCAGCGAAACAGACCATCCAGGAATTCGACCCCGATCTGTGGCAGGCGCTGCAGTCCGAAAACCAGCGCCAGGAAGACCACATCGAGCTGATTGCTTCGGAGAATTACACCAGCCCGCGCGTGCTGCAGGCGCAGGGTTCCGTGCTCACGAACAAGTATGCCGAAGGCTACCCGGGCAAGCGCTACTACGGCGGCTGCGAGTTCGTGGACATCGCCGAGCAACTGGCGATCGATCGCGCGAAGGCACTGTTCAAGGCCGACCTCGCGAACGTGCAGCCGCATTCCGGCTCGCAGGCGAACCAGGCGGTCTATGCCGCCGCGCTGAAGGCCGGCGACACCATCCTCGGCCTGGCGCTCGCGTCCGGCGGCCACCTGACGCACGGCTCGCCGGTCAACCTGTCCGGCAAGCTCTACAACGCCGTGGCCTATGGGCTCAACGACAAGGAAGAGATCGACTACGACCAGGTCGAGAAGCTCGCGAAGGAGCACAAGCCGAAGATGATCGTGGCTGGCGCATCGGCTTACGCGCCGGTGTTCGACTGGCAGCGTTTTCGCGCGATCGCGGATTCCGTCGGCGCCTACCTGTTCGTTGATATGGCGCACTACGCGGGGCTGATCGCGGCGGGCGTTTATCCGACGCCAATCGGTATCGCGGATTTCGTGACGACGACCACGCACAAGACGCTGCGCGGGCCGCGCGGCGGCATCATCTTCGCGAAGGCCGAGCACGAGAAAATCATCAACTCTGCAATATTCCCCGGCATCCAGGGCGGGCCGCTGATGCACGTGATCGCCGCCAAGGCAGTGGCACTGAAGGAAGCCATGGAGCCGGCGTTCCGCGACTACCAGAAGCAAGTGCTCGTGAACGCGAAGCGCATGGCCGAGGGGTTGCAGAAACGGGGTTTGCGCATCGTTTCCGGACGCACCGATTGCCACATGTTCCTGCTCGACCTGCGTGCGAAGAAGATCACGGGCAAGGACGCGGAAGCGGCACTCGGCCGTGCGCACATCACCGTCAACAAGAACGCGATCCCGAACGATCCCGAGAAACCCTTCGTCACGAGCGGCGTGCGCATCGGCTCGCCGGCCATGACCACGCGCGGCTTCGGCGACGCGGAAGCGGAGAAGCTTGCGAACCTGATCGCGGACGTGCTCGAAGCGCCGAACGACGAAGCCAAGGTCGGTCGCGCGCGCGACGAAGTCGTGGCGATGTGCCGGCGCTTTCCTGTTTACGGAAAATGAAAAGGCGCGAGGCGCGAGGTGCCAGGCGCGAGATGTCGGAGCGAACCCCGATTCGCGCATTTCTCGCGTTTGCCCGAGCCTCGTGCCTCGCGCCTCGCGCTTCGCCATGAAATGTCCTTTTTGCAAGCACACCGACACGCAGGTCCTCGACTCGCGCGTCAATGACGAAGGGGACAGCATTCGCCGGCGCCGGCGCTGCCTGTCGTGCGACAAGCGCTTCACGACCTATGAGCACGCCGAGCTGCGCTTGCCGCAGATCGTGAAATCGAACGGTTATCGCGAATTGTTCGACGAGGACAAGTTGCGCGTCGGCTTCAACCGGGCGTTGCACAAGCGGCCGGTGTCCGCGGAGCTCCTCGACGATGCCGTCGAACGCGTCAAGCAGAAGCTGCTCTCGCTCGGCGAGCGCGAAGTCGATTCGCGCAAGGTCGGCGAGATGGTCATGCGCGAGCTCTACAAGCTCGACAAGGTCGCCTACATCCGTTTCGCGTCGGTGTACCGCGACTTCCAGGACGTCGAGGATTTTCGCGACGCGGTCAAGGAAGTCCAGAAGCCCGCGGCACGACGCAAGTCCACCAGGTAGCACATGAACTTCAGCGTCGAAGATTTCGGGCACATGGCCCAGGCGTTGCGCCTTGCCGAGCGCGGCCTGTACACGACCACGCCGAATCCGCGAGTGGGCTGCGTGATCGTCAAGGACGGCCGCGTGGTCGGCGAGGGCTGGCACGAACGCGCTGGCGAGGCGCACGCCGAAGTCGCCGCGCTGAAGGCGGCCGGTGCGGCCGCAGCCGGCGCCACCGTTTACGTTACCCTCGAACCCTGTGCGCACCAGGGGCGTACGCCGCCTTGCACGCAAGCGCTGGTTGCCGCGAAGGTCGCGCGCGTGGTCGCGGCGATGCAGGATCCGAATCCGAAAGTCGCAGGCAAGGGCATGCAGGCGCTGCGCGAAGCGGGCATAGTCGCCGAGTGCGGACTCATGGAAGAACAGGCAAGGGAACTCAACATCGGCTTCGTTTCGCGAATGACGCGGGGGCGCCCGTGGATGCGCGTGAAGATCGCGGCGAGCCTGGACGGCAAGACCGCGTTGGCCAACGGCGTTTCGCAATGGATCGGCGGCCCGGACGCGCGCCGCGACGGCCATCATTGGCGCGCGAGGTCCTGTGCGGTCATGACGGGCATCGGCACGCTCAAGGACGACGATCCCCGGCTGACCGTGCGCGACGTCGCCACCACGCGCCAGCCATTGCGAATTGTCGTCGACAGCCGCCTGCGCATCACGCCCGACGCCAAGTTACTTGACGGCGGGCCGGTGTTGATCGCCACGGCAACGCAAGACGAGGCCAAGGCGAACGCGCTGCGGGCGAAGGGAGCGGAGACTGTGGTGCTGCCCAACGCGGAAGGCAAGGTCGACCTGCGGAAACTGGCGGGGCACCTGGCCGATATCGGCTTGAACGAGGTCCTGATCGAGGCGGGCATCAACCTGGACTCGGCGCTGCTGCGCGCGGGAGTCGTCGACGAATTGCTGCTGTATCTCGCCCCGCACCTGCTGGGCGACGCCGGTCGCGGCATGCTGGACCTTGGGCCGCTCGAACGCATGGATCAACGCCTCGAACTCGACATCCGCGACACGCGGCTGTTCGGTCCGGACTTGCGCGTGCTCGCGCGGTTGGGAGCGCACTGAATGTTTACGGGCATCGTGCAGGCGGTCGGCCGTGTCGCGGAGCTCGAATCCGCAGGCGAAACGGCACGCGTCACGATCGCGGCGGGCACACTCGACCTTGCGGACGTCGTGGTCGGCGACAGCCTTTCCTGCAATGGTGTTTGCCTGACGGTGACGCAACTGGCCGAAGGTCGATTTTCCGTCGACGTCTCGCAGGAAACGCTGCGGGTGACGGCGGGATTTGTTAAGGGCGCGGCCGTGAACCTCGAGAAGTCGCTGCGGCTGGCCGACCGGCTGGGCGGCCATCTTGTCAGCGGCCACGTGGACGGTACCGGCACGGTGAGTGTCATGAAGGAAGTCGAAGGCAACCGCGAAATGACCATCTCGTTTCCGCGCGAGCTGGCGCGCTATTTCGCGCGCAAGGGCTCGGCGACGGTCAACGGCGTGAGCCTGACGGTCAACGCGGTCGCCGTGGATGCGTTCACCGTCAACCTGATTCCGCATACGCTGGCGGTTACGAACCTGGGCCAGCTTAAAAAGGGCAGCGTGGTGAACCTGGAAGTCGACATCGTGGCGCGTTACGTCGAGCGCATGCTCGGGGAGGGCGCGTGACGGGCGCTTCCATCAGCAGCACGCAGGACATCCTCGCCGACATTCGCGCCGGGAAAATGGTCGTGCTGGTCGACGAGGAAGATCGCGAGAACGAAGGTGACCTCTTGATGGCCGCGGAATTCGCCACGCCAGAGTCGATCAACTTCATGGCCAAGCACGGCCGCGGGCTGATCTGCCTGACCTTGACCGAGGAGCGTTGCCGCCAGCTCGACCTGCGGCTAATGGTTGGCGACAATCGCTCGCGCCTGGGAACGAATTTCACGTTGTCCATCGAGGCAGCGACCGGCGTGACCACCGGCATTTCGGCAGCGGACCGCGCGCGGACGGTGCAAGCCGCGGTGAAAAAGGATGCGGCACCGGGCGACATCGTACAGCCCGGCCACATTTTTCCGCTGATGGCGCAACCCGGCGGCGTGCTGGTGCGCGCCGGCCACACGGAAGCGGGGTGCGATCTCGCGCAGCTCGCCGGGCTGATACCGGCCGCCGTGATCTGCGAAGTGCTCAAGGACGACGGCGAGATGGCGCGTCTGCCGGACCTGGTCGCGTTCGCGAAAACGCATGGCCTCAGAATAGGCACGATCGCCGACCTGATCCAGCACCGCAGCCGTACGGAATCGCTGGTGGAGCGGGTGTCGGAGCGCGACCTCACCACCGTGCACGGCGCGTTCCGCCTGGTTGCCTATCGCGACAAGAGCTCGCGCGACACGCATATCGCGCTCGTGAGGGGGCGGATTGCGGCGGACCGCGAAACCCTGGTGCGCGTGCATGAGCCGCTGTCGGTGGCGGACCTGCTGGATGCCGGGAGCCGCAGCCATTCGTGGAACCTGAACGAGGCGTTGCGCACGATCGCGGCGTCGGAAAGCGGCGTGGTCGTGCTGCTGCATCGAACCGAATCCGGCGCGGATCTGCTCGAAAGGTTGAACATGGCGGATGGCGGCGTCGCGCAGAAAGTCGACCTGCGCACCTACGGCATCGGCGCGCAGATCCTGCGCGACCTCGGCGTCGCGCGCATGAAGCTGCTTGCCGCGCCGCGCAAGATGCCGAGCATGGCCGGGTTCGACCTCGAAGTGACGGGATACCTGGAGCGGCCCTGACGGCGCCCTGGAAAAAAGCGAACGGTATGGTGAAACCATGAACGATTACTTCGAATATCCTTCCGAACCGGACGGCACCAGCCTGCGCATCGGCATCGTCGTCGGGCGTTTCAACCGGGAAATCGGCGAAGGCCTGTTGTCGGCATGCATCGCGGAACTCGTCCGGCTCGGCGTCGCGGCCGACGACGTCGAGGTGGCCACGGTGCCGGGGGCGCTGGAAATCCCGCTGGCGCTGCAGAAAATGGCGGGAACCGACCGCTTCGATGCGCTGGTCGCGTTGGGCGCCGTGATCCGAGGCGAGACCTATCACTTCGAAGTCGTGTCGAACGAGTCGGCCAACGGCGTGATGCAGGTGCAACTCGACAGCGGCGTGCCGATCGCGAACGGCATCCTGACCACGAATACCGACGCGCAGGCCAGCGTGCGCATGGCGGAGAAAGGCGGCGACTGCGCACGCGCGGCCGTGGAAATGGCGAACCTGCTGCAGGCGATCGATGAAGAACAGTAGGCGGCGCGCGCGGGAATTCGCGCTGCAGGCGATCTACCAGTGGCTGGTGAACGAGTCGCCCGCGCAGGATTTGCTGTCGCAGTTGCAGGAGCAGAAAGATTTCGCCAAGGCGGATGCGGCGTTGACGCAGGCGCTGGTGCATGGTGTCGTGGACAATGCCGACGCGCTTCGGGAATTGATCGTCCCGCTCGTCGACCGCAAGCTGAAGGAATTGTCCCCGATCGAACACGCCGTGCTGTTGCAGTCGGCTTTCGAGCTGCGCGACCAGCCGCAGACGCCGTACCGGGTCATCATCAACGAAGGCATCGAGCTGGCGAAAATCTTCGGCGGAACCGACGGCCACAAGTACATCAACGGCGTGCTCGACAAACTCGCCATGCAACTGCGGCCCGACGAAGTCCGCGCCCCGCGCGTCAAAAGCAGCTAGTTGACAGGTCTCACCACAGAGTCACAGAGACACAGAGAAAGACAAAGGCAAATGGGAGTGAACGATACTGGACCGGCGACTGCATGCGGCGGACTGGAACCGGCAGCCGGATGTCCCGGATCGTCCTTCTTTTCTCGTGAATTTTCTTTGTGTCTCTGTGCCTCTGTGGTGAAATTCAAACAGGAGGAGGTAAAAAATGGCGGAAGCAGCGGCACCGAAGAAGCTCACGATTTTCGACCTGCAGGCCAAGGTGGACCGCGGGGAAAAGGTTTTCCAGGTCACCGCGGTCGACTATCCGACTGCGCAACTCGTCGACCGCTCAGGCATCGACTGCATCCTGATCGGTGATTCGCTGGGCATGACGGCGCTGGGCTACTCCGGCACCGTGCCGGTGACCATGGACGAGATGATCCACCACGCCAAGGCGATTTCGCGCGCGGCCAAGCGCGCGATCCTGGTTGGCGACCTGCCGCTGGGTGCGTATCACGCTTCCACCGCCGACGCGATCAATAACGCGATGCGCATGCTGAAAGAGGGCGGTACCGACGTGGTGAAAATCGAGGGCGGCGAGGATTTCGCGCCCGTCGCTGAAGCGGTAGTGAAGGCGGGCGTGCCGGTCATGGGGCACATCGGCCTGACGCCGCAACTCGTGTCCAAGCTCGGCGGCTTCAAGGTCCAGGGCAAGAGCGCGGAAACCGGCGCGCAGTTGCTGAAGGACGCGATCGCCATGGAAAAGGCGGGTTGCTTCGCGATCGTGCTGGAGGCCATTCCGGACCGGGTCGCGAAGGTCATCACCGAGAAGCTCTCGATCCCGACCATCGGCATCGGCGCCGGCGCGCATTGCGACGGGCAGAATCTCGTGCTGCACGACATGGTCGGCCTTTTCGACCGCTTCACGCCGAAATTCGTCAAGCGCTATGCGAACTGCTGGGACCTGATTTCGAAGGCGCTCGCGGATTTCCAGGACGACGTGCACAAGGGCCAGTTCCCGCTGGCGGAGCACAGCTTCACGATGAAGGACGACGAGTACCAGGCCTTCTTGAAGAAGCTGGGGTAGGGGGAGAAGGGTTAAGGGCGAAGGGAGAAGGGTGTAGGGCCTTGAGCTTTTACCTTTCCCCTTCTCCCTTCACGTTTCCCGTTTCTTGCACTGACCGCAAAGACCCATGCGGCCTCCAATGTTGAATTGAAACGCCTGCGCGAGTCCGCGGGCTTGGTCCGGCAGCGCGAGAATCCCGGACACCGCCGCCCGGAGGTTTTAAACTTCGCGCATGGACAGCTCCGCCGTCTCGCCTGAATTCGACCTGATCGCGCGCTACTTCACGCGCGCGCCTCGCCATGCCGCGCTTGGCGTCGGCGACGACGCGGCGCTGATCTCGGTGTCGGCAGGCAACGAACTGGCGGCGTCGACGGACATGCTGGTCGAAGGCGTGCATTTTTTCGCGGACGTGGATGCGCAATCGCTCGGGCACAAGGCGCTGGCGGTCAACTTGTCCGATCTTGCGGCGATGGGTGCGACGCCGCGCTGGGCGATGCTCTCGCTGGCGTTGCCCGGCATCGACGCGCAATGGCTGGAAAAATTCTCGCGCGGCTTCTTTGCGCTGGCCGACAAGCACGGCGTCGACCTGGTCGGCGGAGATACCACGCGCGGTCCACGCAACATTTGCGTGCAGATCATGGGCGAGGTTCCGAAGGGCAGTGCATTGCGCCGCGACCACGCCAGGATCGGCGACGACATCTGGGTTTCCGGCACCCTGGGCGATGCGGCGGCGGCCGTTGCGCACCGGCGCGGCGAGCTCACCCTGGAAGGCGCGACGCTTGAGCGCTGCCGGAACAAGCTCGATTGGCCCGCGGCACGCGTGGCACTTGGCGTGGAACTGCTGTCGCTCGCTAACAGTGCGATCGATATTTCCGATGGGCTGCTCGGCGATCTCGGGCATATTTGCGAGCGCTCGGGCGTCGGTGCGCGCGTCGTGCTCGACGACGTGCCCTGCATGCCGGACCTGCGCGCGCTGCGAGAACAGGATCGCGTACGGCGCGCCGTGCTGGCAGGCGGCGACGACTACGAGCTTTGCTTTACGGCGCTGCCGCAGCGAACCGCGGAAATCGCCGCGCTTGCCGCGACCCTGGACTTGCCCTTGACGCGCATCGGCAGCATCGTCGAGGGGAACGCGGTTTTGTTGGTCGACGCCGCGGGGCGCGCCGTGCCCATGAAGGAAACCGGATTTGACCACTTCCGCTGATTATTTCGCACGGCCGTCGCTTCGCTTCGTGTTCTCGCATCCGGCGCCCTTCATCGCGTTCGGGTTCGGTATCGGATTGATCCGGCTGGCACCGGGAACATTCGGCACGCTGCTGGCATTTCCGATCCACGCGTGGTTGTATCCGCGTACGGGCGATTTAGGGTACGTGGCGTTGCTGCCCGTGCTCTTCGTCATCGGCATCTGGGCCTGCCAGGTGACCGGCAGGAGGCTGGGCGTGCACGACCACGGCGGCATGGTCTGGGACGAGACCATCGCCTTCCTGATCGTGCTCTATTTCGTGCCGGCATCGCCGTTGTGGCAGGCGTTTGCGTTCCTGCTGTTTCGCCTGTTCGACATTTTGAAGCCGGCGCCGATCCGGCATTTCGATCGCAGCATGCGCAATGGCCTGGGCGTCATGTTCGACGACCTGCTTGCCGCGTTCTACGCGCTGCTATGCCTGGCCGGATGGAAATTCGTGTTTGGATGACCGGGAGACGGGACGCAAGGACCATGGACACGCAACTCTACGAATTGTCGGAAAAGGCCGGGCACGCGCTCAAGGCGCGCGGATTCATGATGGCGACGGCGGAATCCTGCACCGGCGGATGGATCGGCCAGGTCATGACGATGGTGCCGGGCAGTTCGAGATGGTTCGATCGCGGCTTCGTGACCTACACGAACGATGCCAAGCAGGAAATGCTCGGCGTGCAGTCCGCCACGCTGAAGGAATTCGGCGCCGTTTCGGAGCAGACGGTGAAAGAGATGGTCGAGGGTGCGCTCGCGCGCAGCCGCGCGCAGGTCGCGGTGGCCGTCAGCGGCATCGCCGGCCCCGACGGCGGCACCCCCACGAAGCCCGTCGGCACCGTGATGCTGGCGTGGGGCAGCAAGCCAGGCGACATCGTCTCGCGAGCCATGCGCTTTTCCGGCGACCGCGATTCGGTGCGCCGGCAGACGGTCATCGCCGCGCTCGAAGGCGTGCTGGGAATGCTCGCGCGCAAGGACTAAGGTGCGCTCGCCACTCACCCCGAATGCTGGCGGATCGCCAGCACGGCCTGGTTGCGCAGCGTCTTCCGCAGCGCGAGCTCGTCGGCGGGAATTTTCAGGCGGCCGGCCGCGTCGGCGTCGCCATAGAGCATGCCGATCGGCTTCTTGGCGATGATGATCGGGAAGATCGCGAATGAGCGCGCCGGTATGGTCTTGCGGAACCAGTCCGGCACGTGGCTGCGGATGCTTTCCGACTCGGTGTCCTCGATCAGGATGTCGGCGCCGTTGGCGATGGCGGCCTGGAACACGTCGCGCGATCCGCCGATCGGGATGCAGAATCCCTTGCGAATGATCTCGTCGACCTGGCTGCCGAAGCCGAAGCGGCCTTTCAGCGTATTGGAGGCGGGGTCGCGCACGCACAACAGCACGCGCGTGAATCCCATGCCGCGATACATGGCCTCGAGGATGATGCGCAGGATGTCGTTGAGCTTGTAGTCGCCGACCAGCGCGTTAGTGATGTCCTGGATGCCGGCCGTCAGCAGCGCTTTCCGGCTCGATTCCGGCGGCGCATCGGCCGGGATCGCCACCACCGGCGTCGACAGCGTGGCGTGCTGGATCGCGGTCTGCAGCTGGTCGGCCGGCGTCTGGTCGGGAGCTTCGTCCTTCGAGGCGACCGCGAGCGCTATGCGCGCGAGGAAGCCGTCGGCTGCGCGCAGGTCGAGCGCCTGCGCGTCGCGCTTGAGATCCTGCACCGACTGCTGGACGGCGGCTTCCAGGATCTGCGGCGTGACGTTGAGTCCCTTGCCGAACTTGTCCACCAAAGCGTGCATGCGTTTCTCGCGCGCCTGGGCGTCGGGCTCGCGCAGGGTCGCGCACAGGTCGGAGCCGAGCTCGGCGATGGCCTGCAGCTTGTCCTCCGGCGTCGCAGGCCGTCGCACCTGCGCGTCCGGCAGCTTGCGCATGCTTTGCACCATGCGCTCAGGGAAATGCCAGGCGCGCGCCGCGCCCACGCCGATTTCCTCGTAGCTGATGCCCAGGACTTTCAGGGCGGCCTGCTTCTCCGCGATGCCCTGCTCGACGAGCCGATCGGTCTGCTGCGCCTCTTCCGGAAGATAGAAGCGCACCAGCAGGCGACCGAGGTCGTGGAACATGGTGCAGATGAAGGCTTCCTCGCCGTCGCGCACGTTCGCCTTGGCGACGAGCTCGCGCGCCAGCAATCCGCTGAAGTAGCCGGCGACCACGTCTTCCTTGAGCTGGGCCGCCTGCGCCTTGTTCTGCAGGTGTTCGAGCAGCATGAGCGTCATCGCCACGCTGCGGATGCGGTCGAAGCCGAGGATGACCACCGCGCGGGACACGGTGCTGATGGTGCCGCCGTACTGGCCGAAGTACGCCGTGTTGACCATGCGCAGAAGCTTGTTGGTCAGCGCGAAGTCCTTGAGGATGGTGTTCGACAGCGCGGAGGCGTTCTCGTCGTTGGATCCGGTGACGCGGTTGATCGTGCTGATGGTGTTCGACAGCGCGGGAAAGTCGCTCTTGTGCCGCATGCGACGCAGCAGGAATTCCAGGGTGCCGCCGGCTTCGGCGCCCGGCGCGTCTTCCGCCGCCGGGTCGAGGTAGGCGCGCAGCGCGTCGTGCATCGCGGCCGCATCGGCGAAACGCCGCGACGGCTCCGGCGACAAGGCCTTGAACACCAGGTCGTCGAGCTTCTCGTCGACTTCGGGATTGAGCTTCGAGGGTGGCGCGATCGGTTCGTTGGCGCTCCGGTGCAGGATCTCGAAGACGTTGCGGCCTTCCACGGCCGGCTGGCCGGTGAGCATTTCATAGAGCACGACGCCGGCCGCGTACAGGTCGCATTTCGGCGTGTAATGGCCGCTGTTGACGTACTCCGGGGCGAGATAGGATGGCGTGCCGCGCAATCCGTCGGGCGTGTCGGGAATGTGCTCGGCGATCTGCTGGGCGATGCCGAAATCCATGACCCTGGCGCTGCCGTCGGCGGTCAGCATGATGTTGCCGGGCTTGATGTCCCGGTGCATGACGCCGCGGCTGTGCGCGTAGCCTAGTGCCGCGAGCAGGTCCACCGCGATGCCGACCGCGCGCGACGGTGCCAGCTTGTGCTCGCGCTTGATCATGTGCGAAAGCACCGTGCCTTCGACGTATTCGAACACGAGGAAGGGCAGTTCGCTTTCCTCGCCGGCGTCGAACAGGGGGACGACGTTCGGGTGGGAAAGCTGGCTCACCATCCTCGCTTCGGCGAGCAGGGTGTCGACCCGTCGCCGGTGCTCGTCCGCCTTGCCGCCCACGACAGGCGTCTTGATCGCGACCCGGCGGTTGAGCTTGGGGTCGCGCGCCAGGTAAACCGTTCCCTGGGCGCCGGCACCTAGCATGCGCTCGATCTCGAATCGATTGATTTTCCGGGGCGCGGAGAGGACGGCCATGTCCCGCTTACGGCAGGCCGGTTCCCCGCTTTAGGCTGGGCCACGCCGTGCTCATCGCGCGGCCGGCCCGACCTGGAACCGCCCTGCACGTCTTCAAGTTTTCCTTACGCATCAGGTGGTTGATGAATTTCGTGCGCGAGTATTTGCAATACTGTATATAACAACAGTATCATGGGCCCTGGATGGTATCGAAGGCCTGCCTTGGCCCCGGAAGAAGTGCAATTCCGGCAGTTGCGATGAACGCGGCGTCAGGGCGGATTGATTGGCGACTTATAATCGGCGCGCGCCGGAAAGGAATCAGGCGATGGACGGAGGAAGACCGATGGAAGAAAACCGCAGCAAGGCGCTTGCCGCCGCGCTTTCCCAGATTGAAAAGCAGTTCGGCAAGGGCTCCATCATGCGGCTCGGGGAACATGACGTCGCCCGCGACATCCAGGTCGTCTCGACCGGATCGCTGGGCCTCGACTTGGCGCTTGGCATCGGCGGCCTGCCGCGCGGCCGCATTGTCGAGATCTACGGACCCGAATCCTCGGGCAAGACGACGCTGACCCTGTCGGTGATCGCGCAGATGCAGAAGATGGGCGGCACCGCGGCCTTCATCGACGCGGAACATGCGCTCGACCCGCAATACGCGCAAAAGCTCGGCTGCAATGTTTCCGAGCTGCTGATTTCCCAGCCGGACAACGGTGAGCAGGCGCTGGAAATCGCCGACATGCTGGTGCGTTCCGGCTCGGTCGACGTCGTCGTGATCGACTCGGTCGCGGCACTCACGCCCAAGGCCGAAATCGAAGGCGAAATGGGCGAGCCGCAGATGGGCCTGCAGGCGCGCCTGATGTCGCAAGCGCTGCGCAAGCTCACGGCGAACATCAAGCGGTCCAACACGCTGGTGATTTTCATCAACCAGATACGCATGAAGATCGGCGTCATGTTCGGCAACCCCGAAACCACGACCGGCGGCAATGCGCTGAAGTTCTATGCGTCCGTGCGCATCGACATCCGCCGCATCGGCTCGATCAAGAAGGGCGAGGAAGTCATCGGCAACGAGACCCGTGCCAAGGTCGTCAAGAATAAAGTGGCCCCGCCGTTCCGCCAGGCCGAGTTCGACATTCTTTACGGCGAAGGCATTTCCCTGGAAGGCGAGCTAATCGAATTGGGCGTGCTCTACAAGATGATCGAGAAATCCGGCGCCTGGTACAGCTACGGCAAGGATCGCATCGGCCAGGGCAAGGACAATACGCGCGAGTTCCTGAAGGAACATCCGGACATCGCCAAGGAAATCGAGAACAAGATCCGCGCCCACGTTGCCGACAAGCCGCTGGCGCAGGTCATGGACGCCGAGGAATAAGCCGCCTGGAAGGCAAGTAAGCCGGTGCCCGCGCCCGTTCCCAGCCTGCGCGTGCGGGCGCTGAAGGCCCTGGCGCGGCGCGAGCATTCCCGCCAGGAACTACAGGCCAAGCTCAAGGCGCACGCGGAGAATCTTGAAGAGGTCGAGCGCCTGCTCGACGAATTCGAGAAGCACGGCTGGCTGTCCGAGGCGCGCTTCGTCGAGCAACTCACCACCGCACGCCGCCGCAGGTTCGGCGCGGCGCGCATCCTCCAGGAACTTCAGGAAAAGGGCGTCTCCGGCGCGGCGCTGGACGATGCCCGCTCCCGTCTCAAGGCAGGCGAAATCGAGGCCGCGCGATCGGTCTGGCACAAGAAATTCGGTCGCTTGCCCGCATCGCTGGAGGAACGGGCGAAACAGTCACGCTTTCTCGCGAGCCGTGGCTTCTCCGCCGAGGTCGTGCGCCGCATCCTCAAGGGGGTGGACGAATAGGCCGCCTGCCGCGCCCCGGGCGCAGTAGCCCGCCCGCCGCCGGTAATGCAATAATCCCATCCTCGTGCGCCGGCCATCGAGGCACGGCCGTTTTCGGCATCCGGTCAAGGCATCCAGGCAATGAACAGCAGCGAAATCCGTACGCGCTTCCTCGAATATTTCAAGCGGCAGGGCCACACCATCGTGGCCTCCAGCCCGCTCGTTCCCGGCAACGACCCGACCCTGCTGTTCACGAATGCCGGCATGGTGCAGTTCAAGGACGTATTCCTCGGCCAGGACAAGCGCCCCTATGTGCGCGCGACGACGTCGCAGCGCTGCGTGCGCGCAGGCGGCAAGCACAATGACCTGGAGAATGTCGGCTATACCGCGCGCCACCACACGTTTTTCGAGATGCTGGGCAACTTCAGCTTCGGCGACTATTTCAAGCGCGACGCGATCCGCTTCGCGTGGGAATTGCTGACGAAGGAATACGGCCTGGATCCGTCGCGCATGTGGGTGACGGTCTACCAGACCGACGACGAGGCCTACGACATCTGGGCCAACGAGATCAAGGTGCCGAAGGAGCGCATCGCGCGCATCGGCGACAAGCCGGGCGGCGGCAAATTCCAGAGCGACAACTTCTGGCAGATGGGCGACACGGGCCCGTGCGGTCCTTGCACGGAAATCTTCTGGGATCACGGGCCCGGCATCGCGGGCGGCCCGCCGGGCACGCCCGACGCGGACGGCGACCGCTACATCGAGATCTGGAACCTCGTGTTCATGCAGTTCAACCGTGATGCATCCGGCACCATGCATCCGCTGCCCAAGCCTTCCGTGGATACCGGCATGGGGCTGGAGCGCATCGCCGCGGTATTGCAGGGCGTGCACAGCAACTACGAGATCGACCTGTTCCAGGACCTCATCCGCGCGGCGGCGAGGGTGACGGGCACGAAAGACCTCGAATCCAGTTCGCTGCGCGTGATCGCCGACCATATTCGCGCCTGTTCCTTCCTGATCGTGGACGGCGTCATTCCAGGCAACGAGGGTCGCGGCTACGTGCTGCGCCGGATCATTCGCCGCGCCATTCGCCACGGCTACAAGCTCGGCCAGAAGCAGCCGTTCTTCCACAAGCTGGTCGGCGACCTTGCGAAAGTCATGGGCGACGCCTACCCGGAATTGCGCGCTTCGCAGCAACGCGTCACGGATGTGCTCAAGCAGGAGGAAGTGCGGTTCGCGGAGACGCTGGAGAACGGCATGAAGGTCCTCGAGGCCGCGCTGTTGCGCGAGGACAAGATGCTCGACGGCGAGACCGTGTTCCAGTTGTATGACACCTTCGGCTTTCCGGTCGACCTGACCGCCGACATCGCACGCGAGCGCGACGTCACCCTGGACATGGCCGGCTTCGAGCAGGCCATGTCGCGCCAGCGCGAGCAGGCGCGCGCGGCGGGCAAATTCAAGGCGGCGGCGGGTGTGCGCTACCAGGGCGACAAAACCCGCTTCACGGGTTATGAGCACCTCGCGGGCGAAGGCAGCGTATCGGCGATCTACGTCGATGGCGCATCGGTCGACGAAATCGAATCCGGCCAGCAGGCGATCGTCGTGCTCGACACGACGCCCTTCTATGCGGAATCCGGCGGCCAGGTCGGCGACAGGGGCGAACTCGTGTCGGCCAACGGCACGTTCGAAGTCGCCGACACGCAGAAGATCCAGGCGGACGTGTTCGGGCACCACGGCACGCTGCGCACCGGCCGGCTGAAAATTGGCGACCAGGTCGATGCACGCGTGGACGTCGCGGTGCGTAACCGCACGATGCGAAACCACTCGGTGACGCACATCATGCACAAGGCCTTGCGCGACGTGCTGGGCGGCCATGTGCAGCAGAAGGGCTCCCTGGTCGACGCGGACAAGACGCGCTTCGACTTCGCGCACGACAAGCCGCTGACGGACGAAGAGATCGCGAAAGTCGAGGCGCTCGTCAACGAGCAGATCCTGCAGAACGTCGCCACCAAGGCGCAGATCCTGCCGATGGAGGACGCGAAGAAGTCCGGCGCCATGATGCTGTTCGGCGAGAAATACGGCGACGAGGTGCGCGTGCTCGACATCGGCAACTCGCGGGAATTCTGCGGCGGCACTCACGTGGCCCGCACCGGCGACATCGGCGTGTTCAAGATCTATTCCGAAGGCGGCGTGGCTGCGGGCATTCGCCGCGTAGAGGCGACGACCGGAACGAACGCACTCGCGCTGGTCAACGGCCAATTGAGCGAGCTGCAGGACGTGGCGCGCCAATTGAAGGTACAGCCGGCGCAAGGCATGGTCGGCGCGGCGGTGGGCAATCTCCTCGAAGAGAAAAAGGCGCTGGAGAAAGAGCTAGCGCGTCTGAAGTCGAAAATGGCGAGTTCGCAGGGAGACGACCTTGCCGGGCAGGCGGTCTCGGTCGGGGCGGCGAAGGTGCTCGCCGCCACGCTGGACGGTGCGGATGCCAAGACCTTGCGTGAGGCCATGGACAAGCTCAAGGACAAGCTCAAATCGGCGGCCATCGTGCTCGGCGCCATCGAGGGCGACAAGGTCACGCTGATTGCCGGCGTGACCTCCGACCTGACCGCGAAGGTGAAGGCAGGCGACCTGGTGAATTTCGTCGCGCAGCAGGTCGGGGGCAAGGGCGGGGGGCGGCCAGACATGGCGCAAGCTGGCGGGACGGAGCCGGCTAAGCTACCCTCCGCGCTCAATAGCGTGCCCGACTGGGTGAAGCAGAAGATAGCGTAATCAGCATCGGGTCTGGCCGCGCAGCTTGTTCCCGCAGACGGGCGGCAAGCCGCTAACGGGTCACAGGCTGCGGCCGATTGGCTCAGGCGGGCGGCACGCAGCCAGGAAACCTCCCGGCTGCATTGCATTCAGTACAGTCCTGGGTGGGCGAACGTTTGTCGGCTTAGTTACTCGGCCCTGGGTCGCCGTTCCCGCAAGCGGGTCGCAAGCGACTAACGAGTCACGGCGACCGCCCCTCCACGGCGCAAGCTGGCGGGACGGAGCCGGCTAAGCTACCCTCCGCGCTCAATAGCGTGCCCGACTGGGTGAAGCAGAAAATCGCATAGCCGGCATCGAGCCGGCGAGGGAGGAAGCATGGACAAGCTGGCTCGCCGCATCGCAGTTGCGATACTCGTTTCGTGTCCCCTGCCGGCACTGGCGGACGCGAACGAGCTGACGATTTTCCACTCGATCGACATCGATGCGCCGGCCGACGAGGTCTGGGCGATGGCGGGGGATTTCGGCGGCATCCAGCGCTGGTCGCCGGGCACGGAGTCGAGCCGACTGGTCTTGCACAATCGTAACGAAACCGGCGCGATCCGCCTGCTGCGCCGTCGCGGCGACGGCACGCAGGTCACCGAGAAGCTGCTCGACTACGATCCCTACAATCGCCGCATGGCCTACACCTATGTCGACGGCGTGGTGCGGGCCTCGGACTACTACTCCGAATTGACGGTCAAGGAAGCCGGAGAGGGCAAGTCACGGGTCGAATGGCGCGGCCGCTTCAAGCGGCTTGCGTACTGGACCGACGATCCGCCGCCGGGACAGGACGACAAGGCCGTGCTCGACTTCCTGAACGACGCCTACGTTTCCGGCCTGGCCGGGCTCAAGAAGGCGATCGAGGCACGCTGATCCGCCAGGGCGCGATCGCCGCGCGCGGGTCATACCACGCTGTAGGGATTTTTCGCGAGCTCGTGGTGCACGACGCTTTGCAGGATCAGCGTCTCGTTCGGCTGCAGCTTGAGGAACTCCACGCCTGACTGGTGCATGTCGGCCTCGTCGACCTTGGCCGTGCCCACGGTCTTGATCCTGCAATTCAGCGTGATCTCGGTTTTCACGTCGTAAAGGTCGAGCGGCAGCGTCACGGAAATTTCCTGGTCCCTGGCGCCCAGCTCGACGGTTGATCGCAGCATCATGCCCGTCGCCGACAGGTTGACGACCTGCGCGTCGACTTCGCCGGACGGCGCCTTCACCTTGGCGGCGAGCCCGGTTTTGACGCGAGGCGCCTTGCGCACCATGAGTCCCTGGAATTCCTTGGGCCATGACAGGTGCACGTACTCGAAGGGCGAGCGCACGATCTTGTCGACGTAGGCGGCGAACCCGAACGCGCCCTGGCCGAGGAAGGCGCGGACGACCACGTAGTCGCCTTCGCGCAACGGCTTCAGGCGGATCACGCCGGTCGGCGCGGTGATGAGCAGGCATTGCTTCTCGAGGAAGCCGATCAATCGCACGATCTGGCGTTCTTCGGAAACGCTGGTCGGCAACTGGACCTGCAGGCGGTCGCCGGCCTTGAGCCGCAGGTCCTCGAACTGGTAGACCGGCGGCGAATCGCCCTGCTCTTCCGCTGGCCTTGTTTCCGGCTGGTTCATC
>DASZTG010000051.1:0-1617 GCA_035548375.1 Burkholderiales bacterium
CGACGCCGACCGCCTGCGCAAGATCGCGCAAGTCTGGCGGCCCTGGCGCGGAGTGGCGGCGCATTTGATGTGGGCCTACTATCACGCGGTGAAGAAGCGCGAAGGCATCTCGCTTGAACCGAAAGCGAAACCGGGCAAGGCAGCGGCCAAGCGCAAAACGAAGGCGAAGGTAAAAGGGAAATCGAATGGCCGAACTCGACGGGCCGCGGCTTGAGCCAAGATCGGGCAAGGCCAAAAACCTGGTTGTCTTCCTGCACGGCTACGGCGCCGACGGCAACGACCTGATCGACATCGGACGCGCCTGGCAGGCGCTGCTGCCCGACACCGCGTTCGTCTCGCCGCATGCACCGCGCCCTTGCGGGCAATCGCCGATGGGGCGCGAGTGGTTTCCACTCACCATGCGCGATCCGAGCGAGCGTTGGCGCGGCGTCAATTCTGCGGCACCGATCCTGAACTCGTTCCTCGATGCCGAGCTCGCACGGCGGCAACTGTCGCCATCGAAGCTCGCGCTGGTCGGCTTCAGCCAGGGCACCATGATGTCGCTGCATGTCGGATTGCGCCGCGAGGTCGCGCCGGCGGCCATCGTCGGCTATTCCGGCATGCTGGTGACCCCGGACGTCGAGGCCGAAGCCGACACGTTCGCGCAGGAAATCCGCTCGCGCCCGCCGGTGCTGCTGATCCACGGCGACCAGGATCCGCTCATTCCGGTGCAGGCGCTGCTCCACGCGGCACAGGCGCTGGCCGCGCTCGAACTGCCGGTGGAGTGGCACATCTCCCCCGGCGTCGGCCACGGCATCGACCAGGAGGGCCTGCGCCACGGCGGCGAGTTTCTGGCGCGGCATTTGCGCTAACCGACCTTCTCCCAGGGGGAGAGGGAGCGGCCGCGCAAAAAACGCACGCTGAGCGCCCAAGGGTAAGTCCCCGCACCGCCTTCACAATCCTGTCACGCCAATCTATACATTGGCGGTCAGACGCGCCGCGGCGCGAATCGCGGCCGGTCCTGGAGGTGAAGGAGCGTCCCGCTTGAATATGCACGTTTCGCCCGGCGGTTTCCCGGCTTTGGTGCTCAACGCGGATTTCCGGCCGCTGAGCTACTACCCGCTGTCGCTGTGGTCGTGGCAGGACGCGATCAAGGCGGTGTTTCTCGAGCGGGTGAATATCGTCGCCAATTACGACCACGCCGTGCACTCGCCGAGCTTCGAGATGAAGCTCCCCAGCGTTGTCTCCCTCAAGACCTTCGTGAAGCCCTCGACGCACCCGGCGTTCACGCGGTTCAACGTATTCCTGCGCGACCGCTTCTCCTGCCAGTACTGCGGCGAGCGCGACGACCTGACCTTCGACCATCTGCTGCCGCGCTCGCGCGGCGGCCACACCACCTGGGACAACGTCGTTGCCGCGTGCGGGCCCTGCAATCTGCGCAAGGGAAGCCTGACGATGGACGAAGCCAAGATGTGGCCGTCACAAATGCCGTTCCAGCCGACGGTGCATCACCTGCACCGCAACGGGCGGCTGTTCCCGCCGAACTACCTGCACGATAGCTGGCTCGACTATCTCTACTGGGACACCGAGCTGGAGCCGTAAGGCCTAGACGCCGGGCAGCATCCGCTGCAACACGCC
>DASZTG010000052.1:0-7402 GCA_035548375.1 Burkholderiales bacterium
GATGCGCCCGGTGATGGCGTGGCCTTTTTCCTGCGCTATCGGAAAGTTCACGGTCAGGCGATTGTCGCCGGGCGCGATATCCGCGCCCCAGCCGACCCACGCGATGACGTAGCCGCGCTTGAGCAGGAAGCCGTTGCCGAAATCGCGCGGCGCCATCGGATTGTTCATGCTCGCGTCGGCCGCCGTGTCCTGCATGCGGCCGAAGGAAATCTTGCGGCCGCGATTGTTGACCTCGAAGAACAGCGTCTTCGCGCCTTTCGCGAGGTCGACCGGTTTCAGGATCACCATGTCGGCGGAAAAAGCGACCCGGCCCTTCGCATTGACGGGGGCGCGGTCCAGGTCGAACACCACCTTGTTTCTTTCGAGCGCGGGATCGACCTCGAACCATGCGCGGCCGGTCAGTTTTTCGTAGGGACCCGCGTCGCCGAATGCCATGCCGTCCGCCACGACCTCGCGCTTCTCGATTTCGAGCTTCACGAGTTTGGCCTCGGCGCCGCCGGCGACCAGCAGGCAGCAAGCCAGGAATGCGCAGATCAGGGTGCGCGGAATTTGCATGGAATCCTCGATGTTTTTCATTGTCGCAAGGCTGTACCGGCCGGGGCGTTACAATAGCCCAGAACGGGTAATCGGGCGAGACGAGCCCGGGAGGGGCGAACGATGGGCGCAGTCGAGGAAACCGGTATAGCGAGCAAGACGCGGACGGTGCGCGTGGCCTGCCCGCATGATTGTCCCGACGGCTGCTCGATGCGCGTCACGGTCGACAATCTGTCCGGCCGCGCGGTCAAGGTAGAAGGCGATCCCACGCATCCGGTGACGCGCGGTTACCTGTGCAACAAGGTCAACAACTACCTCGACCTGGTCTACAACGAAAAGCGGGTCATGTATCCGCATCGCCGGATCGGCCCCAAGGGTGCCGATGCGAAATTCGTGCGCATCGGCTGGGACGAGGCGCTCGCCGAAATCGCCGCCAAGCTCAAAGGCGTCATCGCCGAACACGGTGCGGAGGCGGTGCAGCCGTTTTCCTACTCGGGCACCCTGGGCATGCTCGGCTTCTTCGGCATGGGCGAACGCTTCTTCAACAAGATGGGCGCCGCGCGGCTGGAACGCACCATTTGCACCGCCGCGGGCGCGGCGGCGGAAATGCACACGTTCGGGCGCGTGGGCGACGCCAACATCGAAGACCTGCCGGACATGGAGGTCGTGATCCTCTGGGGCACGAACCTCGTCTCGACCGGCGTGCACGCGATGCCGTTCGTCAATGCCGCCCGGGCAAACGGTGCAAGGATCGTCGCGATCGATCCGCGCGTGACGCGCACGACGGCGTTCGCCGACTGGCACCTGCAACCGCGGCCAGGAACCGATGCGGCCCTGGCGCTCGGCATGATGAAAGTCATCGTCGATCGCGGCCTCCACGATGCGGACTTCCTGGAACGCCATACCGTCGGCTGGGAAAAATTGCTGGCGCGCCTGCCGGAGTACACGCTCGAAAACGTCCAATCCATCACCGGCATCACCGCGGCGGAAATCGAAAAACTCGCATTGCTGTATGCGGGCACCAAACAATCCTTCATTCGCGTGAACTGGGGCATCCAGCGCCACGACAACGGCGGCATGATGACGCGCGCCATCAAGCTGCTGCCGGTCGTGACCGGCGCGATGCGCGGAAAAGGCGGCGTTTGCATGTCCACCGGCGGCGAAATGCGGCGGGTGGACATGCGCAAGCTGCAGGCGACCTACCTGCTCGAAGGGCGCAAGCCGCGCACCATCAACATGATCCAGCTCGGCAACGCCTTGAACGACGCGACGATGGCGCCGCCCATCAAGGCGCTGTTCTGCTGGAGTGCCGATCCGGCGAACTGCGTGCCCGACACCATCTCCACCCGCAAGGGGCTCGCGCGCGAGGATTTGTTCACCGTCGTGCACGACACGTTCTGGTGCGATACCGCGTTGTACGCCGATATCGTGCTCCCGGCCGATACCGCGCTCGAGCACATCGATTTGCTGCCGGCCTACGGCAATTATTACTACACGCTCTCCGAGCAGGCGATTCCGCGCCAGGGGGAGAGCCTCGACAACCAGGAATTGTTCCGGCGACTGGCGAAAGAGATGGGCTACGACGAGCCATGCTTCTCGGAGTCCGACGAGGACATGATCCGCAGCCTGATCGATCCCGCGGTCAATCCGCTGTTCGAGGGCATCACCTACGAAGGCCTCCAGAACACAGGATGGGCGCGCGCCGCCGTCGACTCGCCCAGGCGCTGGGGCGTCAACAGCGGCAAGTGGCCCACGCCCTCGGGCAAGATCGAAATCTACTCCGAGGCGCTGGAAAAGCTCGGGATCGATCCACTGCCCATGCACCTTCCCGAGCAGGAGGGATTTGAAAGCGTCGAGGCGCGCAAGACCTATCCGCTGCAGGTCATCAGCGCCGCAACGCATTACTTCATCGGTGCGAGCTTCCAGCACGTGCCGCGCCTTCAGGAAATGCTGGCGCGTCCGACCTTCGAGGTCAGTGCAGAGGATGCCAAGGCGCGCGGCATCGAGGACGGCGACCATTGCCGGCTGTTCAACGATCGCGGCGAAGTCTTCGGCTACGCGCGCATCGTGGGGGGATTGCTGCCCGGCGTGATAGGCGCGCAGAAGCAGTTGCAAGGATCGAAGATGCGCAACGGTGTGAACATCAACGCGCTGACGAGCCAGCGCGAGGCCGACATGGGGCGCGGCCCGGTGTTCTATTCGACGCTCGCGCAACTGGAAAAAGTCAAGGACGAGGAGCGGGCGGCAAGTGCTTAGGATCGCGAACAGAATGCGCAGGTTTCAGCAGATTTCAACCGTTCGTCCAGCCTTCGTCGTTCGCTGAGCATGGCCGCCACCATCATGGACGGCGTCGCCGTCTCGAAGGCAATACGCGCGCAATGGAAAGACCGGGCGGATGTGCTGACGCAACAAGGCGTGACACCCGGGCTCGCGGTCATCCTGGTCGGCGACAATCCGGCATCCCAGGTCTACGTGCGCAACAAGGTCAAGGCCTGCGGCGAGATGGGCCTGCATTCCGAACTGCACCAGTTTCCCGCGGCTATTTCCGAAGCGGCGGTGCTGGCCCGAATCGCCGAGTTGAACGCGAATCCGCGCATCCACGGCATTCTCGTGCAGCTGCCGCTGCCGCCGCAGGTCGACAACGACAAGGTGCTCGAAGCCATTTCCGTCGACAAGGACGCGGACGGCTTCCATCTCTACAACCTCGGCGCATTGGTCACGGGCGGTACCGTATTTCCGCCTTGCACGCCCTACGGCGTGATGGCCCTGCTGGACCACTACCGCATTTGCGTCGAGGGCGCGAACGCGGTAGTCGTCGGCCGCAGCAACATCGTCGGCAAGCCGATGGCGCTGATGTTGCTCGCGCGCAGCGCGACGGTATCGATTTGCACGTCTAAAACCCGCGACCTGCGTCAGTACACGTCGATGGCGGACATCCTGGTGGTGGCCACCGGCAAGCCGAAGATGGTCACCGGCGACATGATCAAGCCCGGCGCCGTAGTCATCGACGTCGGCATCAACCGCATGCCGGACGGCAAGCTGGCCGGGGACGTGGACTTCGACAGCGCAAAGGAAAAGGCGTCGTACATCACGCCAGTGCCAGGCGGCGTCGGCCCGATGACCATCACCATGCTGCTGGCGAACACGGTACAGTCGGCCGAGCGCTTTGCCTTGCGCCTCCGCTCCGGCAGCGATCAAGCCGTCGTACAGAAATAGCGCGTCAGGCGGGAATGGAAACCGGGATCCGGCGCGAACCGAACGGCGTTTCGAAATTGCCGAAGCGGCCGGCGATCGGAGTGCCGCAACCGGCGCAACGCCCGTCCACCGAAACCCGGTAGTCCAGGATGCGATGCCAGTCGCGCACGACGAGCGCGAGCCGACAGCCCGGGCAATATGTGGTTCCTCCTTCGTTGTCGTGCACGTTTCCCGTGTAGACGTACCTCAGGCCTTCGCCGAGTGCAATATCGCGTGCGCGGGTCAGTGTGGACGATGGCGTGGCGGGCAAGTCGTTCATCTTGTAGTCGGGATGGAATGCCGTGAAATGCAGCGGCACGTCGGGACCCAGCTCGGCGGCAACCCAGTTCGATAGCCGATGCAGTTCGTCGTCGGAGTCGTTCTTCGTCGGGATCAGCAACGTAGTGATCTCGAGCCAGACGTCGGTCTCATGGCGCAGGAATTTCAGCGTGTCGAGCACCGGTTGGAGCGTCGAGCCCGTCAGCTTCACGTAGAACTCGTCGGTGAAGCCCTTCAGGTCGACGTTGGCCGCGTCCATTTTCGCGTAGAACTCGCGACGCGGAATGTCGTGCATGTAACCGGCAGTCACGGCCACCGTATGAATGCCGCGCTCGCGACAGGCGTCCGCCACGTCCATGGCGTACTCGGCGAAAATCACCGGATCGTTATAGGTGAAGGCGACGCTCCTGCTGCCGGCCTTTGCCGCCGCCGCGGCGATTTGCTCCGGGCCGGCGCTCGCCGTGAGCCGGTCCATGTCGCGCGATTTCGAGATGTCCCAGTTCTGGCAGAACTTGCAGGCAAGGTTGCAGCCTGCCGTGCCGAACGACAATACGCTGGAGCCGGGAAAAAAATGATTCAGCGGCTTTTTCTCGATCGGATCGATGCAGAATCCGGACGAGCGCCCGTAGGTCGTGAGCACCATACGATCGTGCTCGCGCATGCGCACGAAACACGCGCCGCGCTGCCCCTCGTGCAGGCGGCAATCGCGCGGACAGAGGTCGCATTGCAGGCGACCGTCGTCGAGCAGGTGCCACCAGCGGGCCGGGAAAGCTGCGTTCACCGGCTTTCCGGTTCCGCCCATTTCTTGACGGTATAGCGGGAAATGCGCATGTCGCCGTCCCAGAAATCGTGCGCCAGGCCAGCCTTGCGCTTGAGCTCCGCCAGGAAGCGGCGCGGATCGGCGATCGTTTCCCACACTTGCGGCAGGAAGGTGCCGCGACCGTGGCCGTGTTCCAGCGCAAGGCCATCGATGCCGGGGCGCAGTTGCGACAACAGGTCGGCTTCGTCGCGAAATGTCATCGGCTGCATTCCGGACAACAGCGAAACCTCGATCCGGGTCGAGTCCAACTCGTCCGCGTGCATCGCCGGGAAGCGCGGATCCTCGAACGCCGCGGACCGTGCATTGGCACGCACGTCGTCCTTCAGCGGGCGACGCGCGCTCAGGCTGCCGATGCAACCGCGCAGTCGACCCTGTTGTTTCAAGGTTACGAAGGTTGCCGCCGGATGCAGCAGCCACGGCATGTCATCGCGGACCGCGACGGCGTGGCCAAAGCGGCCTGCAATCGCGGATCGCGCCAGTGCGATAAGCGCCATGCCGTCGGGCTCGGCGTTCGATTCGGCGTCCTGTGCGCCAGCTGCAGCATGGAACGCGAACGAGGCATAGCCAACCACGCGATTCCTGTCCCCGGCCGTGTCGCCGGAATTGCGCAGGTCCAGCAAGCGCGGGCGCAGTCCGCGTCGGGCCGCGATCTTCAGCAGCCCGTTGACCGGCGTCGCGCCGCAAGCCTGCTCGTGGGTCAGCTCCGCGCGCAGGTCGAGGATGGCGTGCACGGTATCGCCGTCGAGCTTGCGCGCCTCGGCGTAGGACAGGTAGTGGGACAGGTCGGAACTCACAACGATGAGCGTCTCGTCCCCGCCCCAGAGGAATTCGAGGACCTCCGCCACTTCCTCCGTCGATGCCGCGCCGACGGCCATGGGCACGAGGGAAAATGCCCCGAAAATCGATTGCAGGAAAGGCAGGTGCACTTCGATAGAGTGTTCGAGCGCATGGGCTGGCTCGCTGACGCAGACTTGCGCAAACCCGCGCAGCGCGGAGGCGGACTGGCGATCGAGCGGAACTTCGCCAAGCGGCGTCGCGAAGGCGAGGCTTGCGGGCAACGCGAGGCCGCGCACGCGCATGCGATGCGCCGGACCGAGCAATACGACGCGAGTATAGGAGTCGCGATGGGGCGAGAGGGCGGCGTATGCGCTAGCGGCCGTCGGACCGGAGTAGATATAGCCTGCATGCGGCGCGATGATCGCCTTGGGCCGTGGCGTGTCCGGCCTGGGAACGGCCGCCAGCAAGCCTTGGACCTGTGCGCTCAAATCCGCGCGGTCGCCCGGATAGAATGCGCCGGCAACGGCGGGGCGGCGAACGGGATCGATGAGAGTGGCGTTTTTCATGGCACTCGATCGGGATGTTCAGGTGCGGCGTAATTCATTATAGGCCGGTGCATTCATCGCGGGCCGGCCCGGTTGCGCAAGGATGGCGGTATCCGCGGCGGGCATGGCTCGCCTGGCGGGAAAAGCTGTTGACCCCGATATTGGCGCGTGTATATTACTGACCGCTCAGTCATTTACCCCGATCTCCCAACGTGAACCCGCAGCCCAGGCAGGACCGCCGCTGGACCCGGCGCAAGGAAGCTCGTCCGGCCGAATTGATGTCGGCCGCGCTCGACCTGTTCGTGGAGCGCGGCTTCGCAGCCACGCGACTCGACGAGGTCGCTTCCCGGGCGGGCGTCAGCAAGGGCACTCTCTACCTGTATTTTTCGAGCAAGGAAGAATTGTTCAAGGCGGTCATTCGCTCCGGCATCGTGCCGCTGATCGAACGCGGCGAACGCCTGCTGGATGACTACCAGGGCACGTCCAGCGAACTGCTGCGCGAGATCGTATTCAACTGGTGGAAGTCCATCGGCGCCACGCAACTGGGCGGCATCCCGAAGCTCATGTTCTCGGAGTGCCGGAATTTTCCCGAGATCGGGAAGTTCTACTACGATGAAGTCATCAGCCGCGGACATTCGCTCGTGCAGACGGTGCTCGAGAGGGGGATGCGCAGCGGCGAGTTCCGCCACATGGACGCCAACTACGCGATGCGCATGATCCTGGCGCCGCTCGTTTACCTGCTGCTGTGGCGCCATTCCTTCGACTTCTGCGACGGCAGGCACGTCGAGCCCGAGGCGTATCTCGACCAGCATCTCGACCTCGTGGTCAACGGACTGCGGCTTGCGCGGAATACAGAAAAAAACGGGCGCAGGCCGGGCGAGCGTCCGATCGAGAAAAAGGGCGCCCAGCCGGCGAAAATCATAAGCATGGAAAAAAAGGGGAGAAACCGATGAAGCGTATTACGTTCCTGGTCGCGGCACTGTTTGCGAACCAGGCCGGGGCCGCCGACCTGATGTCGATCTACCGTGAGGCGCAGGTGCAGGACGCGACGTACGCGGGGGCGAAGGCGCAGTACATCGGGGCGCAGGAGAAGCTGCCGCAGGCGAAGGCATTGCTGCTGCCGAGCATCAACTTCGGGGCGGGGACGCACTACAACTCGGCGGACACGGACTACCCGAACAATGCGTTTCCGTCGGGGCGGCAGAATTTCTAC
>DASZTG010000053.1:0-57054 GCA_035548375.1 Burkholderiales bacterium
GAACCAACCTGCTGGTGAAGCTCCTGCTCGCGGCCGGCCACGCGGTCCTCGTCGGCGCACAGCGACCGCTCGATGCGGTGCCGACGGTATTCGCCTCTTCCGGCGGCGACGGCGAAGTCATCAACGACATCTGCACCACGCTCGCCGGTGAGGAGCGGCAGGTTTCGCCCACGCGATTTCACAATTCGGTGCACAACGCGCCTTCGGGATACTGGGGTATCGCGACCCAATCCCGTGAGCCATCGGTCAGCCTGTGCGGCTACGAATGGAGTTTCGTGACCGGCCTGCTGGAGGCCGCGGCGCAAGTCGTGGCCGGCAAGGAAGAAATCCTGCTGATTACCGGCGATACGCCCTACCCCGAACCGCTGGGAAACGTGCGCCGCGTGAGCGCACCGTTCGGCGCGGCCTTCCTGTTCACTCGCGAGCGCACTGCTCGTTCGATGGCGAAGCTTAGCTTGCGCCTGGAGCCGGAAGACGGGAACGTCACGCGCATGCCGGACCCTGCGCTCGAGCAACTGCGCAACGGTAATCCGTGCGCGCGGTCGCTGCCATTGCTGGCCGCCCTGGCGGCAAGGTCCACATGCGACGTCGTACTGGAACGGGAATTCCAGGGCGCCGCCAGGATATCGGTGGCTGCCGCCTGATTCCACGTTTCAATCCGGAAAAGAAAACGCCCGCGAACGCGGGCGTTTTTTTGGATCGGCCTCAGCGACCGGCGCGCAGCGCCTCGATGCGTTCGTCGAGCGGCGGATGCGACATGAACAGCCTCGCCAGCCCGCCGACCTGTCCGCCGGAGATGCCGAACGCGCGCATCTGCGCGGGCAACTGCGGCGCTTCATGGGCAAGCTTCAGGCGCTCCAGCGCGGCGATCATCTTGTTGCGGCCGGCGAGCGATGCGCCGCCCGCGTCCGCGCGAAATTCGCGCTGGCGGCTGAACCACATCACGATGATGCTGGCGAGGATGCCCAGCACGAGCTCGGCAACGATGGACGTGATCCAGAATGCCGGACCGTTGCCGCGCTCGGTCTTGAACACGGCCTTGTCGACGATGTTGCCGATGATGCGCGACAGGAAAATCACGAAGGTGTTCACCACGCCCTGGATCAGGGCGAGCGTCACCATGTCGCCATTGGACACGTGCGTGATCTCGTGGCCGAGCACCGCTTCGGCCTCGTCGCGCGTCATGTTGTTCAACAGGCCGGTGCTGACGGCGACCAGCGCATTGTTCCGGTTCATGCCGGTGGCAAAGGCATTCACGTCGGGCGCGTCGTAGATCGCGACTTCCGGCATGCCGATGTTGGCCTGCTGCGCCTGCCGCCGCACGGTCTCGACCAGCCAGCGCTCGGCATCGTTGCGCGGCGAATCGATGACCTGCGCGCCCGTCATCATTTTCGCGGACCACTTGGAAATGGCCAGGGAGATCAGCGAGCCGCCGAAACCGATGACGCCGGCAAACACCAGCAGCGCCCCCAGGTTGAGGCCGCCGGATTGCGCCATGAGCCGGTCCACGCCGAGTATCCTCAGCGTAATGTTGAGAACGAACAGGACTGCCAGGTTCGTGACCAGGAACAGCACTATGCGCTTGAACACGTATTACCCTTTCCCCGTTGAAAGACGGAATCTTTGATTCACGGCCCAAATCCGGAGTTCCGTTCCCGAAGCGTAACGGTCCCGTTACGATTCCGCGGTCAGCGCCTCGAATTCGGCCGACAGCTTGAGCCACTCTTCTTCGGCCTTCTGTAACTTCGCCGTTACATCCGCCTGCTCCTTGAGACAGCGCCTGAGGTCGTCCTTGCGACTGTCCTCGTAGATATCGGGGGCGGCCAGAAGCTTTTCAAGCCGCAGTCTTTCGGCCTCGAACCGGCTGATGACATGCTCCGCGGAGCGGATGCCGGCTTCCAGCGGCTTGCGACGGGCGAAACGCAGGTTGCGCTCCTGCGCCTCCATGCGCTTTTGCTCCTTGCGGCTCACGGCCGGGTCTTCCGGGGAGGCCTGCGATGCTTCCCCGCGCAGCCGCAAGCGTTTCGCATAATCCTCGAGGTCGCCCTCGAACACCTGCACCTTTCCATCGGCAACCAGCCACAGCTCGTCGGCCGTGGCGCGCAGCAGGCCGCGGTCGTGCGATACCAGCACCAGCGCGCCCTCGTAGTCTTGCAAGCCGAGCGTCAAGGCGTGGCGCATTTCCAGGTCCAGGTGGTTGGTCGGCTCGTCCAGCAGCAGCAGGTTCGGCCGCTGCCAGACGATCAGGGCGAGCGCCAGGCGCGATTTTTCCCCGCCGGACATCGGGCCCACCGGGGCCGTCGCCTGGTCGCCGTGAAAATTGAATCCGCCGAGGAAGTCGCGCAGGTCCTGCTCGCGCGTCCTCGGCGACAGGCGCGTCAGGTGCCAGAGCGCGCTTTCTTCCGGGCGCAATTGCTCGAGCTGGTGCTGGGCGAAATAGCCGATCTGCAGTCCCTTGCCCTCGACGCGATCACCCGAAAGCGGCGCCAGTTCTCCGGCCAGCAGCTTCATCATGGTCGACTTGCCCGCGCCGTTTCGGCCCAGCAGGCCAAGTCGCGCGCCAGGCCGGAGCGTGAGCTTGATAGATTCGAGGATCGTCGAGGTTCCATAGCCGGCGTCGACGCCATCGAGGGCGAGCATCGGGTCGGGTTGTGCGGCGGGCTCGCGAAAAGCGAACTCGAAAGGCGTATCGACGTGCGCCGCCGCGATTTTTTCCATGCGGGCGAGCGCCTTGATGCGGCTTTGCGCCTGGCGCGCCTTGGTGGCCTTGGCCTTGAACCGGTCGACGAAGGACTGCAGGTGGGCGATCTCGCGCTGCTGCTTCAGGAATGTCGCCTGCTGCTGCGCCAGTTGCGCGGCGCGCTGCGTCTCGAATGCAGAATAATTTCCGGGATAGAGTTTTACGCGCTGGTTTTCGATGTGGCAGATGCCGCTCGCCACCGCGTCCAGGAATTCCCGGTCGTGCGAGATCATCAACAGCGTGCCCGGGTAGCCGGACAACCATTGTTCCAGCCAGACGATTGCGTCGAGGTCGAGGTGGTTGGTCGGCTCGTCCAGGAGCAGCAGCTCGGAACGGCACATCAGGGCGCGCGCGAGATTCAGGCGCACGCGCCAGCCGCCCGAGAACTGCGAGACAGGCCTGGCGGTTTCGTCATCGGTAAACCCCAGGCCATGCATGAGTTGAGCGGCTCGCGCACGCGCGCCGTAGCCGCCGACCCGCCCGAGTTCCTCGTGAATCTCCGCCATGCGATTGCCGTCGAGCGCGAGCTCGGCCTCGGCCAGCGCGCTTTCGAGTTTGCGCAGCTCCGCATCTCCGTCGAGGACGTATTCGATGGCCGGCTGCGGCGTGGACGGCGTTTCCTGGGCGACATGCGCGACCACCAGGCCGGGCTGGATGTCCAGGTCGCCGGCATCCTGGTGCAGCTCGCCGAGAAGCAGCGCAAACAGGCTGGACTTGCCGCTCCCGTTCGCGCCGGTGACGCCGATCTTCTGGCCGCGGTTGAGGGTGAGGCTGACCTCTTCGAACAGCAGCTTCACGCCGCGGCGCAGTTGCAGGTTGCGCAGGACTATCATTTGCTGCGGATCATCGCGGGAAGCGGGAACGAATGGGGTGGCTGATGGGACTCGAACCCACGACAACCGGAATCACAATCCGGGACTCTACCAGCTGAGCTACAGCCACCACTTGAAACCGATTTGACCAGACTTTGCAGAACACCGGTTCCCCGGAAACCAGAGGCACTGGCGTGCCCGACAGGACTCGAACCTGTAACCCCCAGCTTAGAAGGCTGGTGCTCTATCCGGTTGAGCTACGGGCACGTCTCTGACCGGGAAGACCTTCGCTATTCTGGTCGGGGTGGAGAGATTCGAACTCCCGACATCCTGCTCCCAAAGCAGGCACGCTACCAGGCTGCGTTACACCCCGGAGGGCCGGAACTATACCCATCAGGGGCTTAAAGGTCAATTTGGGGCGGGCGCATCGCCGCTTGGGAACGCGCGTCGACACGAAGCTTGCACCCCCCTGGTATTTCTGCTATTAAAGCGCACTTTTTCCGGATCTGGATCCGCAAAATATGGCTTCCGAATTCCACACCAACTTCAAGCCGTACGTGCCGAAAAAGGGCGAGCAGTACATGAGCCCGAAGCAACTCGAGCATTTCAAGAAAATCCTGAATCAGTTGAAGGTCGAGCTGTCGCAGGATATCGATCGCACCGTGCACACCATGCAGGACGAAGCGACGGTTTTCGCCGATCCGAACGATCGCGCCAGCCAGGAGTCGGATATGGCGCTGGAATTGCGCAATCGCGACCGTGAACGCAAGCTCATCAAGAAGATCGACGAGACCATCGGCAAGATCGACGCCGGCGAATACGGGTATTGCGAAAGCTGCGGCGTGGAGATCGGCCTCAAGCGGCTGGAAGCCCGCCCGACCGCGACCTTGTGCATCGACTGCAAGACGCTCGATGAATTACGGGAGCGTCAGGTAGCAAAGTAAGGCCTTCGCGCCCGACCGCTGTGCGCCTTCGCAGCGGCCGGTCCGGCGCGGAATGAAAAAATTTCCATAGTCATACCGAATTCCGGAACGGGTCAACGCACCACGTGTCGGTGACGTTGTAATGTCCCGCCATCCGCCGAGTGGTATTTCGGGCTAGCCCTTTTTCGAGCTAGGCACTTGTCATGATCTGCGGTTGCGGAACTTTGTCCTCCGCACCGGGACAAACTGACGAGGGCGCGGACGGCAAGACGGTCCCGAAACGATTAACCAGACTAAATAAGAGATGAGAATGTTTGAAAAAATCCAAAATCCCCGTGAAATACGATTGCGCCTCAACCTCAACCAGCAGGAATTCTGGGGCCAGATCGGCGTGACCCAGAGTGGCGGATCCCGCTACGAAAGCGGCCGCAACATGCCCAAGCCGGTGCGCGAACTGCTCCGACTGGTGCATGTCGATCAGATAGACCTCAAGAAAATCAACAAGAGCGACGTGGCGCTCATTTCGTACCTGAAAGGCGCACAGCCGGCGCTGTACCGTCGCCTGAAGACGGAAGCCGGCACGCGCAGCTCCGCCAGACGCCGCAACGGCCGCCGCTAGTTCAAGGCGTCAGTTTCGCGGTAAGGCCCAGCGCGCGGACGCGCCGGGCGAAGATTTCCATCCAATCGGCCGGAAGAGCCGTCAATCGTGACGCTTCCGGCTGGAGGGATGCTCGCGCCAGCCCGTACAGCAGCACCCCCTGAAGCCGGATGCCGCTTGAGATGGCCGCCTCGAGAAATTCGAGGTAGGCCTGCTGCTCCTGATCGTCGGGAGCTTGACCGTCGAGCGCAAACAGGCAAGTCTGGATCCACGTCGGAGCAAGGCCGGCCGCCGTCGCGAGGTTGATACGAACGCGGCTCGTTCCGGTGCGCGTCCCGTTGATCTTGCGGATTCCGGCATCGCTCGCGCGATCGAGCTTGAACCAGACTTCTCCAGTCATTGCCGCCAGCCTCCTTACGCCATCCTGAACGCCCGGTCGCTGCATCAGGCTGCCGTTCGTAATCAGCACGGTCTTGACGGATGCGGGCACGGCATTCCTTTGCCGTGACCGGCCGATTAATTCCACGACCTGCGCGAACTCCTTCGCGCTGGTCGGCTCGCCATTGCCTGACAGCGCAATGTCATTCAGGCGCCGGGAATCCGCCGGCACCCGCGTCGCCAGGAAATCGCCGCGCAGGACTTCGGCGAGAAAACCATCGAGTTCGGCCTCGAGCCGCGCAAGATCCACCGGCGGCGGCGCGCCACGGGCAAGATCCGGCACCTGGCAGTAGATGCAACGCCAGTTGCAGGCATTATTGACGTTGAGGTTGATGCCGACGGAAACGCCGCCCGCGCGCCGGGATACGACCGGATAGACGTAGGTAAGCCCGGCACTCTTCCGGTCATGATCGCTTACCGTCAGCGGCCGCAGGTTGGCTTCGGACACGTTAGTGAACCATTCAAGTCGGCAATTCAGTCATGTTGCAAAGCATACCCTCATCGATTTTCCCGGAATCCGCACCGCCATTTCAAATTCATGGCGTGATCCGGATAATTGGCGCACGCTTGGTATGTGCTGGCTCGCCGGTTTCGCCATCACCGGGCGCGCGGACTGCGGCTTCGGCGAATGAAATTTCGTTGGAAACCATGCGTCAAACCAGGACAAGAGGAACCGTCATGAAAACATCTGCGATTCTGACGTGCTTCATATTCAGCGGGCTGTTCGGTTTCGGGCCGGTTGCGTTGGCCGCCGGCGAAGAAGTCCAGGGCATCAAGGTCAACACCGACAGCGCGTCCTCCGGGGAAGGCAATACCGTCAAGCTGAAGGGCAACGAGATCCCGCTGAGCGGCCAGTCGCTGAAAGTGGGCGACGCCCTTCCGGCGGCCATGGTCACCGCAGGAAATCTGGCGCCGGTGAACATTGCCGATATCAAGGGCAAAGTACGAATCATCAGCGTCGTACCGTCGGTCGACACGGCGACTTGCGAGGCACAGACCCATCAACTCAGCGAAAAGAACAAGGAAATCGCCGATCGGGTGGAACTGGTCACGATCAGCATGGACTTGCCGTTCGCCCAGCAACGCTTCGCGAAGGAAGCGAACATCAAGAACATCACGTTTTATTCCGACTACAAGGGCGCCAACTTCGGCAAGAACAACGGGCTGCTCATGGACCCGCTGCGGCTTCTGGCGCGCGCGGTCATCGTCACTGACAAGGACAACATCGTGCGCTACATCCAGGTCGTTCCCGAAATAACGGAATTGCCCGACATGGCGGCGGCGATGGAATTCGCCAGGACGCTGCTGTAGAAAATCTGCAGTCGGGAAAGACCCAGCCGATGCGGGCTGTCGTGATGGCGGAGGGTGTGAGATTCGAACTCACGGAAGGGTTGCCCCTTCGCTGGTTTTCAAGACCAGTGCCTTAAACCGCTCGGCCAACCCTCCGCGGTGAACTGCCGGGTCCGGCTGCAACCTGACCTGGCGGTCAGTTTACGCAATTGCCACCCGAAAGTCGGCCTCGCAAGCCCCGCTCGCTCGCGTTCCCGCTTGCAGATTCGGGAAATCGGCCCAATCTGCGATGCGGGAAATTCACCTAACGGGCGGGATTCGGCCCTCGCCAATGTGGAGATTTTAACGACTTCGAAGCGCAACCCGCAGCGGTGCGATAATGGTGAACGCCACGCCAGCGTCATGCCGGCGATTGAAACTTTGACGGCGGTTAAGTAGTCTTACGAACGGTAATTTTCCCTCTCAGGAGGCTGTAACAATATGCAACCAGAAATCCAATATGGCTCGTCATCGGGGGCGTTAACGCTCGCGCAGAACAAGGTTCTGCGCAACACCTACCTGCTGTTGGCGCTGACGATGGTCCCGACCGTGATCGGCGCCTTCATCGGCATTTCGACTGCCGGCATCATCATGCAACATCCGATCATCGCGACGTTGCTGATGCTCGGCGGCGTCATCGGCCTGCAGTACGCCATCGCGGCCAATCGCAACAGCGGCCTCGGCGTGGTGCTGCTGCTGGGGATGACCTTCCTGCTCGGCTGGTGGCTTGGACCGCTGCTCAATTACGCGCTGAAGCTGCAAAATGGCCCGCAGTTGATCGGCATCGCGGCAGTCGGCACCGGCGGCATCCTGCTGGCGATGAGCCTGATCGCGACGACGACCAAAAGGGATTTCAGCTTCATGGGCAAGTTCCTGTTCGTCGGGATGGTCGTGCTGCTGCTGGCGATGCTCGCCAACATGTTCTTCCAGATCCCGGCGCTGGCCCTGACCATCTCCGCCCTCGTGGTGGTCGTATTCTCGCTGTTCCTGCTTCATGACGTGAGCAGGATCGTGACCGGCGGCGAGACGAACTACATCATGGCGGCTACCGGCGTCTACATCAGCCTTTACAACATTTTCGCGAACCTGCTGAGCCTGTTGATGGCGCTGACCGGGCAGAGAGACTGATCCTCGCCCTGGGGATTTGCGGAACGGCGGCCCCGCGGGGCCGCCGTTTTTTTGTGCCTCAGCGTTCGAACAGCGCAATGGATTCCACGTGGGAGGTATGGGGGAACATGTTGATCACCCCGGCCGATCGCAACACATAGCCGTACATGTTCACGAGCACCGCGGCATCGCGAGCGAGCGTTGCCGGGTTGCATGAAACATAGACGATGCGACTCGGCGGGGCATCCCCCACGGCCTTGACGAGTTCGATCGCGCCGTCGCGGGGAGGATCGATCAATATCTTGTCGAACGGCCCCATGCGTTTCCAGTCCTCGCCGGTAATCGTGAAGAGATTGCGATCGACGAAGCGGCAGCGATCGGCCAAATCATTGCGATGGGCATTCTCCCGGGCGCGCTCGACCAGCCTCGCATTCCCCTCCACGCCTTCAACGCGCGCGCCCAGCCGCGCGATGGCCAGCGAAAAATTCCCGAGCCCGCAGAACAGGTCGGCGATGCATTCGCCGGGCCGGGGATCGAGCAGCGCCATCGCCCGCCTTACCAGTACCCGGTTGATCTCGTGGTTGACCTGCGTGAAATCGGTCGGGCTGTAGGGAAACACCAGGTCGAAGTCGGGTATCCGGTATTGCAATCCGGGTGCGTCGAGCGGGTGGAACGGCTGCGCGGTCTCCGGCCCCCTGGTCTGCAGGAATACCTGCACGCGATACCGGTCGGCAAACTCGCGGATGCCGGCCTCATCCCGCGTCGACAACGGATCGAGGATTCTGAATACCAGCACGTCCACGGCGTCGCCGATGGCCAGCTCGACCTGGGGCAGGCGCTCGCGAATGGACAGCGAATCGATCAGGAGCCTGAGCGGCTCGAGGATCGCGGATATGCGCGCCGGCAGGACGTTGCAGGCATGCATGTCGGCGACGAAGCTGCTCCGTCGTTCGTGAAAGCCCAGCAGCATCTTCGATTTCTTGTGGACGTATCGCGCGGACAAGCGTGCGCGATAGCGGTATTCCCAGTCGGGACCATGAATCGGCGCCAGCATGGTCTCGACGCGCACCTTGCCGATACGCTCAAGGCTGTCCTCGAGTACGCGCTGCTTGGCGGCCACCTGGGCGCGCAATTCCATGTGCTGGTGGCTGCAGCCGCCGCATACGCCGAAGTGCGGGCATCGCGGCGTCACGCGCGCGGACGACGGCTCCAGGATTTGCACGGCCTCCGCCAGCTCGTAGCTGGACTTGCGCTGGTAGGAAGAAAATTCGACGAGCTCGCCCGGAAGCGCGCCGGAAATGAAGATCGCCTTGCCCTCGACATGGGCCACGCCCCTCCCTTCCTGGTCGAGGGATTCCACGCGCGCGATGCGCACCGGCGTTTCCCGCTTCATTCCGCGCTGTTCCAGCCTCGCAGGAATTCGCGCCAGTGCGCTTCGGTCGATTTCGAGAGCGTGGCGCGGACCAGGTCGCACTCGCGTTTGAACTGCGCGTCGTCGAGCATGCCGCGCACGAGCTGGAAGCGCTGGAACAGCAGATAGGTGTTCGCGACGTCGGTTTCGCAATAGTTGCGGATCGCGGCGATTTCTCCCGCCTGGAAAGCATCCCAGACCCTGGATCCATCCATGCCCAGCTTTCCGGGCAAGCCGGCAAGCTGCGAAAGCTGGTCCAGCGGCGCGTTACCCCTGCCCTGGTACATCGCCAGCAGGTCCATCAGGTCGAGGTGACGCGCATGGTAGCGGCTGATGTAGTTGTTCCATTTGAAGTCGCGATCGTCCTCGCCCTGGTCCCAGAATCGCGCCGCACGCACGCCGTGGATAAGCGCGCGATAGTTCATCACGGGCAGGTCGAAGCCGCTGCCATTCCATGAGACGATCTGCGGCGTGTATTTTTCGATGCCGTCGTAGAACCTTTGCAAAAGGACTTTTTCCGGTTCACCGGGTTCGCCGAGAGACCACACGCGGAAGGTGTCGCGGTCGCGCAGCGCGCAGGAAATCGCCACGACCCTGTGCAGGTGCAGTGGCAGGAAATCGCTGCCGGTCAGTTCGCGGCGGCGATCGAATGCCGCCTGCGCGATTTCGGCAGCACTCGCCTGCGCAGGATGGTCATGCAACTTGCGCAATCCCTCGACATCGGGAACGGTCTCGATGTCGAACACCAGAATGGGGGTCATTGGAAGGCCACCCGGTTGCTTGTCGCGTCGGGCGGGAAAGGCCAAAGAGCGCTGAGGATACCGGAAACGGCGACCCTCCTTCCATCGGCCGCGAGAGGCGTTTGCGTTCGTGCGCCGCAGCAGCGCCTGCGCATCGTCACGGAATTTCCGGTGCTAGACTAGTGTCATAGTGGGAAGCGTCCATAGCTCCAGGAGGGAATCAGTGGGGTCTCCGCAAAGTCGCACGGCAGCGTTCCATGACAATTCACCCGTACCAGCCTACGTCGCGAATCAGCGTCTTCGCGATTGGGTCGCGGAAGTCGCGGGCCTGACTCGTCCCTCTCGCATTCACTGGTGCGACGGTTCGCCAGGCGAATACGACACGTTGTGCGCGGAACTGGTGGCCGGCGGCACGCTGCGCAGGCTGGCTGCAACGAAGCGGCCCAACAGCTATCTGGCGTTGTCGGACCCATCCGACGTGGCGCGCGTCGAGGACCGCACTTTCATCTGCAGCAAGGAGCGCAAGGATGCCGGGCCCACCAACAACTGGATGGATCCCGCGACCATGCGCGGCACGCTGCTCGGGCTGTTCGAAGGCTGCATGCGCGGGCGTACGCTTTACGTCGTGCCCTTTTCCATGGGGCCGATCGGCTCGCCGCTATCGTTGATCGGCGTACAGGTGACCGACTCGGCGTACGTGGCGGTCAGCATGCGCATCATGGCGCGCATGGGACGAGCGGTGGTGGAGGCGCTGGGCAGGGATGGAACATTCGTGCCCTGCCTGCACTCGGTTGGTGCGCCTCTTGCCGAAGGCCAGAAGGACGTCCCGTGGCCCTGCAACAAGGACCACAAGTACATCGTGCACTTCCCCGAAGAACAGGCCATCTGGTCGTTCGGCAGCGGCTACGGCGGCAACGCGCTGCTGGGAAAAAAATGCCTCGCGCTGCGCATCGCCTCGAGCATGGGGCGCAAGCAGGGATGGATGGCCGAGCACATGCTGATCCTCGGCGTGGAATCTCCGCGCGGCGAAAAAACATTCGTCGCCGCCGCATTTCCGAGTGCATGCGGCAAGACCAATTTCGCGATGATGATCCCACCGGCGGCCTTCAAGGGATGGAAAGTCACGACGGTCGGCGACGACATCGCCTGGATCAAGCCCGGGCCGGACGGGCGCCTGCGCGCGATCAATCCCGAGTACGGATTCTTCGGCGTCGCGCCTGGCACGTCGGAAAAATCGAACCCGAATGCGATGGCGACGCTGCGCGCGAACTGCATCTTCACGAATGTCGCCCTCACTCCGGATGGCGATGTCTGGTGGGAGGGCATGACGGACGAACCCCCGCCCCACCTCACGGATTGGCAAGGCCAGCCCTGGACGCCGCAAAGCGGCCGCAAGGCCGCGCATCCGAACGCGCGTTTCACGGTGCCCGCGTCGCAATGCCCGTCGATCGATCCTGAATGGGAGAATCCCGAAGGCGTGCCGATTTCCGCTTTCATATTCGGCGGCCGGCGCAGCGAGACCATCCCGCTCGTAACCGAAAGCGCCACCTGGTCGGACGGGGTCTATGCGGCGGCGACGCTGGGATCGGAGACTACCGCGGCAGCCACGGCCAAGATCGGCGAGGTGCGGCGCGATCCGATGGCGATGTTGCCGTTCTGCGGCTACCACGTCGGCGACTATTTCGACCACTGGCTGCAAATGGGTCGCGCCGTCACCCACACCCCGCGGATTTTTTGCGTCAACTGGTTCAGGAAGGACGCGCAGGGCCGCTTCCTCTGGCCTGGATACGGCGAGAACATGCGCGTGCTCAAGTGGATCGTGGATCGCTGCGAGGGCCGCGCGGGCGCGGTCGAAAGCCCGCTGGGATGGGTGCCGCGCCGCGACGACCTGGAATGGCAGGGCCTGGACATGGCACCGGAGAAATTCCGGGAGCTCATGTCGCTCGACAGGCAGGCCTGGATGGACGAGCTGGAATTGCACCGCGAACTGTTCTCGCGCCTGGAAGACCGGCTACCGGCCGAACTCGCAAGCCGCCAGAAATCCCTGTCCGCGCGCATGCGGCAGGCGCCGGAACATTCCGGCGCCTGAAGGCGGGGACCTACTCGGCAGGAAAAACGCCGGTGGAAAGGTAGCGATCGCCACGATCGCACACGATCGTGACGATGACCGCATCGCGCACGCGCGCGCACACCTGCATGGCCGCCCATAACGCGCCGCCGGACGAGATGCCGGCAAAGATGCCTTCCTCGCGCGCCAGCCGCCGGGTCATTTCCTCGGCATCCGACTGGTCGATCTCGATTTCCTCATCCACCCGGCTGCGATCGAAGATTTTCGGCAGGTAGGCCTGCGGCCACTTGCGGATGCCCGGGATCTGCGAGCCCTCGGTCGGCTGGCAACCGATGATGCGGATCGCGGGATTTTTCTCCTTGAGGAAACGCGAGCAGCCCATGATCGTGCCGGTGGTGCCCATGCTGCTGACGAAGTGCGTGATGCGACCACCGGTATCGCGCCAGATTTCCGGCGCCGTTCCCTCGTAGTGGGCGAGCGGATTGTCGGGATTGGCGAACTGGTCGAGGATCACGCCCTCGCCGCGCGCCTGCATGGCGTCGGCAATATCGCGGGCCTTTTCCATGCCGCCAGCCTTCGGTGTCAGGACGAATTTCGCGCCGAAGGCCGCCATGCTTTGCCTGCGTTCCACGGACAGGTGTTCCGGCATGACCAGTATCATGCGATAGCCCCGCATCGCCGCCACCATGGCAAGTGCGATGCCGGTATTGCCGCTGGTCGCCTCGATAAGCGTATCGCCGGGCTTGATGCGGTCGCGTTCTTCCGCATGCCTGATCATGGACAGCGCCGGCCTGTCCTTCACCGATCCCGCGGGATTGTTGCCTTCGAGCTTGGCGAGCACGACGTTCGTCGTATTGCCGGGAATGCGCTTCAGGCGCACCAGCGGCGTATTGCCGACGAAATCGTCCAGCGTCTTGTCGCTGCTGCCCGGGGTGCGGTCCATGATTGGCGGCGAAAGCTGAAGGCCTACCGGTTCGCCAGCAACCAGTCGACGTAGCGGCCCACGCCCGCCTCGACGTCCAGGAAGGGCGCGCGATATCCCGCCTCGCGCAGGTCGGTCAAATCGGCCTCGGTGAAGCTCTGGTATTTTTCCTTTAACCCTGCGGGGAACGGCCCGTATTCGATCAGGCCCTGCGAATTCAATTCGGCGAGCGACAGCGGCTTGCCGCCCTTCTCGCGTCGAACGGCGTTGATGGTCGCGGCGGCGACGTCATTGAAGGTCTGCGACGCCCCGGTGCCGCAATTGAATATGCCTGACTTGTCCGGGTTGTCGAGGAAATGCAGTACGACGCGCACCACGTCGTCCACGGATATGAAATCGCGGCGCTGCTCGCCTTGCGCATAGCCGCCGCTGCCTTCGAACAGCCTGACCTTGCCGCTTTCGCGGAACTGGTCGAAGCAGTGCATCGCCACGGACGCCATGCGCGCCTTGTGCGTCTCGCGCGGGCCGTAGACGTTGAAATAGCGCAGCCCGACCACCTGGGCGCTGTTGTCCTCCCAGCGGCGGCGAACGATCTGGTCGAACAGGAACTTCGAGTAGCCGTAGACGTTGAGCGGCTTCTCGTTCTCGCGGCCTTCCTTGAATACCGGGCCGGCACCGTACACCGAAGCGGACGAGGCGTAGATCAGCGGCACGGATTCCGACTGGCAATACGCCAGCAAGTCGGACGAATAACGGAAATTGTTATCCATCATGTAGCGGCCGTCGGTGTTCATCGTGTCGGAACAGGCACCCTGGTGCAGGATGGCGGCAATCTCGCCGTCGAACGCGCCCGCGTCCAGCGCCGTGCGGAAGTGTTCCTTGTCGAGATAGTCCGCGATCTCGCAATCGACGAGGTTGCGAAACTTGTCGGCGCGACCGAGGTTGTCGACCGCGAGGATGCCGGTCTCGCCGCGCGCGTTCAGCGCCTTGACGAGATTGGATCCTATAAATCCGGTCGCGCCGGTGACGACGATGAGCATGGGATCAGGAAAAGAGTTCTTCTGGATGGACGACGGCGGTGCCCAGCTTGCCGACCACTATGCCCGCGGCCTTGTTGGCGAACTCGATGGCCTCGCTGAAACCGGCACCCGCGGCCAGCATGACGCCCAGGATCGCAATGACCGTATCACCGGCACCGCTGACATCGTACACTTCCCTCGCCACGGCGGGAACGTGCAGCCGCTCGGCAGCGCGATACAGCGTCATGCCCTCCTCGCTGCGCGTCACCAGCAGTGCCTCCAGCCCGAGCTCCATGCGCAGCTTCTGGGCGCGCGCGGTGAGATCGTCCTCGTCCTTCCAGCGACCGGCGACCTCGCGAAACTCCGACCGGTTGGGCGTAAGCAATGTGGCGCCGCGATAGCGCGAATAATCGTCGCCCTTCGGATCGACCAGGACGGGCTTTCCCGCCGCGCGTGCGGCCGCAATCATGCGCTGGATGTGCTTGAGGCCACCCTTGCCGTAGTCGGACAGGATCACGAGGTCGACATCCTTCAACCTGGCTTCGAAATCGGCGAGCTTGGCCATCAGCACTTCGTGTCCGGGCTCGGTCTCGAAGTCGATGCGCAGCAATTGCTGCTGGCGGCCGATGACGCGCAGCTTGATCGTCGTCGCGAGCCCCGCATCGCCGTGCAGTTGTGCGTCGATTCCTTCCGCCTTCGACATTTCCCCGATGCGATCGGCCGCCTCGTCCTTGCCGACCACCGAAAGCAGCGTAGCGCGGGCGCCGATCGCCGCGATGTTGCGCGCGACGTTCGCGGCACCGCCGAGGCGCTCCTCCGTGCGGCCGACACGCACCACCGGAACCGGCGCCTCGGGTGAAATCCGGCTGACGTCGCCGAACCAGTAGCGGTCGAGCATGACGTCGCCCACGACCAGCAAGCGCGCGTTCGCAATGGCATTGCGATCAGTCATTGCGTCCCACTCCATTCGCGAGGCCGCTCATAGCCATGCCCATCACTTCAGCACCTCCGGAACCGAAATCTCGGCGTTGATTCGCGCCAGCACCGCCAACGGCTCTGCGGCACGCGTAACCGATCTGCCTATCACCAGGTGGCTCGCCCCAGCCTGCATCGCGGTAAGCGGCGTCATGATGCGCTTCTGGTCGCCCGCGCCATCCTCGGGCAGGCGGATTCCCGGCGTCACGCGCAGGAAGCGCTCCCCGTGCCGATCGCGAATCGTGCCGGCCTCGTGGGCCGAACATACGACGCCGTCCAGGCCGCAATCCGCCGCAAGTCCAGCAAGCGTCTTCGCCTCAGCCAGCGCCGTCGAGTCGATGCCGACTTCGCGCAGGTCGGCATCGGCCATGCTGGTCAGCACCGTCACGGCGATCAGCTTCGGCCGCCGCCCGGCTGTATCGACGGCTTCACGCGCCGCACGCATCATCGCCCGGCCACCGAGCGCGTGCACGTTCAGCATCCACACGCCGAGTTGCGCCGCCGCCTTGCAGGCCTGTGCCACGGTATTGGGAATGTCGTGGAATTTCAGGTCGAGGAATACGTCGTAGCCCTTGTCCACCAGCGCGGCAACGAATGCCGGTCCTTCCGCGGTGAACAATTCCTTGCCGACCTTCAACCGGCAGGCCGAGGGCTGAAGTCGGTCCACCAAAACGAGGGCCTGCGCAGCGCTCGCAAAATCGAGGGCGACGATGACCCGCGAACTCATCCCGCGAATTCCCTTTCTTCGGTGCGTCGCGGCGGATAGGTCTCCCAGCCGTTGCAGGCCGGGCAGTGCCAGTAGAACTGACGTGCCTTGAAGCCGCAGCTCTCGCACCGGTAAAGCGCGAGGCTGCGGGTATGCTGGTGCACGAGGTTCTTGATGAGCTGAAGCTCATGGCGGCGCTCGGCGGGTGCTTCCAGCAACTGCGCCTCGAGGAGCTTGTCCAGGCCGAGCAAGGTCGGGTTGCGCGCGAGCTCGTCGCGCACCAGCCGGTAGGCCTGGTCCGCCCCCTTCACGTCGAGCTCGCCCTGGAAAATCACGTTCAGCAGGTCCAGCGACGGGTAATTGGAAAGATAACCGCGCAGCAACTGCAAGCCCTCGTCCTCGCGACCGAGGCTGCGGTACGCCGCCAGCATCTTTTCCGCGACCAGGGAGATGTAGGCCGGGTTCTGGCCTTCGAGCGCCTTCCAGTATTCGATCGCGGCCGCCGTGTTGCCGCGCCCCATTTCGGTGTCTCCCAGCAGGATGTTCGCGCGCGCGCAGCGGCGATTGACGCTCAGCGCCTCGCTCAGGTAATCGCTCGCCTGGTCCCATCGCGAATGCGTGATCTCGATCGCCGCCAGCTCGCAGTAAAAGTGCGCGATGTCCTTGGCGCTGGACTGCCCGGACACGGAGTCCATCTTGCGCGACGTGTCGATCGCCTTCTGCCAGTCCTTTTCCTGCTCGTAGATTTCCAGCAGGAACTTGTATCCCTGCTGCTCGTAGGGCGTGCCCCGCAACTTGGCGAACATTTCTTCGGCGCGGTCGAGCAGTCCGGCCTTGAGGTAATCCTGCGCAAGCTCGTATAGCGCGGTCGCCTTCTGGTCGTCCGCCAGGTCGGCGCGTTCTAGCAGGTTTTCATGCATGCGGATCGCGCGCTCCACCTCGCCGCGTCGGCGGAAAAGGCTGCCCAGCGCGAAATGGAGCTCGACCGTTTGCGGATCGACCTTGACGACCTCGATGAACGCCTCGATGGCCTTGTCGGGCTGCTCGTTCAGCAGGAAATTGAGCCCCTTGAAATACGACAGGGGCAATGCGCGCGACTCGGACAGCAGCTGCTTGATGTCCACGCGCGCGGCAAGCCAGCCGAACGCGAAGAACAGCGGAAAGCCCAGCAGCCACCAGAATTCGAATTCCATGTCCTACCGGCGCCTGGAAGTTGACATCGGCCTGTCGGAATCGATCACGGCGAGACTTCAGGCGGGCCGGGACGCGCGCGCGCTTCCTTGCGCAGGCTCAGGATTTCGCGTCGCTGGCGATAGATGTATGCAAAGCAGGCAAATACGCCGGCGGCGGCGCCCACGGCAAAAAAGACGAGCAATACCAGCGCGAGGGAGGCCTCCCATTGCGCGCCGAAGTAGAAGCGCACCACGACGGGATCGGAATTCTTGAGGGCGAAGGCGAACAGCAGCACGAACACCACCACCCGGAAGGCCCACGACAGGTAACGCAGCGCACGGCTCATGGAGCCTCCAGCAGCGACTGCAGACGGAAACCGGGCGAAAAAAAGCGGCACGATCTCGCGATGCGCCGCCTTCCTGTGGATCCATGAAACAACGCCGGCCGCCTATTGGGCCTTGAAATCCACGCGTTCGCGCAATTCCTTGCCAGCCTTGAAATGCGGCACGTACTTGGCCGGAACATGGACCTTGTCACCGGATTTCGGATTGCGACCCACGCGTGGCGGACGGTAATTCAGGCCGAAACTTCCGAACCCGCGGATTTCGATCCTGTGCCCCTGCGACAGGCTCTTGGACATGGCGTCCAGGATCATTTTCACCGCAAGCTCGGCATCGCTTGCGACCAGCTGCGGAAAATGCGCCGCCAGCTTGGCAATCAGTTCCGACTTGGTCATGGCGCGTCCTATTGCGCTGAGTTCTTGTTATCCAGCTTGGCCTTGAGCAACGCGCCAAGATTCGTCGTTCCCGCGTTCGACGCATTTTCCGCGGCATGCTTCTGGATCGCCTCGGATTCGTCCGCCGCGTCCTTCGCCTTGATCGAAAGGTTGATGTTCCGGTTCTTGCGGTCCACGTTGATGATCATCGCGTTCACCTTGTCGCCTTCCTTCAGGTGGGTGCGGATGTCCTCGACGCGGTCGCGCGCGAGTTCCGACGCACGCAAATAACCCTCGACGTCGACGTCGAGCTGGATCACGGCACCCTTCGGGTCGACCGACTTCACCACGCCCTCGACCAGGCTGCCCTTGTCGTGCGCGGCCACGAAGTTCGTGAACGGATCGCCTTCGAGCTGCTTGATGCCCAGCGAGATGCGCTCGCGCTCGACATCGATGGAAATGACCATCGCCTCGACTTCGTCGCCCTTCTTGTAGTTGCGCACGGCCTCCTCGCCGGGCACGCTCCACGACAGGTCGGACAGGTGCACCAGGCCGTCGATGCCGCCCTGCAGGCCGATGAAGATGCCGAAGTCGGTGATCGACTTGATCTGGCCGCGCACCTTATCGCCCTTCTTGAAGTTGGACGCGAATTCATCCCAGGGATTCGGCTTGCACTGCTTCATGCCCAGCGAAATGCGGCGGCGGTCCTCGTCGATCTCGAGGATCATGACCTCGACTTCGTCGCCCAGCTGCACGACGCGCGAGGGATGCACGTTCTTGTTGGTCCAATCCATCTCGGACACGTGGACCAGGCCTTCGATGCCCTGCTCGATTTCCACGAACGCGCCGTAGTCGGTGAGGTTCGACACCTTGCCGAACAGGCGCGTGCCGGTGGGATAACGGCGGGACAGGCCCACCCACGGGTCCTCGCCGAGCTGCTTGAGGCCAAGCGAGACGCGGTTCTTTTCCTGGTCGAACTTGAGGATCTTGGCGGTTACCTCGTCGCCGACGTTCAGCACTTCGGACGGGTGCTTGACGCGGCGCCAGGCCAGGTCGGTGATGTGCAGCAGGCCATCGATGCCGCCGAGATCCACGAACGCGCCGTAGTCGGTGATGTTCTTGACGATGCCCTTGACGACGGCACCTTCCTGCAGGCTCGCGAGCAGCGCTTCGCGCTCGGCGCCCTGGGTTTGTTCAAGGACCGCGCGGCGCGAGACGACGACGTTGTTGCGCTTGCGGTCGAGCTTGATGACCTTGAAATCGAGTTGCTTGCCTTCGTACGGGTTGGTGTCCTTGACGGGACGGATGTCCACCAGCGAACCGGGCAGGAAGGCACGGATGCCATTGACCATGACCGTCAGCCCGCCCTTGACCTTGCCGTTGACCAGCCCCTGCACCAGCGTGCCCTCTTCCATGGCCTTCTCGAGGTCGTGCCAAGCGGCCAGGCGCTTGGCCTTTTCGCGCGACAGGCGCGTCTCGCCGTAACCGTCTTCGAGCGCCTCGATCGCGACGGTGACGTAGTCGCCGACCTTGACCTCGATTTCACCCCTGTCGTTCTTGAATTCGTCGGCGGAAATGAAGCTTTCCGATTTCAATCCCGCATTGACGACGACGAAGTTCTGGTCGATGCGGATGACTTCCGCCGTGATGACTTCACCCGCGCGCATTTCCTGCCGCGAAAGGCTCTCTTCGAAGAGCGCTGCGAAGCTGTTCTCGTTGATCGGGGAAGACGGGGCCTGGGTTTGCGTTTTCATGAAAGGATGGGACTCGCGGTAAAACCGTTGTAACGGGTTGGTTGATTAACCCACCTGCGGCGGAAAAATTCCCCTCACCGGCGATAATGCCGGCGCAACGGGTAATTCATTCAGCGGGATGGGACCTTGCGCAGGGCCGATTCGTACGACTGGACTATCCGGTTCACCACTTCCTGGATGGATAGCCCCGTGGTATCAATAATTTGTGCGTCTGCGCTCTTTTGCAAGGGCGCCACTTCGCGCGCACTGTCGCGCGCATCGCGTTGCCGTATGTCTTGCAAAAGGGTCGTCAGGTTAGCATCGAAACCTTTTTCTATCAACTGTTTATGTCGGCGGCGCGCGCGTTCGTCCGCCGAAGCAGTCAAAAACACCTTGACCATCGCATCGGGAAACACCACCGAAGCCATGTCGCGCCCTTCCGCGACCAGGCCGGGTGGCCGGCGAAAAGCCTGCTGCCGTGTCATAAGTCCCTGACGTACCGATGGAAAAGGCGCGACCAAGGAGGCCGCGGCGGATACAGCCTCGGCGCGAATGGCATCCGAGACGTCTTCCCCGCGCAACAGGATCCTGCCGCCGGAAAAATGAACGGGAAGGCGGGCGGCGATCACGCCCAACGCCTCGCCGTCCCGCAAATCCGTGTTCGCGCGTAGCGCCTCGAGCGCGACCAGGCGGTAAAGGGAGCCGCTGTCCAGGTAATGGAAACCGAGCTCGCCGGCGACACGCTGCGCGACAGCGCCCTTTCCTGACGCCGACGGACCGTCGATGGCGATGACGGCGGACTTCGAATTCCAGGTCACCTCGGCGAAGCGTTCGAAAAAATCCGGGAACGTCTTGGCAACGCATTTGGGATCGTTGATTCGAACCTTGACGCCGCCCAGTGCCGCCAACGAGAAGCACATCGCGATCCTGTGGTCGTCATACGTGTCGATCGTCGCGCCATCGGCGAGCCTGGCACCGGTCGCCGGCGTGACGGCGAGGAAATCCGCGCCCTCCTCGACTTGCGCGCCGAGCTTGCGCAGCTCGGTTGCCATCGCAGCGATACGGTCGGTTTCCTTGACACGCCAGCTCGCGATGTTGCGCAAGCGGCTCGTCCCGTCTGCGAACAGGGCGGCCGCCGCCAGGGTCATGGCCGCGTCCGGAATGGCGTTCAGGTCGAGGTCGAATGCGCGCAACTTTCCCTTTGCGGGAGCGGAGGCCTCGATCCAGTTGTCGTGCATGGCGATGCGCGCGCCCATTTTTTCCAGCGCGTGTGCGAAGCCGACGTCGCCCTGGATGCTGTTGCGGCCCACACCTTCGACACGGACCGGCCCGCCGCCGATTGCGCCGGCCGCCAGGAAGTAGGAAGCGCCGGACGCATCGCCTTCCACGAAAATATCGCCGGGGCTTGCGAGGCGCGCGCCGGCGGGAATCGTGAAGGATCTCCAGCCGTCGCGTTCGATTTCGACGCCGAATCTCGCCATCAGCTTGAGCGTGATTTCGATGTAGGGCCTGGAAATCAGGTCGCCCACGACTTCGATGGTCATGCGCCGGCCCGCGAGCGGCAGCGCCATCAGCAGCGCGGTCAGGAACTGGCTCGATACTTCGCCACGCACTTTCACCGTCGAATCGTCGCGCAACTTCGCCGGCCGGATTTCCAGCGGAGGAAAGCCGTCGTTGCCCAGGTAGCGCACATCCGCGCCGAGCTGGCGCAATGCATCGACGAGATCACCGATCGGACGTTCATGCATGCGGGCCACACCTGACAGCCGGTAATGCCCGCCGCCCAAGGCAAGCGCGGCGGTGAGCGGACGGAATGCCGTGCCGGCGTTGCCCAGAAACAATTCTGCCCGGTCGACCGGAAACCGGCCACCGCGACCGTCGACGACGACCACCTGCGCGCTTTCCCTGCGAATCGACACGCCGAGTACCGCGAGTGCCTCCAGCATGCGCTCGACGTCATCCGACTCCAGCAGATCGTGGATGCGCGTGCTGCCTTCCGCCATTGCCGCCAGCAACAGGATGCGATTCGAGATGCTCTTGGATCCCGGCAGGCGCACCGTACCGGCGGCGCGATCCAGCGGTCCTACGTCCAGATGGTCGGGATAGTCGGGCATGCTTCGATTATGCCCTCGGTCAAGCGTCCTTCCGCAACCACGCATTGCGCGCATCGCGGGCGGTCTGGAAGATCTCGCCGAGCTGCTCGGCGCTGGAATCGCGAATGAGATCGGCGAGATGCGAAAGCTGGTTCTGGTACGAAGCCAGGTCTTCCAGCAACGCTTCCCTGTTGGTGGTGGCGATGTCGCGCCACATTTCCGGAGAGCTGCTGGCGATGCGCGTGAAATCGCGAAACCCCCCGGCCGCGAACCCGAACAATTCGGCCGCATCCGGCCGCGTCGCGATCATGTGCACCAGCGCATAGGCAAGCATGTGCGGCAGATGGCTGACCGCGGAAAATACCTGGTCGTGGCGCGTGGGCGTCATGCGGCTGACCCTCGCACCGCAGGTTTTCCAGAGGGCCTCGATTCGATCGACGGACTCCTGCGCGCTTTCGGGAAGCGGCGTCAGCACCACGTTCCTGTCGACGAAAAGGTTGGCGTTGGCGGCATCGACCCCGGTCAGCTCCGCACCGGCGATGGGATGCGCCGGCACCACGTTGGCCAGATGTCCGGGCAGCAACCGGCCCGCGGCGGAGACAAAGTCCCGCTTCGTGCTGCCGGCATCCGTGATGAGCGTTTTCGACGAAGCCGCGGCGTCCAGGCTGCGCAATACGGCCTCGGTCTGTTGCACGGGCACCGCGACCAACACCACGTCGGCGTCACGCGCGGCAAGCGCTGCGTCACTTGCCGACTCGTCGATGACACCCAGTTCCAGCGCCCGCTGGATGTTAGCCCGCCCGCGCCCCACGCCGACGATCCTGTCCACGCTCCCGGCTTTCCTGAGTGCGATGGCCACGGAACCGCCGATGAGCCCGACGCCGATGACGACAAGCTTGGCGCAGTGAAATGCTTTCAAGGTGGCACGGACCGAAACGGAATTCGCAGGCTCGACGAGGCTATTTCAGCGATGCCTCGAGCGCATCGAGAAAGCGGGCGTTCTCCTGCTCCGTGCCGATCGACACGCGCAGGTACTCCGGCAGTCCATACGCCCCGACCGGCCGCACGATGACGCCCTGCCTGAGCAGCTTCTGGAACACCTCGGCGGCCTTTCCGACCTTCACGCAAACGAAGTTGCCGTGCGAGGGAATCCAGGACAGCGCCATGCGCACGAAGCCATCCGTGAGCAGCTTCATGCCCACCCGGTTCAGCCGCGTGCTTTCGGCAACGAATTCGTCGTCGAACAGCGCCGCCGCCGCCGCCACCTGCGCGATATCGCTTACGTTGAACGGCTGGCGCACACGGTTCATCAGGTCGATGACCCGGGGATTGGAAAACCCGTAGCCCACGCGCAGGCCTGCCAGGCCGTACGCCTTCGAGAACGTACGCGAGATGACGAGATTGGAGAATTCCCGACACCAGGCCACCGCATCGCCACGCAACTCGGGATCGAGGTATTCGTTGTAGGCCTCGTCGAGCACGACCAGGACGTCGGCCGGAATTTTTTCCAGGAACGCATGAATCGCCGCGGGTGGCGCCCAGGTGCCCGTGGGATTGTTCGGATTGGCGACGAACACCACGCGCGTGTCGGCGCGAACGGCCTTCGCCATCGCATCCAGATCGTGCGCAAAATTGCGTGCGGGCACGACGATTCCCGTGGCACCGGTCGCCTGCGTAGCCAGCGGGTAGACGGCAAACGCATGTTCCGAGTAGACCGCCGAGGTTCCCGCGGCCAGGAAGGCGCGCGCCGCCATTTCCAGCACGTCGTTGGAACCGTTTCCCAGCACGATGCAATCCTGGTCCAGGCCGAATCGCTTGGACAACGCCGCCTTCAGCGCGAAGCCGTTGCCGTCCGGATAGCGCCCGGTTTCCTCGATCGCCCGCCGCATCGCCGCCATCGCCTTCGGGCTCGCGCCGCGCGGATTCTCGTTCGACGCAAGCTTGACGATGCCTGCTTCCGCGAGGCCCATTTCGCGGGCCAGCTCCGAGATGGGCTTGCCCGGCTGGTAGGGCGCTATCGCGCGGATGTATTGCGGGGCACGGTCGCACACATCCATACGGATTTCGGCGGTTGCGGTGGTCTTCATTGCGCGGCCACCGGGTAGGAACCGAGAACCTTCAGGAACGCCGCCAGGCCGCGCATCTCGGCCAGCGAACGCGCGACCTTATCGTCGTTCTGGTGGCCTTCCATGTCGACGAAGAATACGTATTCCCACAGGCCTGTGCGCGACGGGCGCGACTCCAGTCGCGTCATGCTCAGGCCGTTCTTCGCCAGCGGCGCCAGCAGCTCATGCAACGCCCCGGGTATGTTGCGAGTGGACATGACCAGCGAAGTCTTGTCGCGACCCGATGCGGCGGCATCGTGGCGCGAGATCACCGCGAACCGGGTGGTGTTGTTCGGCTCGTCCTCGATGCTCTGGGCCAGGACATTCAAGCCATAGTGCTGCGCCGCCGTGCGCCCCGCTATCGCCGCCGTCGCGGACTCGCCCTGCGCGCGCCTCGCCGCCTCGGCGTTGCTGGCAACGGGTATGCGTTCGGCCTGCGGGCAATGCTGCGCCAGCCAGGCATTGCATTGCGCCAGGCTCTGCGAATGCGAGTACACCTTCTGCAATCGCGATATCTCGGCTTCCCTGGACAACAGGTTCTGGTGCACCGGCAGCAGCACCTCTCCGCAGATCTTCAGCGGCGAGGACAGCAGCAGGTCGAGCGTGCGGCCGACCGCGCCCTCCGTTGAATTTTCCACCGGCACCACGCCGTAGCCGACGTTGCCCGACTCCACCGAGCGGAAGACTTCGTCGATCGAATTGCAGAGCACGACCGGCGCCTGTGCGCCGAAATGCTTGAGGACGGCTTCCTCGCTGAAGGTGCCGCGCGGGCCGAGGCCCGCGACCGAAAATGCCTCTTCCAGGGCGCGGCAGGCTGAAATCACCTCCGTGAAAAGATGCGTCACCACCTCGCCTGGCAACGGTCCCGGGTTCTTATCGGCAAGCCGGCGCAGCACCTGCGCCTCGCGCTCGGGCCGGTAGACCACGCCGTCATCCTTGAGCTTGCCGATGGCGTGGGCGGCGGCGGCGCGCTCATTCACCAGCGCCAGGATCTGCAGATCGAGGGCGTCGATGCGTTCGCGCAATTGCTTGATGCCGTCGGACATGCTCAAGCCAGCGCCGGCAGGTAATGGACGGCGAGCACGCCGGAAATCGCGGATATCTTTTGCGTGACCTGCGGCGGCACGGCGCTGTCCACGTCGACCAGCGTATAGGCCATGTCCTTCCTGGATTTGTTCAGCATGTTGTGGATGTTCAGGCCCGCCTGCGCCACCGTCGTCGAAATCTGGCCCACCATGTTCGGCACGTTGGCGTTGGCTATGCCGAGCCGGTACGGCGACTCCCTGGGCATGACGACATCCGGAAAATTCACCGCGTTGCGGATATTGCCGTGTTCCAGGTAGTCGCGCACCTGGTCCACCACCATGATTGCGCAATTTTCCTCGGCTTCGAGGGTGGACGCGCCCAGGTGGGGCGTCGCGACGACGGCCGGATGCCCCTTGAGCCGCGCGCTCGGGAAATCGCAAACGTAGGCCTTGATCTTTTTTGCGTTCAGCGCTTCCAGCACCGCCTGGTTGTCGACGATGCCGTCGCGGGAAAAATTGAGCAGGACCGCGCCCGGCTTCATCAGCCCGATGCGCTTGCCGTCGAGCAGGTTGCGGGTAGCCTCCAGCAGGGGCACGTGCAGCGTGACGAAATCGCTGCTGCGCAAGACCTCCTCGATGCTGTGCGCTTTTCTCACGGAAGACGGCAGGCTCCAGGCCGCATCGACCGTGATCTCCGGGTCGTAGCCGACCACATCCATGCCGAACTTGATGGCCGCATCCGCGACCAGGCTGCCGATCTTGCCGAGGCCGACGATGCCCAGCACATGGCGGGGCAACTCCATGCCGGCGAAATGCTTCTTGCCCTCCTCGACTTTCTTGTCGATCTCCTCGTCGGTACCCGACAAGCCGTCCGTGAAGCGGATGGCGGGCACGAGATTGCGTGCGGCGATCAGCATGCCGGCCAGCACGAGTTCCCTCACGGCGTTGGCGTTCGCCCCGGGTGCATTGAATACCGGGACGCCGCGCCTGCTCATCTCGGCGACGGGTATGTTGTTCGTGCCGGCACCCGCCCTGCCGATGGCGCGCACGGATGCCGCGATCGACATCGCCTTCATGTCGTGCGATCGCACCAGGATGGCATCGGGGCTGTCGATGCCGTTGCCGACCGCATAACGATCCGCGGGCAATCGCTGCAAGCCGATCGCGGAAATGGAATTCAGGGTCAGGATGCGGACCAGGCCAGACGCCGGTTTGTCATCCATGCGATTTCTCGAATTCGGCGAGGTAGGCCACCAAGGTCGCAACGCCTTCGATGGGCATCGCATTGTAGATGGACGCGCGCATGCCGCCGACGGAACGATGCCCCTTCAACTGAAGCATGCCGCGCTGCTGGGCACCCTTCAGGAAGGCTTCGTCCTTTGCCTCGTCCTTGAGCTTGAACGGCACGTTCATGCGAGAGCGATCTCGCTTTTCCACGGGGCTCATGTAGAAGCCGCTCTTGTCCAGGTAGTCGTAGAGCAGGTTCGCCTTGGCGATGTTGCGTTTTTCGATTTCCGCCAGCCCGCCCTGCCGCTTGAGCCAGTCGAACACCAGGCCGGCGATGTAGATCGCGTAGGTCGGCGGCGTATTCAGCATCGAGTCGCTATCCGCCTGCTGCTTGTAGTCGAACGCGGAAGGCGTGACCGGCAAGGCCTGTCCGATCAGGTCGTCGCGCACGATGACGATCGTCAACCCGGCAGGGCCTATGTTCTTTTGCGCGCCGGCGTAGATCAGGCCGTAACGGGAAACGTCGACCGGCCGCGACAGGATATGGGAGGACATGTCCGCGACCAGCGGTACGTCGCCGGTATCGGGCACCCAGTGATATTCGATGCCGCCTATGGTTTCGTTCGAGCAGATATGGACATAGCCGGCGTCCTTGCTGAGCTTCCACGAGTCGCGTGGCGGCACGTAAGAAAAGTTACGGTCCTCGCTCGAGGCCGCGACGTTCACGCTGCAGTACTTCTTCGCTTCCTTGATGGATTTCTTCGACCATTCGCCGGTATTGACGTAGTCCGCGACCGTCCGGCCGCGCAGCATATTCATCGGCACGATCGCGTTTTCAGCGATTGCCCCACCCTGCAGGAACAGGACTTTGTAGTTTTGCGGAATCGCGAGCAACTCGCGCAACGCCGCTTCAGCATGGGCATGGATCGCGATGAATTCCTTGCCGCGATGGCTCATTTCCATGACCGACATGCCGGACCCGTGCCAGTCCAGCATTTCGTCCCTTGCCTTTTCCAGAACCTCCTGCGGCAACACCGCAGGCCCCGCGCTGAAATTGAAAATTCTCCCCACGTCGCGCTCCGTTATGTCCGGCCTGTCCCGGCCGGGCCTTGCCATCAACCCTGTTCGTCAGGCGTGTCCGGGCCCGGGTCGGCCGGATTGTCGTTCCCGCTGGATTCATCGAAGCTGCCGTCGCCCTCATTGACAGGTGCGCCGTTCTCGCCCGCCCCGTCCAGCCCTTCTTCGCTGTCGATGATTTTCTGCAAACCGGCCAGCTTCTCATCCGGGCCGAGGTTGATCAGCGTCACGCCTTGCGTGGCGCGGCTCATTTCCCGGATTTCCGCGACCCGGGTGCGAATGAGCACGCCCCCGGTGGTGATCAGCATGATGTCGTCCTTGCCTTCCGCCAGGGTCGCCGCCACGACATTGCCGTTGCGCGCGCTGGTCTGGATGGCGATCATGCCCTGCGAGCCCCGGCCGTGCCGGGTATATTCGACGATGGGCGTGCGCTTGCCGAAGCCGTTTTCCGTTGCCGTCAGCACGGACACGCTTTCGTTCTCGGCGACGAGCAGCGATATCACCTTTTTCCCGGGCGGCAGCCTCATGCCGCGCACGCCGCGCGACACGCGCCCCATCGGCCTCACGTCCTGCTCGTCGAAACGCACGGCCTTGCCTTCGTCGGAAAACAGCATGATGTCGTGCCGGCCTTCGGTCAGCGCCACGCCGATGAGGTAATCGCCCTCGTCGAGGTCGACCGCGATGATGCCCGACGGACGCGGGCGCGAGAAATCGGACAGCGGCGTCTTCTTGACCGTGCCGTTCGCCGTCGCCATGAAAATGAACTTGTTCTCGTCGAACTCGCGCACCGGCAGGATCGCGGTGATTTTCTCGCCCTCGGTGAGCGGCAGGAGGTTGACGATGGGCTTGCCGCGGCTGGCGCGCCCGCCCTGCGGCACGTTGTACACCTTGATCCAGTAAAGCTGGCCGCGGCTGGAGAAGCACAGCACGTAGTCGTGCGTGTTCGCGATGAACAGGTTGTCGATGAAATCGTCTTCCTTGGTCGCGGTCGCCTGCTTGCCGCGGCCCCCGCGCTTTTGCGCGCGATAGTCCGCCAGCGGCTGGGCCTTCACGTAGCCGCCGTGGGACAGCGTCACCACGACGTCCTCGGGCGCGATCAGGTCCTCCATGCTGAGGTCCTGCGCGTTCATGACGATTTCGCTGCGCCGCGCATCGCCGAATTCATCGCGCGTCTCGGTCAGTTCCTTGGCGATGATCGCCGTGATGCGCTCGGGTTTCGCGAGGATGTCGAGCAGGTCGGCGATGGTGTCCATCACCTCCTTGTACTCGTTGACGATCTTTTCCTGCTCGAGGCCGGTGAGCCGCTGCAACTGCATTTCGAGGATGCGCTGGGCCTGCACCTCCGAGAGCCGGTAACCGTCGGCCTGGAGCCCGAATTCCGGCGACATGCCCTCGGGACGGGACTCCGCGCCGACGTCAGCCCTCGCCAGCATTGATTCGACGAGCTCGGAACGCCAGGTCCTCGACATCAGCCCGCGCTTGGCTTCCGCCGGTGCCGGCGCAGCCTTGATGAGTTCGATGATCTCGTCGACATTGGACAGCGCGACGGCCAGGCCTTCGAGGACATGCCCGCGGTCGCGCGCCTTCCTGAGCTCGAAGACCGTCCTGCGCGTCACGACCTCGCGGCGGTGGCGCAGGAAGGCCTCGAGGATTTCCTTCAGGTTGAGCAGGCGCGGCTGGTTCTCCACCAGCGCGACCATGTTCATCCCGAAGGTATCCTGCATCTGCGTTTCTTTGTACAGGTTGTTCAGGATGACTTCCGGGACTTCGCCGCGCTTGAGCTCGAGCACGACGCGCATGCCGGACTTGTCCGATTCGTCCCGGATTTCCGACAAGCCGTCGAGGCGCTTCTCCCGGACCAACTCGCCGATTTTCATGAGCAGCGACGACTTGTTCACCTGGTAGGGCAATTCGTCGATGATGATCGCCTGCCTGTTGCCCTTTTCCAGTTCGTCCACGTGCGTGCGCGCGCGAATGACTACGCGGCCGCGGCCGGTTCGGTAGCCTTCCTTGACGCCGGCGGTGCCGTAGATGATTCCCTTCGTTGGGAAATCCGGCCCCGGGACGATGTCGATGATTTCCTCGAGGCTGATGTCCGGTCGATCCAGGATGGCGAGGCACGCATTGATGACTTCGCCCAGGTTGTGGGGCGGCACGTTCGTCGCCATGCCGACCGCGATGCCCGACGACCCGTTGATCAGCAGGTTGGGGATGCGGGTCGGCAGGACGCTGGGTTCCTGTTCCTTGCCGTCGTAATTGGGAACGAAGTCGACCGTCTCCTTGTCGATATCGGCAAGGAGCTCGGACGAGATTTTTTCCAGCCGGCATTCCGTATATCGGTATGCCGCGGCCGAGTCGCCGTCGACAGAACCGAAATTGCCTTGTCCGTCGATGAGGACGTAGCGCATGGAAAAATCCTGCGCCATGCGCACCAGCGCCTCGTAGGTCGCGGAATCGCCATGCGGGTGGTATTTGCCCAGCACGTCGCCGACCACGCGGGCGCACTTGACGTAGGGCCGGTTCCAGACGTTGTTGGCTTCGTGCATGGCGAAGAGGATGCGGCGGTGGACCGGCTTCAGGCCGTCGCGCACATCGGGAAGCGCGCGCCCGACGATCACGCTCATCGCGTAATCGAGGTAGGAGCGGCGCATCTCCTCTTCAAGGCTGATCGGAAGGGTTTCTTTGGCGAATTGATCCATCAGGACAAGTCAGTTTTCTTCTTGCAAGCGAACATGAAAATGCGTCGGCCCCGTCCCGCATCGGACCAACCCGAAGCGCATCCGGGCGCGTGCAAAATTGCGCGCTGGATGCGGTCGGCACAAGCGCGGCATTTTAACATGCCACCATTGGCGGAAACATTGTTCGCAAAGGACTTCCCGGCTCGGCGCAATGCGTATCACCGCATTGCGCGTTGCAAATCCCCGGGGTCATGACACCTCGAAAAATTGGCATTGGATCGCGGCAGGGTATTGGGCAATAATCGTCCTAAACAGTCGTTCAATCCAAATAACCGGCGCGACGAGAGGAGGGCAACGCAATGAAACCAAAGACCAATCGAATGCTGATGTTGTTGGTGGGCGTCGCAATCGCAGGCTGCTCGAGCCAGACTGAACGCAGCAGTTCCGGCGCCGAAGAAGCGGCGATCGAGCATGAAAGAGTCCGCGGCAGCACCAACGCCGTCACCAAGGAAGAGCTGGAACGTCGGGCCGCTGCCAAGGCAGAGGCGGAAAAAGCGGCGACACAAAGCGCTCCCGCGAAGGAGCCCGAGCCGGCAGCAGCTCCAGTTGTGGCGACAGCCCCTGCTGCCGAAACGCCGCCACCTACGGCCGCGGCCGCACCCGCCGCCCAGGAAGAAGCCGCGGAATTTCCGATCACCAAATACGAGTTGCCGGAGGACCAGGCGAAAAACGACGCCGACAGCGACGGCGACGAAGAGCTCGGTCCACAGGAGGACGAATCCGTCTCCGAGGCGCAAGACGCGGCACCCGAGGCCGAGAGCAGCGTGGGCGAAACCACCGAATATGCGGACGAAGACGATTCCGCGGAGCTCGAGGAGCTCGGCCCGCAGGACGACGAATCCGTTTCCGAGGCGCAGGAGCCGGCACAGGAGGCCGAAAGCAGCGTCGGCGAGACAACCGAATACGCGGATGAACCCGAGCAATCCGCACAGCTCGAGGAGCTTGGCCCGGTGGCGGACGATTCCGGTACCGTGAGCTACCCTGAAGACCAGCACGCAACGGAAAACGTCGTCGGCGAGCCCACGATCTATCCGGATGAAAAGGTCGCGCAGGCCGAGACCGCTCCGCCGCCCAAACCGGCGCCCTCGCCCACCAGGCAGATGAGCCTGGATTTCGAAACGGAACCGCTGTTCAATTTCGACAAGTCGCAGGTCCGCGGCGACCAGCGGGCAAAACTCGACGAGTTCGTCTCGGGCCTCGCGGGTACCCAATACGGCGACATTTCCGTTACGGGCCACGCCGACAGGATCGGCAAAGATGCCTATAACCGCAAACTGTCCGAACGCCGGGCCAACGCGGTAAAGGCCTATCTCGTGAGCAAGGGCGTTCCGTCGGACAAGGTCAAGACGGAAGGACGCGGCTCATCCGAGCCCACAACGGCGGGCGCCTGCGACAAGACCAGGGGCAAGGCGCTCATCTCCTGCCTGCAGCCCGATCGGCGCGTGGAAGTCAGCGTCAGCGCGACGAAAAAGTAGAATTGGCGCCGCTGTCCGAATCTTGCATCGGGGCCCTGCGCATGCAGGGCCTTTCTTTTTAGGTACCGTCTCATGCATCCCGTGAACGCCGTCGGCGCGGAACTGGTCATCGAAGCACCCTGGGTCATTCCCGTCGAGCCATCCGGACAAGTGCTCGAGGACCACGCCGTTGCGATTTCCGAAGGGAAAATCGTGGCACTGCTTCCGCGGGAAGAAATGGCCCTGCAGTACCCTCGCGCGAAAATCCATCGTCTCGATTCGCATGTGCTGATTCCCGGCCTGATCAATCTCCACTGCCATGCGGCGATGACGCTGATGCGCGGACTGGCGGATGACCTTCAATTGATGGACTGGCTTTCGAAGCACATCTGGCCCGCGGAAGACCGGCATGCGTCGCCGCAATTCGTCCATGACGGCACGCTGCTCGCCTGCGCGGAAATGCTACGGGGGGGAATCACCTGCTTCAACGACATGTACTTCTTTCCGGAAATGACCGCGCGCGCCGCCCTGCAGGCGGGGATGCGCGCCGCGTTAGGCATCATCGTGATCGAATTCCCGACTGCCTACGCTTCCGACACGCAAGACTACCTGCGCAAGGGCCTGGCGATGCGCGATGAGTTCAAGCACGAATCGCTACTCAGCTTTTGCATGGCGCCCCACGCGCCCTACACCGTGAGCGACAAGAGTTTCGAACAGGTCCTGACCCTGTCGGACCAGTTGCAGATTCCGGTCAATACGCATTTGCACGAAACCCTCAGTGAGATCCGCGACAGCATGGAGAAGTTCGGCATGCGGCCGCTCGCGAGGCTGGAAAAGCTGGGCTTGCTCGGCCCGAACTTCATCGCCGTCCATGCGGTGCATCTGGAGCCGGCGGAGATCGCCCTGCTGGGCCAGCTCGGCTGCTCGGTCGCGCACTGCCCCTCATCCAACCTCAAGCTCGCGAGCGGCATTGCGCCGGTGGCGAAGATGCTGGAAGCGAAGGTCAACGTGGGAGTCGGCACGGACGGCGCCGCCAGCAACAATCGCCTGGACCTGTTCTGCGAAATGCGCACCGCTGCGCTGCTCGCCAAGGCTTCCGGAGAAAACGCCGAGATCCTGCCGGCGCACGCCGCCTTGCGCATGGCAACGCTGAGCGCCGCGCAAGCGCTGGGACTGGAACGCAGCATCGGGTCGATCGAGGTGGGAAAAGCAGCCGACCTGTGTGCCGTGAACCTGGATTTCCCCGAGCTGTCTCCTTGTTATGATCCGGCTTCGCATCTTGTCTACGCCGCGGGACGCGAACACGTCAGCGACGTGTGGATTGCCGGCAAGCATGTCGTTCGGGACGGAACCATCCCGCATCTGGACCGAGCGGAATTGATGCGCAGGGCAAAAGAATGGGCCTCGCGCATCGGAAATCCTGGCTAGAAATCCGGTAACCATAACCAGATGATCAACGTCGATCCGGTCGAACTGCAGAAATTCAGCGACCTCGCCCATCGCTGGTGGGATCCGCGCAGCGAATTCAAGCCGCTGCACGATATCAATCCCCTGCGGCTCGGTTACATCGAGCGGCAGGCCGGGCTAAAAGGCAAGCGCGTCCTGGACGTCGGCTGCGGCGGCGGATTGCTTGCGGAAGCCATGGCGGCGGCCGGAGCGGGCGTCACCGGCATCGATGCCGGTGACAGCGCGCTGAAAGTCGCCCAGCTGCATTTGCTGGAAAGCGGTCTCGATGTCGACTACCGCAATATCACCGTGGAAGAACTGGGGGCCACCCACGCTGCTGAATTCGACGTCGTCACCTGCATGGAAATGCTGGAGCACGTGCCTGATCCCGGGAGCGTCGTCCAGGCCTGCGCCCGTCTGCTGAAACCGGATGGCGTCTGCTTCTTTTCCACGATCAATCGAAATCCAAAGTCCTATCTTTTCGCCATCATCGGCGCGGAATACCTGCTGAACCTGTTGCCGCGCGGAACGCACGATTACAGCCGCTTCATAACGCCGGCCGAGCTCGCCGCCCACTGCCGCCGATCGCGGCTTGAAATCGACGATCTCGTCGGAATGAACTACAACCCGCTTACGCGCATCTATTCCCTCTCGGCGGATATTTCGGTCAACTACATTCTCTGCGCACGACCCGGCTGAGAATTCCCGGCCCGCCATTGACTCCCTGAAACCACGAAGGAGAACGAGATGAAAGCCAGGAATCTTCTTGCCATCGGCGTTGCCGGGCTCATGCTTGCCGTGCAAGGCTGCTCGCTCAAGCCGCAGTACCTGAGGCTTGACCCGGAAGTGAAGGTGATGAACGAGCAAGTGGGCGACAACAAGGTCGTGGGATTGCGCGTTTCCGATGCCCGGGCGGACAAGAAACTGGGCGAAGTCGGCGATCCCGACCGCAAGATGGTCGAGGTTCGCGTGGACGAGGATCCGAGTCCGGCGATCTACGGGCGGGTCAAGCAGGCGCTCACGAAACTGGGCTACTCGGTCGAGCCTTTCGGCGAATCCATGGAGCGCACGCTGGACATCAAGATCATCAAGCTCGAATTGCAGTCGGTAAAGGAGCCGCTGACATTCAATACCGATCTGCGTGCCGAAGTCGTTGGGCACGCAATCAACGCGAGCTCGTCCTACGATCGCCAGTTCAATGTCAGGACGCGCAGGGAAGGTGCGGCGCCGCCCTATGAAAAGGACAGCACTGCGTTGGTCAATACCGCGCTTTCACAGGCATTGGAAGACCTGCTGTCGGACGAGAAGCTTCTGGCGCTCCTGGCGAAATAGATGGAAGGTGCGGAGAGCGCCCGGCCACGCGTGATCCTGTTCGACCTGGACGGAACGCTCGCGGACACCGCACCCGATCTCGGCTATGCGCTCAACTGCATGCGCGCCGCGCGGGGATTGGCCGAGTTGCCTGTTTCCGAGCTGCGGACCCTGGCATCGTCGGGTGCGCGAGGCTTGCTGCAAGCCGGGTTCGGCATCACGCCGGCGCATGCAGGCTACGAGGCCATGCGCGACGAGTTCCTCGACGTCTACGAGAAGAACCTCGCCCGCAGCAGCACCCTGTTTCCCGGCATCGCTGCCCTGCTCGACCGCATCGAAAACGGCGGCCGGGTCTGGGGCATCGTCACCAACAAGGCCCAGCGATTCACGCTGCCGCTGCTGCGCGCGCTGGACGTCCTAGATCGGGCCGCGTGCGTCGTCTGCGGCGACTCGACGCCGCATGCAAAGCCGCACCCTGCCCCTATCCTGGAAGCGATGCGCAGGGTGCAGGCCCATCCGCGGGAATGCCTCTACGTGGGCGATGACGAACGGGACGTCCAGGCCGGCCACGCGGCAGGCATGAAGGTCACCGTGGTGCGCTATGGCTATCTCGGTAACGGCCGCCCGCCGGAGGAATGGGGCGCGGACACGCTGGTGGACACGCCAGACCAGCTCGGATCCTCGCTGTTCGAGACGAGCGCGACGGGGTGATCTGGTAAGATCCCGTCAGTCGATTGAATTCCGGTTTCCGATCCCGATATTCGATCGCAGGGGGCGACCTGGTTTCGACGCGGGTTGCGAAGCAGCGCAGGGCATGTCGAGGACCAGTCACCTCGTAAATCCATCTGGAAATTCACACACGCCAACGACGAGCGTTACGCTCTCGCCGCTTAATACCGGCGAGACGCTGCACTGACCTGCTGATGGGTCAGGCCCCGCAAGGGGTGCAGCGCCATTGACATCAGCCTCTCTGCGCGGCCTGGTCGCTTGGCCGTGCGGATCCGTCGAAGTGACTGGCCAAGCGCCAGCCTGCCAGTTGGCGGGCGCGAGGCGAGATTCAAAAGACTAGGCTAAGCATGTAGTCCTGACTGTGGAGGGCTTGCGGACGCGGGTTCGATTCCCGCCGCCTCCACCAAATCAATAAGCCACCTTCGCGGTGGCTTTTTGATTTGGCGAGGCCGGTGGGTTGAGAGGCCGCTGGTTCGACCTGCCGATCACCGATCGACTGGGACGCCAATGGGCCCAAGCGCAGTGGCGGTCCTGAAGCGTGACTCAATGTCACGCTGTGGGATGGCCGGATCGCGGATGCAACGCGAGCCGGACACATTCCCGCCGTCACCATGCAGACAAGGAAGTCCAGCCGCCTCCGCCAAATCAAAACGCCACCTCGCGGTGGCGTTTTTTCGTTCGTGGTGCGTCGGCTCGAATGTCGCATCGGCCGATTCACGATTCGGAAATCAACTTGTCGACATCTGCGACTGCATGTAGTTCTGGATGCCGATCTTCTGGACCAGGTCGAGCTGCGTTTCGAGCCAGTCGATATGCTCCTCTTCGCTCTCGAGTATCTCCTCGAACAGTTCCCTGCTGATGTAGTCCGACGAGGATTCGCAATAGGCGATGGCCTCGCGCAGCAGCGGATGACCCGCCATCTCGAGCTTGAGGTCGCATTTGAGGCATTCCTCGACGTTCTCGCCGATCAGCAGCTTGCCCAGGTCCTGCAGATTCGGCAGGCCTTCCAGAAACAGGATGCGCTCGATGAGCTTGTCGGCATGCTTCATCTCATCTACCGATTCCTTGAACTCATGCTCGTCCAGTTTCTTCAAACCCCAGTTCTTGAACATGCGAGCGTGGAGGAAATACTGGTTGATTGCCGTGAGTTCGTTTACGAGTACCTTGTTGAGGTACGTGATGACCTTGCTATCGCCCTTCATGCGCGCTCCTTCGAGCAAATCGAACAGACGCGATTATAGGGCGCACGCCGAAGCGGCAAAAACAAAAAATAAAGAGTGAAACTGGAGGTAGGAACGAGTCGAATTACGCGGCGGTCAACTGCTCGCGAAATTGGACTGTCTCCAGTGTTTCGCGGACCACTTGCTGGGCGCAGTCGGCACACTTCCCGCAGCAACTCGCGACACCGAGACGGAACCTCAATTCGCGCAATGACCGGGCGCCGTCGCCGACGGCGTCGCGAATCTGGTTCTCGGTGATGCCATTGCAGAGGCAGACGTACATGGATCCTCGCTGAAGTCCAGACAGCTTAAATCACAATGAGAATGATTGTCAATTTGGGGCGCGGCCGGCCACGGAAGTTCGATTTTCGCAGGCGTCACAACGACTCGATGCGCCGAGGAATTTCTTGACGGACTCCATGAGACAACTCGCGGAGCGCCGGCAGGCAATCACCGGAATCCCCTGGATCTGGGCCTGATTCCGGTAACTTTTCATGGCGTTATGATTCAAGAAATCGGTAAAAAGAATCAGCAGTTCGGTGTCTCGGGGAAGCGAGGGCATGGAGCGCTGGTGGCTGGAAGAACGACCGCTGACATGGCGCTGGACCTGAATGCCGAATCCCGCCAGGGATTCAGGAATATTTCCGAGCCGGTCCGCCCCGACGACGACTGCGTTCATGCTGCCTCCAAGCTTGTCTGGATTTGCAAATGATAACGATTCCTATTACACAGTCAAGCAGAGAATGCGCTCCAGAAAATCCGGGGTCGCCAAAGGTCTGGGTTTCGACCGGGGCAGAAATGAAAATGCCCCCATCGCGGGGGCATTTCAGGGCAACTGATGCGAACTATCGTCACGACAGCATTCGCTGGAAAACCCTGTCCCGGTCGATCAACAGATGCTTGAAGGCGGCCAGCACGTGGATGACGATCAGCGCGATCAGAAGCGTGGCGGTGATGCCGTGGATGCCCTGCAAAAGGTCATAAACGACCTTGTTTTCGTGACCCATCGGCGGGATCTTGAAGAGGCCGAAGTAATTCACGCCGTACTTGGTGAATTGCGTTGCCGCGAATCCCGAGAGCGGCATGACGATGATGCACATGTACAGCAGCGCGTGGCTTATCCGGGAAGCCTGCGTTTCCCAGGCGGGCATGGATGCCGGCAATGCCGGCGGCGGATTCTTCGCGCGCCACCACAGCCTGGCAATGACCAGCAATGCGGTCGTCACGCCGATCGATTTATGCAGGTTGAAGTAGAAGGCCCGGTCGGGATTGCCTTTCGGTATGCCTTCCATGTAAAACCCCAGCCCGATCATCGTCAGGACCAGGATCGCGACGATCCAATGGAAAACGATCGCTGCCCTGGTGTAGCCTGCACCGCCCTCAATGCTGGTGTTCAAGTCTGTCTCCTTGCCCGAACCAATCGCTTCCATGATCAGAATTGATAGCTCACCGATACGCCGACCGTATAGTTGATTCCCGGCGCGGGCTCGTAATACTGCCCGTTGGAAGCGTTTACGATGACTGACCCGACGTATTCCTTGTCGAAGATATTGTCGACGCGCGCGAATTCATTGAATTTCCAGCCGCCGAATTTCTGGTCGAAACCGAATCTCAGGTTTACGACTGCATAAGCATCAGCGGACTGGTCGTTCAAATCGCTCGTGTAGACCTTGTCCACCCAGCGCGCCTCGATTGCCGACGTGAATCCAATCGGGACATAGGCCCAGCCGACTTCTCCGTATACGACGTTTGCCGGCACCCCGGGTATCTTGTTGCCGGACGGCACATTGATGTTCGGGACCGTGCATGTCGTGCTGCCGCCGCAGGTCAGGAAATTGTCTTCGAACCTGGCATCCAGATAGGTGTAGGACAGCAATCCCGTGAATCCGCCACCGAACTGCGAATCGATGCCAAGCTCGAATCCCTTGCGGCTCGATCTATCCACGTTCTGATAGACCGAACGGCCGCCGTTGTTGAGCAGGACCACGATCTCGTTCTTGGTGTCCGTCTTGAATACTGCAGCGTTGACCCGTGTCCCGGAACCGATGTAGGCCTTGGCACCGAATTCATAGTTCGTGCTCTCCGCGGGCTTCAGGTCGAAATTGAGCCCTGTGCTCGTGGGAGAAGTCGACTTGTACGCCAGTTCCGCGAAGGTCGGCGTCTCGAATCCCTTGCCGACGTTCGCATACAGGTTGAAAGTCGGCGTCACCTTGAACACCAGGCCTGCCACCGGCATGGTGTCACTGAAACTGATGCTGCCGCTGTCGTCGCCGTTCGCGCCGGTGATGAAATGGTCCTCGCTGCTGTATTTGATGGAACTGTGGCGCACGCCGCCGCTGGCACTCCAGCGCTCGGCGAAATCCCATTGCGCCTGCAGGTATTGGTCGAAATCGAATACCTTGTCATCCTCGTTGCGAGTCAATGCGCCGATATCGCCGTTGACGTTCCTGAATCCCTTCCGCACTTCGTTCAGCACGTCGTAGTTCAGGCCGCCGGTGATCGTAAACGGCTTGCTCGCGAGTTCGGTCCGACGCGTCCAGCGCATGTCCACGCCTTCGAAGTCCCGGTTCAGGTCGACCACGCCGCTGCCGGGAGGGGCGATGGCCAGGAATTGCAGCACCGTCCTCTTGCCGGCATAGCCCAGGATCCTGAAAGAGTCTTCGGCGTCGACCTTGTGATCCAGGATGGCACCGGCCTGGGAGTTTTCTATGGACTTGCGGGTATCCTGCGCAATCGCCGACGTCGTCGCCGTGCTGCCCGACTGCCTGGGGTTCTGCTGCAACTGCGCCTTCGTCAGGCCCAGCGGATCCTGCGTGTCCGGCTGGTTCAGATAGTTCGCGATGACGGTGACGGTCGTGTCCTCGCTGATATCCAGCCGCACCTTGCCGTTGGCCGTGTCCCGCGTCGCGGCGCTGTGATCGCGATAACCGTTGGTATCGAACCGCGACACGTCGAACAGGTAATTCACCGCCCCCTGCTGACCGCCGACCTTGAGGCCGATCTTGCTCGAATCGAAGCTGCCCGCCCAGAACGAGCCGGTCACCGTGAGATCCTGCGGGCCATCCTCGGTGAAGACGTTGATCACGCCGCCGGATGAATTGCCGTACAGCGCGGAAAACGGTCCGCGCATCACTTCGATCTGCCTTGCCGACCCCAGGTCGATATTGGCCGCCTGGCCTTGTCCATCGGGCATGGTCAGCGGAATACCGTCCGCGTACAGGCGAACGCCGCGTATGCCGAATGTAGAACGCGCACCGAATCCGCGTATGGATACCTGCAGATCCTGCGCGTAGTTCTGCCTGTTGTTGGCGATCACGCCGGGCGCGTGGCTGATCGTCTCCGAAAGATTGACCTCGGGCTGGTTCTGCTGGATTTGATCTTTTGTAAATGCATCGATCGAAACTGGCAAATCGAAGCTCGACTGCTCGATGCGCGTCGGCGTCACCACGATCGGCGCCAGCCTCACTGCATCCTCATCGGCGAAGGCCGAATCCGTTGCGGAAACGAATATTGCGACTGCGGCCAGCCCGAACGCCGGCGCGAATGCACTGCCACTGCGATACATCTCCCACCCTCCCCTGCATCGTTCTATTTATGAGCCGCGCCATTCTAGCTTCATGTATCGGCCGCAGCGAGAACCGGATCGACAAACAAAAAGGGCTGCTCGAAAGCAGCCCTTTTCAGGATACGTGCCGTGCTATCAGCGATTGAAGACGTACATCGTGACTTCAAAACCAAAGCGCATTTCGGTGTATTCGGGCTTCGTCCACATGGCTTGTTCTCCTTGAAAGTTGATCCACTTGTTCGGGCATCGAGGCCGTTCATCACGACCATGGAGCGCATTCTGTTTCACTTGCCCCGCGATGTCTCAGAGCAAAACCCTTAAATCCGACTCATGATTTTCATTAGATTTGGCAGATGCCCGCCATTCACCGCTTTATCCTTAAAAATCATGGCTCCATGAGACCCGCCCGGATCGCAATGATGGCCAGTTCCGCCGAATTCGAGGCCCCCAGCTTCTGCTTGATGTTATAGAGATGCGTGCCTATGGTCCGCGGGCTCAGGGACATGACTTCAGCGATATCGGCGACCGATTGCCCCTTGGCAAGCGCCAGGAACACCTTGAATTCCTTCTCGCTCAGCATATCCACGGGATTGCGTTCGCCATTGAGCTGCTGGACGGCGAGATGCTGTGCAATCTCAGGTTCCAAAAATGTCTTGCCCTGGTTCACGTGCCGGATCGCCTGCATGAGCGCTTCCGCGGCGCTGCGCTTCGTCAGGTAACCCGCCGCACCGGCCTTGAGGACCCGACGCGCATGCATGGCATCTTCGTGCGCGGACAGCACGAGGATGCGCGCGCCCGGCTCGCGAGCGAGGATGCGATCGATCGCCTCGAGGCCGCCGATGCCCGGCATCGATATGTCCATGACGACGACGTCGGGCCTTACTTCCGGATATTTTCGACAGGCGTCCTCGCCGCTGTCCGCCTCGGCCACGACCCTGATGTCGGGCGAGCCTTCGAGCAGCAAGCGAAACCCCATGCGAACCACGGCGTGATCGTCGACCAGCATCACGCCGATATTGCCTAGCTTTCCATCCACGTCATTCCTCCCGTTCAGGCAGCTTCGGCGCCGCTCCTGGTGTCGCTGATTTGGCGGTGCGCGGGAAGCACGACGACGATCGCCGTACCCGCACCGGGACTGCTTTCGATGCGAAATTCACCGTTCAACGCCTGCACGCGTTCGCGCATGCCGATCACGCCAAATTGCGTTGCATCATTCTGGCGTTGCTCGAAGCCTTTCCCGTTGTCGCGAACCGTCACGCCGACGACATCACCGTGCCGCGGATCGGCGCAACGTGCAACGTCGATGTCCACGCGCGTCGCACGCGCGTGCCGCGCGACATTTGTCAGGCATTCCTGGACGATGCGATAAACCGTGATGTTGATCACCTCGCCCATTCCCTCGATGGCACCGTCGAAACGAAGATTGCATTCGACGTCCGGGTGGCGTTCGCGCCAGGTCGCCACCGTATCGCGCAGCGTTTCGCTCAATCCCAGGTGGTCGAGCGCGGTCGGTCGCAATTGGCGAATGATCCCGTGCACCACGTCATAGATGTGGGAGGCCACCGCCACGATGGTCTTCGCATTATCGTGGGTCTCGGGGGCGGATTTTTCACTACGGTTGGAGATGGCAGTGCCGATGGTCTTGATCGCCGTCACGCATTGGCCCAGCTCGTCATGCAGCTCCCTGGCGATGCTGCGCCGCTCCTCTTCGAGCCGGGTCTGGATTGCGCGCGTGAGTTGCCGGTTCTGTTCCAGTTCCAGCTCCGCCTGCCTGGCAAGCTTGTGTTCCGTGATGTCGCGCATGCTGCAGATCTCGCCGATGACCTCGTCGCTGACTGGATCGACCAACGGCGCGGCGGACAGCGCCACGTCCACCACGCGCCCGCCGCGCGTCACGCGTTGCGTTTCCACCATCTCGACCAGGGCTCGCCGCTTTACCGTCTCCAGATTCTCCCGCACCTCGTCGCTTCGATCCGGCGCTGTCAGCAAGGTCGCGGAACGCCCGACGATGTCATCCGTCCTGTAGCCGAACATGCGCTCGGCCGCCGGATTCCAGAATGAAATGCGCCCCTCCAGGTCATGGATGATGATCGCATCGCTGGATTGCCGCGCAACCAGCGCAAGCCGGCGATTTTCCGCGAGGCTATCCTCCAGGGTTTGCGCCATGCGGTTGAAGACGTGGCCGATGGAGTCGAACTCGGGCGAGCCGAACGATGGCAGGCGGGATTCGAAGCGGCCCTTTTGCATTTGCGACATGCCCGCGAGAATCTTGCCCACCGGCCGTAGCGACCGCCCCAGCAGCCAGAATACGACCACGTTGACCAGAACGAAGAAACCCAGCATCAGCCAGAAAAACTGCTTGAGGTCGTCCCATGCATCGAGCACCGAACGCGACGCGTCCGGCGTGATGATGATGCTGCCGCCGGTGACCAGGTTCAGGCGATAGTCGCTGAGCTCGGGCTTGACGAGATTCGCGAACCACTGCGGCGCCCAGCGGCCGCGCTTGTAGACCGGAGGCGGCGAGGTATAGAGCAGCCGCTCGTTCTGGTCGTAGAGGCGGATCTCGTTCGCCCTCACACGCCCCACGCGCTGCAGGAAGGCCAGCAATATCTGGTTGTGCGGCGCCTCTTCGATCGCCGGTCGGGTATTGGAGATGACCGTCTCGAGCAGCTGGGCGGTGATGCGCGTCCCCGCCTCCATCTCCTCCCGGATCGAGCGCCGCGTCTCCTCGATGAGCAGGTTGCCGGTCGCCATCGTGAACGCGACGACGACGAGCGTGATGACCAGGTTGATGCGGAATCGCAGGCTGAGTCTACGCATGCCGCCCGTTTTCCAGGATCGCTTGCATGCGCCGCGTCGCCTCGCAAAGCTGCGCCGCCATTTCCGGTTGCTGCGCGGAGTGTCCACCGTTCGCCACCATGCGCAGGTCGGCATTTTCGAATTGCCGGGCGACATCGTATGCCGTGCCCGGCGGGCAAACCATGTCCAGCCTTCCCTGGACGATGATGAGCGGACGGCGTCTTATGCGCCACAGGTTGTCCAGCAATTCGCCGGGGCGCAGAAAAAAATCATGCGCCATGTAGTGAAGCTGCACCCGCGCCCGCCCGATCGCTTCCGCGCCGGAGACCGAACCGGAAGAAGCTGCAGCGTTCGCCGGATCGATCATTCTCGCTTCGTAGTCGGACCATCGGCTTGCCGCCGCCGATGCAACTTCCACCCGCGGATCATCCACCAGCGCGCGATAGTGCTCGACGATCGAATCCCCTGTGCCCTGCGTGAACGCCTGCCAAGCCTCGGGCACGAACAGGCGCGCGCCAAACAGAAACCAGTCGACTTCGGCGCTGCTTGCCAGGAACACGCCGCGCAGGACCAGCCCGGCCACGCGCTCCGGATAAGCCGTTGCGTACGCGAGGCTCAGCGTGCTGCCCCAGGATCCGCCGAACAGCAGCCAGCGCTCGGCGCCGACATGGCGACGAATGGCTTCCATGTCGGCGACGAGGTGCGCGGTCGTGTTGTCGGCTGTCGATCCAAAGGGAAGGCTGCGCCCGCATCCGCGCTGGTCGAACAGAACAATGCGATAGAAGCCGGGATCGAAATACTGCCGGTGCGACGCCCTGGACTGGCTGCCCGGACCGCCATGGACGAACAACACCGGGAAGCCGTCCGGATTGCCGCTCTCCTCGACGTGGATGCGATGGCCGCCGCCGACTTCCAGCAACGTGGATCGAAAAGGTTCGATCGGCGGATACAAATTGCCCCCGGCAATCGCGTTCTGGTCAGGGGTCATGACCGTGGCGAATCTCGCTCATTCGAGCTTAAATTTAATTGGCACCTGAATCGTGCGGTCCCGCCCGCGCAAGCCTTCAGGCAGCGGCGGCAATGGCGAAGCCTCCCGGATCATCTTGACGGCGGCCTCGTCGAGAATTTCGTGACCACTCGATTCGACTATCGAAACGCCGGTAACCTTGCCGTCCGACGCCACGACGAGCTGTACGACTGTCGTGCCCTCCCAATGACGGCGAGTGGCGATCAGAGGATATTTTTCGAACTGCTTGATCCGGGCCGAGACATCCTGCTGATACTTTTCGATCAGATTGCGCTCGCGGCCTTCATCTACCTTGGGTTGCGGCGGTGGCGCCTTCGGCTGGGGTGCCGTCACCGGCGCCTGCGGTACGACCGGTGCCGACGTCACCGGCGGTGGTGCGACGGGCGCCGAAGGCGCGGGCGCCGGCGCCGACACGGCCGGCTCGCGTTGTTGCGGAACGACCGGCGGCGCGACCTCGCGGGGCACCGGCTTGACGTCGGGCGTGACCGCGACTTTCGGCTCCGGGCGCGGTTCGGGACGTGGATCTGCACGAGGCTCGACTCTGGGTTCCGTCCTGGCTTGCGGCCTGGGCTCGGGACGCGGCTCGGTGCGCGCCACGGGCGGCACTTCCGGTCGCGGCTCCATTTTCGGTTCCGGCCGGCTTTCCAGCCTGGGCTCGGCCTTCGGTTCCGGATGCAATTCAGGTTTCGGGACGACGAACTCCGGCTGGCGTTCCGTTCGCGGCGCCTGGATGATGTTCGTGCGCGGGATCGGTGGCGGTTCGGGCTGAGGCGCCTGCTTCACGACCGGTTCCGGCACGGGCTCCGGGCGCGGAGCAACCACGGGTTCCGGCGTTCGCTCCAGCGGCTTGGGCGGGACGACGACCGGCTTCTCCTGAACCGGGGGAGGAATGACCGGCGTTTCCACGACTTTCGGCGGCAACTCCGGCGTTTTCTCCACCTTCGGCTGTGCGACCGGCTTTTCCTGCACGGCGGGCAGCGGCGGGATTTCCTCGCGATTGATCTGGACCTCGAGCACCTGCGGCGTTTCGATGGGTACCGAACGAAATCCCGGGATGAGCGCGATCAGGATGGCATGCACGAGCACCGAAACGGCGAACGCGACCTTGAACGGGCGCTCGCGGTACCAGTCGGTCATCGTGGAGTAAAAATAAATTCCCCTGTCTAAGGTGGCGTCGGACATATGGATCAGGTTAGTGCAATGAATCAAAGCCGGTAAAGCCGGGGTGCCAAACTAATGAAAATCATGATGCCGGATTGGTGATTTACGTAGCGCCCGGCATGACGTCGTTCGGGAGAATGCCAATGACTCACCTGCAAGTGGTGATTCATGGCCTCGGAGAACATCCCGTTGATTCTACAACTTTAACTTTTGGAGAAACAGAACATGTGGACCAAGCCTGAGTACACCGAAATGCGTTTCGGCTTCGAAGTCACGATGTACATCGCCAACCGCTAAATTTTAGCGTTGGGCTTGGACAAAAGCCCCGCTCCGGGGCTTTTGTCTTTCTGGCAACGCATATCGACGGCAGATGACCATCAGGATAAGGGTACTGGGCGCGGCGGCGGGCGGCGGATTCCCGCAATGGAATTGCAATTGCCGCAATTGCGACGGCGTGCGCAAGGGAACGTTGCGCGCGATGCCGCGCACGCAATCTTCGATCGCCGTGACCGGCGACGGCATCAACTGGATCCTGTTCAACGCCTCGCCGGACTTGCTGACGCAATACAAGAATTTTCCCGAGCTGCAACCCGGCCGCGCGATTCGCGACACCGCGATCCGGTCCGTCGTCCTGATGGATGCGCAGATCGATCATACGACTGGCCTGCTGATGCTGCGCGAGGGACGCCCGCTGGAGATCTATTGCACGGACATGGCGCGCGAGGACCTGAGCACGGGCAACCCGCTGTTCAAGATCCTCGGCCACTATTGCGGGGTAAACTGGCACAAGATCCCGACGGGGCGCGGCGAAAGCTTCGGCATCCTGGGCGCGGAGCAACTGCAATTCACCGCGGTGCCGCTCAAGAGCAATGCGCCGCCTTACTCGCCGCACCGCGACAAGCCGGTCGAAGGCGACAACATCGGCATGCGCATCGCCGATCCGGCAACGGGCAAGGTCGTGTTCTATGCGCCGGGACTGGGCGAAATCGAACCCCATCTGACGCCCTTCCTGGAGGAGGCGGACGTCCTGATGATCGACGGCACGTTCTGGACCGACGATGAAATGATCGGCATGGGGCTTTCGAAAAAGCGCGCGCGCGACATCGGTCACCTGGCGCAGTCGGGCGAAGGCGGCATGATGGAGGTGCTCAAGCCGCTGAAGGCCGGCCGCAAGATTCTCATCCACATCAACAATACGAATCCCATCCTCGATGAAGACTCGAAAGAGCGCCGGCAGCTTGCCGACGCCGGAATCGAAGTCGCATTCGACGGCATGGACGTGAAGCTCTGACCGGGAGGCCATGCGATGGGCGCTGCGGAAAATCTGCCGTGGAGCAAACAGGAATTCGAGGCGCAGTTGCGCGCCAAGGGCGATCGCTACCACATCCATCACCCTTTCCACATTGCCATGAACAGCGGCAAGTGCACGAAGGAACAGGTGCAGGGCTGGGTGTACAACCGCTTCTATTACCAGATCAGCATCCCGGTCAAGGATGCCGCCGTGCTGGCGAACATGCCCGACCGCGACCAGCGGCGCAAATGGATACAGCGCATCATCGACCATGACGGCGTCGAAGGCCAGGAAGGCGGCATCGAGGCGTGGTTGCGGCTTGCGGAAGCCTGCGGCCTCAAGCGCGACGACGTCACCTCCCTGAAATACGTATTGCCGGGCGTGCGATTCGCGGTCGACGCCTACGTCAACTTCGCGCGGCGCGCGCCCTGGCAGGAGGCGGCCTGCTCCTCGCTGACCGAGCTGTTCGCCCCGGAAATCCACAAGAAGCGCCTCGAGGGCTGGCCGACGTACTACCCGTGGATCGACGCGGAGGGCTACGCGTATTTCCGCAAGCGCCTGTCGGAAGCGCGCCGCGACGTCGAGCACGGCCTCGAGATCACGCTCGACTACTTCAAGACCCGCGCCGAGCAGGAGCGCGCGCTGGGCATCCTGCAATTCAAGCTGGATGTGCTGTGGAGCATGCTCGACGCCATGCAGGTCAACTATGGTATTGGCGAGGCAAGGCATGGCTGAAGCGCCGTCGTTCTCGGACGACACCGTGTTCGAGCTGCAGCGCCACTTCCGCTTCCAGTGGGAGCCGGCGCAGCAGGCCTTCGTCCTGCTCTATCCGGAAGGCATGGTGAAACTGCCGGGCAGCTCGGGCGAGATCATGAAGCGCATCGACGGCAAGCTGAGCGTCGCCGGCATCGTCGAGAACCTGCAATCCGCATTTCCCGGGACGGACCTGCGAGGGGATGTCATCGGCTTCCTGGAGCATGTACATGGAAAAGGCTGGATCAGAACCAAGCAAGCCGGGTAATCCGCTCTGGCTGCTGGCGGAAGTCACGTACAAGTGCCCGTTGCACTGCGTGTTCTGCTACAACCCGGTCGACTACACGCGCTATGGCGAGGAATTGTCCACCGAGGACTGGCTGCGTGTGCTGCGCCAGGGCCGCGAGCTCGGCGCCACGCAACTCGGATTCTCGGGCGGCGAACCGCTCATGCGCGACGACCTGGAGGTCATGGTGGCCGAGGCGCGAAAGCTCGGCTACTACTCGAACCTCATCACCTCAGGCATCGGCCTCAACGAGAAGCGCATCGCGGCGTTCAAGGAAGGCGGTCTGGACCACATCCAGCTCTCCTTCCAGGACTCGACGCGCGAGATGAACGACTTCCTGTCGAGCACGAAGACGTTCGATCTGAAGCAGAAAGTCGCGAAGCTGATCAAGAAATACGACTACCCGATGGTGCTCAATTGCGTGCTGCACCGTCATAACATCGACCACGTGCAGCAGATCCTCGAGATGGCGGAAGCCATGGACGCCGAATACGTGGAACTGGCGAACACGCAATATTACGGCTGGGCCTATCTCAATCGCGACCAGCTGCTGCCCACGCGCGAGCAGCTCAAGCGTGCCGAGGAAGTGACCAACAAATTCCGCGAGCGGGTCGGCAACAAGATGAAGATCTTCTTCGTGGTCCCCGACTACTACGAGGAGCGCCCGAAAGCCTGCATGAATGGCTGGGGTGCGTTGTTCCTGACGGTAACCTCGGACGGCCTGGCGCTGCCCTGCCACGAAGCGCGCATGCTGCCCGGGCTGACGTTTCCGAACGTGCGCGAGCACGACTTGAAATGGATCTGGTACGACTCGCCCGGCTTCAATGCCTATCGCGGCGATTCCTGGATGAAGGAGCCCTGCCGTTCCTGTCCGGACAAGGCCAAGGATTTCGGCGGCTGCCGCTGCCAGGCCTATATGCTCACGGGTGATGCGACCAACACGGATCCGGTCTGCGGCCTGTCGCCGCAACATCGCCTGGTAACCGACGTCGTCGACAAGGCGCAACTGCCGCAGGAGCCAAAGGTCGAGGTCAAGCCGATCCTGTTCCGGGACGACAAGAATTCGCGCGCCTTGAGCAAGACGCCCGCCTAGTCCAAACTCTCGCGCCATGAATCCGGCCCCGACTCCATCGCCGGCCGTGAAGGCCGCTGCGCTCGTCAAGCGCTACGGCGACGTTCTCGCAGTCGACGGCATAGACCTGGAAATTCCCGCGGGCGAATTTTTCGGCTTGCTCGGCCCCAACGGCTCCGGCAAGACCTCGACGATCCACATGCTCGCCACGCTCGTGCGCCCCAGCGCAGGGAGCGCCAGGATATTCGGAAAAGACGTCGTCACGGACGCGGTGGCAACGCGCGCCTCGATCGGCCTGGTATTCCAGGAATCCGCGCTCGATCGCACGTTGTCCATCGCCGAGAACCTGCGCTTCGCGGGCCTGCTGCACAACCTGTCGCCGAAGACGATCGAGGGGCGCTCGGCACCGCTTCTTGAAATGTTCGGCCTGGCCGACAAGCGCAACCGTCCGGTCGGATCGCTCTCCGGCGGCATGCGCCGCGCGCTCGACATCGTGCGCGGCGTCATCCACCATCCGCGCCTGCTTTTCCTCGACGAGCCGACGATAGGCCTCGACCTGCCGAACCGGCGCAAGATCTGGCGCTTCATCGAGAACCTGCGCGCACAGACCGGCATGACCGTGCTGCTGACGACGCATTATCTGGAGGAAGCGGACAGCTGCGATCGCGTCGCCTTCATCAAGGCCGGCAAGCTCGTGAAGAGCGGCCCGCCCGCGCAAATGATCGCGAGCCTGGGAAAATTCATCGTCGAGATCGAAAGCCGCGAAACCGAAGCGCTTGCGCAACGGCTCGCGCCGACATTGGGCGCGAGCCTTCGCGACGGCAACGTGCTGCATTTCCGCCACGCCGGCGACGATGTCGGCAGGCTCGCCACGCTGCAATCGGAGGCCGGGACCAGCATAGCGGCATTGCGCTGGCGCCAGCCCAACCTGAACGACGTATTCCTCTGGGTCGCGGAAGGAAAAATGTGATGGCGCGCTGGCGGCCGGTCTATGCGGTGCTCGAACGCGAAGTCGTGCGCATGTTCCGCCAGCGCACGCGCCTGGTCTCGGCAATGGTGCGGCCGCTCATCTGGCTGTTCGTCATCGGCGCGGGATTCGGCGCCGTCCTGCAGCAGAACAGCGGCGTCAGCTACCAGCAATTCCTGGTGCCGGGCGTGCTCGGCATGACCATGCTGTTCGGCGCGATGCTCGCCGCGCTGACGATGGTGTACGACAAGGAATCCGGCGTCATGCGCATGCTCATCATCGCGCCGTTTCCGCACTATTGGATTGTGGTGGCCAAGATGCTGTCGGCCGCGCTGGCGGCGCTGTTGCAGGCGCTGCTGTTGCTGGTCCTGCTGGCCGTGCTGGGCTATCTGGATTGGCAGATGCGATTCGACCTGCTGGTGGTCGGCCTGCTCGCCACATCGGCGGCTTGCGCCGGCATCGGCATGCTGGTGGCCGCCTTCACGCGCACGCTGGACAACTTCGCGGCGATCATGAACTTCGTGATTTTCCCGGTGTTCTTCCTCTCCGGTTCGCTCTACCCGGTGGAGCGCCTGCCGGTGGCGTTGAAGACAGTCGCGCTCGTCAATCCCTATACCTACGGGGTGGACCTGCTGAAGCATGCCGTCAGCGGCACGCTCGCGTCGGGCATGGGCGCGGACTTCACCATTTCCGCCGACATCGCGATATTGGCGGGCTTCACGCTTGCGGCGCTGCTGGTCGCAAGCTGGCGGTTTTCACGCGAGACCGCCTACGAGCCGATGATCCGGATCCTGACGGGCAAGCGCGACGGTTGAAACCCGGCGACGGCCGGCCGCACGAGACTTCAGTGGTGGTGGCCGTGCGGACCGTGCACGTGACCGTGGCTGAGTTCCTCGCGCGTCGCCGGGCGCACTTCCGTGACCGTTCCGGAAAAGACCAGCGTCTGGCCGGCGAGCGGGTGATTGCCGTCGACGACGACTTCGTCGCCCTTGATTTCCTTGACGGTGTAGACCGTGTAGTCCTTCGACCCTTCGGCGGCACCCTCGAACTGCATGCCGACGGAGATATTGTCGGGGAACAGGTTCTTCGGCTCGGTGCGCACCATGTCGGCCTCGAATTCGCCGAATGCGTCGTCGGGCTGCAGCGTCACCTTGCACTTGTCGCCCACCTTCTTTCCCTGCAGCGCGGACTCCACCAGCGGAAAGATGCCGTCGTATCCGCCGTGCAGGTAGGTCACCGGCTCGCGTGTTTTCTCGATGACCTTGCCGCCGGCGTCCGTGAGTTCGTAGTTGAGCGATACCACCATGTTCTTGCCGATCAGCATGCTTACCCCAATTCCTTCACCAGGTTCAAAATGTCGGACGCATGTCCGCGGGCGTTGACGCCGTAGAGCACGTGGCGAACCGCGCCCTTCTTGTCTATCACGAAAGTGGAGCGCACGATGGAGCGCTTCGACCCCATTCCATCTATCTGCTTTTCCTGCAGCACGCCGTATTGCCGGCAGACCTCGCCCTCTTCGTCGGCCAGCAGTTGCACCGAAAGGCCGTGCTTGTCCCGGAACGCGCCGTGGCTCATGCAATCGTCCATGCTCACACCCAGCACGACGGTGTCGTGGTCGAGGAAGTCGCTTTCCAGCTCGCTGAAATCGATGGCCTCCAGCGTGCAGCCCGGCGTGTCGTCCTTCGGATAGAAATAAAGCACTACGTTGCTGACGCCGCGAAAGCCCGAGAGACTCACCATGTTCATGTCGCCGTCGGGCAGATCGAAAGTGGGTGCGGATTGACCTGCTTTCAGCATGAAGGACTCCGATCACATTCGGCACGGATTCTAACCGATTTCAAAAAGCCGATAGCGCGGGTTGCCCGCGAATGCAAGGCGATAGAATGCGATCCGTGCGCACAGACCCTCGCAAAAGACTGCTCGGCGGACTCGACGCAAACGCCTTCCTGAGACGCCATTGGCAGAAGCAGCCGCTGCTCGTGCGCGGCGCGATCCCCGGCTTCGAGGGCCTCCTTGATTTCGCAACCATGATCGAACTCGCATCGCGCGAAGACTGCGAATCGCGCCTCGTTACACGCCATGCCGAACGATGGTCCGTGGAGCATGGTCCGTTCAATCCGCGGCGATTGCGTCGATTGCCCCGGCAAAACTGGACGTTGCTCGTGCAAGGCATCGAAAGTGTGCTGCCTTCCGCCCGGCGCCTGCTGTCGCAATTCGATTTCATTCCCCACGCCAGGCTCGACGACCTGATGGTCAGCCATGCGCCGCCGGGCGGCGGGGTCGGACCGCATTTCGATTCCTACGATGTCTTTTTGCTGCAAGGTCCGGGCCAGCGCCGCTGGCGCGTGGGACGACAGCGCGATCTCTCGCTGGTCGAAAACTCGCCCTTGAAAATCCTGCAGCGCTTCGTGCCCGATGGCGAGTGCGTGCTGTCGGCCGGCGACATGCTCTACCTGCCGCCCGAATTCGCACACGACGGCGTGGCCGTGGATGCCTGCTATACCTACTCGATCGGGTTTCGCGCGCCGACGCATCGCGAGCTGGTTTCGCGCTTCCTCTCCCACCTCGAAGACGGCTTCGAGGACGAACGCCGGTATGCGGATCCGGATCTGGTGCGCCAGGATCATCCGGCCAAGATCGGCGGCGCCATGATCGCGAAAGTCGATCGCATATTGCGCTCGATGGACTGGACGCGCCGCGACATTGCGGATTTTCTCGGTACCTATCTTACCGAGCCGAAGCCTCACGTCGTATTCAAGCGCCCCGCCAGGCCTCTTTCCGGTGCGGCATTCGCCGCTGCCGCGCGACGACTGGGCATTGCGCTATCGCCCGGATCGCTGATGCTGCATGCGGGAGCGAAGTTCTTCATGAACGGGGAAATGCAGCGCCTCGGCCCAACCGGGCAAGAAGCCCTGCGAAAATTCGCCGACAATCGCCGGCTATCCGGCAGGCAGCTGCCGCCACGCGGGCAGGCCGCCGATATCCTTTACCGCTGGTATCGCGACGGTTATATTGAACTGCAGGTTATGCGCTCGAAAGGCTGACCCAGATGGCGACAGAAACCCACCCGCAGCATTCCCCGATATTCGGCAATGCCGAATACGAGCAGGCCACCGATGCGGTGCTCGAAAAAGCGACGGGCAGGATCCGGATTTTCGACCAGACGCTGGGCAAGGGATACAACTCCCCGTCGCGGGTGGATGTCTTGCGCCGGTTCCTGCTGGCCAGCCGGCGCAACAGCCTGCAGGTCGTGCTGCACGATGCGCAGGCGCTCGATCGCAACGCCCCCAGGCTGCTGAACCTGCTGCGCAGCCACGGCCATTCGATCGCCATCCACGAGACCCACCAATCGGCGAAATCGGTCTACGATCCCTTCATCGTCGTCGATGACCGCTGCTTCGCACACCGCTTCCACTTCGAAGAAATGCGCGGCGCCTGGTCACTGGACGACCCCATCGAATGCAGCGCGCTGATCGACAGGTTCGCGGAAATCTGGGAATCGTCATCGCCGGCGGTGTCGGCGACTACCTTGGGACTGTAGCCTTCGCGAATCGTCGCGTCGCGCCTCGCGACGCGGCGTGTTCTTGCTAGAATCCGCGCCGGATTCGACGGACGCATTCGATCGCGGCCGTCATCCACACAATCCATTCAAACCAGAACAGCCACCAAGGACGTCTGCACAATGAACCGTACGCTTCTCGCCTCCGTATTCTTCGCCATTGCACTGACCGCATGCGGCAAGAAGGAAGCCGCCCCCGTCGCCCCGCCTCCCGCACCGACCGCCGCGCCCGCCCCGGCGCCCGCGGCCGACGCCGCCAAGCCCGCCGATGCAACGGCACCGGCAGCCAGCGCGCCCGTCACGACCACGCCACCGGCCGCAGAGCAAAAGCCCGCGGAAAAGAAGAACTGAAGTTTCGCGCGCGTCATGAAAAAAGCCGGTCGCATGACCGGCTTTTTTGTTTGGCGATCACCTCGCGAAATCGGTCAAGCGATCTGGCGCCAGGCCAGGCCATCATCCTGGTCCGCCACTGCGATCCATCCTGGCTCGCAATTGAGCGCGGCCGACAAGGCGGTGCGCGCCAGTTCCACCCGATTGTTTTCCTGGCTCAGGTGCGCCGCCACCAGGTGCTGCAGCCGGCTGTTGTCCAGGCGCCCGAGCAATTGCGCCGCGGCATCGTTGTCCAGATGGCCGTGGCGGCTGGCGATGCGCTCGCGCAGCCGCGGCGGATAGGCGCTCACCCGCAGCATCTCGGCATCGTGGTTGCATTCGAGCACCAGGGCATCGCAGCCGCTCAGCATGGATTCGATGTGGCGCGTGGAACACCCCACGTCCGTCAGGACGCCCAGGCGCCTGGCGCCATCCCCGAACACGTACTGCGCGGGCTCGCGCGCATCGTGCGGCACCGGAAACGGCAGCACCTCGATGTCGCCGATCGCGAAAACCTCGTAGTTGCGGATCATGCGCACGTCCGCCACGCCCGCGAACAATTCCTCGAATCCGGAAAACGTGCCGGGCGTCAGCCAGACGGGGATGTCGTGCCGGCGCGCCAGACGGGCGACGCCGCCGATGTGATCCTCGTGCTCGTGCGTCACGACGATGCCCGTCAGGTCTTCCGGCAGCAGCCCGTGGCGCGCGAGGCGGGACACGGTGGCCGCGAGCCCGAATCCGCAATCGAGCAGCAGGCGCGTGTCGCCGGCCTCGACGACGAGGCCATTGCCCTGGCTGCCGCTGCCCAGGAACGCGAAGCGCATCAGGCTGCGCGCGTTCGCGTCATGGAGGGCTTCGCTGCTATTTGAGCTCCTGCTGCAGGAGCGCGAGGATGCGTCCCGCCGTCGGGGAATTCGACTTCTGTCCCTTGTCGTCGAGCACCTTGACTTCGCTGCCCTGGGACGCGTCGGAAACGCTGATGCGATACTGCTCGTCCTTCTTCGGCGCATCGTCGCGCCAGAACGCCATCTTCGACCAGAATCCCTTTTCCTTGTCCGCCGCATCCGCGTCGACGTAGCGGACGAAGTAGAGGCCCTTCGAACGGTCACGGTCTTCCACCGTGAACCCCACGCGATCCAGCGCAAGGCCGACCCGGCGCCAGGCACGGTCGAAGCTGTCGACCAGCATCAGCGCCTCGGGGAGTTCGCCGGACTTCGCGATCGTCGCCCTGGGCTGGTCAGGCGTCTTCGCCTGCGCCTTGATCTGGTCGTCGCGCGCGCCCAGTCGAATCGCCAGGCGCGAGAGCATTTCCGCCTCGAGGTCGGGATCGACCGGCCGCACCTGCCAGGTGAGCTTTTCGGTGTAGCGATCCTTGGAGGTGTCGACTTGCGCCATGCCGCGGTGACTGATGTAGATTTCCGTCGCGCCCGCGTTCTGGCTGCGCTCCAGCCGGGTGCGGAACTTGTCGCGCTCGGGGTAGGAATACGCGCTGTCGAGAACCTTGCCGATCAGCTTGCGGATCACGCTGTCCGGAATCTTCGCGCGATTCTCCGCCCAGTCCGTCTCCATCACGCCGGTCTTCTGCGACTCGACATCGATGAGGAAGCCGTTGTCCTGCCAGAATTCCTTGATGATCGGCCACAGCGCGTCCGGATCCGCGTCCACCACCAGCCAGCGCTGGCTGCCGGCGCGCTCGAAGCGAACCTTGTCCTGGAGCGGAAGCACCGCCGCGGGGGCGGCCTGCCCCGGCGCACCTGCGCGCGCACCCGGACCTTCCGCGGCATATTCCGAAGCCGTGGCCGAACCGGAGCTTGACTCAGGGATGTTGTAGCGGTCGCTGGTCGGCGGCTTCGACAGGTCTTCGGGCACGTTCAGCGGCTTGACGTTGCCCGCCGACTTGTAGTCGATCTTCTTGCCTTCGATCAGCGTGCCGGAACACCCGGCCAGCAGGCAACCGGCGAGCGCGAGCGCCGCCGCCAGCTTGGCGGCGAGTCGTTGCGGTGAATTCATGCGTTGGAATCTTTCGGTTCTGTGGCGATCCGCGACGCGCGCGAAACTCACTTCGCCATCGCGGAGATCGAAGCGCCCGCCTCGATGCCCGCCTGCTCCATGGCCCCGCGCAGCAGGTCGTGGAAAGACGAGGACAGCGGCGTCAGCGGCAGCCGGATGCCGCTCTTGATGAGTGCCATTTGCTGCAGCACCCACTTGACGGGAATCGGGTTGGCTTCGACGAACAGGTGCCGGTGCAACCCGAGCATCCTGTTGTTGTGCGACCTGGCCTTCGCGAAGTCGCCTGCGAAAACCGCGGCGCACATTTCCTGCATCAGGCGGGGCGCGACGTTGGCGGTGACGGAAATGACGCCGTGCGACCCCAGCATCAGCAGCGCGAGGCCGGTGCCGTCGTCGCCGCTGTACACCGCGAAATTCTTCGGAGCACGACGCAGCAGTTCGGCGCCGCGCTCCATGTTGCCGGTGGCGTCCTTGATGCCGACGATGTTGGGAACCTGCGCGAGGCGCAGGGCGGTGTCGTTCTGCATGTCCGCGACGGTGCGGCCCGGCACGTTGTACAGGATCTGCGGCAAGTCGACCGCTTCGGCAATGGCGCGGAAGTGGCGGTAAAGGCCTTCCTGCGTCGGCTTGTTGTAGTACGGTACCACGGACAGGCTCATGTCCGCGCCTGCCTGCTTGGCATAAGCGGACAACTCGATCGCCTCCCTGGTGGAATTCGCGCCGGTGCCCGCGATCACCGGCACGCGCCCAGCCACATGCTCGACGGCGGTGCGGATCAGCAGGCAATGCTCCTCGAAGTCGACGGTCGGTGATTCGCCGGTGGTGCCGACGATGACGATGCCGTTGGTGCCTTCGCTGACGTGGAAGTCGATCAGGGAACGCAGTCCGCTCAAGTCGAGACTGCCGTCTTCCAGCATGGGGGTGACGATGGCGACGAGGCTGCCCTTGATCATGGCGGCTCCTCAAATGAAAGGCGGATTCTAACCGATTCCATCCGGCGCATGCGCGTCACACCTGCCGTGAATTCATGCGGGCACAGATGCGCTGGACCATCGCCGGCTTCGGCATGGCGACCTCGAAATCCTCGAAGGCGATGACCCGCATGCGGCCGCGCACGACATCGAGCAGCTCGCCCGGCCGCAACAGGAAGTCCGGATTCGAAGGCTTGCCGAATTTCTCGTTGCCGATCGCAAAGGTTTCGTAGACGAGCAGGCCGTCTGTCGCCAGCGACCGGACCAGCTCGGCGAACAACGGCCGGTGCAGGTAGTTGGTCACCACGACGGCATCGAACGTCGATCCGCCAAGCGGCCACGCCGCGCGCTCGAGATCCGCCAGCATGGTGCTCACGCCCGGGACATGTGCCAGACCCTCGAGCGCCTCGCGGTCGCGGTCGAGCGCAATCACGCTGAAACCCCGCTGCGCTAGCAGCCGGCTGTGGCGCCCGCGACCGCACGCCACATCGAGCACGCGCCCGCCTGGCGTCATCGCGGCCATCCAGCGTTGCACCCATTCGGAAGGTGGCTCCGACCCATGGATTGCTGTTTGCATCGTTGCTGGCGTCCCGTCTTTGGTCCCGAAAATTCTACGGCACCTGCCCATGGCCCGCGCCGCCGCGTCAGGATTTGACACCTCCGGGGTCGAATGCTAAAAGCGCTGCTGATTTCCCGCGCGGTCGTAGCGCGCGTCTTCCGGGAGAAAAGTATGCGATCCATCTGGATTCTGGCTTGCTGCTGCGTGCTGCTCGCGGCGTGCAGCGGCGGCAACAACATCTTCGCCAAGAAGCAGTCGGCCACCGCCATCCTCGCCCCGACGAAGGGCAACGCCGTCAGCGGCACGGTCAATTTCACGCAGAAAGGCGACGTCGTCCTCGTCGAAGCCAAGGTGAACGGCCTCAAGCCCAACGGCACGAACGGCATCCACATCCACGAGAAGGGCAACTGCAGCGCCGCCGATGCCTCCAGCGCCGGCGGCCACTTCAATCCGACGTCGTCGCAACACGGCGGCCCGACCGGCGCGACGCGCCATGGCGGCGACCTGGGCAACCTCAAGGCCGACGCGAACGGCTATGCGCAACTGTCGGAAGAAGTTTCCGGCCTCGCGCTGGGCGCCGATCCCAACAGCATCATCGGCCGCGCCGTCATCGTTCACGCCGGCGCCGACGACCTGAAGACCCAGCCTTCGGGCAACTCGGGCGCGCGCGTCGCCTGCGGCCTGATCAGCAAGAATCCGGACAAGTTCTTCTAGGTTCGCCCGGGCCGGTCGCCAGTTGATTCCCTGGCTGGGTGCGGACGATCCCTTTCCGCCGCTCGATACCGCGCTGGCCGAGCCGAATGGCCTGCTCGCCGCCGGCGCCGACCTGTC
>DASZTG010000054.1:0-221837 GCA_035548375.1 Burkholderiales bacterium
CTCGGCGTCGCGGCGCTCGCCGCCACTTTCCTGTGGGGCAACGCGCTGGCATCGCGTGCGGCCACGGGCGGAGGAATGAGCGACGTGCTGCTGGAGACGGCCTGTCTCGCGATCGTGCTGGCGGCGCTTGGCGTCGTCGCCGCGCAACTGTGGATCCGACTCGTCCGGCGCACCGACCATGCACTCGCGCAACTGCCGCCCGGAGCGGAATACGCGCACGCAGACGAACTGGGTCGCCTGACGCAGGCGCTCGAACATCTGAGCGCGGCGCGCACCCGCGACATCGCCGCCGACGCCGCCCGGCAGCGTCGCCTGAGCCAGGAGCTCACGCGTCGCAACGCGCACGGATTGAGTTGCCTGCAACAGGTCGCCGCGCTGCTCGTCGAAGCGCCGCTCTCGCAATTTTCGCTGATCAAGGTACTGCAGGTACTGGCGGCCGGCCTCGGCGCCGACAGCGCGGCACTGCAGTTGTCGCCTGCGACGCGCGACTCGCTGCGCTGTCCGACGCTGCTGGGCTCGCATGACGTTACGTTCGCGCTCGCCATGGGCGCAGCGGAAATCGCGGCGGCCACGACCACGGTGCAGGTGTTCGGCTCCGGTGAAAGCCGGGTGCGCTGCCTGAGCGTGCCGCTGCGCCACGGCAGCACCATCATCGCCGTGCTCGTGGTGCAGGCGCCGGAATCCTTCGAGTTCGACGAAACGCCGCTGCAGCTTGCCCAGACGACTGCGATGCTGCTTGCGCTGGCGTTGACAGGCTGGAGCCGCGGCCAGGAAGAACGCCGCGGTGCGCTGCTGGAAGAGCGCGCGGCCATTGCCCGCGAATTGCACGATTCCCTGGCACAGTCGCTGGCATTCCTGAAAATCCAGGTGGCGCGCCTGCAGGCCGCCCTGCGCGAAGCGCCGGCGCAAGGCCTCGCCACCACGGACACGGCGTCTCAACTGCGCGATGGCGTTTCGAGCGCCTACCGCCAGGTCAAGGAGTTGATCGCGGCGTTTCGAGTGCGCATGGGCAGCCACGGATTGAGCGGCGCGCTGGAAGAAGCGGTGGACGAATTCAGCCAGCGCAGCGGTCTCGTCATTGCGCTGGACAACCGCCTCGGCGACATTCGCCTGACGGTGAACGAGGAATTCCACGTGTTGCAGGTCGTGCGCGAAGCCTTGTCCAACACGGTAAGGCATGCGCGCGCCGCGCACGTTTCGGTGTCGCTGACCGCGACACCAGGCGGGCCCGTCGTGGCGGCCGTACAGGATGACGGCCGGGGATTCTCCCAGCCCATTGCCGAACCGCAGCACTACGGCCTGTCGATCATGCGTGAGCGGGCGGCGTCGCTGGGCGGCGAGCTCTCGATCCACGCGCAGGAGGACGCGGGCACGCGCGTCTGCCTGAGCTTCATGCCCGCCTGCGCGGCGCCCCAGCCCTCGGCGCCGTACTGACATGGCCACCAGCGTCCTGCTGATCGACGATCACGCGCTGTTCCGCAAAGGCGTCGCGCAACTCATCGATGCCGACGCCGACCTGTCGGTCGCCGCCGAAGCGAGTACCGGCGAGGAAGGCATCAAGCTCGCGCACCAGCTCAAGCCCGCCGTCGTGCTGATCGATCTCAACATGAAGGGCATGGGTGGACTGGACGTGCTGCGCGCGCTCAAGCGCGATGGCTCGACCGCGCGCTGCATCATGCTCACGGTGTCGGACGAGGAGCGCGACGTGGTCGAGGCGCTGCGCTGCGGCGCCGACGGGTATCTGCTCAAGGACCTCGAACCGGAAGACCTCTGCGCGCGGCTGAAGAGCGCGGTGCGCGGCAACGTCGTGCTCGACGCCGGCGTGGCAAACGTGCTGGCCCAGTCTTTTCGAGCGGCGCCGACGCCGTCCACCGGGCTCGAGGAACTCACCGATCGCGAGCGCGAAATCCTCGAGCACATCGCCGGCGGGCGCACCAACAAGGAGGTCGGACGCGCGCTCGGCATCAGCGAGGGAACCGTCAAGGTGCACATGAAACACCTGTTGCGCAAGCTCAACCTGCGCGGCCGGGTCGAAGCCGCCGTATGGGCGCTGGAACGCCTGCCGCCACGCGAGCCGCGTTGATCACCCCTTCACGCGGTTCCCCAGGCACGCTGGCCGCAGAAAAAGCCGATGCCGTAGGACGGAGACTCGAACTGGATGGTGCTGCCGCTGGCGAAATAGAACACGTCGCCGGGCTTTGCGTGCACGCGGTTGCCGGTCTCGTCCGAGATGATCATCTCGCCTTCGACGATGATCTTCATCTCTTCGTAGTCGTAGTCGTACTTCAGCACCTTGCCCTTTTCCATGCGGAAGAAGCCGCAGGTGATCGGCTTGTCCTTGTCGTTGGAGATGTGGACGTCCGCCAGAAACGCCGCGGTGTCCGGCACCTTCATCGACGGCAGGGTCATTTTCGAGGCCTGTTGTGCGTATTTGAATGCCATTGCATCTCCCGTTTGCGAAACACCGCGACGATCGCGGCTATTTGCTTGCCAGCAACTCCTTGATCGCGTCGTCGAGGAACTTCACGTCCTTTTGCGACAGGCCCGAACCGCCCGCGAAGTGGCCGTGGTTCGAGTCGAACGGCCTCAGCTCCGCGTTGGGCATGTTCGCGACTTCGAATTCGCTGTCTTCCGGCGGAAAGTAAAGGTCATACTTGCCCGGCATCACGATGGCTTTCGCCTTGATTGCGTTGAGCGCCTTGACGAAGTCGCCTTTGTACAGCTCGTTGTCGCTGATGTCGCCGGCCTGCCAGGTGCGCATCATGGCGACCATGTTGTTCGCGTCGCGCAGGTTGAACCACTGCTCCCAGAAGCGCACGATGAAATCCTCCAGCGAGGAATACCCGAGGTTCAGGTATTCCTTGACGCGATAGAACTCCTGGCAGAAACCCCAGCCGGCGTACACCCGGCCCATCGCGCGCAAGCCCTTGTAGGGCTGCGTCTCGTACCAGCCTTCCTTGAACGCGTCGTCGGCGGTCAGCGCGGCCTTGACGCCTTCGAGCATCACGAAGTTATGCGGCGAAGTCCTCGCCGATCCGGCCGTCGGGCAGATGCGCTTGACCATGTCCGGATACAGCGCGGCCCAGTGGAAGGTCTGCCCCGCCGCCATGGACCACCCGGTCACCAGTTGCAGTTCCTTGATGCCGAACTTCTCGGTGACCAACCGGTGCTGGAACCTGATGTTGTCGTAGTAGGTGACGAGAGGAAACCGTGCCTTGTTGTACGGCGGGGGCGTATTGCTGGGCGACGAGGAGAAACCGTTGCCGCGGCAATTCGGGATGATGATGAAGTACTTGCTGGGATCGAGCGCGCTGCCTTCCTTGATCACCCACTGGCTGTCCAGGTGCGTGGAAGCCATGTAGGTGCAGAACACGATCGCATTGCTCTTGTCCGCGTTCAGCTTGCCGAATGTCTTGTAGGCAAGCTTGGCGTTCGGCAGGGTCGCGCCCTTTTGCAGCACGACATCGCCCAGCTCGAAAATTTCATAGTCCACCATCTATCGCTCCTCTGCGGGTTCGGGCCCGACGTTTTCAGGCCTTCAAAGTTTTCCAGTCGACTTTCGACTCCCACGCGCCCGCCGCCTTGTAGAGCGTGAACTCGTCGAAATGCTTTCCGACCAGCATCAGCCCGGCCGGCAATCCCTCGCTCAGGCCGCACGGCATCGAGATCGCCGGATGGCCGCTCACGTCGAACGGCGCGCAGTTGGGCAACATCTCGAAAGCGCGCGTGATGTAGTCCGTGCGGGCTGCTCCCGCGTCCGGGATCTTCGTGGCCTTGATCGGGACCGTGGGCATCAGCAGCAGATCGTATTTCGCAAGCATCGCGTCATAGGCGGCGGTGAGCTTGCGCGCCAGGTTCTGCGCCTTGGCGTAGTAATGTCCGCGATACTTCTGGATGAAGTAATAGCCCGCCAGGGTGGTGATCTTCAGGGTGTCGGACAGTTCGTCCGCGCGCTGGCGCCAGGCCGAATGCGCATCGAGCAGGCTGGTCACGTAAAGACCCTTCCAGTTGAAGCCGAAGCCGTTGCCCAGCATCATCTGTGCGGTCGCGCCTTCGTGCGCGATGGCCGACCAGATGGGCATGGCGCTGGCGTGCATCGGAATCGATACGTCTTCGACCACCGCGCCGAGCTTGCGCAGTATGTCCGCGCCCTTGCGCACCATGCCGTCGACGTCGGACTCCGACTGCGGGTGGCCGAAGCCTTCCTTGACCACGCCAATCCGCAAACCCCTAATGCCCTGGCCGAGCGCCTCGGTGTACGGCGCCATCTTCATCACGCCCTGCCGCGGATCGAGCCCGTCGGGTCCAGCCAGGACTTCCAGCAGCAGCGCGTTATCCGCCGCGGTCGCCGTCATCGGGCCGGTATGGTCGAGCGTGAGCTCGATCGGCATCACGCCGGTATAGGGCACCAGCCCCCAGGTCGGCTTCAGCCCGTAGATGCCGCAGTAGGAAGCCGGCATGCGGATCGAGCCGCCCTGGTCGCCGCCGATGGCCATGTCCACCTCGCCGGTTCCGACCACCGCGGCGCTGCCGGAGGAGGAACCGCCCGCGGAATAGCCTCGCTTCATCGGGTTGTGCACGGGACCGTACGCGCTGGTGTGGCTGCCGCCGGAAAAGCAAAAATACTCGCAGTGCACCTTGCCGAGTATCGTGGCGCCCGCGTCGAGCATGCGCGTGACGATGGTCGCATCCACGTCCGGCACGTAACCTTCCAGCGTGGAGGCACCGTTCATCATCGGCACGCCCGCAAGACACACGTTGTCCTTCAGCGCGACGGTCTTGCCAGCGAGCTTGCCGGTCGAAGCGCCCTTGACCGTGGTCTTCACGTACCACGCGTTGTTCGGATTGTCGTCCCCTTCCGGAAAGTAGCCGGGCGTGCGCGGATAGCTGACCGCCGGCACGTGGCTCGGCATCTCGGCGAGCTGGTTGTAGGCCGCGATGGTGCCGGTCATGAGGTCGAGATAGGAGGCCACGTCCTCTTCGGTCATGTGCATCCCGAGCGCCTCCGACACGGCCACGAATTCCGCGGGGGTCGGCTTCTTCACAACAGTCATGAATCAATTCTCCTAGTGGACAGGGGCGGTTTCCATGCCGATGAATTCGTCGGCGAGCGCGGCGACGCCGTCGGCGGCGACTTCGCGAATGAATGTCCCCTTCTGGATGACGAGGACGCGATCCGACAGCTTGCGAATGAATTCGAGGGATTGCTCCACGAGCACCACCGTGAGGCCACGGCTGGTGCGCAGGCGCAACAACGTTTCGCCGATCTCGTCGACGATGGAGGGCTGGATGCCCTCGGTCGGCTCGTCGAGCAGCACGAGGTTCGGTTCCGCGCACAGGCAGCGCGCCATGGCGAGAATCTGCTGTTCGCCGCCGCTCAGCACGCCGCCCGCGCGATCGATGATGGGCTTGAGCCGCGGAAAATCCTCGAGGACGGCGTCGATCTGTTGGTCGGGCGTGGAAGACCGGATCGCGCCCATGCGCAGGTTGTCTCGCACCGTCAATCCGCCGAAGATTTCCCGTCCCTGCGGCACGAAACCCAGTCCGCGCCTCGATCGCAAGTGCGGCGGGAAGGCGGTGATGTCCTGGCCCTCGTGCGACACGCGTCCGCCGGTGGCGCGAATATGGCCCGCGAGCGTGCGCAACAGCGTGGTCTTGCCCATGCCGTTGTGCCCGAAGACGCCGATGAATTCGCCGCGTCGCACGGCAAGGTCGATCCCCATGAGGATGGGAATGCGCCCGTAACCGGATGTCAGTCCCGCCACTTCCAGCATCGGTGCGCTGCCCTGCCCGCTCATGCGACCTCGCGCTTGCCGAGATAGACGTCGCGCACGCGCCGGTCGCGCAACACGGTTTCGACGTGGTCTTCCATGAGCACCTGCCCCTGGTGAAGGACGGTCACTGTGCGCGCGATCATGCGGATGAACTGCATGTCGTGCTCCACCACGATCAGCGAGCAGGTGCCGCGCAGGCTCGTCACCAGCGCGGCAAGGCGTTCGACCTCATCGTGCGTCATGCCCGCCGCGGGTTCGTCGAGCAGGATCAGGTCCGGCTGGGCCGCGGTCACCATGGCGAGCTCCACCATCTGGCGCTGTCCATGGGCAAGCTGGCCGACGATCCGGTTCGCCAGATGCTCGATGCCCATGTCGTGCAGCACCTTTTCCACCGCCTCGGGAACGCCGCGCAGCGGCCCGCCCGCGGTCTTCTTGCTGCGCCGGACAGCCAGCCAGACGTGCTCGCGCGCGGTCAGTCCGTCATAGAGGCTCGGAACCTGCGTCTTGATGCCGATGCCGCGCCGAGCGATTTCGACGCTCGGCAATCCCCCGATCTGCTCCTCCTTGAAGCGGATGTCGCCTGCGCTGGGCCTGTATTGCCCGGTCAGGCATTTGAAGAAGGTGCTTTTTCCCGCGCCGTTCGGTCCGACCAGGCAGCGCAACTCACCCGGCACGATGCCGAAATCGATGCCGCGCAGCACCTCCACGCCGCCGAACCGCATGACCAGTCCACGGGTTTCGATGATCGATTTCTGCGCGATCGAACCGGAAGCGCGAATGTCGGCTGGGGCGTTCACGGCCGGCTTCCGACGGTGAGGACAGGTTCCTGCGCGACGCTTTGCTTTTGCGCGGGTTGTTGCGGCGGACGTATCGGCGCAGGCGGCGAAACGGCACGACGGTGGCGCATGCGTTCGAACCCGCCCTGCATGACCGGAAGAATGCCCTTGGGCACCAGCAACACGAACAGGATCAGGATGAAGCCGAGCACCACGTTCGGATCGAGGCCGTTGATGGTGCCGAGCTTCGCCACCAGCATCTGCAGCGCGATCGCCCCCATGATGGGGCCGAGCAGCGTGCCGATGCCCCCGACCGTGACCCAGATGATGACCTGCGCGTTGTAGAACAGGCTGAACATCGTGGGACTCACGAACACGCAATTCGCGAACAGGATCCCCGCGACGCCGGCCATCGCCCCGCCGATCGTGAAGATGCCGAGCTTGTAGCGCCTCACGTCGTAGCCGAGCAGCTCGGTGCGGCGTTCGTTCTCGCGTATCGAGATCACGACGCGCCCGAAGCCGGTGGACAACAACCAGCGCGAGCCGAAATAAAACAGCAGCAGCAGCCCCGCGGCGATGTACCAGATCTGCTCGGGTGGCAGCGAGGTGCCCACGTCCCAGGGCAGATTCAGCGGCGGCGTGGAGGGAATGCCGTTGAAGCCGCCGAGGCGCGCCTTGCCGATGGTGTAGGCATCGCCTGCCGTGGCGTTGAACAGCTTGAACAGGATCAGGGTCACGGTGAGCGTGATGACGCCGAGATAGACGTCGCCGATGCGTCCCCAGAAGATGAAGTAGCCCAGCAGCGCGGCGAACAGCGCCGGCAACATCACGGCGAGCACGACCGCCCAGGTGGAATCGCCGAAGTTGATTGCGCACACCGCATAGGTATAGCCGCCCAGCCCGAAGAAGGCGGCCTGGCCGAACGACAGGATGCCGCCGGCGCCCCAGATCAGCGCCAGGCTCAGGGCGAGGATCGCCATGCTCACGTAGATCGTGGCGTTGATGACCGCGAACAGCTCGAGCACCTGCGGGACGATGAAGATCACCGCGACCGATGCGATGAACGCGATGATCGAGACGACCAGGCGCTGGCGCGGACTCACAGCGCCCTCCGGAAAAAGCGGCCCGTGATGCCCTGCGGCAGGACGCGCAACAGGATGATCGCCGCGAATAGCAGCGCGACTTCGCCGATGACCGGCGTCGCCGCGAAGGTGGCCAGCGTGTTGAGCGAACCGAGCAGCGTGCTGGCGGACAGCGTGCCGGAGATGATGGCCGCACCGCCGCTGATGACGGTGATGAACGCCTTGGCAACGTACGAGATGCCCATCGTCGGCAGCACGCCGGAGAGCGGCGCGATCAACGCGCCGGCCAGTCCGCTCAATGCCGCGCCGGCACCGAACGTCACTGAATAGACGGTGCTGGTGCTGATGCCCAGCGATGCGGCCATCGCCGGGTTCTGCATGGTGGCGCGCGCGATGAGGCCGGCCTTGGTGAGTTTCAGAACCGCCATCAAGCCGACCAGCACAACCACCACAATGACTGCCAGCACCAGTTCATAGAGGCTGGTCTGGTATTGTCCGATGGTGATGCCGCCGAGCGGCGCCGAGACGCCGGTCGTCACGTTGCCGAAAATCATGGTTGCCGCGCCGATCAGCAGCAGGCTCAGGCCCCACGTGGCAAGCATGGTGTCGATCATGCGGCCATACAGGAAACGGATCACGGCGCGCTCGACGATGATCCCGATCACGCCGACGAACAGCGGCGCGACGATCAGCATGGCGATCCAGAGATTGACGCCCCACCGGGTCGCGTAGATGACCGCGTAACCGCCGAGCATGATGAACTCGCCGTGCGCCAGGTTGATCACGCGCATCATGCCGAAGATGACCGCCAGCCCGATGCTGATCAGCACCAGGCTGGCGACCGACGCCACGACCTGCAACAGCACTACGACGACAAGATCCACTATGCGTCCCCGAAAAACTCTCGAATCCTCACGCGAGCGTCAGACTTTCACGTCGATGATGTACTGCTGGTTGTCGTTCGGATTCTTGACCAGGTCGCACACCGCCGCCGTGTCGGCCGGCTTTTGCTGGGAGAACGACTGCAGCAGCTTGAACTTCTTGTTCTCCGCCTCGCCGATGTAGACGTCGAGGATGTCGTGGTGCGTGGCCGGATCCAGCGTGGTCTTGCCCGCGGGACCGTCGACGGAAATATGGCTCTCCAGCGCCTCGATGACCTTCATGCGATCGATGGTGCCGGCCTTCTTGACGGCTGCCGCCCACAACTGGAAACCGTGGTACGTCATTGCGGCGGTTTCGGTCAGCGGCGGCGCCTTGTCGCCGAAGCGCTTGTGATAGCGCGTCAGGAATGCCTTGTTGGCCGCCGTCGTCACTTCGTCGAAGTAGGCGTACGACGCCAGGATGCCGTTGCCCTCCTCCGCGGACACCACGACGTGTTCGTTGCCAAGGCCGAAGGTCGTCGACGCCATCGGGATTTCCTTCTTCATGCCGGCCGCGGCCCACTGGCGATAGAAGGAAATGTGCGAGCCGCCCACCAGCACCGACATCACGATGTCCGGCTTGGCCGCCTGGATTTTCTTGATCGTCGGACCGAAGTCGGTCACGTCGAGCGGGAAGAAGTCGGTCGACACGATGGTGCCGCCTTCGTCCTGCGTGTATTTCTTGACCCACTTGGAAGTGATCTGCCCGTAGTTGTAGTCGGCGGCCAGCACGTAGATTTTCTTGCCGCTGAATTTCTTCATGGCGAACGGAATCAGCTTCTCGACCGTTTGCGCGGGCGTCGAACCGGTGCAGAAGCAGTTGCGGTCGCACACGCCGCCTTCGTACAGCGTGTTGTAGAAGTACAGCGTATTGAAACGCCTGAGCACCGGCCGGATGGCTTCGCGCGAGGCGGACGTGATGCCGGCGTGCACCACCGCGGGCTTGTCCTTGGTGGCGGCCTGGGTTGCGTACTGCGTGTAGTACTGGATGTTGGACTGCGCGTCGTAGCTGATGAGCTTGAGTTGCTTGCCCAGCAGGCCGCCCGCGGCGTTCGCCTCCTCCACCGCCAAAGTCAGCACGTCGATCATCGGGCGTCCGAGCAGATCCAGGCCGCCCGAGGCGTCGTGAATGCCGACGACTTTTATTTCATCGGCCGCGTAAAGATCCTTGATGAACCACGGTCCCACTGCTGCTGCGGATCCGGCCACGGCGGCTTTGAGCAGGCGTCTGCGGCTGAGCTTGATGTCGTCCATGTGACAATTTCCTTTGGCTGAACTGCGTTCGAGGTACGGGATGGTTGGGTGATCGAAAGCGGTCAATCCGGCACCGATGCTTGAGCACAGGCGCTCATGCGTTGGGGTCCTGGGAAAGATGTTCGTGCACGCCGAGCCAGCGCTGGTCGGGCTGGCGCACGAACACGACGGTCTCGCGCTCGCGGCGGTGCTCGACGCCATTTTTGGTGCCGGCCTTGACCTGCACCGAGTGCGTGAACAGCGCGACGCCGGGCGCAATGAAATCCACCGTCTGGTTTTGCGACCATGCGCCGAGGATGTGCAGATCGAGATCGCGCACCCATCCGGCCCACGCCGTGCGATAGTCCGCGATGGACGCCAATCGGTAGTTCAATTTGTGAAAGACGAAGGTCGCATCCGGGGTGAAGCACGCAAAGTAGTCTTCGACCCGGTCCTGGCCGAACACCCCAAGCAGATGCGAGGCCGCCGCAATCACCTGCGCCTTCATGTCGTCGACGCCGTTCATTGGACGGCCCGCAGGCGGCTGGAGCGGCCCCTCATCTCAGGCCGCCTCGGCGAGCTTGAGCGTGGGCACCGCGTTGGGCATCCCGGACGCCGGGGCCCAATACGGCGCGGTGCGCCGGCGCAGCATCGCGCGGAACTGCGCCGTCGTCTTCGGCAGCAGCTTGCCAGTACCCCAGTCGACGATGACGCCATACTGGCGAATGAGGTCGAGCATGGTGAGCGTCTTGTCGCGGTAGCGCGCGGCGACGGATTCGGCGTCTTCCTCCAGCCAACCCCAGCGCGCGACGCGAATGCGCGCTCGCGCGGCGGTCGTTGCAGACGTGTCCACCTTGTACTCCGCCAGGTCGCGATCGACTTCGATCACCACCACGCCGTAGTCTGTCAACGCGCGGGCAATCGAGACATAGCCGTCCGCCACGTCCTCGCATACCGCCTGCGGATCGCGCTCGAGCGGATCGCCGAGGCCGCCGCCGCCCGCGGAGGGCCGCGTAATGGTGTCGCCCGCTTCGATCGGCACACTGGAGAACAGCGAGCCCAGGTAGCGTTCGTTTTCCTTGCCCGGATTCAGCCACACGCCATGTGGCAGCGAAGGCAATCCACCCCACAGGCCCCAGGTCACGGAGCGTTCGCGATCGCAGCAGTACGATGCGACCGAGCGTTCGGCCAGGGTAAGCGTGCCGCCCTTTTCCACCCCCATGCCGCCGCGGCTTTTTCCCGGGCCGCCCGAATCGATGCGCAGTTCATGCTCGGTCGTGAGCACCGGCGAAAGGCGCTCCTGGCCTTCGAAGGGCTGCGTGCCGAGCTGCACGCCGAACACGGGGCCGCTCGCGGCCCAGCCGTCGCGTCCGTTGCGCGCGCCCCAGCCGCCGACCATCCAGTCGTACCACATGAAGTACGGACGATCCGGATTGCGGCCGTCGCGCCCGCCGATCAGCAGGTATTCGAGATTGAACGTGCACGCCATCGCGCGCTCCGGCAGGATCTCGGCCCATAGCTCGAAAATCGCGTTCATGATTTTTTCGAAGGGGCCGGAGCAGAAGCCCGCCACCGGCGTGGGCCAGCTGGCGTTGACCACGCTGCCGGTCGGCCCCAGGTCCACCGTCACCACGCGATAGAAGCCGGAGTTCAGCGGAATGTCCGGGAACTGCATCTTGGTGCCCGCGACGATCGCCGCGAAGCTGCCGCCGAAGCAGGAGTTCAGGAACGTGGAAATCGATTTCGGATGCGATTTGGACAGGTCGTAGTGGACGTGGTCGCCCTCGATCGTCAGCTTGATGCGGATCGGCACCAGCCCTTCTCCCGCCGCGGGATCGACGTCGATGTAGTCCTCGGTTTCCCAGACGCCGTCCGGCAGCCTGGAAATGCGCTGGCGAGTGAGCTTCTCGACATAGTCCTGCACTTCCGAAAACGCGGTCTTGATCGTGTCGACGCCGTACTTGTCCGCGAGGCGTACGATCTCCTGCTCGGCGACGCGCGTGGCCTCGGCCTGCGCCTGCATGTCGCCGATGATGTCGAGCGGCGCGCGCGTGTTCGAGGCGATCAGCCGGCCAACGTCCGCCAGGTACTGGCCCTTGCTCCACACGCGGGTGGGCGTGATGCGCAAGCCCTCGGCCATGTGATCGAGCGCGCTGACGTTGAAAGATCCCGGCACGGCGCCGCCGACGTCGGCCCAGTGTCCGTTCGCTTGCGAGAAACCGAGCAGTTCGCCCTTGTAGAAAATCGGACGGACGATGCGCGTGTCGTTGAAGTGCGTGCCGCCCTGGTACACGTCGTTCACGACGAACACGTCGCCGGGGTGAATGTCGCCGGGGAAATTGTTGATGACCGCCTGGGCGGTGTAGTGCAGGGTGCCGACGTGCGCGGCGATGTCGCCGCTGCCCTGCATGACCGTGTTGCCGTTCGGATCGCACAGCGCGGAGGAAAAGTCGCGCGAGTAGATGACGAAGGAGTAGCACGTGCGGAAAATCTGCTCGGCCATCTGGTCGACGATATTGACGAACGCGTTCTTCAGCACCTCGAAGGTAACCGGATCGAGGGTTTGGGCTTTGACGGGCAGGCTCATTGTGATTTCTCCTCTGTTTCTGGCGATTGGCGTCGCGCTATCACGCTTGCTGGGGAATTCTCAGGATGATCGTGAGCCACGGGTCGACTTCAGCCGTGACGCCGGGCGGCACCACCGTCGTCGAATCGAGCTGGTCGATGACCGCCGGACCGGTGATCCGGGTACCCGCTACCAGATCGTCGCGGTTGTACAGCGGCGTCTTGAGCGGCATCGGGTCTTCGTCGAACTTGACGTCGCGATAGCCCACCGGTGTAGCGGTCGCGCCGACCTGCAGCTCGTGCTTTGCGAACTGCGCCTTGGGCGTGAGTCCCGTCGCCGAAACCGTCAGCCGATAGACCTCGACCGGCGCGTCGGTACGCTTGTAGTTGTGCTCGCGGCCGTGCTCTTCGTGGAAGGTCGCCATCGCTTCTTCGAGCGAACGGATCGGCGCGCTGACCGGTACGGCCATGGAACGCCACTGCCCGAGGTAGCGCATGTCGATGAAGCGCTGGAACAGCATGCGGTCCTCCGGCACGCCCTCGTGCTCGAGGCGATCCCGCCCTTCCGCTTCGAGCGACTGGAACGTGCGCTCGACGACCTGGGGATCGACGTCTTTCGCGTTGCTCAGGAACATGCTGGAAACGTCGTGCTTGATGTCCACCAGCAGGCAACCCAGCGCCGACGTCACGCCGGGATTCGGCGGAATCAGCACGGTTGGAATGGATAAGTCCTTGGCGAGTGCCGCGCCATGCAGCGGACCCGCCCCGCCGAAAGCGACCAGCGCGAAATCCCGGGGATCGTAGCCGCGCCGGATCGAGATCAGGCGCACGGCATCGGCCATGTTGGCGTTGGCTACTTTGATGACCGCTGTCGCGGCTTCCATCAGGCTCAGCCCGAGGGGCTCTGCAACGCCGTCCTTGATTGCCTTCGTCGCAAGATCCTTGTTGAGTTGAACCATGCCGCCGGCCAGCGCGGAACCGAGACGACCCAGTACGACGTTCGCATCGGAATTCGTGGCGTTCAGGCCACCGCGGTCATAGCACGCCGGCCCGGGATTCGAACCGGCGGATTGCGGTCCATTGCGCAGCGAACCGGCTTCGTCCAGCCAGGCGAGCGAGCCGCCGCCGGCGCCGATCGTCAGCACTTCGATGCTGGGAAAGCAGATCGGGTAGCCGTATTCGACGTGCCAATCCTTGGTGATGCGCAGGTTGCCGCGATCGCAAAGCGACACGTCCGTACTGGTGCCGCCCATGTCGAGGCCGATGGAGTTCTCGAAGCCGGCGAGCTGCGCGATATGACGACTGGCGATGGCGCCTGCCGCTATGCCGGATGCGGCCAGGCGCGCGGCAAACTTCTCCGCGGTCTTCGCGGTCATCACGCCGCCGCCGGAGTGCAGCAACAGCACGTCTTCCGTGTAGCCGCCGTTTGCCATGCGCTCGGACAAGCCTTTGCCATACGATCCGACCACCGGCGCGAGCACGGCATTCGCCACCGTGGTGGAAAAGCGCTCATGCTCGAAGATCTCGGGCATGATTTCGCTGGATATCGAGATCGCGACGCCGTCGAGTTCCTCCATCAGGATCTCGCGCATGCGCTCTTCGTTTTCGGGATTGGCGAACGCGTTGATGAAGCAGATTGCGACGGTCTTGACGTTGCGGCGACGAATGACGGCCGCGAGCGCGCGCGCCTCGGCCTCGTCGAGCGGCGTAACCACCTTGCCTGCATAGTCCACGCGTTCGGTCACGGTCAGTCGATCGCGACGGCGGATATAAGGGCTCGCCATTTCCGCGTAGGTGTCCCACAAGTCGTTGCGCGTGCCACGGCGGATCTCGATCACATCGCGAAAACCCTGGGTGGTGACCATGACGGCCGGCGGAAATTTGCGCGTAATGAGCGCGTTGGTCGCCAGGGTCGTTCCATGGGAAAACAGCGCGACATCCTTCAGGTCGACGCCGCCGGCGGAAATGCCCTGCAATACCCCTTCGATTGGGTCGGGCGTGGTGGCGACTTTCGCCACATGCATCCGTCCCGAGGATTCATTGACGATGCAGATATCCGTGAACGTTCCTCCCACGTCGCAGGCGACGCGAACGGCGCCAGTAGCGCGCCCCGCGGTTGCCGCGATCGGAACAGATAGATCATTGGGCATTTTTGTTACCCTCTTTTTGCGATTCGTTGACCGTACACAGGCGTTCGTGCGAACCGAAGTCCAAGTCGATTCGCCTGCGCAATGCGCATGGTGTTGCGCTGCGGTTGATTAGATGCCTGGAGGGAGTTGGCGCTCAATACCCCCGTGGGGGTAACACCTCAGGCCGCGCGAGACGCGAATTCGTGAGGCGGCGCGACCGGTCGTGCGAAAGCCAGCGAAGCGCGCTAATTGAGTGCGCGCAAATGCGCGCTGGCGTATTTAAGGTGCGCGGTCGAGGAATGCACGTGATAAGGGAGGCAGAAGGCGCAACTCGATTGCCGGCTTGGCGGATGCGACACGAGCAACGATTCGTCCATGAGTTGCAGTCTGTCGCCGCATTTCAATTCCTTGCCGCTGCTTTCTGCGCCTGCCCGCCAACAACATGTGTACGCGGTCGATGCAGCCGCGAATTCGAAGCTCCACGCACTCCGCTTTGGAGATGGCGGCCCATAGCCGGCTCAGGCAGATGAAGCCGGCCGCGCTTCATATCTGAAGCGCAATTCATGGATCACAAGGGAACAGATCTGCCCGCGTGGGTGCACTATCCTTCGTAGCGAAAACGCTTTATGGCTTCTTCGTTCCAGCTGACGCCGCTGCCTGGAACGTCCGGAATGTGGACGAATCCATCCTTCACTTCGAACGGGCGTTGCAGGATAGGATTCGCGTAGTCCTGCCACTCCAGCCAGTGCGCGGTTTCCGTCACGCGCAGCATGTGCGCGGAAAATTCCGGATACAGGTGGGAAGACACCTGGATGCCGGCGGCCGCGGCGACCGGGACAGATCGCAACCATCCACTCACGCCGCCGATGCGCATCAGGTCCGGCATGTAATAGTCGCCCGCTCCGACACGCAGTGCTTCGTACAGCGCACGCGGACCATAGAAATTTTCCCCAAGCTGGACAGGCGTGTCGAGCTCGCGCGTGAGCTGGGCGTAGCCGGCAAGGTTGTTGTACGCGATCGGCTCCTCGAACCAGCAAAGGCCGAGGTCGTCGAGTGCATGGCAGCGATCGAGCGCATCGCCGAGCGACAGCGCCTGGTTGAAATCGATCATCAGCTTGGTGTCTTCGCCGATTGCCTCGCGCGTTACGCGGATTGCCTCGGCGTCGTCTGCCATGCGATCCCGTCCCAGGCGAACCTTCAGGCCCTTGAATCCGCCTTCGGCGACCAGTTCCTGCGCTTCGCGGCCGAGGCTCTTCACATCGGAGAGCCACATGCCGCCGCTGCTGTAAGCCGGCACCGGCGCGAGCGAGCCGCCGAGGAAGACGGACAGGGGCATCCCCGCCGCCTGCGCCAGCGCATCCCAGATCGCCATGTCAAGGCCCGCCACCGCGATCAGCGAAATGCCTTCGAGTCCGACGAAATTGAGCGCCCGCCGGAAGCCCTGGTAGTTATCCAGCGGAGCGAGCGGCTTGCCGATGTGCGCCTTGCACAAGTCTTCAATGACCGGAACGATCGCGCGCATCGAGCTGGTGACATAAGGCTCGAGATAGCTGCGCCCGACGATGCCCTCCTCCGTCTGCAAGTCGATCGCGATGATCGGAAAAGTATCGAAGCGCATGATGCGCGCGATGACGGGGCGTGAAAGCGGCACGACCAGCGGGCGTACACGAACGGATTTCAGCGTGAGTTTCTGGAACATCGGGTACCTCGGTGGGTTGTTGCTCCGGAAAGCCGGACTTGCACGGCTTCGAGTGCGGTTGGCGCTTCCTATCGACGACCGGATTTCACGAAGTCGAGGGAGGCCTGGAACAGCGGAAGGTCCTTCTCGTAGCCGGCGACGTCGGCACAGTTGATCTGTATCCATTCCCGCGTGCTCGCCACGCCGCCGGGCGAAAAAGCCACGACGTCGTTCCTCGAGAACTGCAATTCCGTCGCCGTCGCCACCGGCAGGCGAAGTCCGATGCCGTCGCCACTGATGCAGGCGAACATCTTGTCGCTGACGAAATACGCGTCGAGGCCGTTGATCTTCCTGGCGCTCGCGCCCGGAAGCTTGAGCAGGAGCGCGTCGATCTGCGACTTGCGTTCGGATTTGGCAGCGTCGGTATTCACGGGCGCAGGCATGGGGAAAACCGGATTAAATCATAGATAGACTGGGCCACGCGGTAAAGTCAACGTGCGGCCTGCTCGACCAGGCCCTTGATGCCCGCAATGTTCGCCAGCAAGGCATCAGGCAACCCATGGCGACTCTGCAGGTATTCCGGCGCATTGTAGGACAGCCAGACCTGGCCGCTCGCATCCTGCCAGGCCAGCGCCTTCAGAGGCAGGTCGATCGCCACGCTCGGAGCCGAGAGCATCAGCGGCGTGCCCGCCTTCGGGTTGCCGAAGATGAGCATCTGCGTCGGCGGCATCGACAGGCCAGCCTTTTCTGCGTCACCGCTGAAGTCGATGCGCGCGAACACCGTCAGTTGTTTTGTCTTGACGAGCGATTCCAGGCGATCGATGGTTTCCGCCACCGAATGGCTGCTGGCGACGTTCACCAGGCCGTTGTCCGCGCTGGCGTCGGGCGCGACTATCGCGAAGGTCATCAGCATCCAGGGCAGGACTCTTGATTTCATGGCTACGTCCTCAGGCATCCAGCAATCGAGGCAGGATCGTCCCGATGGGCTCGCGCAGCACCGCATCCGCTACATCGTCGAACGGCGTCTCCTCGGCGTTCAGGATGACGATCCTCGCGCCCGACGCCTTTGCGATTTCGACCGCGCCGGCGATCGGATAGACCTGCAGGCTGGTGCCGATCGCGAAGAACACGTCCGCTTCGCCCGCGCAACGCAGCGCGCGATCGATCACCTCGGGCACCAGTTGCTGGCCGAAGGAAATGGTCGCGCTCTTGAGTATGCCGCCGCAGTCGCGGCACGGTGGGTCCGCCTCGCCGGCACGCACGCGATCGAGCGCCTTCTGCATCGGCGCGGTCATGCCGCAGGCCATGCACACCACCTTGCGCACGGTACCGTGGACTTCGATGACCTTCCCGGCCGAGTTGCCCGCCATCTGGTGCAGCTCATCGATGTTCTGCGTGATCAGCGCATGCAGCTTGCCGCGACGTTCGAGCCCAGCCAGCGCAAGATGCCCGGCGTTGGGTCTGGCGTTCCAGGCCGGATGCTCGAGGCGCGACTGCCACGCGGCCTTGCGCACCTCGGGATCGGACATGTAGTAGTGGATGTTGGAGAGCTTCTCGGCCTGTGGATTTTTCGTCCATACGCCTTGCGGACCGCGAAAATCCGGTATGCCCGACTCAGTCGAAATCCCCGCGCCCGTAAGCACGACGACACGCTTCGCACCGTCCACCCAGGCTCGAACTTCGTCGATCGGGTCGCTCAAGGCCGGCTCACCGATACGGAAACGAATGCATCCACTCGCAGTTGGCAATAGTGACGCTCGCCTCGTTCGACGGCGCCTCGGTCCTGTAGCGGCACTGTCCGGAAATGCCGGTGAAGCGGCCGGTCCCGCCCGTCAACAGCAAATTGCCTTCGCCCGATGTGCCCGGATCGTCCGGATGGCGCAGGAACTGGAGCAGCAACGTGTCGTCGGGGGTGAAGGTCGCGACCGCATCTGCTTCCAGTTCCAGGCCGGATGGCTCCGTCTTGGAGAAGCCGACGTACTCGACGGCGGCGCTGTCGCGAACGTCGAATGGCCCGCCGCTGCTCTGGCTGAAGACCAGCTTGCCGTTTCCACCCATTGCGGTAACCGTTTGCTCGCCCATCTGCACCACGTGCACCGTCGCCGTAGTGGTCATCATGATGTCCACCGAGCCGCCGACGGCCTGGCACGCGATCGACGGCAAAAACCCGATTGCCGCCGCGACGCATTGCAACCGCAGATTCTTTCCGTTCAAGACTTCCTCCACGCTCTCTTGTTCTGCGGAAACGCGGACCGCAGTCGCGGAAATTCGATCCCGCATCACGCTAGTCTACTGAATGTGGGCTTACTTGCGTCCGGAAGCGGAAAAGCGCGCACGATATTCACCCGGCGTGACGCCGACCTTGCGCAACAGGCTGCGGCGCAGCGTTTCCTCGGAGCCGAATCCGCAGCGGGCCGCGATACGCTTGATCGGCAATCCGGTGGTGGCAAGCAACTGGCGCGCGGCCTCCACGCGCAGGCCTTCGACCGCGCGTGCCGGAGTCTGGCCTGTCGTGGCCGTGTAGTAGCGCAGGAAAGTGCGTTCGCTCATGCGCGCACGCGCCGCGAGTGCTGGAACCGAAAGATCGCCAGCGAGATTGTTCGCCACCCAGCCGTGCAGCCGGTCCACGGTGTCGTCGCCTTTCTGCAGCTCCAGCGCGGCGCTGAACTGCGACTGGCCGCCGGGGCGCTTCAGGAATACGACGAGGTCCCGCGCCACCGCCATGGCGATCGCATGGCCGATATCGCTTTCGACCATCGCAAGCGCCATGTCGATGCCCGACGTCACGCCGGCCGATGTCCAGACCTTGCCGTCCTGCAGGAAGATCGGCTCCGATTCGACCGTCGCTTTCGGATGGCGGCGGGCCAGCGCCTCGCAATCGGCCCAGTGTGTCGCGGCGCGTTTCCCATCCAGTACGCCTGCCGCCGCCAGCGCCCATGCGCCCGTGCAGACGGACGCGACCCGGTGCGCTGCGGTCGCGCGCCGCGCGAGCCAGGCAACGAAGCTTTTGTCCTGCACCGCCGCATGCACGCCGGCGCCACCCGCGACCATGAGCGTATCGACGGCGCGCGTGGCTGGCGGCAGGCGGTACGCGACCAGCGGCAATCCTGACGATGTCCTTACCGGGGAGGATTTCGCAACCACGCCGGCTGCATAGTACGGCCCGCGCCCCGAAGCCCGGCACATCTCGTTGGCGGAAGCGAACACCTGCAGCGGCCCGGTGACGTCGAGCAGCTGGACGTCGGGGAAAGCGACGATCTCGACCGTGTGCAAGGCCGGCGGCGGCCGCAGCACAATGGATGCTGGCGTAATTCGAGGGGTCTTTGTCATTTCCGCCACAGCCTAGCATGCTAGCCTGCACGCGTAAATTTCGAAAGGGAGAAACGCGATGGCCCTGGAACTGCGACCGAACTGCGAGTGCTGCAACCGCGACCTGCCGCCGGCCTCGACCGAAGCGCGGATCTGCTCCTATGAATGCACGTTTTGCGCGGACTGCGTTGAAAAGGTGCTCGCCAATGTCTGCCCGAATTGCGGCGGCGGCTTCGTGCCGCGGCCAATCCGCCCCGCGACGGAGTGGCGGCCCGGCCTTTCCGTCGCCAAGCGCCCTCCTTCAGACAAGCGCCGCTCGCTCAATTACAGCCGCGAGGATATCGCGGCGCACAGCCTGCGCATTCGCGACATTCCGCCAGAAAGGCGCTGACGGCGCGGGGCGCGACGGGTTGCTACACTGGCGGCACCGTTCGCAACCCGGGAGGCGCGCCGCCGTGCCCGACATCATCCTGCATCACTACGCGGAATCCCCGTTCGCGGAGAAGATCCGCCTGATCCTCGGCTACAAGAAGCTCGCGTATCGCTCGGTATCGGTGCCGATGATGCTGCCCAAGCCCGACGTGATCGCTTTGACCGGCGGCTATCGGAAGGCGCCGACCCTGCAGATCGGTGCCGACATTTACTGCGACACGGCGTTGATGGCCGAGGTGATCGAGCGCATCCGGCCGCAGCCGACGCTCTACCCGATAGCCCATGCCGCCAGCGCGCGACAGCTTGCGGCGTGGGCGGACCAGCACTGGTTCGCGGCGGGAGTGGGCTACGCCATGCAGCCGGAAGGATTCAAGAGCATGTTCGCGAAATACCCGGAGTCGCACCGCGCCGCATTCGTGGAGGATCGCAAGGCGTTCCGCGCCGGTGCCCCGCGCATGGCGCTGAACGTCGCCACGGGAATCCTCACCCAGCACCTGGGCCACTTCGAGCAGCAATTGTCCGACGGTCGCGCGTTTCTGCTCGGCGACGCGCCGACGATCGCGGATTTTGCGTTCTATCACCCGCTATGGTTCATCCAGCGGGCAACAGCCGTGGCGAGCTTCCTGTCCGGCTGGCCGCAAGTCGGGCAATGGATGAAACGCATGGCGGCGATCGGCCACGGCACGCCCACGGAGCTCGGCAGCAGTGAAGCCATCGATGTCGCGCGCAAAGGCGAGACGGCTGCGCCGCGAACGGAAGCCGTAAACGCGACAGGCCCCTGCGCACTCGGATCCCGCGTGACGGTCGCACCCACCGACTATGGCATCGACCCGGTCGCCGGCGAGCTTGTGGCGGAATACGTCAACGAATGGGTGTTGAAGCGTACCGACCCTCGCGCCGGCACGGTATACGTGCACTTTCCGCGATTCGGTTACCAGATCAACGGCGCCTGATTCGGCCGGCGAACCGATTCGCAAACCTCCTGTCCTATCTCGGCGAAAGACGAAGCCGCCAATGGCGTTTGTCTCGCAAATGCAAGTGCATCGCAATCAACCGGAGAGCGACCAGAATGCGAGCCGACGTTTCCGGCGTCTTTGCGCGCAAGCGCAAAAGGCGGGTAGCTGCGGGACGGCGTACCGGCTTTGCATGTGTCGTATGCCTTTCTCTGCTGGCGACGAATCACGCCCGCGCCGATGATGTACAGGCCGACAAGCCGTCGACCGCGAGCCCCGATTCCGCATCGGAAACCGACTCGCAAAAAAGCTATTGGATTCCGGCGGCGGAGATCCTGGGATTCCAGTTCCTGTTGAACCAGTTCGACCGAAATTTCATCGGCGACGAATACAAGAGCAACTGGTCAACCATCAAGCACAATCTGGGAACGAGCTGGCGCACCGATTCCGACTCTTTCACGATCAACCAGCTGGGACACCCTTACCAGGGATCAATGTACTACGGCTTTGCGCGCTCGGCAGGACTCAACTATTGGGAATCCCTCGGCTACACCACCGTGGGCAGCGCGGTGTGGGAAATCGCTGGAGAAGCCACGCCGCCTTCATTGAACGACCAGATCACGACGAGCATCGGCGGCAGCTTCCTGGGTGAAGCGCTGTATCGGATGTCGAACCTGGTCCTGGACGAATCACACATGCCGGCGTTCTGGCGGGAACTCGGTGCCGCGGTCATTTCGCCGCCCACGGGACTTAACCGCCTTGCCTTCGGTTCGCGCTTCGACGACATCTTTTCCAGCCACGATCCGGTCTACTACGCACGCATGTCCCTGGGAGCCAGCGCGGTGACGGACAATCGGACCGGCACATCGACGAAACTCGACAAGACCGAGGGCATTGCAGAAGTGTCCCTGGACTACGGTCTGCCGGGCAAGCCCGGCTATACCTATGACCGACCTTTCGACTACTTCACGTTCAAGGCCACCGTCTCGACTGCGAACGGATTCGAAAACCTGATGACCCGCGGCTTGCTGATCGGCACGAATTACGAGGCCGGCAACAGCTATCGCGGCATCTGGGGGCTGTTCGGCAGCTACGACTATATCGATCCGCAGACATTTCGGGTTGCCAGTACGGCTGTTTCCATAGGCACCACCGCACAGTGGTGGCTGGGCAAGGCCATAGCATTGCAGGGCAGCGCGCTGGCCGGTGCGGGCTATGCGTCCGTAGGCACAGTCAACAGTTCAGCCGAAAACGACAATCACTATGGCGTGGCACCGCAGGCGCTCATTGCGGCACGGCTCATTTTCGGCAACCGCGCATCGGTCGACATCACCTCGCGGGAATATTTCGTCGGCCACCTGGGGGGCGCCGGCTCCGACGCGCGCGACAACATCATCCGCACCGATGCCGCGATCACTGCGCGCATCCATCGGCAACACGCGCTGGCCGTGCGCTACACGTTGTCCCAGCGCGATTCCGATTCCGCCCGACTTGGCGACATGATCCAGCGCACCGCGACCATCGGGCTTTTCTACACCTACCTCGGAAACGACGGCTTTGGCGCCGTCGATTGGCGGGACGGCAACACACGCTGGTAGTCCGGCGATTGCCCGCGATTCCACGCGAGCCGAGTCGTCCCTGTCACTGCTGTTCCAAAGCTCTTGAAGCACGAGGACGGCATATAGGGAAAGGGCCGCCGTCGCGCATCAAGTATCGGTGTGGGAGTCCGGGGGCCGCTTGCGCCGTTGATGAGTCGCGGATCGATCCGCGTGGGCGGCTCGAGCCGGCTTCACCACGATGTGCTTCTCCAGGATGATCAGCGCGGCGATCGTCGGAATCGAGAGGAACATCCCGGCCACCCCGCCGAGTTGTTCGCCAGCCAGAAGGCCGAGGATGACCAGCGCGGGATGGATGCCAATGCCGCCGCTCATGACGTAAGGCGCCAGCACGTAGTCCTGGAACACCCGGTAGCCTGCGATGAACGCCGCAATCCAGAACAGGTGCTCGTAGCCGGAAACGCCCGCTACGAACAACGCCACCAGCGCCGCGGCCAGCGGGCCCACGAGGGGAATGATTTCGAGCAACCCCGCGATCGCGGCGAGCAAGGACGCATACGGCACGCCGCTGAGATTGAACACCAGCCCGTAAGCGACGAGTGTGGCGATGCACAGCAATCCGAGCGCGCGCACATAGGCCCCCAATGCGTCGTGCAACTCGGACAAAATATTCGAGAACCTGCCGCGCGACTCCGGTGGCGCCACCCTGACCAGCGCCTTGCGAATACCTGGCCCGTCCTTGACGAAAATGATGGCAAGGATCGGGATCAGCACCAGGAAAATCAGGTTGCCCGCGAAACCCAGGATGCCGGCGCCAACGTCTTTTGCGAAAGGTACCGCCGAGGTCTCCGCGGAGCGAATGCCTTCGTGGACGAAGGCGCGCATGCGTTCCCGATACTGCTCGAGCCAGCCGGGCAATGGAATCCGGTCGACGATGGCGGACTCCTCGGTCAGCTTCGGAAGCTGTTCGGCGAGCTTCTGCGCTTCCTCCGAAATCGAGGGGGCGACCAGCGCGGCGCCGGAGCCCAGCACCACCACGACCAGCGCGACCGCCAGCAAAACCGACACCACGCGCGGAATCCGCCGCCACATATGCCGGTCGATGAATCCGACCAGCGGCGCGATCATATACGCAAAAAACAAGGCCAGCAGGAAAATCAGCAGGGTCTTGCGGATGGCATACGCGACGTAGAACGCCAACGCCACGAGTCCGACCGTCCAGGCCGCCTTTGCGGCGCGCGAATCCCATCCAAACATGTCGCCTCGTTGTTGCCCCTCGCGGGGACGTTGGTTGTTCGGCTGGCTGCATGCTCGGGACATCAGCAATCCCGCGTCGGCAGCCATCGCCTTGCGGATGGACAATTGCCGGCTGGTGGCGTTCACTGCGAACGTCCGCGGACCGCCAGAATCGTCCATGCCGGCGGTCGCGGAGTCGCGGACCGAGCAAAATCAGAAGCAGGCCGGGCGCTTTGACGCAGCGTTGCGTGTGAATTGGAATGCGAGCGTAGATCCTGCATGCTCATTGCATCTTTGACGCCCGATGCCGGCGCGCTACCGCCTGACGTGCTTGACGAATTGCCGCGGCCCGACCTCGCCGCCATAGATGTTGCCGCTGGCGTCGATGGCGATGCCCTCGGCCGCGCTCGTGCCCTTCAGCTCGAGCGGATCGGGTATGCGAAAGGCCACCTCGCCGGTTCTCACGCTGCCGACGCGGATGCCGCGCTTCCATCCCGGGTGGATAGAAAAATCGAGCCCGTTGGATTCGGAGTCGGCAACCGCAATCGTATCGCCGCGGATGGCAACGCCGCTCGGCCGGCCGAACTGCAGCCACTCGGCGATGAAATCACCATCGGTATCGAGGATCTGGATGCGCATGTTGCCGCGATCGGCGACGAACAACCTGCCCTGGCCATCGAGCGCGATGTCGTGGGGCGTCTTGAACTCGGCGGGGCCGGTACCCCAGCGGCCGAACGACTTGATGAACTTGCCGTCCCGGGTGAAACGCGAAATGCGCGCCACGCTGTCCGGTCCCTGGCCGGGATACTGACCGGCGTGGCCTTCCGCGACCAGCACATCGCCGTTGGATAGCACCGCCACGCTGCAGGGCTCCGTCAACGCGTCCGGCGGATTGCCGGCGACGCCGGGCGTGCCTATGGTCAGCAGCAGCTTGCCTTCCGGGCTGAACTTGACCACCGTGTGCCCCTTGGGCTTGTCGTCCGGATATTTCTTGCGCTCGCGCGCGTTGGCCGCGCGGCCGTCGACCACCCACACGTTGCCCTGTGCGTCGACATAGATCTTGTGCGGGAAGATGAATAACCCGGCACCGAAGCTCTTCAGCAGCTTGCCGGAAGCATCGAACTTCATGACCGGCGCGACATCGGAGCCAGCGCAACTGTCATACGCAAACGGCGATTCTCCGCGCGGAATGTCCGGGTTCGCGCCGCAGCGGTTCGCCACCCAGACCGACTTGCCGTCGTTGTCGATCGCCACCGCGCTCAGCGCGCCCCACGTTCGCCCGGCGGGGAGCTCGCCCCAAGGCGCAATGGTCTGGAACGGGTTCGGCAGGTCGTTCGTCGGCGCGATCTCTTCGGCGATTGCGATTTCGCCGGCACCGAGCACGGCCGCCAGCAGCATCGCCAGCGTCTTCGTTGACGTATGGATCATGTCCTGTCCTGTTTCCGGATTTGGCGGCGTCCGTGACGCCGCACGCATGATGCAGGATGCGAACGCGCAGGGGAAGACACCTGGGAATGCGGGGACGGGCGTTGGGTTAGCATGGCCGCACAGGCGCATTACAACAATAGAGGTCAGCACATGGCGAAAAATATCGCGGTAACCGGCGGCAGCGGCAAGGCCGGCCGGGCAGTGATCAAGGAGCTCATCGAGCACGGCTACAGCGTCATCAACATCGATCGGCTGGCCGCGGCGGAGCCCTTGTGCCACCGGCTCGACGCGGATGTCGCGGACATGGGACAGACCATCGATGCCTTGCGGCGCGCCACCGGCACGGTGGAACGTCGGCGGCCGTTCGAACAGGCGGATGCGGTCATCCACCTCGCCGCCATTCCCGCACCGGGACTCGCACCCGATGCAACGACGTTCCAGCACAACCTGATGACGACGTACAACGTGTTCAGCGCCGTCACGCTGTTCGGACTGCAGCGCGTGGTATGGGCATCGAGCGAAACCACGTTCGGGCTGCCCTTCACGCGCGAGCGTCCCGCCTTCGCGCCGATCACCGAGGAGCATCCGCTGCTGCCGGAAAATTCCTACGCGCTCGCCAAGGTGCTGTCGGAAGAGATGGCGCGGCAGATGAGCCGCTGGAATCCGGGCACCTCGTTCGTCGGCCTGCGCATTTCCAACGTCATCCAGCCGGAGGAGTACGGCATGTTTGCCGGCTGGCAATCCGATGCGAACGTGCGCAAGTGGAACCTGTGGAGCTACGTCGACACGCGCGACGTCGCGCAAGCCTGCCGGCTCGCGCTGGAAGCGCCGATCGAAGGCGCCGAGCATTGCATCGTCGCCGCGGCCGATACGGTCATGGCGCGGCCGAGTCGCGATCTCATGGCGGAATGCTTTCCCGACGTGGAAGTCGCGCCCGACCTCGGCATGTTCGACTCGCTGCAATCGAACGCGAAAGCGAAGCGGCTGCTCGGCTACGTGCCCCGCCATTCGTGGCGGCAAAGCGCCTGAAGAATCCGGAAAAGCTTAGGGCGCGAAGCTAGTCCGCAAACGGCTCCATCGCGCGCAGCGCCGCGATCAACGCCTCATCGTACGCATCCGGCGCCGCGCACTTCGCCCCCTCCACGGCATCCAGGCCCGAACGCACGTCCTTCTCCAGGATGCCGATCGTGTTGCCGGGCTCAAAGCCTTCGCGCGACCAGTCGATTTCGTCGAAGCGCTCGCCGAACCAAGTCGCGCCGGAACTGGCCGACATCACGGCGCGCAGCTTGTCGAGATCCACGCCGAGTTCGCGCGCGCGAGCATAAGCGCGCCGCACGGCAACGACGGAAGCGCTGGCAACATAGTTGTTCAGCACTTTCGCCGTCATGCCCGCACCCAGCGCTCCAAGCCTGAACACGGACTTGCCCATGGCATGGAACAGCGGCATCAATCGATCCAGCGCTTCATCCGGCCCGCCGAGCATGAAGCTCAGTTGCCGCAGGCGCGCTGAATGCGGGGCACCGGACATCGGCGCATCGATGAGGGTCACGTCCGCGGGAAGCTCGTTGCGCAGCACCGGCAGGAAGCGCGGCGTCAGGGTCGAACTCACGACCAGCGTCTTCGGATGTCGCTCCCGCGAAAACAGGGCCTGGCGATCGAAGCACAGCTCACGGGTCTGCGCCACGTCGCGAACGACCGAGATGCAAACATCCACGCGCGCCGCGAATTCCGCGGGTTCTTCCAGCATCCGCGACTGGAAGGAGCCGAATTCCCTGGACGGCCGCACGTCGAGGCCCCAGACCTCGTAGCCGGCGCCTTGCAGGGCCTGCGCCATCGGCAGGCCCATCGAGCCGCATCCGGCAATGCCCACTGTCAGTCTGTTTTGCATCGGGTCTGTTCGCCTGGAGGAACACGCGGGAAAGGCACGGTGCGGATTGCCGGGAGCGTCGTCTCGCTCGCTCAAAACCGGACTTTAGCGCACCCGGCCTTCGCCGCGGCACCGGGCGTTTCGGCAAACGCATTTCGGGTACGCCACCCGTCCGCCAATGACGACAATTGAATTGCGCTATTGCCGCAAGCATGCTTGCCGGTCGCGCCACGCCGGCAAATGCCTTTCTCGCATCGATACCGTCCGGCGGTAGTATGTAGGCTCGGTTTGCAGCCCGCCAATGCGGCAACAGCGACGGGCAACCATTTCGGCTACGGGGGAATCGATTGGACGCCGCGGACTTACCCGGTCAGCGTGATCCTTCGCGCGGCAAGGCAATGCGCCTTGTCCGCATTGCCGTGCTCGCGGCGATCTATTTCTTCTCCGCGAAGGCGGCGCTGCTGCTTGCCATCCCGCCCGGCTACGCGACCGGCATCTGGCCGCCATCCGGCATAGCCCTGGCGGCACTGCTCCTGTTCGGCACGAACATGTGGCCCGGCATCTGGCTGGGCGCCGCCATCACCAACTTCACCATCCAGGGCTCGCCGCTGCTGGCCGTGCTGATCGGTACCGGCAACACGCTGGAGGCTTTGGTCGCCGCATCGTTCGTCGGGCGCCACATCGGGGCACGCGGAGAATTCGAAACCGGCGGCGCGGTATTCGCCTTCATCGGGCTGAGCATGCTCAGTGCCGTGACCGCCGCGTTCATCGGGTCGGCATCCCTGACCTTGTCCGGAGCCATCCATCCCGATGAATTCACCTCGAACGCATGGATATGGTTCCAGGGCGACGCTTCAGGGATCATGATCCTCACGCCGCTCATCCTGCTGTGGGCGCGCCGTCCGCTTCCGAAGCTAGGCCTTGCGAAGTGGGTCGAGGCGCTCGTCCTGGCGGCGGCCATCGTGATGACGACCGTGCTGGTGTTCGGGGAACCCGGCTCGGACAACACGCTGGAACGCCTGACCTTCCTCATGTTCCCCTTCGTGATCTGGATCGCGACGCGATTCGACCAGCGCGGCGTGATGACTTCCATTGCGATCATTTGCGGCATCGCGATCTATTGCACGTTGAGAGGCGAAGGCTACTTCGCCGGGGAGAGCGCGCCGGCCATCAGCTTCTACCTGCTTTCCTACACCGGCATCCTGGTCGTGACGGGCCTGACCCTCAGCGTCGTAATCGGCCAGCGCCGGCGCGCGGAAGACGCGGTGCGCCAGCGCGTGGAAGAGCTGCAGGAAAACGAGCGCCACCTGAACGAATTCCTCGCGATGCTTTCGCACGAGCTGCGCAACCCGCTGGCGCCCATCGTGAATGCGATCGCGATCGTGCGCAGCGATCCCGCGCACAGCGCGAGCGTGCTCGGCATACTCGACCGCCAGATGGCGCACCTGACGCACATCGTGGACGACCTGCTCGACGTCAGCCGCATCACGCGGGGCAAGATCCGGCTGCAGAAAGTGGCGGCCAGCCTGAACGACATCGTCCTGCGCGCGGTCGAATCCACCCGGCCGATGATCGAGGCGCGAAAACACCGGCTGGAGCTGAAGCTGTGCGAGGAAACCGTCCCGATCGAGGCGGACGTGACGCGCATCTACCAGGTGATCCTCAACCTCGTCAACAACGCGGTCAAGTACACGCCTTCCGGCGGGCGCATCGAGATTTCCCTGCGAGCGGATGAGTCGCAGGCCGAATTGCGGATAAGCGATACCGGGATCGGCATCGCGCCGGAACTGCTGTCGAGGATATTCGACCTGTTCGTGCAGGGCGATCGCGGGCTGGATCGCAGCGAAGGCGGGCTGGGAATCGGCCTGACCATTGCCAGGCGCATCGTGGAAATGCACGGCGGAACCCTCGCGGCTTCAAGCAACGGCGCCGGCAAAGGCGCCGAATTCGTGGTGCGCCTGCCGCTGGCGTCCGGCCTGCTCCACACCATCGCGGCCGCGGAGGGCTCACAGCCTGCGGCTTCCGCGCGCTATCGAATGCTGGTGGTCGATGACAACTGCGATAGCGCAGACAGCCTCGCCGCCATCGAGTCAGCCTTGGGACACGACGTCAGGACGGCGTACAGCGGGCGCGATGCGATCGAACTGGCGAAGCAGTTCCGTCCGGAAATCGTGCTGCTCGATATCGGCCTTCCAGGCATGGACGGCTACGAAGTGGCGCGCGCGTTGCGCGGCTTCGACGAGGGTTCGAACATGGTGATCATCGCGGTTTCCGGGTACGGCCAGGAAGAAGACCGGCGCCTGAGCCGTGAAGCCGGCTTCGACCATCATTTCGTGAAGCCCGTCCGGCTCGAAGAGCTCAACGGACTGATCGCGTCGCTGCCGCGCCAGCCGTTCCGGGAACGATCCCCTTAGCGCGGTCCTTCGTCATTTCCCGACACAAATAGCAGGAGCCGCGCGGCCGATTTGCCGTGGCGAACGCTGTCCTCGATTTCCAGTCAGGGTTTCTTGCCGGCCCATTCGTCCCGAGTCATCACGGGCGTGGGATCCAACCCGGCTTTTTCCCGTTCGAGGTTGATCATCGCGGCGTCCTTGAGGTACTCGTTATAGGCGCTGATATCGCGGGAATCCAGGGCGCGATTGGTTATCGCCACCGCCGGATTCGTGCACGCCGCTGCCGTCGCCGCAATGAAAAGGATCGCAAATAACCTGGTGGTGAAATTGTGCATGGAAGGCCCTCCTCGCGTGGCAATCGTTGCGGCCGTGTAGACAAGCCGCATCGCCCGCGGATCGACGCTATCGATCTCGCCCGACGAACGATAAAGAGCAAATTGCCGGCCAGCGCAACATTCGTTAAGTATCAGGGCCGTAGGAGTCGCGCCTGCTCTGCGGAACAAGCAGAGTTTTCACAGGCAGGTAAAAGAATCTGCGTGGCCTCGCCGGATAGGGGTCCGATTCATCCAAGGGTGGCGCATCGCGCGCAACGTCGCGGCCAGCATTGACGCTAGGACTTGCGCTCCTTGCCAAGCGCCCTTCGATAGCATCGGCCGAGTTCCGTGATGAAGTTTTCGATCTGGCCGAGCTGGTTGGTCAGGGTGCCGGTGAGTCCGGTCACCAGCAAGTTAGTTCGCCATTTGTCCTCGTCCAGATCCAGGCCGCCGATGTATGCCTTCTTGTCGGACCACGATTCGAGAATCTTCAGGTCATCGACGAATGCCGAATCGACGGCCTGCGCCAATCTTCTCAATTCGATGCTCGTGATGCGATCGTCGAGGTAACCGGCGAACAAGCGCGCCAGGAGGGCGGGCTTCTCCATGTCCGTCATGCGTTCGAGCACGAGGAACAGCGATTCGCCGAGCTTCTGCGCTTCCTCCGGAGACTCCGCGATGCCGTTTTTCAGCTTGTCCCTGGCCTTGGCGGTTTGCAATTCCTTTGCGGTAACGAAATTCGCCAGCTTGGCCGCAAACGCGCGCGAACGAAGGTCGTCAATCCCTTTCGCCACCTTGAAGGCGGTACCGATGATGGGAATCGCCCTGACGGCTTCGTTGTCGGTCGCAAGATCGAACGCGGCCTCGGCGTTCTGCATCGTTGCTTCGAGTAAAGGGCGATCCTTGGGCTTGGCCATAGCCACCTCCACGAAAGGCGCAATTATGCGTGGCGTGGTTGCGGCCCGAAAAGAAAAAGCGAAACCGGGACGCATTCTTGACAACCGAACTCTCGGGTTCCAAGCTCGAAGCCCGCGTTCGCCGAGCGCTCACCCCTCTGATCAATGGCAAATAAACACATCGAACCGCGAGAAAATCACGGTGACCGGCGGCGTCGACAACGCCGGCCCGCGACCCAAGGAAACCGCATGACGATCACGAAGCACGATCCGAAGGGCCTCTACCCCAAATATCCCGGCTACACCCACGCCGTCGAAGTGGCGAGCGGCGCGCGAACGCTCTACATCAGCGGCCTCAACGGCTACGAATCCGACGGCAAGACCCTGCCCGAATCGTTCGAAGCCCAGAGCGAATTGATCTGGCAACACCTCGAAACCATCCTGGCTTCGGCCGGAATGGAGATCCGGAACCTGGTGTTCCTGCGGACTTATCTCGCGCGGCCGGAGTACATGGAAGCGAACAAGGCGATCCGCAAGAAACACCTCGGCGACCACGAGGTAGGACTAACAGTCGTGGCCGCGACCTTGCTCAAGCCCGAGTGGAAGCTTGAAGTGGAAGCGGTTGCGGCAAAGTAGACCCGAGCAAGGGAAGCTACGCGGAGAATCGGGTACGCGCCGCCCTCTTTCCGCTCAAGCCTTGCGAACGCACGCCTCCAGCAATGCCAGGGCGCGGCGCGCGAACAACCACATGTTTTGTTCGCGGTCCACGTTCCCGGTCTCCAGCGTGATCACCGCGTCCACGGGACCGGAGACGGCGATGCAGGCGTGGCCCGCGGCGTCGCCATAGCGATTTCCCGTCGGCCCGCTCGCACCCGTCTCGCTCAAGCCCCACGTTGCGCCAAGATTGATCCGCACGCGACGGGCCAGCAATGCCGCGTAGGACTCGCTGGCCGATCGGATATCGATCATGTCTTCTGCATCGATCCCCAGCAGGGCCTTGCGCGCCGCCTTCGTATAAACGATCGCGCCGCCAAGGTAGTAGGCGGAAGCCCCGGGAACGGCCACGAGCGCGGCATTGATCACACCGCCCGCAGAAGATTCGGCGACGGCCAGCGTTTGCTTGCGCGCCTTGAGCAGCGTGCCGACAGCAGTGCCTAGCGTGACCAGGGATTCCATGGGTCTGCGGGATTGCTCATTGCAGGGAAGTTTCACATACCAACTATAAATCCCGATCGCATTCATTTCATGCGTCAGGGCTTTCGGCCTGTCATCGTGCACTCTTTCAATCAATAGTTTCAAGCCATCGTGCAGTGCAATGCAGGCGTTTTACCGTTAGCTCGTTGACATAAACAATTTGTCCGTCATAAGCTCTCGGTGGAATCTTGCGGAATCCAATATCAATATCCTAAAAAGGATGCCCATCCGCAAGGCTTCGAATGATCCAAACATAATCCAAAAAGGGGGGGACTGTCATGAAGACCGCGTTTAAATCAATCGGGATACCGTTGTCCGTTCTTGCATTCATTGCACTCGCCGCCTGCGGAGGCGGTGGAGGCGGGGGAGGCAGTACAGGAGGTGGCGGCACACCTCCGCTCTTCAACAACGGCCAGGCAGCCGCTGTGGTAGTGGGTCAGCCTGATTTTGTAACCGGTACTGCGGGCGCTGGAGCAACGGGATTTAGCGGACTCTTCTCGTCAGCGCATGTCGCAAATGGCAATCTGTACGTCGGGGACGACTTTAATAGTCGGGTTCTTGTATTCTCCGGCATTCCTTCAGTCAATGGCGCTAGTGCTGCCTACGCTCTTGGCCAGCCTGATCTGGTGTCGACCGGAGCAGGCACCTCCGCTACAACAATGTTTGGCCCGGGTGGCCCCGTAGTCTCAGGTGGACGTTTGTTCGTCTCCGAATTCAGCAATAACCGGGTCAGTATCTACAACACGCTCCCTTCAGGAAGTCCCGGCACCATCGACGTAGTGTTGGGCCAGGTCGACAAGACTACCGGTGCGCCAGGCGCTTGCGACGCCGTTGGAATGGATGTGCCCGAGGCCGTCTGGTCGGTTGGCAGCAAGATCATCGTTCCCGATGGCAACCATCACCGCGTATTGATCTGGAATAGCATTCCAACGGTAGATGGCACGCCCGCCGACCTGGTTTTGGGTCAGGCTGACATGATCAGCTGCGCCCAGAATCGCGGAGGCGCAGCAGCGGGTAACACGCTCAGCCTGCCTTCTGCGGTGTGGAGCGACGGCACCCGGCTCGTGGTGTCGGATACGCTTAACAGTCGCGTGCTGATCTGGAATACCTTCCCGACCAGCAATGGCCAGGCTGCTGACCTGGTGCTGGGTCAGGCGGACTTCCTAGGTACGACCGACAACCGGGGTGGCGCTCCAGCGGCCAATACCCTGAGCTTCCCGCAGCTGGGGCTGTCCGTGCTCAATAATCAGTTGTTCGTGGCCGACACATATAACCATCGGATTCTGATCTGGAACAGCTTCCCGACCAGCAATGGCCAGGCGGCGAATGCCGTGATCGGGCAAGTGAATTTCGCCAACAACGGCACCGGAACCACTGCGACAACACTCAATCAACCGTCCGGTGTATTTGCCTTGGGTACCCAGCTTTTTATCACTGATACGATGAACAACCGGATATTGATCTACAACGATTGAACCCGGAAACAAACAGGGTCAGTATCGATTTCAATCGCGCTTTCGAACCTGCTGGCCGCAAATCTCCATTCGCGGCCAGCGGGTGAAGTGAATTCACCGCTATCCCTTGTAGTTCTACCACCTACGCCGGCGCCACTTCGACCATCGTGTCGAACGTCGACTGGCCAGCCGCGAATCCGAAGAGGTCCACCGCCGCATCCGGCAATACCGGCGCACCGCCGGTCAGGCTGTTGAGACCGGGCCATCCATCGCGCATCCAGACGGTGCCGCTCGGGATGCGGGCGGTGACATGGGCACGCGCAAGCAAGTCGCCGCGCGCGTTGAAGATGCGAATCGCCGCGCCTTCCGCGAGATTGCGTGTCGCTGCGTCCTCGGGAGAAATCCACAAGGTCGGCTCCGCTTCCAGCCGGGCGAGCGTCGGCAGTTCCCTGCCGTTGTTATAGAAGGCGTGGAAGTGGCTCATCGTTCGCCCCTGTGCGAGGGCGAGCGAATAGCGCTGGCCACCTGGGATCGGCGCCTGCACGACCGGCGCCTCATAGACCGGAAGGATCGGCAGCCCGAGGCGTCGCGCCTGTTCCGAAACGAACTCGATCTTGCGCGACGGCGTATCAAAATCGAGGGTCGGGTTGGCCACATGCGAGATGTTGAGCGCGCGGATGCCGCCCTCCGCGCGCATCGTCGCCACTGTCGCACGACCCGTACACGGATGATCGAGCACCGCATCGATCATCGCTTCTTCCGACGCCCAGGGATGAAAGTCCGCGAGGCCCAGGCGCGCGGCCAGTTCCTTGATCACCTGGTAAAGCGAACGCGTTTCACCGGGCGCGGCAAGTGCCCGCTCCATGAGATAGAGATGCGTGTGCGTCATCTTGCAACCGAGTTCCTCCAGCCAGGCGGTGCCCGGCAGCACGACGTCCGCGAAACGGCGCGCGGTGTCGTTCAGGAACAGGTCGTGGCTGACCACCAGCGCAGTGCGCTCGAGCCCGTGCGCCAGATCGCCGGCATCGGCGTACGAAGAGAGCATGTTCGTGCCCATCAGCAGCAGTGTGCGAATCCTGCCTTCGCGCAGCGCCGCGGAAATGGCGGACATCTGGTTGGGAACGTCCTGTGCGCGCACCCGGCGATCCGGTTCGATGATGCTGCCGAGGCCTCGACCGTGCGCGGCGCTGCCGTGACGCGGCCCGAACCCGCCGCCGGCGATGCCGACGTTTCCCGTCAGCGCCGGCAAACACGCAATCGCACGACCGGCCTGCCATCCGTTGGCCCCCTTGTGCATCGAGCTGCCGCCCAGGACGATCATCGCCGGCCGCGTATCCGCATAGCGCCGGGCCAGGGTGACGATGCGATCGGACGAGATCCCGGTGATGTCGGCGGCCCACCCCGGCGTATACGCCTTGACGTGGGCGGCGAGCTCATCGAACCCGATCGTGTGCTTCGCGACAAATGACGCGTCGTGCAGTTGCTCCGCGCAAATTACGTGCATCATCGCCAGCGCCAGCGCGGCGTCCGTGCCGGGGCGGATGACGATCACTTCGTCCGACTTGGCGGCCGCCTCGGTCTTGCGCACGTCGATGGTCACGATGTGCGCGCCGCGCCGTTTCGCGGCGAGCAGGTGTCGCGCGGTATTCGGTTGGCTGGTGAGGTTGGCAGCCCAGAGCAGGATAAGCTCCGAATGCTCGCCCATGTCCTCCTTGGTATTGGTCTCGAGCATGCCGGTGAGCCCGAGCCCGAATGCACCGAGACCCCAGCAGATCATGGTCGGATTCCAGTAATGGCTGCCGTGGAAATTGGCGAATCGCGCGAGCAATTGCGCGCCGATGCGCGTGCCGTAACTGGTTGAGAAGATGCCGTGCCCCGGCCAGATGCCCACGGCCGCGGGATCCTGCATGCCAGCCACGATGCGCTCGAACGCTTCGTCCCAGGTCGCGCGCCGGAACTCGTCGTCGCGGTGATCGCGTATCAGCGGATGCAGCAGGCGAGTGGGATTGTCGATGACCTCGCGAGATGCCTTTCCGCGGACGCAAAGAAACCCCTGGCTGTCCGGGTTGGCAGCATCTCCCTTGACGCCCACCAGCCTGCCCTCGCGCACCTCGGCCAGCATGCCGCAGAGCGTGGGATGGCAATTCATCGGGCACATCGTGCGAACGACACCCGCAGGCAGTCCGGTCATTGTCGACGCCTGCGCAATCGCTTCCCCGCCCATGCGGCCCAATGCCCCATGTCAATCTCGCTTCTCAGTCGAACTCTATGTGCTTCATGAACTTGATCTGCCCGTCCACGTTCCTGACCACGTTGTAGCCGTGCACGCCGTCGCCGTTGGCATCGAAGTTGTAGGTGCCTTCGACGCCTTTCAGCCCCTTGATCGACAGCATCGCGTTGCGGATGGCCTCGGCTTCCGTCGACTTCGCCTTCTCGATCGCGGTCTTCAGCAGGTAGACGCCGCCGTAGGCCCAGGCCGAGTACAGGTCCGGATCGGCGCCGTACTTCGCCTTGTAGCGCTTTCCGTAGCCGCGGCTTTCGTCGTTGGCGTCCACGACGAAGTCCGAGACGCTGTACACGCCGTACAGCGATTCGCCGGCGAGCTTGCGCGCCGTGTCGGTGACGACGGACGTCGAGCCGATCCATTCCGCGTTGACGCCGAGCTGGCGCAACTGCTTCGCGAAGATGCCGACGTCGGGCGAGTTGGTCATGTAGCTGCCGATGATGTCCGCGCCGGATTTCTTGATCTGCAGCACGATGGGCGTGAAATCCTGCGAATTATTGGTGTAGCCCTCGATCATGACCGGCTCGACGCCCTGCGCCTTCAGCGCCTCGACCAGCGCATTCTTGCCGCCGGTGCCGAAGGTGTCGGTCGAATGCACGATCGCCCACTTCTTTTTCTTCAGCTCCCTGATGCCGAACTCGGCCATCACTTTCGACGAATACAAATCGTTCGGCCGCACGCGGAAGATCCACGGATTGTTCACGCGCGTGAGGCTGGGGTCGCTGCCGCCGATCATGGCCGGGATTTTCGCCTTGGCGATGGTGGGCGACGCCGCCTGCACCTGCGTGCTGCGCAAGGGCCCGATCACGGCGACCACGCCGGCCTCGGCGAGCTTGGTGTAGGCGAGCACCGTCGTCGGATTGGCGCTGGCGTTGTCCTCGATGCGAAGCTCGACCTGGCGGCCGAGGATTCCGCCCGCTGCGTTGATTTCCTCGATCGCGAGCTTCACGCCCTGGGCGGTGAGCACGCCGGCCTCGGCCTGGGGGCCGGTGACCTCGTCGACCAGGCCGAGCACGATCGGCTCGGCGGCGTGGGATGGTGCCGCGACGAATGCGGCAAGCGAACAAGCTGCGAGAAACCTGGCGAATGCGGTTTTCATGCTGCTCCTCCATTTTGTTTTGTCGGCCTGTATCCGGCCCGACTCATTGTGCCGCAATCCGCGCGGCCGCGGGCAGCCCGACTACGGTACAGTGCGGGCTTCGTGGCCTCCCTGCACCGCAAGCAATGATCGACAAGGAAACCGCGGCAGGCCCGGCCTGGACCGCCAAGTGGCCGGCTGCATTGCTGCTGGCATTCGCCGTGGCCTGGTTCTGCAATCTCGATTACCGCGACCTCGTGCGCCCGGACGAGGGCCGTTACGCCGAGATCGCCCGCGAGATGGCCGTCACCGGCGACTGGGTTACGCCGCGCCTGAACGGCATCAAGTATTTCGAGAAGCCGCCGCTGCAATACTGGATGACGGCAGCCGCGTACCGGGCGTTCGGCGAGAGCGAGTGGACCGCGCGCCTGTGGGCGGCGCTCACCGGCTTCGCAGGCGTGCTGCTGACGGGCTTCGCCGGCGCGCGGCTGTTCGGTCGCACGGCCGGCCTTTGCGCCGCGGCGGTGCTGGCCGGCAGCTTGCTGTACGCGGCCATCGGCCATATGAACACGCTCGACATGGGCCTGACGTTTTGGCTGACGGCTGCGATGGCCGGCTTCCTGCTCGCGCAAGAGTCCCGCGCGACGACGCAAGCCCGCCGCTGGATGCTGCTGGCGTGGGCCGCGGCCGGAGCGGCCTTCCTGAGCAAGGGCCTCATCGGCCTGATGCTGCCTGCCATGTCGGTGTCCGCTTACGTGCTGCTCCAGCGGGATTTCACGCTGCTGCGGCGCATGCAATTCGGTTCCGGCATCGCGATTTTCCTGGCCATCAGCGCGCCGTGGATCGTCGCGGTCTCCCTGGCCAATCCCGAATTCGCGCGGTTTTTCTTTATCCACGAGCACTTCGAGCGCTTCCTCACGCACGAGCACAATCGCGTCGGCGCATGGTGGTATTTCATCCCGGTACTCGTCGCCGGGCTGCTGCCGTGGACGATCATGGCGGCACCGGCCGCATGGCGCGCCTGGAAGGCGGACGCCGCCGATGCGCCGTTCAGGCCGCGCCGGTTCCTGCTGCTGCACGCCGCAATCATTTTCGCGTTCTTCAGCGTCTCCGGCTCCAAGCTGGCCTCCTACATCCTGCCGCTGTTCCCGGCCGTCGCGCTGTTGCTCGGCGAATGGCTCGCGCACGTCGAAGGCAGGCGGCTCGCGCGCTACATGTTGCCCATGGCGGCGCTCGCGCTGGCGGGTCTCGCGGTGGCGCCTTTCATCGCGAGATTTGCCAGCGAGAACCGGCCCGCCGAAATGCTCCAGGGTCTCTCCATCTGGCTGACCGCAGGGTTCGCGCTCATGCTTGCGGCTTGCGCCGGATCCTGGTTCCTGGCGCGGCGCGCAAGCGTGCCGACGGCGGTCGTGATCCTCGGCTGCGGCGGCCTGCTGCTGGTCCAGATGACGATGACCGGCTTGCAGTCGCTCTCCCCTTCGTATTCCGCGGCGCGAGCGGCACAATCCGCGAAGCCGTTGCTCGCCGCCGGCGTGCCGTTCTACAGCGTCAAGACGTACGAACACACGCTGCCGTTCTACATCAAGCGCACTGTTACGCTGGTAGACTATGGCGATGAACTGGAATTCGGCCTGCAGCAGCAACCGGAACTGCGGATCGCTTCCGTGCAGGAATTCCGGTCCCGCTGGGAAAACGACCGCCAGGCCCTGGCCATCATGGGCCCCGATGTGTACCGGGATCTCGCGCAGCAGGGGCTGCCGATGCGGCTGCTCTATCAGGATTCCCGGCGCGTGATCGTTGCCCGCTCATGAACGCGATCACCTTCGCCCTCATTGTGACCGGCGTCCTGCTCAATGCCGGGGCGCAACTGCTGCTGAAAGCCGGCACGAATCACGTCGGCACGTTCGCGTATACGGCGCAGAACATCGTCCCGATCGGATTGCGGCTCGCGGCCGAGCCGGCCATCCTGTGCGGCCTGGGCCTGTACGTGGTGAGCGTCGTGGTGTGGATCATGGCGCTGTCCCGCGTCGACGTGAGCGTCGCCTATCCGATGCTTTCCATCGGCTACGTGGTCAACGCGCTGGCAGCGTGGTACCTGTTCGGCGAAGCCCTCACCGCGCAGCGCATGGTGGGCATCGGCACGATCATCGTCGGCGTGTTCCTGGTGGCGAGATCGTGAACGACCTGACCCACAAGCTGCCTTACCTGCCGTTCGCGCGGCCGACCATAGACGAGGCGAGCATCGCCGGCGTCGCCGAGGTGTTCCGGTCCGGCTGGATCGCCAGCGGCCCCAACGTGCTGGCCTTCGAGAAGGCGCTCTCCGCACGCCACGGCGGCCGGCCGGTGCGCACGCTCACCTCGGGCACGGCGGCGCTGGAGATCGCGCTGCAAATAGCCGGCATCGGCCCCGGCGACGAGGTCATCACCTCCGCGATGAGTTTCTTCGCCGCGCCGAACATGATCCTGCGCCTGGGCGCGAAGCCGGTATTCGTCGACTGTGAACTGGCGAGCCGCAACATGGACCTGGAGCAAGCCGAGGCCGCGATCACGCCGCGCACGCGCGCGATCCTGCCCACGCATTTCGCCGGCCTGGCGCTGGACATGGACCGACTCTATGGCCTGGCGCAACGCCGCAACCTGCGTGTCATCGAGGATGCCGCGCTCGCCATCGGCTCCTCGTGGCGCGGAAAGCCGATCGGCAGCTTCGGCGACATGGCGGCATTCAGCTTCCATCCGAACAAGAACATGACGACCATCGAGGGCGGCGCCCTGGTGTTGCGCGGCGAAGAGGACGCGAAGCTCGCGGAGAGGCTGCGCTTCCACGGCATTGCCCGGCTCGCGGACGGCACGCGCGACGTGGAAGTGGTCGCCGGCAAATACAACATGTCCGACGTGAGCGCGCGCCTTGGCCTGGCACAACTCGAGCGCCTCGACGAATTCAACGCGCGCAGGCGCCAGCTCGCCGCAAGGTATTTCGCAAGATTGAAAGGCGGTCCGTTCGGGCTTCCGCAGGACGCGCCGGAAGGCCGGGACGACGAGCACAGCTGGAACATGTTCTGCGTGCTGCTGCCGCTCGAACGCATGACGATGAGCCGCAAGCAGTTCATGGACGCGCTGCACGCTCGCGGCATCGGCACCGGCATTTCCTACGAGGCGCTTCATCTCACCACGGTCGGCAGGAAAGCCGGATACGCCGAGGGCATGTTCCCGAACGCCGAGAGGATCGCGCGCGAAACCCTGACCTTGCCGCTGTTCTTCGGCATGGCCGACTCGGACGTCGACCGCGTGTGCGATGAACTGGAGGACGTGATCGAACATGCCGTCCGCTGAGCTTGCGATGAACGCCCAGGCACCCAACCTTTCCGTGGTCATCCCGGTATTCAACGAGGAAGCCGGCCTCGCCGCGCTGTTCGAGCGCCTCTATCCCGTGCTCGACGCGCTGGGCCAGAGCTACGAAGTCATCTTCGTGAACGACGGCAGCGCGGACCGCTCGGGTGCGATCCTGCGAGCGCAGTTCGAGAAACGTCCCGACGTGACCTGCGTCGTGCTGTTCAACGCCAACTACGGCCAGCACCTTGCGATCATGGCCGGCTTCCAGCAGGCCCGCGGTGCGCGCATCGTCACGCTGGACGCGGACCTGCAGAACCCGCCGGAGGAAATCCCGAAGCTTCTCGCGAAAATGGACGCCGGCCACGACTACGTCGGCGGCGTGCGCATGCAGCGCCAGGACACCTGGTTTCGCCGCAACGCCTCGCGGCTGCTGAACAGCCTGCGCGAGCGCACCACCAGCATTCACATGACCGACCAGGGCTGCATGCTGCGCGCCTACGACCGCCAGATCGTCGACGCGATCAACCAGTGCGAGGAGATCAACACCTTCATCCCGGCCCTGGCCTTCACTTTTTCCAACAGCCCGGCCGAAATCGAGGTGCAGCACGAAGAGCGCGCCGCGGGCGAAACCAAGTATTCGCTGTACCGGCTGATGCGCCTGAACTTCGATCTCGTCACGGGTTTCTCGCTGGCACCGCTGCAGGCGTTTTCCGTGGTGGGATTCGTATTGGCGATGGGCTCCATGGGCTTCGTGGTATTCCAGGTCGCGCACAGGATCGTGCGCGGGAGCGCAGCCGAAGGCGTGTTCAGCTCCGTCGTCAACGGCCTCGAATTCTTCCTGCTGGGCGTCATCCTGTTCGGCATCGGCCTGCTGGGCGAATACATCGGCCGGATCTACCAGCAGGTGCTGCGCCGGCCGCGATTCATCGTCAGCGCGGTACTGCGCGGAGACTCCCGCAAGCCGGAGAGCGATGTTCCGCGCAGCGTCAACGCGATTCGCGAGGCATCGCGAAACCCATGACCACGGCTCTGGTGTTCGCCTATCACGACGTCGGCGTGCGCTGCCTCCAAGTGCTGCTGGACGGCGGCGTCGAAATTCCGCTGGTCGTCACGCACACGGACTCCGCATCGGAGAACATCTGGTTCGGCAGCGTCGCCGAGCTTGCGCGCAGCCGCGGCATTCCCGTCGTGACGCCGGAAGATGCAAACACTTCGAGCCAGGTGATGGCGGCGGCCGGCGAAAGACCCGATTTCGTGTTCTCGTTTTACTATCGCAACATGCTCAAGCAGCCGCTGCTCGACGCGGCCCGCCTTGGCGCGCTGAACATGCACGGTTCGCTGCTGCCGAAGTACCGCGGCCGGGCGCCGGTCAACTGGGCCGTCATTCGTGGCGAAAAGAAAACTGGCGCCACGCTGCACTACATGGAAGCCAGGCCGGACACCGGCGACATCGTCGACCAGGAAGCCGTGGCCATCCTTCCGGACGACACCGCCACCGACGTGTTCAACAAGGTGACGTCTGCCGCGGGCAACGTGATGCAGCGCAGCCTGGGACCGCTGATCGCGGGAACCGCGCCGCGCAAAGCACAGGACCCCGCGCTCGCTTCCTACTTCGGCCGGCGCACGCCTGAGGATGGGCGCATCGACTGGCGCGAGCCCGCTGCGCAGGTTCACGACCTCGTGCGCGGCGTGGCACCGCCCTACCCGGGCGCATTGACGACGATCGCCGGCGAACCCGCGCGCGTGCTGCGCACGTCGATGGAAACGGGTGCCGGTCCGCATGCGCGCCCTTGTATTTATGTTCGCGACGGTCAATGCTTCGCCCAGTGCGGCGACGGTCGCGTGTTGCGCATCCTCGAGCTGGAATGGCGCGGTCAGACTTTCGATGGCCGGCGCGTGCCAGACGCTCTTCGCGGCAACCCGTTGCCGCTCACTCCCGAACCTGCGGAAACCCAATGAAAAGAATCCTGATCCTCGGCGTCAACGGCTTCATCGGCCACCACCTTTCCAATCGCATCATCCAGACCACCGACTGGGACGTCTACGGCATGGACATGCAGGCGGACCGCGTCGCCGACCTGCTGGACCACAAGCGCTTCCATTTCTTCGAGGGCGACATCACCATCAACAAGGAGTGGATCGAGTACCACATCCGCAAGTGCGACGTCATCCTGCCGCTGGTTGCGATCGCCACGCCGGCCACTTATGTGAAGGAGCCGCTGCGCGTCTTCGAGCTCGACTTCGAGGCCAACCTGCCGATCGTGCGATCCTGCGTCAAGCACGGCAAGCGCCTGCTGTTCCCGTCGACCTCGGAAGTCTATGGAATGTGCCGCGACGAGGCCTTCGATCCGTATGAGTCCGAGCTCGTGCTTGGGCCGATCAACAAGCCGCGCTGGATCTATTCCTGCAGCAAGCAGCTCATGGATCGCGTCATCGCCGCTTACGGCGACGAGCAGGCGCTGGACTATACGCTGTTCCGCCCCTTCAACTGGATAGGCTCGGGCCTGGACAACATCAACACGCCCAAGGAAGGCAGCTCGCGCGTGATCACGCAGTTCCTCGGGCACATCGTTCGCGGCGAGCCCATCAGGCTGGTCGATGGCGGCGGCCAGCGCCGCACGTTCACCTACATCGACGACGGCATCGAAGTCCTGATGAAAATCATCGAGAACCGCGACGGCATCGCCAGCGGAAAGATCTACAACGTCGGCAACCCGGTGAACAACCATTCGGTGCGCGAGCTGGCGCAAATGATGCTCGATCTTGCGTTGACGTATCCCGAATTCAAGGACGCGGCGAGCCGCGTGCGCATGGTGGACGTCTCGTCGGAGGCGTACTACGGAAGCGGCTACCAGGACATGCAGAACCGCGTGCCCGCGATCGCCAATACACGCTCGGAACTCGGCTGGGAACCGAAGGTCGGCATGAAGCAGGCGCTCAAGCTGATCTTCGATGCGTACCGCACGCGCATCGGCGAGGCCGAAGACCTGATGGCTTGACCGGCCGGATGCCGAGTCCATCGCGGCGCCCATGAAAATCGCGCTGAAAATCGACGCTGATACGCTGCGCGGAACGCGCCACGGCGTGCCGCGCCTCGTGCAGTTGCTCAAGGCGCGCAATGCTGGCGCCACTTTCCTGTTATCGCTCGGGCCGGACCACACCGGCTGGGCCATCAAGCGCGTGTTCCGCCCCGGTTTCCTCGGCAAGGTGAGCCGCACGTCCGTGCTCGAGCACTACGGATTGAAAACCCTGCTGTACGGCACGCTGCTGCCCGGGCCGGACATCGGCCGCGAATGCGCGGGCGAAATGCACGCCACGCGCGACGCCGGTTTCGAGGTCGGCATTCACACCTGGGACCACGTGTTGTGGCAGGACAACGTTGCCGGCGCCGGCGCGCAGTGGACGCTGAAGCAAATGTCGCTCGCGTGCGATCGCTTCAAGCAGATTTTCGGTGAACCCGCGCGCACCCATGGCGCTGCAGGATGGCAAATGAATGCCCACGCATACCGATTCGAACAGGACTTCGGTTTCGAATTCTGCTCGGATTCGCGCGGCGACGGACCCTTCCTGCCCGTGTGCGACGGCGAAACGATCGCCTGCCCGCAGCTTCCCACCACGCTGCCCACGTTCGACGAATTGATCGGCCTCGATGGCGTGACGCCGGACAACGTTGCCGACCACCTTCTGGAGTCGACACGCCAGCCTGCGGTCCACGGCCATGTTTTCACCTTGCACGCCGAGCTCGAGGGCATGAAGCTGGCACCCGCCTTCGAGCGCCTGCTCGACGGCTGGCTCGCACAAGGCCACGATCTGGTTTCGCTCGGCGATTATTTCGCCGGCCTGCCGCATGGCGAGCTGCCGCGCCACGAAGTCGCGCGCGGCGAACTCCCCGGCCGCAGCGGGCTGCTCGAGACACAGGGTCGGGAGCGGTCAGCCGCCTGAAGCCCACGTTCCTGCTTCAGGTGCGATGCGCGCGCAGCGCCAGGTAGAACGACACCAGGCCGGCAGCCGAGACCAGGGCAAGCACGTAGAGCACGGTGCCGTATCCGCCCGTCGCCATCCACAGCAGCGAAACCAGGAAGGGCCCCGAGGCCAGGGCGAACATCTGCGGCACCGCCAGCGCGCCGCTGATCGTTCCGTAGTGACGGTGGCCGAAAAGCAATGCGGGCATGGCGCCGCGCACGATGGTCACCACGCCGTTGCTGAGGCCATACAGGCAGACGACTGCTATCAGCAAGCCGGCGCTCGTTCCCGCCGTCGCGAACACCAGGAATGCGATCACCAGAACGACCATCGCGAGCAAGCCGACGCGCGCAATGGGAACGCGCTGGCCGGCCGTGAGCTCGAGCACGCGGCCCACCACCTGCATCGGTCCGACCAGCGCGCCCGCCGCCGCGGCCGCGGTGGCCGACATGCCCTTGGACTGCAACATCGCCAGCAGGTGCACGGACAGGACCGAGAACACCACGCCATGCACGACGAAGGTGCCGCCGAGAAAATAGAAGGCGGGACTGCGCAGCGCCTGCTGCAGCGTCTTCGACCCGTCGCGGCCTGATTCGCTCGCGTGGATGGCGCCCGCATGCGCGCCGCGCCGCGGCACGAAGCAAAGGTGCAAAGGCAGGCAAACGAGCAGGTTCACGGCGCCTAGCATGACCAGCGATTCGCGCCAGCCGAAATGCGCGATCAATGCCTGAGTGAGCGGCCAGAACACCGTGCTTGAAAACCCCGCGATCAATGTCAGTGCGGTGATCGCGCGGCGCGCATTGGAGCGGAAGTGGCGCGTGAGCACGGCAAACGCCGGCTCGTACAACGTCGCGGCCATCGCCACGCCGATGCAGGCGTAGATTGCATACAGGCCCGCGACCGTCTCGATGCGCGCGGCCAGCATCAGCAGGACCCCCATCGCCACGGACCCCGCCGCCATGACCGTGCGTCCGCCTATACGATCGATGGTTGCGCCGATGCGAATCGCGCTCAATCCGGCCACCGCGAGTGCCAGCGAGAAGGCGCCGACCACCGTACCCTTCGACGCCGCGAGCATGGCCTGCAACGGTTCCATCAGCAGGGAAAAGCTGTAGAACGCGGAGCCGTAGCTGACGATCTCGGTCACGCCGAGCGCGACAATCACCGGCCAGGCATCGCGCAGCGACGGAGATTGCGGATGCGCACCCAAATGCCGATCGATTGCCGCCATGGTTATCCGGTTGTCGCGGGTAGTTGGGCGCCCGCGGGGCGTCCTCCGGACGATTGTACTTCGCGGACAACGTTCGGCCACGAGAACGGCCGGATTCCCTCCCCTCACCGCGGAGCGAGAAAGCAGCCTGAGATCTCCTCATGCCTCGATGTCGGCGGTGGCGCGCAAGCGGCAGAATGCCTCCAGCGAACGGCGCAAGCGCGAGGCATCGATGCCGCGCGTGATGAAGACGATGCGCGAGCGGTGGTCGTCCGTAGGCCAGCGCTCGAAATGCTGCGGCGGATGCACGATGTGCTGCACGCCATTGATGAACACCGGCGCCGGCGAGCCTTCCACGTCGAGGATGCCTTTCACGCGCAGCACGTCGTCGCCATGCCGGTCGAGCAGGAGGCTCAGCCAGAGGCCGAAGGCCGTCCAGTCCGCCGGACGATCAAGGACTACGCTGAAGCTCGACACGAAGCCGGCATGCGCGCGACCAGCTTGCGTTGGCCGATAGCGCGACGGGTCCGGCTCGCCGGCAACAGCCGTCGCGTCGAGCAGGAAATCCACGTCCATCGGCTCCTGCGCGGAACGCCAGATCGTGGCCGCCGGATTCAGCCTTGCCAGCGCATCGCATGCGATCGCGGTTTGCTCCGGCGACGCGAGATCCGTCTTGGTCAGGACGAGCCGATCGGCGGCGGCGACCTGCTTGATGCCTTCGGGATTGCGCGACAGGTGCAATGAGGCATTCACGGCGTCGACCGTCGTGATCACGTTCCCCGGACGATAGTGGTGACGGATCACCGGTTCGCCGAGCAGGGTGTACAAGATGGGGCCGGGATCGGCGAGACCGGTGGTCTCTATAACGATGCGGTCGAAGCACGGGATTTCGGCGCGCTCGCGACGCCCCAGCAAATCCAGCAGCGCGGCCTTCAGGTCGTCGCGAATGCTGCAGCAAATGCAGCCGCTTGCCAGCAACACGACCGCCTCGTCGACCCTCTCTACCAGCAGGTGATCGAGGCCGATTTCGCCGAATTCGTTGATCAGCACCGCGGTCCGCACCATGCGCGGCGAGCGCAGCAGCCGCTGCAACAGCGTGGTCTTGCCGCTGCCGAGGAAGCCGGTCAGTACGTTGACCGGGGTGTGACTGGCGCTTGGTGTCACGAATTCTCTCTACTCAACATGCAACCACGGAGGGCACGGGGGACACGGAGAAATTCAAAGAATGGAAGGCGGGTTCGCGTGGTTCATTGTTCCCTCGACTGGCCGCGCGAAAATTACAACGTCCGCCTCTTTCCTTTTTCTCGCCCTTCCTCCGTGTTCTCCGTGTTCTCCGTGGTTCAGCATCAGATCAAGAAGGATTTTTGCGGTCAATCCTGTTCCAGCGCCGCAACCAGTCGCTCGTCGAGCGGATCAATCGCCTGCCGGCGCAACTTCTCGGCCTCCGGCCAGACGGCTGCCACGCTTGCCACGATGCTGGTTTGGCCGGTCGAACCTTCGAGCAAGTAGGCGCTCCCTTGCCAGTCACTGAGCTTGAGGCCGAAATGCCTGAGGATGCGATTGGCGAGTGCCACGCGATGCAGACGCTCGTGCCGGCGCGTGCGCCCGGCGGCGGCCGTGCCGTCGCCCGCCTCCGTCCAGTGCGCTTCGCCTGCAAACACGCCGCACAGGGCACACATGGCTGCTTACTTCTTCTTGCGCGGATTGCGCCTGGCGAAGTCGTTGGCGATGTCGTCGAACGTGGTGAACCGCACGCCGGGATGGCGGACGATGTGGTTGAACAGGCGCTCCAGCATCAGCAGCACCTGCGGACGGCCAGCCACGTCGGGATGGATCGTGATGGCGAACACCGCGTAGTCCATTTCCCGATAGACCCAGTCGAACTGGTCGCGCCACATTTCCTCGAGATGGCGCGGGTTGACGAAGCCGTGCGAGTTGGGCGCCTTCTTGATGAACATCATCGGCGGCAGGTCATCCAGATACCAGCTCGCCGGAATCTCGATCAGGTCCGTCTCCTCGCCGCGCACCAGCGGCTTCATCCACTCTTGCGGCTTCTTCGAATAGTCGATCGGCGTCCAGCTGTCGCCCACGCGCACGTAATAAGGCTCGAAGTCGCGGTGCATCAGGCTGTGGTCGTACTTGATGCCGCGTTCCAGCAGCAGTTCGTTGCTGACCCGGCTGAACTCCCACCACGGCGCGACGTAGCCGGTCGGGCGCTTTCCGGAGACTTTGGTGACGAGGTCGATGCATTTGTCGAGCACGGCCGTTTCCTGCTCACGCGTCATCGCGATGGGATTTTCGTGGCTGTAGCCGTGGATGCCGATCTCGTGGCCCGCCTCGACCACCATTGCAGTTTCCTTCGGAAAGGTCTCGATGGAATGCCCGGGAATGAACCACGTGGTCTTGATGCCCATGCGCTTGAACAGGTTCACGAGGCGCGGCATGCCGACCTCGCCGGCGAACAGGCCGCGGGAAATGTCGTCCGGCGAATCTTCCCCGCCATAAGAACCCAACCAGCCGGCGACTGCGTCCACATCCACGCCGAACGCACACAGGATTTCCTTGGCCATTGAAGCCTCCTCAAATTGTCATGGATTGTGAATGCAGGATCGTGCCGGGCAGGTTTCGCACGATCTGTGCCAAAAAGCGAAAGGCGTTATGCGACTGAATATGAATGCAGCGGGGCCGGCAGTTGATCGCCCGCGGCCCGGACATGGTGCGCTGGAGCAGGTTTTGCACCTCCACCGCACACTATGTCTCGGCGGCAGGGTCCGGCCGGATCATGGACGCGCACGGGGCAAAACCGTAGAATTCGCCCCTTTTCCACGCACCCCGCCTCCGCGTCCGGGCAGCCAGCCACGGACGGGCGAGGTTCCCGGCAGGTCATGAGCGAAACCGCAAAGGACACCCTCGCAGCGCACGTCGAGCAGCGGCGCACGTTCGCGATCATTTCGCACCCGGACGCGGGCAAGACCACGCTCACCGAGAAGCTGTTGCTCTACGCCGGCGCCATCCATATCGCGGGCAGCGTGAAGGCGCGCAAGGCGACGCGCCACGCGACCTCCGACTGGATGGAAATCGAGAAGCAGCGCGGCATCTCGGTGGCGAGCTCGGTCATGCAGATGGAGTATCGCGGCCACGTCGTGAACCTGCTCGACACGCCTGGCCACAAGGATTTTTCCGAGGACACCTATCGCGTGCTGACCGCGGTCGATGCCGCGTTGATGGTCATCGACGCAGCCAACGGCGTGGAAGCCCAGACCCTGCGCCTGCTGGAAGTCTGCCGGTCGCGCGGCACGCCGATCATCACCTTCATCAACAAGATGGATCGCGAGGTCCGCGAGCCGCTGGAACTGATCGACGAAATCGAGAAAGTGCTCGGCATGTCGGTCGTGCCGTTCTCGTGGCCGATCGGCATGGGCAAATCATTTCGCGGCGTCTACGACCTCGCGCAAGACCGCATCCGCCTGTTCAACGCCGGCGAAGACCGGGTCAAGAACGAGGAACAGGAAATCGTCTCTGGCCTGGACGACCCGTCGCTGGCATCGCGCTTCGGCGACGAACTGGCGCGAGCCAAAAACGACATCGAGCTGGTGCAAGGCGCAACGCCGGCATTCTCGCGGGACGAATTCCTCGCGGGCAAGCAAACACCGGCATTCTTCGGCTCGGCCATCAACAATTTCGGCGTGCGCGAAGTGCTGGATGCGCTGGTGGACATCGCGCCGCCGCCGCAGCCGCGCGTGGCGCTGCAGGGCAAGGTCGATCCGCAGGACGAGCATTTCTCGTCGGTGGTGTTCAAGATCCAGGCGAACATGGACCCGGCGCACCGCGACCGCGTGGTGTTCCTGCGCGTGTGCTCGGGCAAGTTCGAGCGCGGCATGCGCCTGCGGATCCAGCGCACCGGCAAGGAAATCCGCCCGAATACCGTCGTGACCTTCCTGTCGCAACGGCGCGAGCTGCTCGAGGAAGCCTACGCCGGCGACATCATCGGCATCCCGACGCACGGCGGCATCCAGCTCGGCGACACGCTCACGGACGGGCAGGAGCTGCAATTCACCGGCCTGCCGTTCTTCGCACCGGAGATTTTCCACATCGTCGAAGTCGTGAATCCGCTGAAGACGAAGCAGTTGCGCACCGGCCTCATGCAACTGGGCGAAGAAGGCGCGATCCAGGTATTCCGCCCGCTGCGCAACACGATGATGCTGCTGGGCGCTGTCGGCAGCCTGCAATTCGACGTCGCCGCGCACAGGCTGCAGCACGAGTACGGCGTGGAAGCCCGGCTGTCGCCGGCGCCTTATACCTGCGCGCGCTGGATTTCGTCCGAAGACCCCATCGCCTTCGACAAATTCGTGGAGCAGAACGCCGGCCGGCTCGCGCGGGATGCCGCGGACGCGCTGGCCGTGCTGACCAATACCGCGTTTGAAATGAAGGTCATCGAGGATCGCTTCCCCGAGATCAAATTCCACAAGCAGCGCGAGCACGCGGGGCTGATGGCGGATCGCATTGCGGATCTCGCCTGAGCCGGCTCGCCAACTCGCACAAACACTCCAAAGGAAAACCATGACCGACAGGAAAATCATCGCCGTCGCCGGTGCCACCGGTGCGCAGGGCGGCGGCCTGGTGCGAGCCATCCTCGCCGATCCGCAAGGGGGCTTCGCCGCACGCGCGCTGACGCGCAACCCCGATTCGGAAAAAGCAAAGGCGCTGGCGAAACTCGGCGCGGAAGTCGTCAAGGCCGACATCGACGATGCTGCCAGCCTGGCCAGGGCCTACGAAGGCGCCTACGGCGCTTTCTGCGTGACATTTTTCTGGGATCACTTTTCGGTGGACCGCGAGGTCGCGGAAGCCCGCGCGATGGCGCACGCCGCGAAGCAGGCCAACCTGCGCCACGTCATCTGGTCCACGCTGGAAGACACGCGCAAGAGGGTGCCGCTGGGCGATACACGCATGCCGACCTTGCAGGGCAAGTACAAGGTGCCGCACTTCGACGGCAAGGGGGAGGCCGACCGGCTTTTCACCGAGGCCGGCGTGCCGACCACCTTCCTGCTCACGTCCTTTTACTGGGATAACTTCATCTACTTCGGCATGGGTCCCAAGAAAGGCGCGGACGGCAAGCTCGCCGTCACGCTGCCGATGGGCGACAGGAAATTGCCCGGCATCGCGGCGGAAGACATCGGCAAATGCGCCTACGGCGTTTTCAAGCGCGGCACCGAACTCATCGGCAAGACAGTCGGCATTGCGGGCGAGCACCTGAGCGGCAATGATATGGCCGCGGCGTTCGCGCGCACGCTAGGCCAGCCGGTTTCATACAACGCGGTGCCGCCCGAGGTTTATCGAGGTTTCGGCTTTCCGGGCGCCGACGACCTCGGGAACATGTTCCAGTACAAGCACGATTTCAACGACGACTTCCGGCGTCCGCGCGACATCGGGTTCTCGAAATCGTTGAACCCCGCGCTGCAAAGCTTCCAGGCCTGGCTGGATGCGAACAAGGCGCGCATTCCGCTCGAGTAGTCGGGGCGCTCGGAATCGCGAGTGTCGACTCGAATCGTCAGGCGACTTGCAGGCGCAGACGTGCCGAGTCGTATTCCTGCTTCAGTCTGGCGACCAATTCGCCGACCGGCGGCACGTCGACGATGTTGCCGATGCCCTGCCCCACGCCCCAGATATCCTTCCACGCCTTGGCGGGACGGTCGGACGCGAAGCTCATCGACGTCTTGTCCGCGGGGCCGAGGTTTTCCGGATCGAGGCCGGCGCGCAGGACGCTGGGCTTGAGGTAGTTGCCGTGCACGCCGGTGAAGAACGGCGTGTACATCACGTCCGCGGCGTTGTGGTCGAGGATCATCTGCTTGTACTCCGGCACGGCGTTGGCCTCCTGCGTGGCAAGGAAGCGCGTGCCCATGTATGCGAAATCCGCCCCCATGGCTTGAGCGGCGAGGATCCCGGCGCCGTCGGTGATCGAGCCCGATAGCGCGATCGGACCGGCGTAGAACCTGCGCACCTCCCGCAGCAGCGCGAACGGGCTCAGCGCGCCTGCGTGACCGCCGGCTCCCGCACACACGAGAATAAGTCCATCGACACCCGCCTCCAGCGCCTTTTGCGCGTGGCGAATGCTGATCACGTCATGGAACACCACGCCGCCGTACTCGTGCACTTTCTTCACCACGTCATTCGGCGCCCGCAAGCTGGTAATGATCATCGGCACGCGATGCCGGACGCAGGCGTCGAGGTCATGGTCCAGCCGGTCGTTGGACTGGTGGATGATCTGGTTCACCGCGAACGGCGCGATCCGGGCTTCGGGATGCACTTTGCGGTGCGCATCGAGCGCCGACTGGATTTGCGCCAGCCATTCGTCGAGCAGTTCCTTCGGCCTGGCATTCAACGCCGGGAACGAGCCGATGACGCCGCTCTTGCATTGCTCGATGACCAGCGCGGGCACCCCGACGATGAACATCGGCGCGCCGATCACCGGCAGCGCCATCTGCGATTTCAGTTTTTCGACCAGCGTCACGTCCTGCCTCCCCTTGGATACCGCCGCGTAACTTGCCCTGCCCGGGGCCGGCGAGTCAAGCCGGCGCCGCGGCGAATGCCGGTGAATCCAGCCGGCGCGTAGCCGCGTATATCGACGGGAGCGCGCCGGACAGGACTTTCGTGGCCTTGAGGCGCAATGCTCGCGTGGCGCCGGAACAGCGTTGCGCAAGAACATCCGGGCAGCCGGATCGTACGGCCGTCCCGGCCCCAGGGAACTTTGCATAGAGGAGACTCAGAATGGATCGCAAAATCGTCACTGCCGCACTCGCCACCACCGCCGCCGCCCTGTTCGCCGCTTCCGCGGTGGTCACGACTGCACAAGCGGAAGACGTCAAGGTGAAATGCTACGGCTCGAACGCCTGCAAGGGCCACAGCGAGTGCAAGACCGCCAACAACGCCTGCAAGGGCAAGAACGCTTGCAAGGGCAAGGGTTTCGAAGCCATGACCGAGAAGGCCTGCCTGGACAAGGTCGGCCGCGGCTAAGCCATACCCGCGCAGTACCCAGGGACGCCTTCGGGCGTCCTTTTTTTATGCCCACCCCGGCTTTTGGCGGCGGGCCCGCCGCCGCAACCGTCGGGGTGCCCGCGGCGCTATACTTCGGTCACGCAGGCACCATCCGACCCGCACTGGAGGAACCCATGGGCAACATGAACGAGCAGCGCAGCAACTTCAATTCGATGAAGGAAAGCACGAAGGCGGACTGGGACATCATCGTCACCCGCCACCAGCCCTATGCGGCCGAACTCGCCGACCGGGTCATGTCGCACCTGAAGATGCTGGGCGACGACAACGGCGGTTTCGCGGTAACCCGCCTGCAACATTCGCTGTTGACGGCCACGCTGGCGCACAAGAGCGGCGAGGATGAGGAATACGTCGTCTGTGCGCTGCTGCACGACATCGGCGACACGCTGGGCTCATGGAACCATCCGGACGTTTCCGCCGCGATCGTGAAGCCCTTCGTTTCGGAGGCGAACCACTGGATGGTGGAAAAGCACGGCATCTTCCAGGGCTACTTCTTCTTCGAGCACATCGGCCTCGACCCGAACATGCGCGAGCAGTTTCGCGGGCACCCGCACTTCGAGCGCACGGCGCGCTTCTGCGAGATCTACGACAACCCCGCCTTCAACCCGAAGCTGGAATGCGCGCCGCTGGAATTTTTCGCGCCGATGGTGCAGCGGGTATTCGAAAAGCCGAAGAATTCGATCTACAAGGACACCTGTCACGCGAAGTGACAAGTGTCAGGCGCGAGGCTCGGCGCTCGAGGGTTGGAGCGTAAGAAATCTCGCGCCTGGTCCCTCGCGCCTCGAGCCTGAAGCTAGCGCTTCGAAAGCGCGTCCGCGCCGGGAAGCTGGGCGACGTTCCAATCTCCGCCGACTGCCTTGATCAGGCGCACCGCCGCCGACATGCGACGCCGGGAAATGTCCACGGCGGTACGCTCGTTGCTCAGCGAGAAAGTCTGCGCGACCACCACGTCGAGGTAGCTCGCGGCGCCAGCGGTGTAACGGTTGGTCGTCAGCGTCAATGAGCGCTGCGCGGCCTTGACCGCGCCATCCTGGATCTGCGCTTCCTCGGCGAGAATGCCCAGCGCGGCGAGGTTGTCTTCGACATCCTGGAACGCGGTCAACACGGTCTGGCGGTAGGAGGCGACCGTCGCATCGTATGCGGCTTGCGCCTGGTCGGTGAGCGCGCGGCGCGCGCCGCCGTCGAAGAGCAGCATCGAGGCTTCGGGCCCGATTGACCAGAAACGGCTCGGCAGCGAGAGCCAGTTCGAGGCCTTTGCGCTTTCGAGCCCGGCCGCTGCGCCGATCGAGATCGTCGGATAGTAGGCCGCTTTCGCGATCCCGATCTGCGCGTTCGCCGCGGCAACCTGGCGCTCGGCCGACGCGATGTCCGGCCGGCGCTCGAGCAACTCCGAGGGCACGCTCAACGGGATGACCGGTGGCAGCGGGTTCGATTCGATCATCGCCACGGAAAAATCCGACGCGACCTTGCCGACCAGCAGCGCGATCGCATGCTCGAGTTGCACGCGCTGCACGCGCAGGTCCACGGCCTGCGCCTGCGCGGTTTTCAGTTGCGTTTCCGCGAGCGCCACGTCGGCATCGGAAGCCACCCCGCCCTCGTGCCGATTGATGGTCAGTTCCTGGAATTTCGAGTAGGCGACCAGCGTGCGGCCCAGCAGGTCGCGCTCGGCGTCGATGCCGCGCAGCAGGAAGTAGTCCACGGCAAGCTCGGCCTGGATGCTCAGGCGCACGTTCTCGAGTTCCGCGGCGCTCGCTTGCGCGCTGGCCTCGGCGGATTCGACCGCCCGGCGCACCTTGCCCCAGATGTCGGCCTCCCAGGAAACCTGCAGCGGCAGCGAAAAATCGTTTGCCGGGCCGATGTTCGCCGGCGTGTTCGCATAAACGTTTCCCGACTTCCTGAAGCGCGTCGCCGACACGCCGAGCGTGGCGGTCGGCATGTAGCCCGCCTGCGCATACTGCGCGGCGGCACGCGCCTGCCTGAACTGCGCTTCCGCGATCGCCAGGCTCTGGTTCGATTTCGCCGCCTGTTCTTCCAGGTCGTTCAGGACCGGATCGTTGAACACCGTCCACCACTTGCCGCGATTCTCGCGATCGGCAGGTGCCGCGAGCTTCCATACGCCGTCTGCCTGCGCCGATTCCTTGAAGGTTTGCGGCGTATCCATCTTCGGCCTGACGTAATCGGGGCCGACCGTGCAGGCAGCGAGCGAAACGCCAGCCAGCAGCGCCAAGCCAACGTAGTGCTTGTCGAGGAACGCGCGATGCATGCCTAGCCCTTTTTCTCGGGTGCTGCCGGCTGTGTTGCGGGTGCCTTGGGCGCTTCGGGCTTGCCGGCTTCCGGCTTCGGTGCCGCTCCCGCGTCGGCTTTTGCCGCTTCCGGCTTGGCCGCCTCCTGCACCACGCGCACCGTCGCGCCGGAGGCCAGCGAGTCGGACGGGTTCACGATGATCGTGTCGCTCGCGGTGATCCCCGACAGGACCTCGACCGCGTTTCCATAGTCACGGCCGATCTTGATCGGCGTGAGGATCGCCTTGTCTCCCTGCAGCACGGCCACCATCACGCCTTCCGGCCGGAACAGCAGGGTGTTGACCGGCAGCACCAGCGCCGGGCGCGCTGCCTGCGTCTTCAGGTGAACCACGACGTACGATCCCGGCAGCAGCGCGCCGTCGGGATTGTCGACGTCGATTTCGACGAGCAGCGTGCGCGAACTCGCGTCGATCGCCTGCGTGCTGCGCGCGACCGTTCCCTTGAACTTGCGATCGGGATATTCGCCGAGCGTGAGGTCGGCCTCCATGCCTTCCGTGACGTCCCGCGAGAAGGATTGCGGCACGTTCACGAACACTCGCATCCTCTTGGTGGCAGCCAGGCGATAGAGCTCCTTGGTCGGCCCGCTACCCGCATCGATCAGCGTGCCGATGTCGGTGTTGCGGGCGGTGATGATGCCGTCGAACGGGGCGTAGAGCTTCTTGAACGATTGCAGCTTCTCGAGCCGGTTCACGTTGTAGCGCGCCGCGTCGTATACCGCTTTCTTCGCGGCGAGGTCGCTGCGCTTTTCATCCGCTTCCTGGCGCGAGACCGAATCGGTCTTCAGCAGCGCTTCCCAGCGCTTGCTGGTGGATTCCGCGAACTTGTAGTTGGCTTCGGCAGTCGCCGTATCGGCACGCGCCTGCGCGAGCTGGTCGTCGATTTCCGGCGTGTCGATTTCCGCCAGCAACTCGCCTGCCTTCACGCGCTTGCCGATGTCCGCATACCAGCGCTTGAGGTAGCCGCTGGTGCGCGCGTAGATCGGCGTGTACGAGAAGGCCTGCATGTTGCCCGGCAGCACCAGCTCCTGCGCGGGGCTGGCATTCTTCGCCTTGATCACCGCAACGGACTGGATGGCCAGCTCCTGCGTTTCCTTCTTCAGCGATGCCTTGGCTTCGATGCGCGGATACATGCCGACGGCGAACGCGCCGGCAACCACGGCCAGGATGACGACGACCAGGATCCATCGCAGGCCGAAGCCGCGCCGGCGCGGGCGCGGGTTCTCGCGAAAATGCGCCGCCGCGAGCTGCGCGTCCGTCAATTCGCTTTTGTACTCGGGTTCCTGCGTAGTCATCTTCAGCCTCTCGGACCGGTTATGCGTGTTGCGGGCGCGTCGTCGGAGCGGGCTCCGGGCGCCGCCGCGCAATGAAGCCGTGGATGAATGCGAACACCACGGGTACGAAGAAAAGGGTGGCGACCGTCGCCAGCAGAAGGCCGCCGATCACCGCGCGGCCGAGCGGCGCATTCTGCTCGCCGCCTTCGCCCAGGCCCAGCGACATGGGCACCATGCCGATGACCATTGCCAGCGCCGTCATCAGCACCGGCCGGAAGCGGCTGAAGCCCGCCTGCAGCGCGGCCTTGATCGCGTCGTCGCCGGCCCGCAGGCGCTCGCGCGCGAAGCTCACCACCAGGATACTGTTGGCGGTCGCGATACCCATCGCCATGATCGCGCCGGTAAGCGCAGGCACGCTGATCGTGGTGTGCGTCGCAAACAGCATCCACAGGATGCCGGCGAGCGCGGCCGGGAGCGCGGTGATGATGATGAAGGGATCGAGCCAGGACTGGAAGTTCACGACCATCAGCAGGTAGATCAGCACGACGGCGAAGATCAGGCCGTAGAGCAGGCCCTGGAACGAAGACTGCATGGTCTCGATCTGGCCGCGCACGATCAGGCGAGATCCCTTCGGCAAATCCTTCATGCTGGCGTCGACGATCTGGTTTACCTCGTCGGCGACGCCGCCGAGGTCGCGCCCCTGCACTGAGCCGAACACGTCTATGACCGGCTGCACGTTCCAGTGGCTGGCCACGGCCGATTCCGCACCGCGCGAGACCACCGCGAAATCGCCGAGGATGCTGGAGTTGCTCGAGTTCGGTCCGGTGATCGGAATGTTCGCCAGTGCTTCGAGCGAGTCGATCTTGTACTGCGGCGTCTGCGTGATGATGTTGTAGGAGACGCCATTCTTCGGGTTGAGCCAGAACGTCGGGCTGGTCTGGAAGCTGCCGGACAGCGCAATCAGCAGGTTGGTCGCCACGTCCTTCTGCGTGAAGCCCGCCTGCTGGGCGCGCGTGCGATCGACGTTGACGTCGAGCTTGGGCTGGTCCGCGGGCTGCTGCACGCGCAAGTCGGCGATGCCGTCGACGCGCTTGAGCTTCTCGTACACGTCGGTAGCGAACTTGCGGTTCGCGGCAACGTTGCGCCCGATGACCTGGATGTCGATCGGCGCGGGCAGGCCGAAGTTCAGGATCTGGCTGACGATGTCCGCCGGCAGGAAGTAGAAGGTCATGCCGGGGAACTTCTGCGTGAGCTGCTGGCGCATCTGGCGCATGTACTTCTCGGTGGGCGCGTGGCCGTGCTTCAGCGAGATCTGGATGTCTGCGTCGGCCGGCCCCAGCGTGCCGGACATGTTGTACGACATGTTCGTGCCCGACAGCGGCAGCCCGATGTTGTCGATGATGGTCTCGAGCTCGCCTTCCGGAACGATGCGGCGGATTTCCTGTTCCACGAGGTCGCACAGGCGCGCGGTTTCCTCGATGCGGGTGCCGGTCTTCGCGCGCACGTGCAACTTGATCTGGCCCGCGTCCACGGTCGGGAAGAAATCGCGGCCGACGAAGGGCAGCAGGATGGCCGAAAGCGCGCCTATGCCCATGAACGCCACCATGAAGAACTTGCGATGGTGCAGGCAGCTGTCGAGCAGGCCGGCGTAGCCCGCGCGCACTTCCTCGAACTTGCCTTCGAACCAGCGGTGGAATCGCGTGAACGGGTTGCGGCTGGGCTTAGGGTGGCCGTGCTCGTCCAGGATGCCGGCCTTGAGCAGGTATTTCGCCAGGGTCGGCACCAGGGTCCGAGAAAAGAAATACGAGGCCAGCATCGCGAACACCACGGCTTCCGCGAGCGGCACGAACAAATAGCGCGCCACGCCGGTGAGCAGGAACATCGGCACGAATACGATGCAGATCGCCAGCGTGGAGACGAAGGTCGGGATGGCGATCTGCTGCGCGCCGTCGAGGATGGCCTCGTCGAGCGGCTTGCCCATTTCCAGGTGCTGGCTGATGTTCTCGATCGCGACCGTGGCGTCGTCGACCAGGATACCCACGGCGAGCGCCAGGCCGCCCAAGGTCATGATGTTGATGGTCTCGTTCAGCGCGTACAGGCAGATCATCGAGGTCAAGATGGCCAGCGGGATGGTCACCGCGATGATGAGCGTGCTGCGCCAGCTGCCGAGGAACAACAGGATCATCAGCGCCGTCAGGCAGCCGGCCAGGATGGCCTCGTGGATCACGCCGTCGACCGCGGCGCGCACGAAGATCGACTGGTCGGTCGCGACCTTGATCGACAGCTCGGGCGGCAGTCCGGCGGCCATCTTCGGGATTTCCGCCTTCACGCGGTCGACGATGTCGAGCGTGGAGGCCGTGCCGTACTTGAGGATGTTCACGAGCACGGCGCGCTGCCCGTCATGGCGCACGATGTTGGTCTGCGGCTGGAAGCCGTCGTGGACCTGGGCCACATCGTGGATATATATGGTGCCGTTCTCGTTGGTCTTGATCGGCAGGTCGTTCAGCTCCTGGATGCTCTTGGGGCTGCCGTTCATGGCGATGTCGTACTCGAACTCGCCGATCTTGGCCGTGCCGGTCGGCAGGATCAGGTTCTGGGCGTTGACTGCGTTGACCACGTCCAGGGGCGAGAGCCCCTTTGCCTGCAGCGCGCGCGGATCGATGTCGACCATGACGGAACGGAACTTGCCGCCATACGGGTACGGCATGACCGCGCCCTGGACGGTCGCGAGCTGCGTGCGCATGAAGCTGTTGGCCAGGTCGAACATCTCGTGCTCGGCGAGCGTCTTGCTGGTGAGGGACAACTGCAGGATGGGCACCGTCGAGGCGTTGTACTGCAGGATCAGCGGCGGTACGGTTCCAAGGGGATAGCCGCCGATCACCGTCTGCGAGATGGCGACGATCTGTGCCAGCGACGCCGGAATGTTTGCCGTCGGGTGGAAATACGTCTTGATGACGCCGATGCCGTTGTATGTTTGCGACTCGATGCGGGCGATGTCGTTCACGGTCGCCGACATCGCCCGCTCGAAGTTCGACACGATGCGGCCTTCCATTTCCTCGGTCGACAGGCCGGTGTAGCGCCAGATCGCGCTGACCACCGGGATGTTGATGCCCGGGAAGATGTCGGTCGGCATGCGCATGATCGACAGCGGTCCGACGATCAGGATGAGCAGCCCCAGCACGACAAACGTATAGGGGCGGCGAAGGGCTAGCTGGACGATCCACATGGCAGGGTATCTGGGATGAAGTCTGGATAATCAGCGCGATAGCGGCAGCCGTCCCGGCCTGCCCGCACGTGAACCGCATGCAGTCGCCCTGCCCTGCGCCGCAGGGTGGGGACAACGAGCGTCGATGTGTCGCGGTTCATCTTTCAAAACGACGGGCCGCAATCCGGGATTGCGAAGGGCGGCATCATAGCAGAGGCGCCTTCGCCCAAATTTCCATTCCGGGAGGATGCGCGGCTGGGATTGGTATTCGGCATGGTCCGGTCGACCGGAACTAGTTGTAAGAATCTTGGTTCAAAGCCGCGTATAACGCGCCGGCGGACGGTACGATTACGCCGTTACAAATTAATTTTGGAAGCGAACGCATGCTGAACAGATTCGTCGGACTCCTCCTACTGCTGGTCGCGGGCTCGGCAACGGCGGAGGACACCGGGGCGCCCGATGGACGCCTTACACTTGTGTTCGGACCCTACGTTTTCCACTACAACAACGATTCCTCGCACAACGACCTGCCCTGGCTGACCGGGCTGGAATGGGGGCCCAAGGACTGGTGGGTGGACGTGGGTGCGGTGTATTTCCGCAATTCGTTCTACCAGGACAGTGTCTATGCGTACGTCGGCAAGCGCTGGTTCTGGAAGAAGAAGGACGACGGCGTCTACGTGAAGCTGACCGGCGGTCCGCTCTGGGGATATCGCGGGGAATTCGAAGACAAGGTTCCCTTCAACCACAACGGCCTGGGCTGGGCCATCATTCCGGGCCTCGGCTACCAGTACAAGGCGGTGGACGCTCAGCTGGTATTCCTGGGCGGCGCGGCGCTGATGGTGACTTTCGGCTACGACTTCTGGAAGTGACCGGCGCCCCTGCGCGTCGCGTTTCAGGTTGAACAGCGGCGTGGATTTCGGTTAGGGTTCGGGTCCATGCGGCGGTTCTCGATTCCCCAGCTTTTCGTTCTCGCCATCGGCTTCGGCCTGATCCTTTCCGGCCTGTTCTTCAACCAGATCCTTCGCAGCTGGGAGAACTACCGCTATCCGAACGCCGTTTACTGGCAGGGTTTGCGGCTCGTTCCCGATCACGGACAGAAAATCTCCGCGCCGGACAAGGACATGGTCGTGGTCAAGATCGCCAAAGGCCCCGCCGCACGGCTGACCTTGTACTTGCGCCCGGATGACGGGCTCACGCCGATGAAAATGGTCCGCGCCCTTTGCGCGCGCGATCCCTGCAGCAGGACCACCGCGAATTCCGGGAATGGTGATCGCGCGGCCGCGAACTACCGGATTGGCGGGGAAGCTATGCAAATCCTGCTGATTCGGCCGACCGGGGCGAACGTCTGGATCGAATTCAACGGACCGCCCGATGCCTTGCCGCATTTCGACAACCTGATCGATTCCGTCACGACGCAACTCGCATTGCGAAATGCGTCGGAGCAGGCGGTTACCTCGAAAAACTGACGGGCGCCCCGAGGGCGCCCGTGCGGTTTCCACTCACCTGCTATTGCGTCCGGCCTAGGCCACGGCGCGCATCTGGCGGCCGCGACGGTCACCGAACCGGCGATCCGGGAAAGCCAGCAGCAACTGCGCCTGGCGCCGGTCGCTCGCCTTGACGTTGCCCGAGCGCTGGTCATCCTGCGGAATCGTCGCGTCGTTGGCGACCGAGTAAGCCTTGTAACCGGTCGTCAGCGCGTTGTTCAGCAACTGGATGCTGCGCTTGGCGGCCAGCATGACCTTGGTCTGCATGCGTTCCGTGGTGGCATAGCGCTTGACGATGTCCATCGCGATCTTCGGGTGCTCGTCGTCATAGTGGGCGTGCTCGCGGAACCACTTGTAGGTCTTCGGGCCCATGTTGACGCCAGGGTGGTCCCTGTATGCCTCGAAACCGGCGACGACCTTGCGCGCGATGTCGCCCGCCATGCCCTCGATCGCGAAGCTGGTGGCACCCACCGCCTCGGCGAGGGAGCCCTTGGTATTGATGTACCAGAGCCAGTCGGTCAGAGACTGCACGTCGCGCAGGACCGGCTTGTGGCCTTCGGCGGTATCGAGCATTTCCTGGCGGGTCAGGCCGAAACCCATGCCCATCCAGATCCAATGCTCGGCATGCGCTTTCTCGACGCGGATGTTGTCGATCAGGAAGGAGCGGGAGTAATCGTCCTCGACCTTGATCAGGCCCTCGGCCAGGAATTTCGGGAACGCGTGGATGAACGGGTAGGTCTGCAGGATCCAGCCGCGCATTTCGGCGACGGTCAGGCGGGTGTTGGCAACGCCTTCGCACCATTCCCCGTTCAGCAGTTCGTCTCCGTAGGGCTTCAGGTAGCCATTCAGCGAATCAACCCAGTGCGGTGCGGCTACTGCTTCGTTCATCGATCCCATTTTGATTCTCCTTGAGCGTTGGAAGTTGAAAACTCGGAAACCCGTGTTACAAGAATCTGTCCGGTGCGTGACAACCTTTGCGTCCCGGCCGGCTGGCTATGCGTTTGCCATTCAGGCCTTTGTCTTGCAACAATTCGTTGCGCGATTCACGATGGATGCATGGTACGTAGCGGGGTACGGCATCGACATCGGAGAATTGCGAAGGGCCCATCGGGGGTTCCCCGATGAGGTGGCAGGCGGCGGCAATGCCGCCTGCATGCGCACTGCGGACGCAATGCAGAGAGGGAGGCTAGGCTTTCAACCGGCCGCGGCCATGCGCAGGCGCGGCCCGAACGGGCGGGGCTTGGCGACGCCGTAGCCCTGCGCGAAGTCGACGCCGATCTCGCGCAGCATGCGCACTACGCGCTCGCCGTCCACGAACTCGGCGATGGTCTGCTTGCCCATCACGTGGCCGACGCTGTTGATCGCCTCGACCATCGCGCGATCGATCGGATCGTCCGCCATGTCCTTGACGAACCCGCCGTCGATCTTCAGGAAATCCACCGGCAGGTGCTTGAGATAGGCGAACGAGGACATGCCGGCGCCGAAATCGTCCAGCGAGAACAGGCAGCCCAGGGACTTGAGCTGGTTGATGAAGTGCGTGGCCTTGTCCAGCTTAGCGATCGCGGCGGTCTCCGTGATCTCGAAGCAGATGCCTTGCGGCGCCACCTTGAAGTGGGCCAATTGCTCGCGCACGTAATCGAGGAAGCGCTCGTCGCCGATCGAGGCGCCGGACAGGTTGATGGCGTAGACGGCCGGCCCGGTCTCCTGCTCCGCCTGCTGGCGCGCGATGATCGCGAACGCGTTTCTCACCACCCAGCGATCGATCGAGGGCATCAGGTTGTAGCGCTCCGCCGCAGGGATGAAGGCCATCGGCGGGACCAGCTCGCCCTTCTCGTCGAGCATGCGTATCAGGATTTCGCAGTGGTCGTGGAGCTTGTGCGCGGGGTCGAGGCCGGCGATGTCCTGCGAGTAGAGCACGAACCGGTCTTCCTCGAGCGCCTTCTGCAGGCGCCCGATCCATTCCATTTCCCCCTGGCGGATCGACAGCTCGCTGTCCTCGGCGTGGTAGAGCTGCACGCGATTGCGTCCATTCTCCTTGGCGAGGTAGCAGGCGGTGTCCGCCGCGCTGAGGACGTCCGCAAGCGTGAACAGCCCGTGCTCGATGTTCACGAGCCCGATGCTGACGCTGACGTTGAACGAGCGCGACTCCCAGGCGAAATGGCATTCCGCCACGGTCTGGCGAAGTTCCTCCGCGATGCGCTGCGAGTTTTCCGGCGCGCAGTTCTCGAGCAGCACGCCGAACTCGTCGCCGCCCAGGCGTCCCAGCGTGTCGCCTTCGCGCAGGCGCCGCTGCAGCACGGAGCTGACCTGGCGCAGGAGCTGGTCGCCCGCGGCGTGCCCGCAGGTGTCGTTGACGATCTTGAACTGGTCGAGGTCGAGGTACATTACGCCGTGGTGCCGGCCCAGCTGCGCGGCGCTTTTCAGCGCAAGGCCGAGCCTGCGCTCGAATTCGCTGCGGTTGATGAGGCCCGTCAGCGAATCGTGGCTGGCCTGGTAGGAGAGCTTGGCCACGTACTGACGTTCGCGGCTGACGTCGTGGAGCACCAGCACCACGCCGGAAATCTCCCCGGTGCGCGCCCGGATCGGCGCCGCGGATTGCATGATGGGGATCTCGGTACCGTCGTTGCGCACGAGCAGCATGGTCGAGGCCGCCTCGATGGCGCGTTCCTCGCGCAATACCATCTCGATCGGGTTCGGCGCGACCTTGCGGTTGGCCTCATCGACCATGCGCAGGATCGCCTGCATCGGCAGTCCCTTGGCGTTCGCCGTGGTCCAGCCGGTGAGCTGTTCTGCGACGGGATTCAGGTACTCGACCCAGCCGTCGGTGTCGGTCGTGATGACGCCGTCGGCGATGGAGGCGAGCGTGACGAGCGCCCGCTCTTTCTCCACGAACAAGTCCATCGCCGCCTGGCGGCGGTCGGTCATGTCGGTGATCGAGCCCGACATGCGCACGGCCCGCCCGATGGAATCGCGCACGGATTGCCCGCGGGCGCGGAACCAGCGGTATTCGCCGGATTTGGTCTCGTAGCGCACTTCCACGTCGAAGATCGCGCCGTTCTTCAGGTGGCTGATCAGGGCCGCTTCCAGGGCCGCGCGGTCGTCCGGATGCACCCTCGCCTTGAGCTTTTCCAGCGTGTTGCCCAATTCCAGCTCGTCGAAGCCCAGCAATTGTTCGAAACGCGGCGAAAAGTAGGCCGCGTCGCTCACGGTATTCCAGTCCCACAGGCCGTCGTTGCTTCCCGCGACGGCGAGGTCGAAACGCTCCTGGCTCAGCTTGAGGGCCTTCTCCGCCCTTTCCCGGTGTCGCAGCATGCGGCGCGAAAGCAGGATGCCGATGGGAACGAGGATCACCGCCGCGGCAAGGTTGGCGACCAGCAGCAGGTCTTTCGTTTTCCTCGTCGCATCACCCAGCGTCCGCGTGAACCGGTCCGTCAAGGGCGTCAGGCGCGTGTCGATTTCGAGCAGGCGCTCGCGGTACGCACGCATCATGGCAGGCGTATATCGCCCGGTCGAAATGTTCTCGTGCAGCTCTTCGGCGACGGTGGCGAGCTCGCTGATGTAACCGTCCCCCTCCGTCCACAAGTCGATGACCGCCGCCATGAAATCGATGTGCCGGAAGCGCCGGAACAGCATCACCAGGCCGGGAACGTCGTCCGGATGGTTGCGCCCTTCGATGAATCCCTGCCACACCGCCGCCAGGTCGGGCGTGTCCTTTTCCAGCTCCAGGCGGGCCTTGCGATCCCCGATCGGGATGGCGATCGCCTCCCGATAGGCGTCGTAGTCGGCGGCGTTGCGGCTTTCGGTGTAATGCAGCAGGTGGAACATCGCGCGTTTCTGGCCCTTGGACCAGAGGCTTTCGCCTTCCGAGTAGGATCGCGCCGCCACGAGGATGCTCATGCTCTCGGCTGACAGCATCAGCAGCACGATGACGATGACGAGGAACGGCCAGATGATGGGCAGCAGGCGCCAGCTGTCCGGCAATACGTCCAGCAGCCGGCTGCGCATGCCGGTCACCTCATCGGCGGCTTGGGATTGCATGCGTCATCCACCCCTGTGGCCTGGAATCCGGACGCGGAACCGGGCGGTCCGCACCAAACCATGCTGCCCTGCACTCGACACCGATACCATCATCTGCTTGTTATCGTGGGAATTCACGTTCAACCCTCCCAACAACGGGCAAAAACGCGTACTTCTTTAGGCGTATGCCGGGCTCATGTGAATGCCTGCTCCAGTTCCCGCATGACCGACGCGACGGGCGGCAAATCATGCACAAGCCCGACCGACTGGCCTGCGTAAAGCGCGAACGCTTCGATGTCGCCGGATGCCCCTTGCATCGGCGCGGGTACGCCGTAACGCGGAATCGGCCGGCCGTCGGGATAAGCCCCGATGACTTCGCCTTCCCCGGGACGCCGCCCGGTATCCGGCCGCCCGGCTTGCTCCCACATCTCGACGGTCGAATTCCGTAGCGCCCGATGCGGTGCGTCCGGCCAGCCCTGGTCGAAGAGCGTCGTGTAGACCGTATCCGTGGCGCGGGCGGATACGAGCCGCCGCTTGAAATCATCATGCGCACCCGACTCCCGCGTGGCCAGGAAACGCGTGCCCAGCCACACGCCTTTCGCACCCAATGCCAGGGCAGCGCGCACGCCGCGCGCGTCCGCGATGCCGCCGGCGGCGACTACCGGCATTTCGGGCACGGCGTCGCAGACGAGCGGCACCAGCACCATCGTGCTCACCGTGGACCATACGTGGCCGCCGGATTCCACGCCCTGCACGACGATGATGTCGACGCCGAGGTCGGCGACCCGCCGCGCCTCTTCCGGGCTCGCGACCGTTTGCATGACGATGGCACCGGCCTCTTTCGCCCGCCTTACGTAGGGCGACGGATCGCCCCAGAACAACGAGATCGCCCGTACGCCCTCCTCGAGCGCGATATCCAGGCGCTGGCGCTGGTCCCAGGGCATGGCGAGGTTCACGGCGAACGGGCCGGAAGTGAGCGCGCGCGTGAGGCGAATCTTTCCCCTCATGACGTCCGGGTCATCCCAACTCGTTCCCAGCATGCCCAGGCCGCCGGCATTCGTTACGGCAGCGGCCAGCTCCGGCGGGGCCGTGCGTCCCATCGGCGCCTGCAGGATCGGCAGGCGGATCCGAAGCAGTTCTGCAATCGGGTTAGTTTTCATGGCCCTATGATGATGCATGGCTGGCGCGCATGCGGGAAGGGGAGTAACGAATTGTCACGCCGTAAACGCCGGGATGGGTCGCCCGTTTTTGGATGCGTAAATCACGTACTGGATGGAGGTAGATCGTGAAAGTCGCAATTGCTGCCCCCTTGCTGCTGACCACGCTGGCCGCGCCCGCGTTCGCCGCGGACTATTTGGACAGCGCCCCGGTGGTATCGAGCGTGCCCATGTATCAGACGGTCGCGCAGCCGCAGCAGCAATGCTGGTCGGATTCCGTGACGACGTATGAAGAGCATCGTTCGCCGGCCGGGGTGCTGATCGGCGGCGTGACCGGTGGCCTGCTGGGCAACACGATCGGCCGCGGCAACGGACGCGTCGCGGCTACCGTCGTCGGCGCCATGGTCGGCGCGGTCGTCGGCGACAACATCGCGAATCGCGACAACCAGCCGGTCGCGGTGACGCGCCCGGTCGAGCGCTGCCAGACCGTGCAGAGCTACCGCCAGGTTTTGACCGGCTACCAGGTCACGTACAACTACAACGGCCGCAATACGACCGTCGTGCTTCCCTACGACCCCGGTCCGCGCGTGCCCGTCGAAGTCGGAATCCGCGGAATTCCGGCGGGCACCTACGTCGCCCCGGCCGCAGCCAACGTCGTTTACGAACGCCCCGCCCCGATCTGGGAACAAACGCCCTACAAGCGGCCGCGTCCCGCGGATTGGGAACACTAAAACCGCGAAGATTTTTCGTCTCCCCCTGTTAGGGCGCCTTCGGGCGCCCGTTTTTTTTGACGGGCCGCCGGCAGGCGCGCAAGGAACGCCGCGGTAAAATTTGCTGTCCATCCGCACATTGCCGCCGCGAATCATCATGCTGACCGAAAATCCCAAGACGATTTACCTGAAGGACTACACGCCGCCGGCTTTCCTGGTATCCACCATCGACCTCGATGTGAACCTGCGCGACGACGACGCGCTGGTCGGCGCGAAGCTCTCGATCGTGCGCAATCCGGACGCCGCCGATCGCAAGGCCCCGCTGGCGCTCGACGGCGACGAGCTGGAACTCATTTCGGTCGCACTCGACGGCAGGACGCTCGCCGCGGGCGAATACGCTTGCTCCGGCGAACGCCTCGAGATCGCCGGCGTCCCGGACCGGTTCACGCTCGAGACCAGCGTGCGCATCCGTCCGAGGCAGAACACCAAGCTCATGGGCCTGTATGCGTCCAAGGACGGCTATTTCACGCAATGCGAAGCGGAGGGATTCCGGCGCATCACGTATTTCCCGGACCGGCCGGACGTGATGTCGCGCTACACCAATACCATCCACGCCGACAAATCCACCTATCCCGTGCTGTTGTCGAACGGCAACCAGGTCGCTGCAGGCGATGAAGCCGGCGGCAGGCACTGGTCCAAATGGGAAGATCCATTTCCGAAGCCCGCCTACCTGTTCGCGATGGTCGCAGGCAAGCTCGACAAGCTGGACAGCGATTTCGTCACGCGATCTGGCCGCAAGGTGAAGCTCGCGGTCTACGTCGAACCGGGCAAGCTCGATCAGTGCGGCTTTGCCATGGAAGCGCTCAAACGGGCCATGAAGTGGGACGAGGAGGTGTTCGGCCTCGAGCTCGATCTCGACCAGTACATGATCGTCGCGGTCGGCGACTTCAACATGGGCGCCATGGAAAACAAGGGCCTGAACATCTTCAACACGAAATATGTGCTGGCGCGGGCGGACACCGCGACGGACACGGATTTCATGTTCCTGGACCGCGTGGTCGCGCACGAGTATTTCCACAACTGGACCGGCAATCGCGTCACCTGCCGCGACTGGTTCCAGCTCTCGCTGAAGGAAGGCCTGACGGTTTTCCGCGACCAGGAATACGGCGCCGACACGTACTCGCGCCCGGTCCAGCGCATCCAAGAAGTGCGCTCGCTGCGCGGAGCCCAGTTTCCCGAGGATGCAGGCCCGATGGCCCACCCCGTGCGCCCCTCTTCGTACATGGAGATCAGCAATTTCTACACGGCCACCGTCTACGAAAAGGGCGCCGAGGTCGTGCGCATGATCCATACGCTGATCGGGGCGGATAGTTTCCGCAAGGGCATGGACCTGTATTTCCAGCGGCACGACGGCCAGGCGGTGCGCACCGAAGAATTCGCGCAGGCAATGCAGGATGCGTCGGGCGTTGACCTGACACAATTCAAGCGCTGGTATGAGCAGGCCGGCACGCCGGTGCTGCGCGCACGCGGAAAGTACGACGCAGCCGCGAAAAGGTACACCCTGAACGTCGAGCAATCCTGCCCGCCGACGCCGGGACAGGATGCCAAGCAGCCTTTCCACATTCCGTTTGCCATCGGCCTGGTGGGTCCCGACGGCAAGGACATGCCGCTGCAACTTGCCGGAGAATCATCCGCGGCAAGCGGCACGCGCGTGCTTTCGATCACCCAGGCCGCGCAGACATTCGAGTTCATCGGCGTCGCCAAACAACCGGTGCCCTCGCTCCTGCGGGGATTCTCGGCCCCGGTCAATCTCGGCATCGACTACGACGACGGCGACCTCACCCACTTGATGGCGCACGACTCCGATGCATTCAATCGCTGGGAAGCCGGCCAGCGGCTGTCGCTGAACCTGTTGTTGCGCAACATCGGAGAATTTCGCCAGGGACGCGCGCCGCAATACCCCGACTCCTTCGTCAAGGCTTTCGGCCGCCTGCTCGCCGACGCATCGAAGGACCCGGCCTTCGCGGCCGAAGCCCTGTCGCTGCCGTCCGAAGGCTACCTCGCGGAACAGATGGATGAGATCGATCCCGATGCGATCCATCTCGCGCGCCGGTCGCTGCGCAAGCACATCGCGTCTTCGCTGCGAAGCCAACTGCTCGCCGCATACGATGCCTCGAACTCGCCGCGACCGTACAGCCCGGACGCCCGCTCCGCCGGACAACGCGCGTTGCGCAACCTCTGCCTCGGGTACTTGATGGAGGCCGAGGATGCGCAGGTTCGCAAGTTGTGCGTCGCCCAGTTCGATAGCGCCGACAACATGACCGACTCGATGGCTGCGTTGTCCGCCCTGGCCAATGCCGAGGGGAGCGAGCGCGAGAGTGCGCTGCTGAAGTTCTACGAGAAATGGAAGGACGAGCCGCTGGTGCTCGACAAGTGGTTTGCCGTCCAGGCCACGTCGCGGCTGCCGGATACGCTGTCCGCGGTGCGCAGGCTGATGCTGCATCCGGCGTTCACGCTGAAAAACCCCAACCGCGTGCGCTCCGTGGTCAGCAGTTTCTGCCACGGCAACCAGGTGCGTTTCCATGCGGCGGACGGCTCCGGCTACGCGTTCGGCGCGGAACAGGTCATCGCGCTGGATCCGCTGAATCCCCAGGTCGCTGCCCGCCTCGCGCGTTGCTTCGACCGCTGGAAAAAATTCGACGCCGCGCGGCAGGCGCACGCGAAAGCCGCGCTGGAAAGCATCCGCGACGCCGATGCGCTTTCGAAGGACACCATGGAAATCGTCACGCGCTCGCTCGCTTGAACAGGAATGGACATGGCCGGCAACGAACAGGCGATTACGATTTACCACAATCCGCGATGCGGCAAGAGCCGCGCTGCGCTGGATATCCTCGAGAAAAGCGGCGTGGCGCCGCGGATCGTCGAGTACCTGAAGACACCGCCCACCCGGGATGAGCTGCGGGCGATATTGAAGAAACTGTGCATGAAGCCCGAGCAACTGGTGCGCAAGGGCGAGGACGTCTACAAGCAGAAATACGCCGGCAAACCAATGACGGACGGGCAGTGGCTGGACGCGCTTGCGCAGGATCCCATCCTGATCGAACGCCCGATCATCCTGAAAGGCAACCGCGCGGTTATCGGACGCCCACCGGAAAACGTCAACGCGCTACTTTAGCGAGCCCGGTCTTGCGCCGCGAAGCCGGCCGTATTTTCGATTGCTCGCGATAGTGCCGCTGGAAAAACGCAGCCAGCAGCTCAACGTCGGCACGGCGGGCGCCGGCGGGTCGCGAGACCAGCGCCACCGTCCTTGACGGCACATGGCTCGAAAACGGCCTTGCGATCAGGCGCGTGCCGCGCAGTATGCCGGCCTTCAGGGTCAGCTCCGGTAGCAGCGTCACGCCGAGGCCGCCTTCCACCATCTGGATCAGCGTCGTCAGGCTGGTCGCCTCCAGCACGGCCTTTGCCCTGGCTCCGCGTGTGCCACACGCGGCGATCGCATGATCCCGCAGGCAGTGCCCCTCCTCCAGCAGCACCACGCTGCCGGGCTCGAGATCGCGCACCAGCATTTCCTTCTTGGTCGCGTTCGGATCGTCATCGCGCGCGACGAACCAGAATTCGTCCTCGAACAGCTCGGTGACCGCGAGCTCGGCCGTGTCGAACGGCAGGGCGATCAGCGCGCCGTCCAGGTCCCCGCCGCGCAGGCGTTCGAGCAAGCGTTCCGTGAGGTCTTCCCGTAGATGCAACCTGAGGCCGGGATACTCGCCGCGAAGTTTCGACGTCACGCCGGAAAGCAGGAAGGGCGCAACGGTCGGAATGACGCCCAAACGGAAGATTCCGTCCAGGGGCTTGCCGGCGCCGCGGGCCGAATCCACCAGGTCATGCGCGGACGCCAGCACCGTGCGCGCGCGCTTCGCAACTTCTTCCCCGGCCGCCGTCAGTCTCGCCCCGCGCGGGTCGCGCTCGACCAACTCGACACCGAGCAGTGATTCGAGCTCCTTGATGCCGGCCGACAACGTCGATTGCGTGACGAAGCTCGCCTCGGCGGCGGCCCTGAAGTTCAGGCGGTCGGCGACCTCGACCAGGTAACCCAGTTGCCGCAGGGAAGGAAGCGCGCTCACTTGTCTGTTTCGGGCTCGGCGATCGATCGGATTTATCGATCAGTCTAAACGATATTTCCCGCTTTATCGATCACCCTGCCGGGCGCATATTCCCCCTGCGAGCACATTTCAACCAACATCCAAGGAGACTTCAAATGCTGACAGTAGGCGACCGTTTACCCGCCTTCGACCTCAACGCCGTCGTTTCGATCGACCCGGACAAGGCGTTCCAGCGCATTTCCGACAAGGACAACGCGGGCAAGTGGAAAGTGCTGTTCTTCTGGCCGAAGGACTTCACCTTCGTGTGTCCCACGGAAATCGCGGCATTCGGCAAGCTCAATACCGAGTTCAACGATCGCGATGCCATCGTTTACGGCGCGTCGATCGACAGCGAATTCGTGCACCTCGCCTGGCGTAACAACCACGCCGACCTGAAGAACCTGCCGTTCCCGATGCTGGCGGACATCAAGCGCGAGCTCTCGACGGCACTGGGCGTGCTCGACAAGAACGAAGGCGTCTCTATGCGCGCCACCTTCGTCATCGATCCCGAAGGCGTGATTCGCTTCGTTTCGGTGAACGACCTGAACGTCGGTCGCAATCCCGAGGAAGTGCTGCGCGTGCTGGATGCCTTGCAGACGGACGAGCTGTGCCCGTGCAACTGGAAGAAGGGCGACGAGTTCCTGAAGGCAGCTTGACGATGAAGCGGCCGGCCCACGAGGCCGGCCGCCCCCTGGAAATTCCCACAAGGAGGCAACACATGTCGATCCAGACCTTGAAGGACCGCCTGCCCGAGTATGCCAAGGACCTGAAGCTGAACCTCGGTTCCCTCGCGGCTGAAAACGTGCTGAACGATACGTTGAAATCCGGCACGTTCGTCGCGGCGGCGATCGCTTCGCGCAATCCGCAAGTCATCGCGGCGATCGACGCCGAATTCGGACCGAAGCTCGCACCGGCCGACTTGACGGCCGCAAAGGCAGCGGCCGCGATCATGGGCATGAACAACGTGTACTACCGCTTTCTGCACCTGTCGGAGAACGAGGAGTATTCGCGACTGCCGGCGAAGCTGCGCATGAACGTCATCGGCGCGCCGGGCACGGCGAAGGAGAATTTCGAGCTGTGGTCGCTGGCCGTATCGGCGATCAACGGCTGCGGAAAGTGCATCACGGCCCACGAGAAAGTCGTGCGCGCGGCGGGGCTGACCGTCGAGCAGGTCCAGGCAGCCGTCCGCATCGCTTCGGTCGTGCACGCGGTGGCCGTAGTGCTGGACGCGGAATCGGCGATTGCCACGAGCACGCTTGCGGCCGCCGCGTAAAACCTGCGCATGCAAATGAAAACGGGCGGCAACTGCCGCCCGTTTTGTTTTGGCAAGCCGAGGTCAATGCGTCGCGGCACCCGGCTCGAAGCCTTTTTCCTTCATGTAGAGCGCCAGCACGTGGTCCATGCTCGATGCGTGCGCGGCGAACCATTGCGCCACCGCCCGCGCCAGCACGCGACCGAAGCGCGGCTCCCCGGCAGCGGCGCGATTGCGAACTTCCCGCGCCGTCTCGAGGACGCCGTCGTGCTCGCGTGCATGGCATTCAAGCGGCGGGAATTGCATATCGCGCATCCAGCGCTGCTCCTGCGCAAAATGCTCCTCGGTGTGCAGGATGAATACGTCCAGGATGCCCAGCACCTCCTCATCGGCCGCATCGGCAAGCCGGTTCAGCAGATCAATGAATTCGCGATGCGTATCGTCCATGACGCCCTGGTCGAGCACCAGGCTGTCGTCCCATTGCATGACCGGCATGCAGCCTCCTGCGACATTGCTTACCCCAAGTCTAACCCATGCCGGTGGCGTCCGACGCTTCAGCCGACGAAAGCCGCCGGCACCGGGTCGTCACCCAGCGCATTGCGCAGGATGGCAAGGTGCATGGCCTCGTCGCCCAGGATGCTTGCGGCCGCGCGCGCAAGATCGCGGTTGCCGAACTGCGCCACTGCGCCAAGATAGGCGCTGACCGCACCCTGCTCCAGTTGCGCGGCGAACTTGACCACATCCGCCTGGCCCTTGAGCTTGTCTACCGGAAAGTCGTACTTCCTTTTCGGTTCACCCGGCTTCCCGCCCAGCTTCGAGACGGTCGCGGCGAGCAGGTCGGCATGCGCCTTGTGGTGGCCTTGGAACTTCAGCGCGAGGGCCCTGGTGCCGGCGTCCAGCAATCCGCTGTCGGCGCCCAACTGGTAGGCGGCGATGCCCTCGCGTTCCGCGGCAAGCGCCGAGTTCAGGATCGCGATGTCGTTCTCGGTTCCGCTCCCGCCTTTTTGCGCGGCGGCAAGATTTTCACAGCCGGCGAGCAGCGCGATGGCGGATGCCGACAGCAGCAGGCCGGATTCGCCCAGGAAGCGCCGGCGCGACGGGTTCAACATAAGATTGCGTGGGATTTCGAGAAAAGACATGTCCCTCTCCTTTCGAGATGTGGCGTTGCTCGGGTTGACGCCGGCGTCAATGCCGGCAGGACGACCGCCGCGAGGCGGTCAGGTGGTATCGGGCGGGGGAAGGGCGGCCAGCACGGCCGCCACGATGCGATCGCAGCGGGCGCCCTCGAATCCGAAGGCATCCGCCATGCCAATGTCGGCTTCGCGCGCCAGCGATTCCCGCAACAGGCTGCGCGCGCGGAAGAAACGCGTGCGCACCGTCGCCTCCGGGAGGTCGAGGCTGGCCGCGGTCTCTTCGACCGTCAATTCCTCGACGCCCCGCAGCACGAACACCGTGCGAAATGCATTGGGCAGGGCATCGATGTGACGCTCGATCAGCCGGCGCACCTCGGCACGCGCGGCGGCAGCGTCAGGCGTCTCCGCGGCGCTCACCGCACGCTCGACAGGCGATGAATCGCCTTCGTCGTCCGTACCCGCGAAAACGATGACGTTGCTCTCGCGCCGGCGTTTGCGCAGGCGCATGAGCGACTCGTTCAGCACGATGCGCGTGAGCCAGGTTGAAAGCCTGGAGTCGGCACGATAGCTGCCGAGCGCCTGGTATGCGGCAAGATACGCGACCTGCAGCGCATCCTCGGCTTCGGCGTCGTCGCGCAGCACGGCGCGTGCGACGCGGAACATCTGGCGATTGTTCCGGCGCATCACCGCCTCGAACGCGGAACTGTCGCCGTCTAGCGCCCGCTCGACCAGCATGGGGTCGGGCACATCGGCCATAAAGCGATCGGCAATGGCACGCACGGGCATTTCCTGCTCCTGACGGGTCTTTGCACATGAGATGCTGAAGCATTCTGCCGCGTTCCCGACTTGATTTGCCGTCGCTTCACCCTGAACTGGAAATCGCCATGCCCGAACTGCCCGACATCGTCGTCTACATAGAAAGCCTGGAAGCCAGGATTCTCGGGCACACGCTGAACAAGGTCAGGGTGCTGAATCCGTTCCTGCTGAGGACGGCATCGCCGCCGATCCCGGCGATCGAAGGGCGCAAGGTTATCGGGCTCTCCCGCCTCGGAAAACGCATCGTGATGCGCTTCGACGGAGAACTTTTCCTCGTATTCCACTTGATGATTGCGGGCAGGTTGCGCTGGACCGACGGACAGGCGAAGCCAAAACTCCCGGGACGCATGGCGCTTGCCGTGTTCGAGTTCGACAGCGGGACGCTGGTATTCACGGAAGCGGGAACGAAGCGCATGGCGTCGCTACACCTCGTCGACGGCCAGGCCGGGCTGGACGCGCTTCATGTCGCTGGCCTCGAAGTCCTGGAATCCGACTTCGCCGTATTCACGCGGCAGCTTCGATCGCACAATCACACGCTCAAGCGCGCGCTGACCAACCCGCACCTGTTCAGCGGCATCGGCAACGCCTATTCGGACGAGATCCTGCATCGCGCGAAGCTGTCGCCCATCGCGATGACGCAGAAGCTGGACGACGGCGAAATCGAACGCCTCTATCACGCCATTCGCGGATCGCTGAAGGATTGGACGGACTTGCTTCGCGAGCAGGCGGCCGGGAAATTTCCGGAGAAGGTCACCGCGTTCCGCGAGGAGATGGCGGTGCACGGCCGGTTCGGCAAGCCCTGCCCGGAATGCGGCGCACCCGTGCAACGCATCGTGCACGGCGACCACGAGACCAACTACTGCGCGCGTTGCCAGACCGGTGGAAAAGTCCTCGCCGATCGCGCGCTGTCGAAATTACTCAAGAAAAGCTGGCCGCGCTCGATCGACGACCTCGACTAGCGCGAAATCGAAAAGCGGGGAAAGGCGAACCTTCCCCCGTAAAGGAGCGCGTCCACTCGGGAGAGAGTTTTGACGTGCGCTCGTGAAGCTACTGTCAGCGAAAGCCGCCCGAAGCCGTGATGCGCTCTCCGGTCAGCCAGTTCGACTCATCGGACGCGAGGAATACCGCGACCTTCGAAATGTCTTCGGGCTGGCCGAAACGCCCGAGCGGCGTCTGCGCGACCATCTGCTTCTGGAAATCGCTGCCGACCACGCCGGCGGTATGCGTGCCCTCTGTCTCCACGCCGCCGGGCGCGATGGTGTTTACGCGAATGTTCTTCGACCCTAGCTCCTTGGCCAGCACGCGCGTCACCGCGTCGATCGCGCTCTTGGTCGCGGAGTAGACCACCGAGTTCGGCACGGCGGTCTCGCTGACCACCGAGCTCAGGTTGATCACGCTGCCGCCGCCCGGAGCGAAATGCCTGACCGCTTCCTGCGTCGCCAGGATGGTACCGAGCACGTTCGTATTGAACTGCCGATGGAATTCCGATTCGGTTACCGCTTCCAGCGCGCCGAACTGGTATACGCCGGCGTTGTTGACCAGCACGTCCACCTGCCCGAACGCCTGCTTCGTTTCGGCGAACAGCTTTTTTACGTCGTCCGCCTTCGACAGGTCGGCCTGCACGGCAATCGCCTTGCCGCCCTTGCCCTTGATTTCCGCGACGACGCGATCGGCGCCTTCCTTGCTCGACGAATAATTCACCACGACCGACGCGCCCTCCGCGCCGAATCCCCTGGCAATGCCGGCGCCGATGCCCTTCGACGCGCCGGTGACCACCGCCACCTTGCCTTTGAGCCTGCTCATGCGAGCCTCCGATAACAGTTAGATGATTAGATAATCATCTAACTGTTGAGGCCGGGTGTCAAGCGACGGAAGTAACCACGGGTTTCAAATTTTGGAAAGACGCTCCAGATAGGCGCGCAGGACTTCGCGCTGCAGGGCGATGTTCATGAACTTGCCCTCCTTGTCGGTCTGCACCAGCCCCGCGATTTCCAGCTCCTTGATGTGGTGCGAGAAGGTGGCGGCACTTACGTCGTGCTCTCCACGCAGAGCGACGCACGCCAAGGGTTCGTCGGCCGCGCCCAGTTGCCGCAGGATTTCGTAGCGGCGTGGCTCCGCCAGTGCACGCGAGATGCGCGCAAACTGGCGATCGGTGAGCTTGGTCTTGTCGGAGGCTGCCACGTCGAGATCAATTGCCGCGATGCTGCCTATATATATGCCCCGGCCCTCGTGCGCAAGCCCGGCCTTACAACGCAACTTCTGGAAGCGACGCGGAACGGGTGCCGGACACGGGCCGATTGTCCACCGCATGATAGGTGAACACCGCGGCGAACTTGGTTGCATCGGTTCGATTGCGCCCGGCCGCATGCAGCGCGCGGCAATGAAAGAACAGCACGTCGCCGGCGTCGAGTTCCGCGGGAACGCGCGTCTCGACCAGCGCGCGATTTTCCGCGGCGTCGGCACGGAAAAATTTCTCCCCGTCGTATTGTTGCCGCCCGAATTCACTCCGGTGCGAACCGGGCACCAGCCAGAGGCAGCCGTTCTCCTCATGCTCCCTGCCGAGCGCCAGCCAGATGGATACGAGCTCGCGCTTCTCGAAGGACCAGTAGCGGATGTCCTGGTGCCAGCCGGTCGCGCTGCTGAACGCCGGATTTTTGGTCATCACGCAATTATGGTGGGCCTGCGAAAGCTCGATGCGCGGCCCGATCAGTTGCCGCATCCGGACGGCAATTTCCGGCGAGACGGCGAATTCGCGAAACGACGCGTCCCTGGCATAGGCCTGCAGCAGCCTTCGCACGGTGCGTCCTCCGGGGGCATCCAGCGAAGCCGGCGATCCGGGGTATTTGACGTCGGCTTCGAATTCGACCGGCGGCACGATAGCGGCCAAGTGTCGTTGCGCGACCGCTTTCATCGCATCGCACGCGGCCGAGGAAACGAGGCCGCGCGCAATGGTGAATCCGTCACGCGAAAACCGCTCGAGTTCTTCGGTAGAAAATCCGGGCAAGGAAAGGACGGCGGGTAGGAATGCGAAGCCGCGATTTTACCGGGGAAGCCGGTGCCGGCGCGACCGGCGATCACGCCATCCGGTCACCGCCTGCGGGCTCGATGCCGCCCGTCAGCGATAGGCAGCGTTGAATTTATCCAGCGCCGCGCTGCCGGGGCAAAGATCGCCCTCGGCGAACTGGTTGAACGGCTTTTCCACGCTGCCCAGGTGAGCATGCAGGTCTTCGGGATCGGCATCGACATGCAGCAGGCCGGTCACGATCTCGCCGGCCGCCTTGCGTTCCTGCAGGTAATTCATCGCCGCGATGCGATCGTGCACGTCGTACTCCGAGGCAAGCTTGCGCAGCTTCAGCACCGACCCGTCGTGCTGCGTGACTTCCTCCACCGTGCCGGGTGCGTAGTCGGCCGTGATGGTCTCGCGCGGCAGCATGACGTCGAGCTGGTTCACCGCCTCGTTGTGCTCGCGCACGAAATCGAAGCTCTTGGTCGAGCCCACGTGGTTGTTGAAAGCCACGCAGGGCGAAATGCAGTCGATGAAGGCCGCGCCGCGATGCAGGATCGCGCCCTTGATCAGCGGCACGAGCTGCGCCTTGTCGCCGGAAAAGCTGCGCGCAACGTAGGTCGCCCCGAGCTCCATCGCGAGCAGCACCATGTCGATGGCCGAATCGGTGTTGACCGCGCCCTTCTTGCTCTTGGACCCCTTGTCGGAAGTCGCGGAAAACTGGCCCTTCGTCAGGCCATACACGCCGTTGTTCTCGACGATGTAGACCATGTTCACGCCGCGGCGCACGCTGTGCGCGAACTGGCCGAGGCCGATGGAAGCTGAGTCGCCGTCGCCCGAAACGCCCATGTAAATGAGTTCCCGGTTCGCCAGGTTCGCGCCGGTCAGCACCGAGGGCATGCGACCGTGGACGCTGTTGAATCCGTGCGAGCTGCTGAGGAAATACGTCGGCGTCTTCGAGGAACAACCGATGCCGGAGAGCTTGGCGATGCGATGAGGCGGCAGGTCGAGCTCGAAGCAGGCCTGGATGATCGCGGCGCTGATGGAATCGTGACCGCAGCCGGCGCACAGGGTCGATACCGCGCCTTCGTAGTCCCGGCGGGTGAATCCGAGCTTGTTTTCCGGTAGCTTCGGGTGGTGAAGCTTGGGTTTGGCAATATAGGTCATGGCGCAACCTTTCTCATCGGCGTCACTTTCAGCGCCTTGGCATCCTCGGCGATCTCGCGCACGATGAAGCGCGCGGTGATGGGCGCGCCGTCGTAGTGCAGCACCGGGGTCAGCTTCGCGGGATCGATTTCGCATTCGTTGACCAGCAGCATGCGCAACTGCGCGTCCCTGTTCTGCTCCACCACGAACACGTGGTCGTGCTCGGCGATGAAATCCGCGACTTCCTGCTGGAACGGGAAGGCCCGGATGCGCATCGCGTCGAAGTGCAGGCCCTGCTGCTCCAGGCCGTCCAGCGCCTCGTGCATGGCGGGACTCGTGGAGCCGTAGTAGATCACGCCCAGCTTGGTGGGCTGCAAGGCCTTGCGGATCTCGGGCTTCGGCAGGAAATCCTTTGCCGTTTCGAACTTGCGCAGCAGCCGCTGCATGTTGTCCAGGTAATCGGGCCCGGCTTCGCTATAGCGCGCATAGCGGTCCCGCGTCGTGCCGCGCGTGAAGAACGAACCTCGGCTCGGGTGCGTTCCCGGATAAGTGCGGTACGGAATTCCGTCGCCATCGACGTCGAGGTAGCGGCCGAAATCACGTCCTGAATCGAGGAAATCGAAGTCGGCGATCTTGCCGCGGTCGTAACGTCTCGCATCGTCCCAGGCGAGCGGCCGGCACAGGCGGTCATTCATGCCGATGTCAAGGTCTAGCAGCACAAACACCGGTGTCTGCAACCGCTCGGCCAGGTCGAAGGCATCCGCGGCGAAGTCGAAGCATTCGGCGGGATCCTCGGGGAACAGCAGCACATGCTTGGTATCACCGTGAGAGGCATACGCGCAAATGCGAACATCCGCCTGCTGCGTGCGCGTGGGCATGCCCGTCGACGGGCCGCCGCGCTGCACATCGAATATCACCGCGGGAATTTCGGCGAAATACGCGAGGCCGATGAATTCCTGCATCAGCGAAATGCCCGGTCCCGACGTGGCAGTGAATGCGCGCGCGCCGTTCCAGCTCGCGCCGATGACCATTCCGATGGAGGCCAACTCGTCCTCGGCCTGAATGATGGCGTACTTGTTGTTGCCCGATGCGGCGTCCCTGCGATACGTCCGGCAATGGCGCGCGAAGGATTCGGCCAGGCTCGACGATGGCGTGATCGGATACCACGCGGCGACCGTCGCCCCGCCATACACACAACCCAGGGCCGAGGCATTGTTGCCGTCGATGAATATGCGATCGCCCACCGCGGAAGCGCGGCGCACGCGCAGGCCGATCGGGCATTCCAGGTTCTTCAGCGCATATTCGCGGCCGAGGTGCAACGCATGGATGTTCGGCGCGATCAGCTTGTCCTTGCCCTTGAACTGCTCGCCGATGAGCTTCTCGATCTCTGCGAGGTCCATGTCGAGCAGGGCCGCGAGGGCGCCGACGTAGATGATGTTCTTGAAGAGCTGGCGCTGGCGTGGGTCGGAGTATTCGCTGTTGCAGATTTCCGTGAGGGGCATACCGATGACGCGCACGTCCTCGCGAAACTTGGATCGCGGCAGCGGCTTGGTCGAGTCGTAGAAAAGATATCCGCCCGGATCGATGCCGAGCACGTCCTTGTCCCAGGTCTGCGGGTTCATCGCCACCATCAGGTCCACGCCGCCGCGCGCGCCGAGATAGCCCGCTTCCGACACGCGCACCTCGTACCAGGTCGGCAGCCCCTGGATGTTCGACGGGAAGATGTTGCGCGGGCTCACGGGCACGCCCATGCGCAGGATGGATTTTGCGAAGAGCTGGTTGGCCGACGCCGAGCCGGAGCCGTTGACGTTGGCAAACTTGACGACAAAGTCGTTTATTTTTGGCTGCGACATGCCGCACCCGCATGCGTGACGTTCAACAGGAATTTGCGCATGTCCCAGGCCCCGGTGGGGCAGCGCTCGGCGCACAGGCCGCAATGCAGGCACACGTCCTCGTCCTTGGCCATGATGCGGCCGGTCTTCAGCCCGCCCGCCACATATATGTCCTGGGACAAGTTCTGCGCCGGCGCGTTCAGGCGGCCGCGCAGGTCGGCTTCCTCGCCATCGGACGTGAACGTGATGCAATCCATCGGGCAGATGTCCACGCAGGCATCGCATTCGATGCAAAGCGGCGGCGTGAACACCGTCTCGACGTCGCAATTCAGGCAGCGCTGCGCTTCGGACAGGGCAAGCTTCGCGTCGAAGCCCAGTTCCACCTCGACCTTGATGTTCTTCAGCGCGATCGCCTGGTCCTTCAGCGGCACCTTGTTGCGCAATTCGTTGGAAATGTCGTTGTCGTAGCTCCACTCGTGGATGCCCATCTTCTGGCTGGTCAGGTTGACCGCCGGGGCCGGCCGCACGCGCACATCCTCGCCGTTGCAGAGCTTGTCGATCGAGATCGCCGCGTCGTGGCCGTGCGCCACCGCCCAGATGATGTTCTTCGGCCCGAACGCCGCGTCGCCGCCGAAGAACACCTTCGGCTGCGAGGACTGGAAGGTCAGCTTGTCCACCACCGGCATGCCGTGCTCGTCGAAAGCGATGCCGGCGTCGCGCTCGATCCAGGGAAAGGCGTTCTCCTGGCCGACGGCGACGAGCACGTCGTCGCACTCGAATTGCTGGTCGGGTTCGCCTGTGGCAACCAGCTTGCGGCGGCCCTTGTCGTCGAACACGGCCTTGACCTTCTCGAAGCTCATGCCGGTCAGCTTGCCGTTCTTGTGCAGGAAGGCCTTCGGCACGAGGTAATTCAGGATGGGGATGCCCTCGTGCATGGCGTCCTCCTTTTCCCACGGGCTCGCCTTCATTTCCTCGAAGCCGCTGCGCACGATGACCTTGACGTCATCCCCGCCGAGGCGGCGCGAGGTTCGACAGCAGTCCATCGCGGTATTACCGCCGCCCAGCACTATGACGCGCCTGCCGATCTTGTCGACGTGGCCGAAGGAAACCGAAGACAGCCAGTCGATGCCGATGTGGATGTTCTTTGCCGCTTCCTTGCGCCCGGGAACGTCGAGGTCGCGACCACGCGGCGCGCCCGACCCGACGAATACGGCGTCGAAGCCTTCGCCCAGCAGCTTCTTCATGCTGTCGATCCGCACGCCGCCGCGGAATTCGACGCCGGTGCCGAGCGCATATCCAACTTCCTCGTCGATCACTTCCTCGGGCAGGCGGAAGCGCGGGATTTGCGTGCGGATCATGCCGCCGGCCTTCGGGTCCTGGTCGAACACGGTGACCTGATAGCCGAGGGGGGCGAGGTCGCGGGCCACGGTCAACGATGCCGGGCCGGCGCCGATACAGGCTATTCGCTTGCCGTTCTTCGCCGCCGAAGCTTTCGGCAACCTTGCACGAATGTCGCCCTTGTTGTCGGCCGCGACCCGCTTCAACCGGCAAATCGCCACCGGCTCGGGCTTGGCCTGGTTGTGCTCCTCGACGCGTCCGCGCCGGCAGGCTGGCTCGCATGGCCGGTCGCAGGTGCGCCCGAGGATGCCCGGGAAGACGTTCGACTTCCAGTTGATCATGTAGGCGTCGCCATGGCGGCCCGCCGCGATCAAGCGGATGTATTCGGGAACAGGGGTGTGGGCGGGGCACGCCCACTGACAGTCCACCACCTTGTGGAAGTAGTCGGGTGCCGCGATGTCGGTGGGCTTCAAGAATGCTCCTCCGGATGGGCGCCTGGCTCTTGACTGCTGGCCTGGCTGCGAATTTTCATGGCCCGCCGGATCCGACATTCGGAACGCACTGCGGAAACAGATTCAGATTGCCCAAGTACCGCTTAGTGTAACCGGTTGTTAAGCAGTAGTTAACAGGGTGCGCACCTAGTCCAGCACATGTGAAACCAGGCCGTCGGCGAGCTTGGGCTCGAACCAGGTCGATTTGGGCGGCATCACTTCGTTCGCATCGGCGACTGCCATCAGGTCTTCCATGCGGGTCGGAAACATCGAGAACGCCGCGGCCATTTCGCGGCTGTCGACGCGCTTTTCCAGCTCGATCAGGCCGCGTATGCCGCCGACGAAATCGATGCGCTTGTCTCGACGCGGATCGGTAATGCCGAGCACGGGGGCGAGCAGGCGATCCGCCAGCAGGCTCACGTCCAGGCGTTCCACCGGGTCGCTGGCCGGGATGAGTGCCGGATGAATGTTCAAGCGGTACCACTGGCCTTCCAGGTAGAGGCCAAACTCGCCGGGCTTCGCCGGTTCCACCCTGCCTGCGGCCGCATGCAACGAAAAGCTCTGCCCGATCTTCGACAGGAATTCCTGGCGGCTCAGGCCGTGAAGGTCCGCGACGACCCGGTTGTACGGGAGGATGCGCATCTGGTGATGCGGGAAGGCGACCGCCAGAAAATAGTCGAAGCTCTCGCCGGGTTCGTGCTTGCCACGGCGCGCGGCGGCGACACGCGATGCGGCGGCGGAACGATGGTGGCCATCCGCAATGTAGAGCGCCGGCATGGCATCGAAAGCCTGCGTAAGGCGCTCAATCACCGCCTCGTCGTCGATAACCCAGATGCTGTGGCGCACGCCGGTGTCGGCTGTGACATCGGCGATCGGGGCATCGTTGCTCGCGTTTGCGAGCATTGCGTCCACTTCGGCAGAAGCGGGGTAGGCCAGCAACACTGGACCGGTCTGCGCATTGAGCGCGTCGATCTGGCGCACGCGGTCGTCTTCCTTGTCCGGTCGCGTGAATTCATGCTTGCGGATGCGATTGGTGTCGTAGTCGGCCACCGATGCCGCCGCCACGATGCCGGTCTGCGCATGGCCGTCCATGACCAGCCGGTACGCATAATAGGCCGGCTTCTCGTCGCGCAGCAGGATCTTCTGCGCCAGCATGCGCTTCAGGCTTTCTGCGGCCTTTGCATAGACCGGCGGCGAATGGGGATCGGTCCCGGCCGGCAAGTCGATCTCCGGCTTGGAAATATGCAGGAAGCTCCACGGCTTGCCACTCGCCCTCGCCCTCGCCTCCTCGGTCGACAGCACGTCGTAAGGCGGCGCGGCGACGTCGGAGGCCCGGCCTGGGGCCGGGCGCAATCCAGTGAACGGACGGATCAGGTGCAACGACTTCTCCTTGAAAACGAAGCGGCCTGGAATCCAGGCCGCTTCGCGATGCCTGCGGGACGCCGCCCTCAGCCGTGCTTGAACACGATGGTCTTGGTGTGCGAAAACTCTTTCAGCGCCTCCAGGCCTTTCTCGCGCCCGTGCCCGCTTTTCTTGACGCCGCCGAAAGGCAGCTCGATGCCGCCGCCCGCGCCGTAGCCGTTCACGAAGACCTGGCCACAACGCATTTTCTTCGCGACCCGCATTTGCCGGCCGCCGTCACGCGTCCACACGCCGGCCACCAGCCCGAATTCCGTCGCGTTGGCGAGCTTGACGGCGTCGGCTTCGTCCTCGAACGGGATGATCGACAGCACCGGGCCGAATACTTCATCGCAGGCAAGCGAATTGTTGCGCGGCACCGGCCCGAACAGCACGGGGGCCACATAGTAGCCGCCGGACGGGATGCCTTCGGCGATCTGCGCTTCGGCCAGCACCGGAACGCCGTCCTTCTTCGCGCGTTCGATGAAGCCGCGCACGCGATTGCGCTGGTTCTCCGAGATCAGCGGCCCGCAATCGAGGTCCATCGAATGGCTGCCCACGCGCAACTGCTTGAACTTCGCGACCACCTGCGTCACGAAGCGGTCGTAGATCGACTTCTGCACGAGCACCCGGCTGCCGGCCGAGCAGGTCTGGCCGCCGTTCTGCACGATGGCGTTCACCACGATCGGCACGACCGCGTCGAAGTCCGCATCCTCGAACACGATTTGCGGCGACTTGCCGCCGAGCTCCAGCGTGCAGCCGATATGATTTTCCGCGGCGGCCTTCTGCACCAGGGTGCCGACTTCCGGCGAGCCCGTGAACGACATGAAATTGATGTCGGGGTGGGACGCCAGCGCGGCGCCGGCTTCCTCGCCGATGCCGGTCACGACGTTCAGCGCGCCGGGCGGGAACCCCACTTCCTGCGCCAATTGCACGATGCGCATCGGCGCGACGCAGGCATCTTCGGCCGGCTTCATGACCACCGCGTTGCCCATTGCCAGCGCGGGCGCCAGGCTGCGCCCGAACATCTGCGCCGGATAATTCCAGGGAATGATGTGGCCGGTGACCCCCTTGGGATCGCGCATGATCGTGACCAGGTAGCCATCGAGGAAGGGAATGGTGTCGCCATGCACCTTGTCCGCCGCGCCGCCGTAGAACTCGAAGTAGCGTGCCGCGGCCGTGATGTCGGCCCGGGCCTGCTTCATGGGCTTGCCGCAATCGCGCGCCTCGAGTTGCGCCAGTTCTTCGTGGTGAGCGAGGATGGCCTCGCCGAGCTTGGCGAGCAGGCGGCCGCGCTCGGTCGCCGTCAGCTTGCCCCATGCGCCCTCCTCGAAGGCATGGCGCGCCGCCTTCACCGCCGCGTCGACGTCAGCCGCCGTCCCGCGCGCGATTTTCGCGAAGACCTGGCCGTCGCTCGGGCTCACCATGTCGAGCATGCGCCCGTCGGAGGCCGGCTGCCATTTGCCGCCGATCAGGTTCTGGAATGTCGTGACGGAGTCTTCCGCCGTCTTTCTGGCCGCTGCAGTGTTCATGCTGTCCTCTTCCCGTGTCTGGTTTCGGCGTGATCGATTGGTTGCGTGCCCGATTGGTTCGTAGCGGAGCTATTCTAGCAATGCACACCCTGTGCGGAGGACGCGCTCAAAGCACGCCGAGTCCGACGAGGTCGCTACGCAGCCGGCCGGGGTCCTGAAAATGCAGGGCATGCATGCCGGCGTTGCGGCCCGCCTCCACGTTGTGGGCGTTGTCGTCGATGAATATCGTGCGCGCGGGGTCCAGCGCGCAGCGCTCGATGGCGAGCGCAAAGATGCGCGGATCGGGCTTCACCAGCCCGACTTCCCCGGACACCACGATGTGCTGGAACCACTCCAGGAAGCCGAACCGGCGCCGTGCCACCGGAAAGGTCTCGGCCGACCAGTTGGTGAGCGCATGCAGCTTGTGGCCGCGAGCGCGCAGTTCGGAGAGGATTTCCACGCTGCCCGCAATCTCGTCGCGCAGCATTTGTTCCCACCCGTCACGCCACAGCGCTATCAGTCCGGCATGTTGGGGATGCAAGGCGGAGCGCTCGGCAACCGCTAGGTCGAACGTCTTGCCGCCGTCGATCTCGAGGTTCCACCAGGGCGGGGCGATTTCTGCCAGGAAGCGCTCCATCGCCTGGTCGTCCCCGTTGAAGTGTTGGCGATAGAGGTAGCGCGGATTCCAGTCGACCAGGACCGCGCCGAGATCGAACAGGACGGTGTCGAATCGCTGTGCGGCCATCGTCTCAGCGCTTCTTTTTCTTCCAGCCTTCGTACTCGGCGCGCAAGGTTTCATCAGGCGGATAGGTGCCGGCAAGCGGCGCGCCGGCCGCGACTTTTTCCAGTACCCAGGCTTCCAGCTCTTCCATTTCCAGGCCGCTTTGCGCGACCTGGTCGACCACGTGGCGGGGAACGCAGACCACGCCTTCCTCGTCGCCGACCATGATGTCGCCGGGCATCACCAGCACGTCGGCACAACCGACCGGCAGGTTGATGTCCATCGCGATATGCCGATGGATGTGCGCGGAGGCCGCCATGCCCTTTGCAAACACCGGAAAGCCGAGTTTCTGGATCGACGCATAGTCGCGGAAAGAGCCGTCGGTGACCGCGCCGGCCGCGCCCCGCGCCTTCAGGCGCGACATCAGGATCTCGCCGCCGGCGGCGACGGTATCGATGTTGCGGCAGTCGAGCACCAGCACCTGTCCCGGCTGGATCTCGTCGATCGCCTTGCGCTGCGGATAGCCCGGCTTGCCGATGGCCTCGAACGTGGCGAGATCCTCGCGCGCCGGCACGAAGCGCACGGTCACCGCTTCGCCCGCCATGCGCAGCGCCGGGCTCAGCGGCTTGACGCCGGTCAGGTAAGTGTTGCGAAAGCCGAGCTTGAAAAGCTGGGAGGTCAGGGTCGCGGTCGAGATGCGCTTGAGTTGCTCGAGGATTTGCGGCGCGACGGGGGCGGGGGTCATTGGCGGATCCTGGATGAACGGGATGCGTATCCTAACCCACCCGTCGGCCTGCCCCGCCCCGGCTAGTCGTATGCCGAGAGCTGCCTGCCGCGCGTTTCCGGCAACGCGGCCACCGCGATGACGACCAGCACGTAGGCCGATCCGGCGAACAGGCCGATCGCGCGCCCAAGCGGCATGCTGGCGCTGAGCACGCCGACCAGTGCCGGGAACAAGGCGCCGACGCCGCGACCGAAGTTGTAGGCAAAGCCTTGCCCCGATCCGCGCACGCGGCTGGGGAACAGCTCGGTGAAGTAGGCGCCGACCCCGCTGAAATTGCCGGACACGAAAAAGCCGAGCGGAAATCCGAGCACCAGCATCAGCGCATCGCCGATCGGCAGCAGCGTGTAGATGACCGCGATCGCGGCCGAGCTGAAGGCGAACAGGAAAAACGTCTTCTTGCGCCCCAGGCGATCCGTAAGCCAGGCGGCGCTCAGGTAGCCGAGCAAGGCACCCGAGATGATCACCGCGAGATAGCCGCCGGTACCGATGACCGAAAGGCCGCGTGACGTCTTGAGGTAGGTCGGCAGCCAGATGGTCACCGCGTAGTAGCCGCCCTGCATGCCGGTCGCCATCAGGCTGGTGAGCACCGTGATCCGCAGAAGGCCCGGCGAAAAGATCTCCAGGAAACTGGATTTGCCCGCCGCGGCGCGCTCCCGGGTGGCGGTATGGATTGCCGGTTCTTTCACGTGCCGCCGGATGTACAGGACAAGCAGCGCCGGTGCGAGACCCATCCAGAACAGCACGCGCCACGCGAGGTCGTCGGGCAGCAACGAAAAGAACAGCGCGAATGCGAGCGCCGCCGCTGCCCAGCCGACGGCCCAACCGCTTTGCACAGTGCCGACGGCCTTGCCGCGGTGCTGTGCGCGGATGATTTCGCCGATCATCACCGAGCCGACCGCCCATTCGCCGCCGAAGCCCAGGCCCTGCAGGCTGCGCACGATCAGGAGTTGCTCGAAGGATTGCGTGAACCCGCACAGGAACGTGAAGACGGCGAACCAGGCTATGGTGACCTGCAGCACGCGCACCCGGCCATAGCGGTCCGCCAGCGCGCCCGCCGCCCACCCGCCGACCGCGGACATCAGCAGCGCCGAAGTGGCGATGACGCCGGCCTCCCCCTTGGTCATGCCCCAGGCCGCGATCAGCGAGGGGATGACGAAGGTATAAATCATGAAGTCGAACGCGTCGACCGCCCAGCCGCCGTAGGCAGCCACCAGCGTCTTCCTTTCCGGCCCCGACAACTCCCGGACCCAGGCAAACATCACCCCTCCCCCGGCGATCAGCGTGTGCGCCCGATACGCCGAGCGCTCAGCGCAATTCGCCCTGCAGCCGGCCCAGCTCGATCTGGTTGATGGTCGGCGGCAGCTTGATCGAGAGTGCCTCCAGGTAGGAGCGCTCCATTTCCTGCGACTTGCGGTTGCGCATCGCCACCACGAGCTGGGAGCGGATTTCGGGGAGCGGCCGCGTGGCGGACGGCTTCTTGTCCAGCAGCTTGATGATGTGCCAGCCGGCCGCGGTCTTGATCGGCTGGCTGACGTCGCCCTTGTTCATTGCGGTCACGGCTTTGCGGATCTCGGGCACCATCTGCTCCTCGCTGATCCAGCCCAGCTCGCCGCCTTTTTCCGCACTTTCCTTGTGCAGCGAATTTTCCCTGGCCAGTTTGGCGAAATCGGATCCGGACTTGCCGAGCTTGGCGCTCAGGTCGGTGATCTTCTTCCTGGCGTCGTCGGACTTCGCCTTGTCGCCGTCGGGGGCCGGCAGGAAGATCTGCGCCAGCTGGAATTGCGGTGGTGCGAGCAGCTGCGCCTTGTTCGCTTCGTAGAACTGCTTGATCTCGTCCTCGGACGGGTAGCCGTCCGCGGGTTTCGCCACGCTGTTCACGAAGGAACTGACGACGACCTGGTCGCGCGCGCGCTCGATCAGCGGCTGCAGTTCGGGGCGCTTGTCCCAGCCTTTCTGCCTGGCTTCGTTCAGCACGGCCTTGCGCATCAGTTCGCTGCGGACCAGGCGGTCCATCGCGGCCGAGTCGGTCGCGAGTTGCCGCTTTGCGTCCACCGGTTGCGCATCGATGATGGCCTTGAGCTCGGAACTGCGCAGCTCGACGTCGCCCATCTTGCCGGCGAGTTCGTCCGCCGCGAGGGCGGCGGTACACAACATCAGGCCGGCCGCCAGCAGCGGCAGGCGCAGGGTTTCAAGCATGGAATTCTCCACAAGCTGGATCATGAGGGAATATGACACGGCCGCCCCGCGGGCGTTTCACGATTTGCATCGCTGGGTTCTCAAGGCGGGAAAGGCCCTGCGGGAGGCGGGAGGCAACACATTTCCGGTACGCGCATTTGCCGGACAAATCCCGGCACGGGCGCGCCGGATCGGCCACCGGGCCGGCTGCGCCGGCCCGGTTAGCCGAATGAAACGCTGGAAGATTACTTGAGGTGACCAGCGACGAGCTTGGTCATCTCGAACATCGAGACCGTCTTCTTGCCGCCGAACACTTCCTTCAGCTTGTCGTCGGCGTTGATGTTGCGGCGGTTCTTGGCGTCCTGCAGGCCGTTCTTCTTGATGTAGGCCCACAGCTTCTTCGTCACTTCGGTGCGCGGCATCGGGGTGCCGCCGATGACGGCAGCGAGCGATGCGCTGGGCGTCATGGCTTTCATGAACGCCGCGTTCGGCTTGCGCTTGGCGCCGGACTTCTTCGCGGCCTTCTTTGCGGGTTTCTTCGCAGCAGCCTTCTTGGCAGGCTTCTTCGCCTTCTTGGGCGCGGCCTTCTTTGCGGCCTTCTTTACGGGTTTCTTCGCAGCGGTCTTTTTCTTTGCAGCCATCGTGGTGCCTCCAATTTGAGTTTGCACGTATCCGAATTTGTGTTGCTTGATTTGCGCTGCCTTGCCAGTAGCAAAGGCACGGCGAGCAGAGAATGCCGAGACCAACGTGCGTTGTCAATCGAAAATGCACGCTTTTCATAGGGAGCGACGCGTGTTTGCGACATGCGCTTCGAGTTCTCGCCGCCGCGATTCGCCTGCTTGAGACGCGCACTGGCGGCGAGAATCGCTTCCTGAACCGGCGTCGACGCGTTCACAATACGCGGGCTCGACGAACCACCGCGTCCCCGGAAGAACATGCATCTCACAGAGCAGGAAAGACACTCCATCGCCTCCCGCGCCGCCGCGCTGGAGCGCAGGACCGGCACGCAGCTGGTCGCGGCCGTGGCCGGCAAGTCCGATTCCTACCCCGAGGCGCCCTGGAAGGCATTCGCGCTGGGCGCGGCCGCGGCCGCGGCGTTGAGCGTCCTGTTCCAGCTCGAAGCCGGCGACTGGAATGGCGGCTATGCAGGGATCGCACATGTCCTGGTCATACTTTCCGGCGGGGTGATCGCGGCACTGGGGACGGTGCTGCTGTCGCCGGTCGCACGGCTGTTCACCGACGCCACCCGCCGCGAAATCGAGGTAAGGCAACATGCGCAGGCGCTGTTCTACCGGCACCGCCTCGATCGCACGCGCGGCCGCGTGGGCGTCCTGCTTTTCGTCAGCCGCTTCGAACGCAGGGTGGAATTGATCGCCGACGCGGGATTCGACGGCCGCGTGGACGCGTCCGCCTGGGCCCAGGTGACCGATCGCACGGCTTTCGTCCTGCGCCATGCCGGCACGGCCGCGGCCATGCGTGCCGGCATGGACGCACTGGAAGCGCTTTTGCTCCAGAGCGGAATCGCCGGCGATCCCTCCGGCAACGAACTGCCGGACGAGGTCCTCGACCTCGAGGTGGCCGGATGATGCGTGCGCTGGCGCTATTGGCACTGCTCTGCGCAGCGATGGGCAACCTGTCGGCTGGAGACGACACTTCCGTGCCTTATCTTTCCGGTCGCGTCGTCGACCAGGCCGAGGTCATGTCCGCCGACGCGAGGGGGCGCATCGCCGCGATGCTGGAGTCGCACGAACGGATGACCGGCAATCAGATCGTCGTGCTCACCGTGACCGGCATCGGCGGGGAGAGCATCGAGGACTTCGCGACACGCGTCTTCGAAAGCTGGAAGCTCGGCAGCCGGCAGAGGGACGACGGCGTGCTGATCGTCGTCGCCCCGCAGGAGCACCGCATGCGGATCGAAGTCGGCTATGGCCTCGAAGGCACGCTGACGGACGTCGCCGCCGACCGGATCATCCGCAACCTCATGACGCCCCGCTTCCGCGAGGGAAACTACGACGTGGGCATCGAGGCGGGGGCGACGGCGGTGATCCAGGTGCTGGAAGGCAAGGTCTCGCCGAACGCGGCGGCCAGCTGGGATTCTGCGCCAAGGCCAGCTTCGGCCATGCCGGCCAAAGGCCTGCCGATGTCCATCGGCATGCGCATCCTCGTCGGCCTGTTCGTCTTCGGCATCATCGGCCTGTTCACCTTCATCGGCCTGGTCACGCCCGGCGGCACGGGCTGGTTCCTGTATTTCTTCCTGATCCCGTTCTGGTCCATGTTTCCAATCGCGATCGTCGGCGTCCAGGCCGCCGTCGTCATCGTCGCCACCTACCTGCTGCTCTATCCGCTCGGAAAACTCTCACTGGCGCGCATGCCCTGGTACCGGAAAGCAAAGGAAGACCTGAAGGCAAAGGGCGTGGCACACATCGGCGGGTTCACGATCGGGACCGGCGGCAGCACCGGCGGCAGTTCGGGATTCTCGAGCGGCGGCGGATTTTCCGGCGGCGGCGGCCGATCCGGAGGCGGTGGCGCGAGCGGGAGCTGGTGAGCGTTGCGAGTCCCGCTTCGATGAACGGCCGCCTGGCGGCATGCGAGCGACGAGCCGCTACTGGCTGACCGGCTGGCCGGAAGCGGGCGGCGATGCTTCCGCCGAATCCTGCGCCGGTTTTGGCGCGGATTCCTGCTGGATCGCGTGCTGCGCGGCAGCGGAATTGGCCGCATTTTCCTGTTTCAGCAAGCGCAGCCGTGCGTCCAGGTCCACGTAGTAGTTCCTGATCTGCGTGGCGATGTCCGACTGGGATTTCTGCAATTCGTCGATCGAGCCCCGCAACGAAGCCGAATTGCGCCGGACATCCTCCAGCCCGCGCATGAGCTGCAGCAAGCCTTCCGAGCTGATGGCCGACCGGGTGTCCTCGACCTGCTTGCGCAGCACCACCAGCTGCCTGGTCGTGGCATCGTCCGTTTCCTGGCCGGTTTTCGCCCTTGCCTCCAGCCCGGTGGTGCGCCGCGCCTCCTCCTGCAACCCGTTCTCGACGACGATGAGCCGGCGAACGACGTCGTCATAGACGACGATGCTCTGGTCGACAAGGCGCTGCTGCGCCTGCAGCTTCTGGTCGAGTTCGGCGGTCCTTCGCCGGAGTTCCGCGAACGACCTGCCGCTTTCATCGAGCTGGCGTCGCTGCTCCTCGCGGGCGGCCAGCAGGCTGTCGAGGAATTCCCTGGAGGTTGCCAGCGCGGTATCGGCTTGCGTCCTGGCCGCGTCGGCGCGTGTACGCGCCTCGGCGAGCGAGACCTCCAAGGACTGCACGGATTGCTGCGTGCGGCGCAACTCCGAACGCAGGTCTGCGATGCTGCTTTCGCTGCGACCCGCGTCGGCGCGCAATGCCTGGACGACCTGCCCCTGCTGCTGCTCGGTCTGGCGCAACTGGTCCTGGGTGGCGCAGCCGGCCATCGCCAGGATGCCAATGGAAACGGCCAGGAACTTCATGGGCGGGTCCCGTTAATAGACGATGTCCGCGCGGCGATTCTTGCTGTAGCTCGCTTCATCCTTGCCCAGCGCGACCGGCTTCTCCGCGCCGTAGCTGATCGCGGTGATGCGGCTGCCGTCCGCCCCGGCCAGCTCCAGTGCACGCCTCACCGCCTCCGCGCGCCGCGCGCCCAGCGCGAGGTTGTACTCGCGGCTGCCGCGCTCGTCGCAATTGCCCTGCACCTCGGTCTTCAGGGTTGGATGCGCCTTCAGGAAGGATGCATTGGCAAGCAGCATGTCGTCATACTTCTCCTGGACGCTGGCCTCGTCATAGGCGAAGTAAATGCTGCGGTCGAGCGTCGACGAAGCCGCCGCCGCGGCGTCCGCATCGGAGGTATCGGCCCCGCCGGCACGCTGCCCGCTGCTCATGTTCGCGGCGCCCACGCCCGGCGCATTGCTGCCATCCGGAAACACCGCCGCGTCGTCGCTGCCGCGAGCCTTGGCCGCGGAGGATTGCGAAGTTCCCGCCGCTGCATCCGGCTGGCTTGTGCCAGCCTCTGCGTCCTTCATCTTGGCGGAATCGGCGTCGATGCGCGCTGCATCGGCCTGCTGGTCGTTGCGCAGCCGATTGATCTGCGCATCCTGCTCCGCCAGCTGGCGCTTCAACTGGGCGGCTTCCTCGCTGTCGCTGGTCGCCGCGTTCGACTCGGCGCCGGCGGGTTTGGATCCGGCTGCAGCTCCCGCGGCACCGGCGTTCTGTGCGCCGTTCGCCGATGATGCGGCACCTGCATTCGGCGACGATGAGCCGGAGCTTTGCGCATTGTCGGACTTGCCGGCAGCCTGGGACGGGGTCGCATCGGAAATCGGCGCCGCCGATTGCTCGCTGCCGCCGGAACTGCTCTTCTGCATGGACGAGCAGGCGCCGAGCGCCACACAAACGAGCAGCAGGGAAATTTTCCCGGACAGTCGCAATGGAATCGTCTTCGTCATAGGCCTCTCCTTTCGATCACGCTCGCGGCATGTTGCCGCGAAGATGCGCGATGTGTGTCAATTTGTTTCGAGAGCCAACGGCAGCCGGACACCTCGCCGCGGCTCTCCATGGCGCGAACATTCGCCCAATTAACGGCTCCCGTCAACGCAAGTTAACCGGGATTTCGATTGTGCCCGCCTGCCGCGGGAGGGATTTTTCAGGCCCGGGAAACGTAGACGACGCCGTCCAGCGCGACGCAACCTTCGCCATTCGCCCCCACGAGGACCGGGTTGAGGTCGAGATTGGTCACGCCGGCACGGGCATCGGTCATCAGGCGGCAAACGGCCGACACCGCGGAGCAGAAAGCATCGACGTCCAGGGCGGGCTCGCCGCGAACGCCCGCAAGCAACGGCGCGATGCGAAGGCGGCGCAGGGCCTCGGCGACATCGGCTTCGTCGAATGGCGATACCAGCAACTGGACGTCCGGCATGGCCTCGACATATTTACCGCCATCCCCCACCAGCACGACCGGGCCGAACACCGGATCCACGCGCGCGCCGATCATCATCTCGCGGCGGCCGCGCGCCATTTTCGCCACGATCATGCCGTCGAACCGGTGGCCGCGACCGGTCAATGCCTGCTTCATTTCCGCGAATGCATGGCGCAACTGAGAAGCGTCGCTCAGCCCCAGTCGCACCAGGCCGAGCTCGCTCTTGTGCGCGACATCCGCCGAGCAGCCCTTCGCCGCAACCGGACCGCCCAGCCGGCTGAATGCGGCCGCGGCCTCGTCCGCGCTTCGGCAAAGGACATGCTCGACCACCGGCACGCCTGCCTGCGCGAGCAGCGACAGGCTGTCTGCTTCGTTCAGCATGACCGCGTGAGGTAACGGCGTTGGCGCGCCCGAGCTGGCACTTATGCGCTTCCTGGCTGCCGCCATCAGCTCGCCGTGCGACAGGAATTGGTTCAGCGCCGCGATGGCTTCATACTCGGTCGGGAACACGGGCAGGCCGTGCGACTTGAATTTCGCGGCAATGTTCGGCTGGGGGATGGCGGCAACCAGGGGCTTGCCCGTCGCCCTCGCGAAGTCCGCCGAATCGCGCGCGAACGCCTCGACGTCATAGCCCTGTCCCGCCACCGGAATGCCGATCAGGAAGGCATCGGCCGCGGAATCTCGAGCGAGCACCGGCAGGATCTGCGAAAACAGCCCGCTGTTCGTCAACAGCGCGGCAGTGATGTCCACCGGGTTCGTCGTCGTGGCAAAGCCCGGCAGGATCTTTCCGAGCTCGGCGCGCGTGTCGCCCGCCAGCTTCGCCATCGGCATGCCCACGGTACTCGCGGCATCCGCCGCCATGACGCACACGGCGCCCGAGTTGCTGATCGCGACGAGCTTGCGGCCTTTCGGTTTCCAGCCCTTCAGGTACATCTCGGCGCTCGCCACCAGCTCGGCGGTATCGCGCGCGCGCCAGATGCCGTGCTTGGCGAGAAAGGCGTCGACCGTCCGGTCCTCGTTGGCCAGCGCGCCGGTGTGCGATTTCGCCGCCTCCTGGCCGGCCGCGGTACGGCCGGATTTCAGCGCAATCACCGGGAGGTTGCGCGCGTGCGCGATGCGCGCGGTCTCGGCAAGGAAAAAGGGATCGTTGATGCTTTCGAGGTAGAGCAACAGCAGCTTCAGGTCCGGGTCTTCCGCGACGACGGAGGCGAGTTCGGAGACGGTCACGTCGGCATCGTTGCCGGTCGCGTGCGAATGCCGCACGCCCAGGCCGCGAGCGCGCAGCAGGCCGTAAGGCACCACGCTCATGGCGCCCGATTGGCTGACGACCGCGATCGGCCCATCCTGCGGCGGTGCCTCGATGTACATGGTCGAGAACGACAGGATCGCGCCCGTGCCGAAGTTCGCGAGCCCCTGCGAGTTCGGCCCGACGAAGCGCATGCCGGCGGCGTGCGCCGCGTCGCGCATGCGCTTTTCCTTGGCCTTCCCCGCGACCGGGTCGGTCTCGCCGAAGCCGGACGTCATGACCACCGCCGCCCGCACGCCGCGTGCCGCGCACTGCTCCACCGCCTCGATGGCGGCGTCGCCAGCCAGCGCGATGATGGCCGCCTCGGGCGCGTCCGGCAGGTCGGCGAGCGACGCGTAGGCCTTGAAGCCCTGGATCTCCGACCGCTTGGGATTGATCGGGTAAACCTTGCCCTTGTAGCCATGGCGGGAGAGATAAAGCAGGGGGCGTCCGCCTATCTTGTTCTCGTTCTCCGATGCGCCGATGACGGCGATGGATTTCGGGTCCAGTACGGTGCGCAGAGAGTTGCGAAGAACGTCAGTCATTTCATACTCTGTGGTCAGGTTGAATGCGGATTTCCATAGCCCGGCGGACGCCGACGCGCTCCCCGCAAACGGGCGCCAGGGCGCTAACGAGTCCGCGCGTCCCCCCTATCTTGTTCTCGTTCTCCGATGCGCCGATGACGGCGACGGATTTCGGGTCCAGTACGGTGCGCAGCGATTCGCGCAAAACATCTTTCATCAATTAACCCCTAATAATTCCATCCAGCGCAAAGGCGCGAAGGACGCAAAGGTCGCAGAGAAAATCACAGTAAATTTCTACGAAAGAGCGATGAAAAGGCAGCAGCCATGTTGCAGAACAAAGACGGCAAATTGGAAAAGATGCGCTCGAACTGCGCTACCTTCGATCCCCTGACGTCTTTCTTTGCGCCCTTTCTTGCTTTTCCTTTGCGTCAGCGATTTTTTACGTCGCACATCGTGCGGCTACGCTTTCTCGAAATACGGGATTTTGCGTCCGGCGAGGTCAGTGAATCGCACCTTGACCTTGTCGCCGATCGCCAGCTCGGGATCGCCGTGCGCCATCAGCCGGAAGCCCTCTTCCGCGTCGACCAGCACGATCAGGTAGGGCGCGTGCGCGCGCAATTCTTCCGTGGGTGCGCGAACGACCAGCGTGCGTGCATGCACGGTGCCGCGGCCAGACGCCTGCTTCGTCTCGGGCGAACCGGCACCGCACGACGGGCAGAAGGTGCGCGCGAAATACCAAACGGCCTTGCAGCCGGAGCAGGTCTGGTAGGCAATGCCATTTTCATTGCGGGTCCAGTCCGTCACGGATTGCATCATCGCTTCCCTTCCAGCACCAGGCTCACATGCGAGGAGAGCACCCCTCCGTCGCCGTGCAGCAGCGCGAGGCTTGCGTTTTTGGCCTGGCGATGCTCCGCGCGGCCCGTCAATTGACGGTGGGTCTCCACAAGGTGCGCCATGGCACCGCCGACCCCGCAGTGGCCGTAGGAAAGCAGGCCTCCGTGCGTATTGAGCGGCAGCGTGCCGTCATGGTTGAAGTGGCCGTCGCGCGCCAGCTTCCCGGCCTGGCCGCGCGGTGCCAGGCCCAGCTCCTCGAGCAGGATCGTGATGGTGATCGTGAAACTGTCGTAGATCGCGGCATAGTTCGCGTCGGCGGCCTTGATGCCGGCAGCCGCCAGCGCCTTTGCCATGGCCGGCGCGGCGCCGGACCGGGTGAGGCTCGGTGCCGCGCTGATGTGCTGGTAGGGATGATCCTGCCCCGTGCCACGAATCCTGACGTCGAATGCGTTCGTCTTGTCGCGGCTTACGACGAATGCCGCGCCGCCGTCGGACACCGGGCAGCAATCGAGCAGCTTGAGCGGCGAGGCGATCGGCTTCGATTCCAGCACAGCGGCAATCGTTATCGGCTCCCGGAATTGCGCACCCGGATGCATGCCGGCGTGCCGCCGCATGAGCACGGCCAGTTGGGCGAAATCCTCCTCGGTCGTGCCGTGCTCGAGCATGTAGCGCGAGGCGAGCAGTCCGTAGTAGGCCGGGATCGTCGCGCCGAGCGGCACTTCGTACACGGGATGGCCCACCTGGGCGAGCGTCTGCATCGCGGAATCGCGGCTTTGCCCCGTCAAGCGGTTCTCCCCGGCCACGACGAGAATGTGCCTTGCCACGCCGGATTCGACCAGGTGGTGCGCCAGCATGGCCATCGCGAACCCCGTCGCGCCACCCAACTGGATGGCATGCGCGTAGCCGGGCTTGAGCCCGAAATGTTCCGCGAAAACGGTCGACAGCATCAGGTGCGGCAACGTCGTCGAGTACCCGCAGACGAGGCCGTCGATATCGCGGCGTTCGAGCCCGGCGTCGGCGAGCGCGGCCGATGCCGCTTCGCTCATGAGATCGAGCGTGCCCTTCCCGGGATGCTTGCCGTAGGGCGTCAAGCCGACGCCGGTGACATAACTCAACTATTTTTCCTTCGTTGCCAAATCGGTGAAGGCGTGACGGAGGGGGACGGTAAAAACCGCAAGTAGTTGCCCCCTGCCTCCTTCACGCATTCGCGCTCATCACGTTCGTTTCGGATTCCCGATGACTTCGGCTTCCCGCTTCAGCATGTCGGCCAGCTGGTCCATGCGCGACGACAGGCGATCCGAGAGCGCGGCAATGCTGATGGCGGCCACGGCGCGGCCATCCGCCCCCAGGATGGGGACGCCGATCGCGCCCATGCGGTCCACCAGCATGTTGAGAAAAACGGAGTAACCGCGCTCGCGCGAACGCGCCACCTCGGTTTTCAGCCACGCCATGGTGACCTTGGGAAATTGCGGCAGCCTCTGCTCGACCAGCGGCAGGATCGCCTCGATTTCGGCCTCGGATTGCCAGGCAAGCAACGCCATCGCGCCGGCGCCGATGCCCAGCGGCCGGCGGCTGCCGATGTCGAGGTAGTTTGCGCGGATCGGAAAGGAACCGGTCTCCTTGTCGACGCAGACCGATTCGGCAGCGCCGCTGCGAACGGAAAGCAGGATCGAATCCTCGCAAACCGCTGCGAGGCGCACCAGCGAGGGCCGTGCGCGGGCCCGCAGGTCGTCGCGATCTCGCAGCGACGCGGCCAGGATGAAGACTTCGTTGCCCAGGGAATAGGTCTTGGTCCTGTCGTCGCGCCGGATGAATCCTTCCCGCGACAGCACTTCGAGGATGCGCAAGGTCGTAACCTTGTTGAGGCCCGCCTGCGCGGCGATTTCCGAGAGGCGGCTCACGCGCGGCTCGGTCAGGGATCGCAGGATGCGGCAGGACTTCTGCACGGAATTGATGGCTGAGGCTCTTGTCGGCATGGCAGTCTCCTTGGTCCGTTACACGGTTGCGACGGGAGTGGCGGGAGAACCGACTGCGCCAGGCAGGCGCAACGGCGGCGCGGTCAGCAGGAAGCGGAAGCGCTTGCGCTCCCGGAGCCAGTTCGCGAGCGGCGTGAGGTGCCAGATTTCGCCGAGGTTGACGCCGAGCTTGAACAGGCAATGCTCGTGCAACGGCAAGGTCGCGCAGGTGCCATGGTGGCTGGTTGCGGGATGCGCCTCGACTGCGTAGTTGTCCGCGATCAGCGAAACCAGCCCGGAATCGGTGATCCACTGCAGCAGCTTGCCGTCGCGGCCGTCCAGGGTGGCGCAGGAATGCTCGAGCCGGTGCGAGTCGGGCCGCTTGTTCATTTCCAGGATCATCTGCGCGAAGCCGGTGTGCAGGCAGACCATGTCGCCTTGCTCGACGACGACCTTGTCCTTCTCCAGGATGCGCATGAGCTGGTCGTAACCGACGGCCACGCTGTCGTTGCCGACGTGGGCATGCAGGTCGATCATCACGCCGCGTCCCTGCACGCATTTCACCGCCATGTTTTCCACGCCGAGGGCCTGTATCGCGGTCGTGTTCTTCGCCGGCACGGTGCCGATGGCGCCCGCGTCGTCCGGGTCCGTCGGCCCCGAGATCTCCTTGCCGCCGCGATAGCCGTTGTAGAACACCGGTTCGGGCTTGCCGTCGCCGTCCGCGTCGAACAGCTGGCCGACGTGCGCGAGGCTGTCCCATTGCGTCGAATATTGCAGGTGCAGGATCACCGCGTCGTCGTTGATGACGTCGGTGGCATCCGGCTTGTCCCGCTGCACCAGGTACACCATGTTCGGCCGGCCGTTGCGCAACGTCGGCCGCAGGACCGGTGGATGGCGCCGCGGGTTCAGCAGGTTGCCGCCCGGGTAATCGAGCGGCAGGCTCAGGCAGAAGGTGACGCCTTCCTTGACTTCGGCGATGCCCTGCTTCACTTTTTCCGGCGTCAGCAGGTTCAGTCGACCGAGCTGGTCGTCCGGTCCGAAATCGCCCCAGGTGGATCCCTCGGGTCGTCTTTTCCAGCGTGTCGATGCGGCCATGTTTGCTCCTCCTTGAAGTGAGTCTGGTTTTTATGCCGCGGCGTGTCCGCCGAGGTAGGTCTGCTGCAAAACATCTCCTGCCTGGATCTCCGCCGGCGTGCCGGCCGCTGCGATGCGCCCGGTTTCCAGCAGATAACAAAAATTGGCATGGCGCAGCGCTTTTTCGACGAGCTGCTCGACCAGCAGGATCGCCATGCCGCTCCTGCACAGCTCCGAGGCAACCGACAGGATGCGGTCGATCACGAGCGGCGCCAGCCCCGCCGACGGCTCATCGAGTACCAGCAAGCGCGGCTCGCCGATCACGCCCTGGGCGACGGCGAGGATCTGCTGCTGGCCGCCCGACAGGCGCGAGGCCGGATCGTGGCGCTTTTCCTTCATCTCCGGAAACAGTTCGTAAATGCGCCCCAATCTGGAACGATCGCCATGCGGGCTGCGCGCGTAGGTGCCGATCAGCAGATTGTCCTCCACGCTCAGCGTCGTGAACACGCGATGCCCCTGCAGCACCTGGACGATGCCTGCGCGCACGATTTCGCGCGGCGTGGCGCTGGCCAGGCTGCGCCCGTCGAATTCGACGTTGCCGCGCTTCTTCGGGATCAGTCCCGAGATTGCGTGCAGCGTCGTGCTCTTGCCCGCGCCGTTGCGCCCGAGCATGACGGTGAATTCGCCATTGCGCACTTCCAGCGATACTCCATGCACGACCTCCGCCTTGCCGTAGGCCACGTGCAGGTTTTCGACTTTGAGCAACGGGCGGTCGGTTCGCATCCTCACGCCCCCAGATAAACGCGAATCACTTCCGGATCACGCTTCACGTGGTCCGGCGTGCCATGGCTAATCATCCTGCCGACGTCGAGCGTTGTCACGCGGTCGGAAATGCGGAACACGAAATCCGTATGGTGCTCGACCAGCAGCACGCCGATGCCGGACCGGCGCATGACGCCGATGACCGCGCCGAGGTGCTCGATTTCCGCCGGCGTCAGGCCGCCGGCCGGCTCGTCCAGCAGGATGAAGCGCGGGCGTTGCGCGAGGCCGCGCGCGATTTCCAGGAAGCGCTGTTCGGCGTGTTCGAGCAGGTTGGCACGGCGCCCGATGGCATGCGACAAGCCCACGCCATGCAGCAGTTCTTCCGCGCGCGAGCGCAACCTGCGCTCGTCGGCCCGGACCTGCGGCAACGAGAAAGCCGTCGACAGGAAACCGGCGCGCGCGTCGCGCCAGCCGCCCAGCATGGCGTTGTCCAGCACCGACATCGTCGGCAGCAACCTTGGCTTCTGGAACGTGCGCGCGACGCCGTGCCCGGCCCGCTGCTGCACGCTTGCCGCCGAAACGTCTGTCTCGTCGATGACGATGCTGCCTTCGTCCGGCCGGTAGTAGCCCGACAACAGGTTCAGCAGCGTGGTCTTGCCGCTGCCGTTCGGCCCGATCAGGCCGTGCACTTCGCCGGGCTTGAGCTCGAGGGAAACCTGCGACAGCGCCAACAGGCCGCCGAAGCGCTTGGTCAGGCTGCGCGCGGCAAGCGTCATGGTGCCGACCTCGCGCTGTCGATTGCCTTGGCCAGGCGTTCGAGGTCGGGCTTCACGACATGGCTTTCGCCAAGCCGCGGCTTGATGCGTTCGACCAGCAACTCGAACACCCGGCCGATGCCCTCCGGCACCAGCAATACCACGACGAGCAGCAGCACGCCGTAAAAGAAATTTCCGAGCTTCGCCAGCGGCGCAACCATCTCCGGCAGCGCGGTCAGCACGATGGTGCCGATCGCGGGTCCGATGATGTGTCCGCGTCCGCCGATGATGATGCAGACGAAGAAGAACAGGCCGAGATCGAACACGAACGTGTCCGGCGTGATGTAGCTCTGCAGGACTGCGAACAATGCGCCGGCAACGCCGGCGGTGAAGCCGCTGAAGACGAACACCGTCAGCTTGGCGCGAAATACCGGCACGCCGACTGCCTGCGCCGTGATCGCGCTGTCGCGCACGGCAACCAGTCCGCGTCCCCAGGTGTGGCGCGCGACGTTCCATGTCAGCCAGGTCACAGCCGCGGCGATGGACAGTATCAGCCAGTAGGAACCTTGCGGCGTATCGAAGGGCTTGGGGAATCCGGGGACCGACAGGCCGACGCCGCCGCCGGTGAGATCTCCCTGCGCGAGTGTGATCTCCGCAACGATCAACGCGAAGGCAAGCGTCGCCATGGCGAAGTAGAAGCCCGGCAGCCGCAACGAAGGCAGGCCGAGGAGGAATCCGCACATCGCGCAAAGACCGCCTGCCGCGAAGACGGCAAGCGCGGGATGCACGCCGTGAGTGCCGGCGAGTATGGTGAAGCAGTAGGCGCCGATGGCCAGCAGGCCGACATGGCCGATCGAAAGCTGTCCCGAATAGCCGACGACGAGGTTCAATCCACCGATCAACACCCAGTACGCGCAGATAAGCGCGGCCAGGTGCAGCTTGTACAGGTCGCCCGACCACCACGGCAGGGCCACGAGCGCGGCGAGCACGAGGATGAGCCCGACGGTCCGGCTGCTTGCCTTCATACCGGCCTCACGCTCTGGCTGCCGAACAGGCCGGCCGGTTTGAGCAGAAGCACGATCATCAGCAGGCCGACGGATATGGTCTGCTGGTACTCGCCACCTACGAAATACGTCGCCACCGCGCTCAAGATGCCGAGCGCCGCGCCTCCGACCAGGGCACCGACGTTGCTCCCGAGGCCGCCCACTGCCAGCGCGATGAAGCCGTTCAGGGTCAGCGTGAGTCCGAGCGCGAAGTAAGCGAAAGTGAGCTGGCCCGCCATGAACCCCGCCAGCCCGCCCATGGCACCCGCGATGACATAGGACATCGCGCGAATGCGTCCCGTCGGAATGCCGCGCGCCCGCGCGGCGAATGCGTCCTCCGACATGGCCACAAACAGCTTGCCGTAGAGCGTGCGCCGGTAAAACAGCTCAAGCCCAACGGCGAGCAGGACGGCCACGACTATCGGCAGCCAGTATTTCTGGTCGGCGAGGCCGGCCGAGAAGTCCTGGGGAATCAGGCGCGGGAAAGGCTTCGGCTCCGTGCCCCACCAGAGGCCGGCGGCCTGCTGCACCATGGTCGCCAGCGCGAGCGTGGAAAGCAGCCAGAGGTGCTCGTCGCTGCGTGCAAGCACGCGCCGGATCGCGATGAAATCGGTCAGCAACCCAAACACGGCGCCGACCACGATCGAGCCTAGCAACGCGACCGGGATCGGCCACCCGAGCGTGGAGATGAACCAGGCGCCGAATACGCCGCCGAGCATCGAAATGTGCCCGGTCGTAACCGACAGCACCTTCGATGTGGAGAACATCACGTTGTACGTCAGCGCCGCGGCGGCATACAGGCCGCCGGTGGCGAGGCCCGTTATCAGGGCGACGAGCATGTTGCCTGGCTCCTAGTGCGGCGCGGCTTTGAAACTTCCGTCCTTGAAGCTGCCCGCCACGTTCATCACGATCGCGTGGTCGGGATAGCCATTGCGGTTTTCCTTCGTCCAGGTGTAGCTCGCATAGACACCCGGAAAATCCTTCGTGCCTTCCAGCACCTTGCCGATCGCAGCGGGATCGGTCGAGCCCGCGGTCTTGACCGAGTACTCGACGATTTTCACGGTGTCGTAGCCGAGCGCGATCCACCAGAACATGAAGTCGATTTCGCCCTTGCCGAGCTTGGGCCGGATCTTGTCCATGAGGGCCTGGGTGCGCGGCGGCAACTTGCCATTGGCGTCGTAAGTCGTGCTCGTGTAGCCCGCCGCGAACGCGTTCTTCCAGTATTCGGGCTTGTTCAGCAGCGGCCGTACCGGCGGCGCCATCATCGCCGGATGGCCGACGATCGGCACGTCCCAGCCCATGTCCCCGCGCGTGTTGAACAAGCGCGCAAGCAGCCCGGTTGCGGCAGACCACGGCATGATGACCTCCGCGCCCGCGGCCCTGGCCTTGTTCAATTCATCCGTGAGGTCGGTCTTGTTCGGGTCGACCAGCACGACGTAGACGGGCTTCACGCCCGCTTTTTCGAGCAGGTCCTGCGCGACCTTCGACGCGGCCGTGCCGTACCCGGAGGTATCGCCGATGACTGCGATCTTTTTCTTCTTGAGCACCTTGATCGCGTAGTCGTTCGCCGCCTCGATCCACTGGTGGTTCGTATTGATGGCGCGAAAAGCGAGGGGAAATTTCTGCGAGTCCACCAGCTCGTCGATGGTGCCGATCACGAGATTGGGGATGTTCGCCTTGGCAACGATGGGCACGGTCGCCAGCGATTCGCCGGAATTCACCGGCCCGATGATGAAGTCCACTTTATCGACGAACGCGAGCTGCTTCGCCATGTTCACGGCCTTGGTCGGCTCGCCGCTGGTGTCGCGCGTGATCAACTCGATTTTGCGGCCGTTTATGCCGCCGCCGGCATTAATCTCGTCGACTGCGAATTGCACGCCCTGGTTTTCGGCGATCGCGGCGGAGGACAGCGGTCCCGTCAAGGATGAAAGCCAGCCGATTCGAATCGGATCCGCCGCGCCCGCGATCGTCGAAAGACAGGCGAACGAAAGGGCCAGCAAGCGCACCAGGCGCGCAGGTGTGGACTTCAGCATGGGGTTCTCCTCGATAGGGCCGCTCGCCGGCGGCTTGATAAGGAAAGTTTCGTTGGCCGGAAGACTGTTTGTCAAGAAATCGTTCTGACCGACGGAATGGGTCTTCCGTCCTAAGACAAAATTTTCAACGTATTAGGCAACTTCATTGCACACGGTTTACCGATCCCGGAAACAGCCCGGATTGACGACGGCCGCCGCACCGATCCAGTATTCGGTCCAGAAAATCTTCCGCGCAAGCGGCAATAAAACGAAAGACGGGAGGATGGATGCAAGGCAGGACTGTAAGGAATGCACGATGAAAAACGTCGTGCGCATTGGCGCCGGGTCGGCCTGGTGGGGCGATCGCGTCGAACCCGCAAGGTGGAATGCCGAACGCGGGGATCTCGACTACCTCTGTTTCGAAACCATGGCCGAAGCGACGATCTCGGCGGCGCAGGTGCGCAAGCGCCGCGATCCCTCGTTTCCCGGTTACGACACCTACCTCGACGACCGCATGCAGGCGGTTTTGCCGGGCTGCCTCAAGCGCGGCACGAAGATCATTACCAACCAGGGCTGGATCAATCCCGACGGCGCAGCGGAACGCATCGTCCATTGGTTGCGCACGCTCGGTGCGAAGGGCGTCAAGGTCGCCGCGATCAACGGCAGCCTGATCACCGATCGCGTGCTGCAGGTCACCGACAGGATCATGGAAAACGGCAAGCCGACTTCAACGCTTGCGGACACGCTGGTTTCGGCCGAGGCCTATCTCGGCGCCGAGCCCATCGTCGCAGCCCTGAAAGAGGGGGCGCAGATCGTCGTATCCGGGCGGGTGGCCGACCCGTCGATATTCATGGCGCCAATGATGTACGAGTTCGGCTGGGACGCGCTCGACCACGCGAAGCTCGGTCCAGGCAATGGTCTCGGGCATTTGATGGAGTGCGGTGCCCAGGTGACGGGCGGCTATTTTTCGGATCCCGGCTTCAAGGATGTGCCCGAGCCGTGGAATTTCGCGTTCCCCATCGTTGAAGTCGAGCCGGACGGTTCAGCCGTCCTGACCAAGGTTGCGGGCAGCGGCGGCGCGGTCAACCTGATGACGGTCAAGGAGCAGATGCTCTATGAAGTGCACGACCCCGCGAACTACATCACACCGGATGTCGTCGTCGACTTCACCACGGCCAGGCTCGAGCAGGTCGGACCGGACCGGGTTCGCATCTCCAATATCTCCGGCAAACCACGCACGCCTACGCTGAAGGTGTCGATCGGCTGCACCGAGGGCTTCATCGGCGAGGACATGTTCTTCTACGCCGGGCCGGGCGCGCTGCGCCGCGCACAACTCGCAAGGAAAATCCTCGAGGAACGCTTCAAGGTCGTGAAGCTCGAAGCCGAGGAAGTCCGCATCGATTACCTGGGCCTGAATGCGATTCACGGTGCGATGACGCCCAAAGACGCGCCTGAGCCTTACGAGATCGCGGTCCGCGTCGCAGCGCGCACGAAGACGCGCGACGAAGCCATCAAGGTCGGTCGGGAAGTCGACGGCATGGCGGTATCGGGCATCGGCATGACCGGCAAGCGCGTGCCGCACCAGGATCGCACGCGCGAAATCATCGGCGTGTGGTCGTCCCTGGTGCCCCGCGAGAAAGTCGTGCCGTCGATCAACTATTTCCAGAGCTGATTCCATGAAGATCATGCTGCAGCACGCGGCCCATTGCCGTTCCGGGGACAAGGGCAACACGTCGAACATCTCGGTCATCGCCTATGAGCCCGAGCTCTATCCCTTGTTGAAGGAGCAACTGACCGCCGAGCGCTTCAAAGCGCACTACGCCGGCGTTGTCACCGGCAAGGTAACGCGCTACGAGGTGGATAACATCCAGGCGCTGAATTTCGTCGCGGAAGGCGCGCTGGGCGGCGGCGTGTCGCGCAGCCTGTGCCTGGACAACTACGGAAAATCCTTGTCCGCGCGCGTGCTGTCCTTCGAGCTCGATATTCCCGACTCACTGAAGTCACGATTGAAAGGAATGGAGTAACCATGGCCATGACGCTCGGATCCGGAAAATTCAAATACGAAGTCATCGAAGATTGGGCGAAGCTGCCGGAAGGCTGGACGTTTACGGACGTCGCCGCGGTTGCGGTGGACCACAAGGACCGCGTGTACGTGTTCAACCGCGGCGAGCATCCGATGATCGTGTTCGACCGCGACGGCCAATTCCTGCGGTCCTGGGGTGAAGGCGTGTTCAACCGTGCGCACGGGCTGCACATCGGACCGGACGAATCCCTGTATTGCACGGATGACGGAGACCACAGCGTGCGCAAATGCACGCTGGACGGCAAGGTGCTGCTCACGATCGGCATCCCGGGCAAGCCCTCGCCCTACATGAGCGGCGAACCCTTCCATCGCTGCACGCACACCGCGCTCTCCCCGCGCGGAGACATCTACGTATCCGACGGCTACGGCAACTCGCGCGTGCATAAGTATTCCCCGGACGGCAAGCCGATCAAATCCTGGGGCGAAGCGGGCACCGGACCGGGGGAATTCAACATCCCCCATAACCTGTGCTGCGACCCCGACGGCTGGGTCTACGTGGCGGATCGCGAGAATCATCGCGTGCAGGTGTTCGACGGCGACGGCAAATACGAAACCGAATGGCACAACCTGCACCGCCCGTGCGGCATGGTAATGGAAGCGAAAAAAAATCCGCTGTGCTACATCGGCGAAATCGGACCGACCATGCCGGTGAATCGCCAGGTTCCGAATCTGGGCCCGCGCATCAGCATCATGGATCACGCGGGCAAGCTTCTGTCGAGGTTCGGCGCCGAGCATGCCGGCTACGATCGCCCCGACCAGTTCGTCGCACCCCATGGAATGGCGGTGGATTCCCACGGTGACATCTATGTCGGCGAGGTTTCCTTCACGGCGTGGTCGCAAATCTATCCGGATCGCCAGCCGCCGAAAGGCCTCAACACGCTGCGAAAGCTGGTGCGCGTCAGCTAGCCGATCTCCCGGGTACAGGAGCACTACCAGCTAGAACGAGAACGCGTTGCGCCACGTAACGCGCGCAGTGCTCGCAACCCTTCAAACCCATATTCGGTCGGTCAATCACATCGATTGCCCGTTTCTGCCACAGCCCGTTCGTCTCGCAGATCGAAATGGGAAATGCCGCAGCGGGCCACAGTGTGATCACAAGATTCGAAGCCGGCGATAGCAGTGCCGATACTCACTGGCAATAACCTGCGAGTGACGAAAAAGCGCTCCACCGAGTGACATGAATTGTCGCTTGACGATGGATCGACATCCGGTTGAATACTCGACGCCGGCGAGATTGCCGGATCGCATTCGGAAATTTATGCCGCCAAATGCCACGGTGGCGACGAAACCTGGCCTGTAGTTCGAGGACAAGGCGCGCATCGGCGGATTCCCGATGAAGTTCAACGCGTAATCGCGCGCGTAGCAAGACCGTCCGAAAGCAATCGGAACGCGAATTTTCCGCATCGGACGCGTTCGCTTTCTGCATGCCATCTATCAGTGCATTGGCATAGTAATCGCTACCTCTTGTTGCGAATGCTTTCGCTGCCGCAGATCGACGTCGCTATGCCAATGCGACGGCCGAATTGCGTCATCGACAGGTGAATTGCCAATCCCGGAGCGCGAGTGTTCGCGCCTCGACGGACGGTGGTCGACCGCAAAACCCGGGATGCGACGGAATGACTGCAATCAAAAAGTCGGGGGAGAAATCGATGCAAATCGGAGAGCCGGATCATGGAACTCCACGCTAGGCAATTCATCGCTGGGCCTCACCATGCCGCCCGCGAGAATCTGCACGAGCACGATTCCTTCGGCTCGCTGCACATAAGCTTTCATTCCAAGCTCGATCTTGTCAGGACGGAAATCGACGACTGCGAGTTCGTCGCCCTGGGTCATCTCATCGATCCGTCCAGGCCGCGCGCGCGCAACGAGGACGTCGTGCGAAATCTCGACGCCTGCCGGTCGTTCGATGACGTCGAGAACGTCATCGCGGGAATCGGCGGCCGATGGCTGCTGTTCGCGCGCATCGGCGGGGATGCACGCCTGTACCCGGACGCGGGCGGTTCGAAGTCGGTTTTCTACAAGGACGGGTGGGTCGCCAGCCAGCCGGGACTGTTCGGATTTCCGGTGGACGATGGCCTGTCCCAGTTTCCGACCGCTTGCACCTGGCCGATGGGAGAAACGCCGTTTCCCGGGGTTCGCCAACTTCTTCCGAACCACTATCTCGATCTCAGGACCTTCGGCGCAATCCGCTTCGGCCCGCGCGCGCCCCAAGCGCTGAATGTCGATGATGCGGTGACGGCGATCTCCGACATCCTGCGGGGAACCCTGGAAGCACTGGATCATCGCGGAACCGTCGCGCTGCCGCTTACCGGCGGACGCGACAGTCGGACGTTGCTATCGGCAGGCGTCGAAATGAAGAGCCGCCTCAAGCTTTTCACCATCGTCGACGAGGAAACGCCGCGCCACGATTACGTGATCCCCCGGATCCTGTCGAAAGTCATCGGCGAGCCCATACATTTCATCAAGACTCCGCCGCATGAGGACATGCGCGTCAATACCGCGGGCCTATGGCAGGACAGGTTCCAACGCAGGCTTCCGGCATTTGCCCAGGCGGATTTCGTGGTGCTGGGGCACATGTCCGAAATTTGTAGATGCTGCTATTGGACGGATGGAGTACCGAAAAAAGCCACGCCCGAACTCCTTTCGAAGATCGCAGGATTCGGCGGCGAGCGCTTGGATGCTTTCGCCAATTGGTTGGCAGGCGTTCCCACCGACTCGAAAGTCGATCCGTTGGATCTTTTCTACTGGGAGTCCCGCGTCGGCATCTGGTCGTCGCTCTGTTGCACGGTTCTAGACGGCTACTGCGAGGTCATCTCCCCGTACAACTGCCGAACGCTGATCGAAGCGGGTCTCGGCGTCGACGTGGCCTATCGTCGCCGGTCTTGGGAAATGCATAAACGCCTTTGCCGGCCCGACATGCGCTTCGTCCCGTTCAACGAAACCCGCCTCGACGGCGTGGATGAGTACCTGGCCGCGCGTATTCCCAGGCGCGTGCAGATGCTGATCAAGCGCCTCGACTACTCGATGACGAGCTTTGTAGCCGACGGCACTTGATACCCGGCAATACCATGAGCGCGCGCCAACTCACCGCCACGTTGCCCCGCGAAGCCAACATGACGGCTCGAACAGACGGGTTGCTCGACGCAGAGGCCTTGTCGCGCGCGATAGGATTTTCCCGGATCGCACTCATCATCGGGCTCGTGTTCCTGCATTACGGGACCTATCCGAACTCGACCTTGTCGCCGTTCCGCGGAATGGACGTGTTGGACCACCAGCTGGCGACATTCATCAACAGCTTCATCCTGTTTTTCTTCTTTGCCGTGGTGCCGTTGCTGAGCGTGATTTCGGGATGGCTGTTTTTCTCGTTCACCGCGGATCCCGTCGGATCGCTTGCGCGGAGAATTCGCAGGCGATTCGTCTCGCTCTATGTGCCCCTCGTTGCCTGGAACGCCTTCTTTCTCGTCGCACTTTACGTATTGTTTAGAGTCAATCCGGCGTATCCCCTGCTCAACGAGATCAATATCAAGTTCGGAACCGCCGGGCTGACCCAGTACGTCAATGCAGTGTTCGGCGTCACGGCCCACCCGGTCGGCTTTCAATTCTGGTTCGTGCGGGATTTGTTCGTGACGGTACTTGTCAGCCCGCTGCTGTGGCTGGGTCTGACGCGCGCGCCGGTCGTGATGGGCCTGGCCTTGGGAGCGGCCTGGATAACGCACTTCGACCTCTGGATATTCTTCCGTACCGACGTCGTGTTCTTCTTTTATCTAGGCGGGTTGGTCAGGCTGAAAGGCTGGACGCTGGCAATCTCGCAGCGCGCGACGCTCGTCGCATGCACGGTATATGTTTTGATGATCGCGCTGCGGGTGCTCGCTCCCTACGCTATCGATGCATCCGATCCGCTAAGTGCCACGATCCTCGACACGGCGACGAGGGCAACGCGATTGGTCGGCGTATTCGGTTGCTGGGGGCTTCTGCAGCACGTCGCGCAAACCCCGTTCGGCTCGCGGGCGGCAGGATTCGGCGGCCTGGCCTTCTTTCTCCATGCGGCCCATTTTCCCTTGCTGGCGGAAATCAAGATCCTGCTCTGGAGCATGTTGCCGGCGCAAACGGATTTCTGGATGCTCCTGCACTACGTGGCGAGTGTCGTATTGACCGTTATCATCGGCATCTCGCTTGGCCTCCTGCTGGTCCGATTCGCGCCGCGCGTCTTCGCGTTGATGAATGGGGGCCGCCTGCTGAATCGGGAAAACTAGCTCCGAATCCAGTAACAGCCAAACGGACTTCGAATCTTTTCCGAAGGCCATTAGGCGCAATCCCGCACGGCACGCAAGCGGTACGGATAAAATGGGCGCAATTCCTTCAAGGCCCGCTCCGTGGACTCGCCTCTCGCAAAAACACCCAAGCCGCCTTACTACGCGGTGATATTTTCCTCCTTGCGCACGGACGTTGACGCCGGCTACGGCGCTGCCGCCAAGCGCATGGTCGAATTGGCCAGCCAGCAACCCGGTTATCTCGGCATCGACAGCGTGCGCGACGCATCCGGCGTTGGCATCACGGTTTCCTACTGGACCGACGAAGCGGCGATCGCCGCCTGGAAGCGAAACGCGGAGCACACCATCATGCGCGAGCAGGGACGCTCGACCTGGTACCGCGAATACGAACTGCGCGTCGCGAAGATCGAGCGCGCGTACGGTTTCAAGCGCTGACCATTCATGCTTGCACCGAAGAGCGGCCGTCTCCTCGAATTTTTCTTTGTTCTGACTTCATTGCTGGCGGGCTGCCAGTCCATGCAGGACATGCTCGCTTCCGCCCCGAAGCCGAAGGCCCATGTCGTGGGCGTGAGCATTCGCGGCCTGTCGCTCGAAAACATCGTGCTGCTGTTCGACGTCGAGGTCGAGAATCCTTACTCCACCGCGCTGCCGCTGGCCGACCTCGGGTACACGCTTTCGAGCAGCGGGAAGAAATTCCTGGATGGATCGCTCAAACCAAGCGGCAGGATTCCCGCGCAAGGCAAGCAGGTGCTGCAGGTTCCCGCGACCGTGCAATTCGCATCGTTGTCTGCCGTGGTCAAGGGGCTCAAGCCCGGCAGCGTCCTGCCCTACACCGCGGATTTCAGGATGGGCGTGGATGCGCCGGTGATCGGCCATGTCGACGTGCCGTTTTCCAGGAACGGCGAGCTGCCGGTGCCCGCCGTCCCGCAGGTGGAATTGGTCTCGCTCGGTATCGGCAAGCTGGGCCTCGACCAGGTCTCGGCAACGGCGAAGCTGCAGATCCACAATACCAACCAGTTTCCCCTCGACCTCACCAGGCTCGGCGTCACCTTCGCCCTCGGCGGACAGGAAGTCGGCGGCAGCAAGCTGGCCAGCGCGATGAGCCTGCCCGCCGGCAAGGACAGCGTGGTCGAGCTTCCATTGTCGTTTTCGCCGCGCGCAGCCGGCCTCGGCCTGGTGAACCTGCTGCGCGGAAATCAGATCGCCTACAAGGTCGCCGGCTCGCTGGATGCCAATACGCGCTTCGGGCCGCTGTCGCTGCCGTTCAGCCATATCGGCAATACCGCCGTCACAAGGTGACGGCAGTGAAGCGGGAGACGCAAGGCGGAGACCTGCCTGCCCCAGGCTCCTGTCCCCTCGCGTCCTTCATAGCTCTATTCTCCGGATGTCGCCGACCACGAAAAGATAGGACCCCGCGCCGACCAGCGCGACGACGCCTATGAAGGTCAGTGCGCCGACGAACGACCCGGTCGCCGCGACGATGTACCCGATCACAAGCGGCGTAACGATTCCCGCGAGATTGGCCGCGAAATTGAATATGCCGCCCGTCAATCCGAGCAGGCCCCTGGGCGCGATGTCCGACACCAGCGTCCAGCCCAGCGCCGCCATGCCTTGCGCAAAGAAGGCGAGCGACAGGATGCCGATCACGACGTAATCGTTGTCCACGTAGTTCGCGGTGACGATGACGGATGCGAGCAGCAGGCCGGTTATGATCGGCAGCTTGCGCGCGACATTTGGCGATCCGCCTTTGCGCAGCAGCGAATCCGACCACCAGCCGCCGAACAGCACGCCAACGGAGGCCGCGATGAAGGGCAGGACCGCGAGAAATCCGATCTTGATCCAGCCCATGTGGCGTTCGGTGGCCAGATACGTCGGGAACCACGTCAGGAAGAACACCAGCGTCGAATTGCCGGCGAATTGCCCGATGCAGATGCCGACGAGCTGGCGATAGCGCAGCAACCTGCCCACCAGGCGCCATTCGAATTTCGGATTTTCCGCCCTTGCGGTCACGATGCCGCCGCCGGCCTCGATGTAGTCGAGCTCGGCCCGGTTGACCGCCTTGCTCTCGTGCGGCTCGCGATAGGCGCGCCACCAGAACAATCCGAACAACACGCCGGTGATGCCGACGACGAAGAACAGCGCACGCCAGCCAAATGCGCCGAGAATCCAGAACAGCAGCGGGCTCAGGAAGGCCAGTCCCACATATTCGCCAACGGTGTAAGTCGCCGTTGCAAACGCGCGTTCCTGCTGGGGAAACCAGGTGGCCACCACCCGGCTGTTCGTCGGAAAGCACGGCGCCTCGCTGACGCCCAGTGCGAAGCGGAATCCCAGCAGCGATGCGACGTTGAATGCCACGCCGTGCAGCAGCGTCGCAATCGACCAGAACACCAGCGACAGGAAATACGTCAGCCGCGTACCGAAACGGTCCAGGAAGAGGCCGCCCGGGACTTGCATTGCGGCGTACGTCCACGAGAAGGCCGAGAAGACGAGGCCCATGGTGATTGCGTCGATCGCGAGTTCTTCACGCAGCTTCGGCGCGGCGATGCCCAGGACCGTGCGATCCAGGTAGTTGATCATCGTGCCGACCGCGAGCAACCCCAGCACGAAAAAGCGCACGCGCGTGCGCGGCGCGGTTTGCACTTGCGACATTCCCTCCTCCAGACCAAACACGATATCACCACAGAGGCACAGGGAACACGGAGGAAGAGCGGGGAAGATCGACTGATCGCCGAATGGCCTCGATCCCGAACAACGCATCGACCTTTCGGAACAATCGCGCCGCATCGTCACCCGATCTTGCCTATTGTTCGCCTCGCGTTTCTGCGTGCCCTCTGCGGTGAATGTGTTTTGCTCTATTTGCGTACCATCGATTCGAAATGCCGCTGCATGCGCTTGGCATCCGGCGCGATGCCGGTAAAGAGCCGAAACGCTTCCACCGCCTGGAACACTGCCATGGCACTGCCGTTCATGGTGCGGCATTTCAGGTCGCGTGCCGCGCGCAGCAAGGCCGTCTCGAGCGGGAAGTAGACGATTTCGGCGACCCACAACGACGAACGCAATAGTTCCGCCGGCAGTGGCAGGCCGGGATGGGCGGTCATCCCCGTCGGCGTCGCATGCACGAGCCCGTCGGCTGCGCGCATCGAGGACTCGAGATCGGTTCCGGCCGACGCGCGTCCCTCGCCGAATCGGGCGCACAGCGCGGCGGCGAGACCGCTCGCCCGTTCATTATCGATGTCGAACAGGAGGATCTCTTGCACACCAAGCGTCAGCAGTGCGTGCGAAACCGCGGCGCCGCCGCCGCCCGCGCCGAGCTGCACTACGTTGCCGATGCCAACGTCCGGCAGGTGACGCCGAAAACTTTCCGCAAACCCGAACCAATCGGTGTTGTGACCGACGCGGCGGCCATTCGAAAACACCACCGTGTTCACTGCGCCGATCGCACGCGCGTCGTCCGAGAGCTCATGCAACAGGGGCAGCACCGCCTGCTTGCAGGGGTGCGTGATGTTGAGGCCGGCAAAGCCCTGGCGCTCCGCCTCGTCGATGAGTCCGGGCAAAGCTTCCACGCCGACGCCCGGCTTGGCCAGGTCGATGAGCCGGTATTCGCATTGCAAGCCCTGCGCGGCCGCTTCGCGCTCGTGCATGGCGGGCGTGCGCGACGCCTGGATGCCGGCGCCGATCAGGCCGAGCCGGTAGCGGGAACCATGCGAAAGTGTCATGCGTCGGGCGCAGGCGGAATGGCCGCAATTCTTGTCGGGGCGACAACGGGCGATGGCGGCAGATTCTAATTGACTCGCCGGATGACGGAAAGCCGCGATCGCGGATTCCCATTCGGCTGCCTTCGGGTATGCTTTGCGCCCGATCTCCCGTTGACATCGAACCATGGACATTCCCTACCTCTCGGCGAAGAAGCTCGCGGCGTTCATCCGCCGCGGAAAAGTCGGCAGCGCGGAACTGCTCGAGCTCTATCTCGAGCGGCTCGACCGATTCAATCCGAAACTCAATGCGATCGTGGTGCTCGACGTGAAGCGCGCCCGGGAGCGCGCGCGCAAGGCGGACCGCGACGCGAAAAAGGGCAACTGGCACGGCCCGCTGCACGGCCTGCCGATGACCGTGAAGGAATCCTTCGACCTCGCCGGCCACCCGACCACCTGGGGCCGCGCGGACATGAAAGGCAACGTCGCCGGCGCTAACGCCCTTGCCGTGCAGCGGTTGATGGACGCCGGTGCAATCGTGTTCGGCAAAAGCAACGTGCCGGCGCTGCTATCGGACTGGCAGACGTTCAATCCCGTCTACGGCACGACGAACAATCCCTGGGACGTCACGCGCGTCCCGGGCGGCTCTTCGGGTGGCGCGGCGGCCGCACTTGCGGCTGGCCTGACCGGCATGGAATTGGGCAGCGACATCGGCGCCTCGATCCGCAATCCCGCGCATTATTGCGGCGTGTTCGGGCACAAGCCCACGTTCAAGCTCTGCCCGATCGCCGGCCATAACCTGCCGCCGAACATCGCGGTGAAGGACATGCTGGTGATCGGCCCGATGGCGCGCAGCGCGGACGATCTCGAGATCTCGTTGAAGCTCATCGGCCAGCCTGACGACGTCGAGGCACGCGGCGTCAAGGTGATGCTGGCCAAGCCGAAAACCGATGTCCGCAAACTCAAGGTCGCCGTGCTGACGACCGCCGCGACCGCGGAAGTGGACGACTCGGTCCAGGCGGCGATCGAGGCCGCCGCGAAAACCTTCGCGAAGCACGGCGCAAAGGTCAGCGATACCGCGCGTCCGGATTTCGACCTGCATGAAGCCCATCGGACTTTCATCCACCTGCTGCGTGGCGCCACGTCATCCGCGCTCAGCGACGAACAGTTCGCCCGGCAGCGCGAGCTCGATGCAAAAACTCCCGCCGGAGACGACCGCTACGAGGCGTGGATGATGCACGCCAACACCATGCCGGTGCGCGAATGGCACGCATGGAACGAGAAGCGCGAGCAGATTCGTCGCGCATGGGCGGCCTTTTTCCGTGAATGGGACATCCTGTTGTGTCCCGCCGCCGCGACGGCTGCGTTCCCGCACAACCAGAAGGGCGAGCGATGGGAGCGCATGGTCATGGTCAACGGCAAGCCCCAGCCCTCGACGACGCAGATGTTCTGGGCGGGTTATCCCGGCATGGCGTTCCTGCCGTCGACGGTGGCACCCGCCGGTTTCAGCAAGGAAGGCCTGCCGATAGGCGTGCAGATCGTCGGCCCGCTTTTCGGCGACCTCGCGACCATTGCCGCGGCGCGCTTTCTCGAGCGTGAGCATCAGGCATTCATGGCACCAGAGGGATTCGAATGAGTCGCAACCCGAGCAAGTTCGGCAGGACGCTGCTGGTCGCCCTGTGCTGCGCATCCGGGCTCGCTTCGGCAGCGGAGGCCGACGAGCAGGTTGCCGCCGCGACGAAAGAGTGGATTTCGACCTTCAATACCCGTGACGCCGCCAGGATCTCGGCGCTCTATGCGCCGGACGCGGTGCTGTGGGGCACGGTGTCTCAAACCATCCGCACGACGCACGAGCAGATCCTCGAATATTTCGAGGACTCGTCGAGGAAGCGGCCCAACCTGCGCATGGAGCTGGGCGAATTCCATGTCCAGCTCTACGGCGACATCGCCACCAATTCCGGATACTACGCGTCACACAACCCGATCGATGGCAGGGACGTCGTGATCCCGATGCGCTTCACCTTCATGTATCGCCGCGAAGGCGACCGCTGGTTCATCGTGAACCACCATTCGTCGCGATTTGCCCCCACGCCATGAGTGCGGCCGGGCCTTTTGGAATCCCCGGGTTTGTTCGTCTAGAATTGACTTGTCCCCGATACCGCGCGTAATTCAATTTCCACGCACTGGCTTCCTGAATTCATGGACCTCGATTTCACGCAAACCACCTCGCAGGACGAAGCCTACGACCCGGCCGTCGCGCGCCGGTGCTTCGAATCGTTCGGCGAGACCCGGAATTTCGCGGAAGGTGAAAGTGTTTTCGCGGAAGGCCAGGCCAGCGAGCGGATGTATTACCTGGTCGAGGGCGAAGTCAGCCTGGTGAGGAACAAGAAAACGCTCGATATCCTGAAGGCCGGCGAGATTTTCGGCGAGATAGCCGTCATCACCCAGCAGCCGCGCTCGGCCTCGGCGGTCGCACGCAAATTCTGCCAGGCGCTGGTGCTCGACGCACGCGAGTTCCAGCAGGCCCTGCAAGCCACGCCGGAATTCGCGCTGATGCTCATGAACATCATGAACAACCGCCTGCGGCTCACCATCGCGCTGATGAAGCAGACTTCCAGCCTGCCCGCCCGCGACGATCGCGAGGAGTTGCGCGTGTTCGACAGGAAGATGATGGAAGACCTGACCGCTGCGTTCCGGGCAAAGCCGCCGCAGGTGTTTCCGCCCGGCCGCGTCATCATGAAGGAAGGCGATGCAGGGGTGTCGATGTACATCGTCATGCGCGGTCGCGTTTCGATCTCCATCAAGGGTACGACCGTCGACAAGGTGGGCCCGGGCGGAACCTTCGGTGAAATGGCGCTGGTCGACCAGGCGTCGCGGCTCGCCACCGTCACCGCGGACACGGAATGCCAGTTGTTGACGATCAACCGCGCGGATTTCCTGAGCCTCGTCAAGACCAAGCCCGGCTTTGCGATCTCGCTGCTCAAGGCGATCGCGGAACGCCTCAGGAAAATGACCACGAACCGGTGATTTTCGACCGGTGGGCCGAAGGCGATTCTCGAAGGCTCGCGGCTCAGCCGGTCGGCAGCGTGCTCATTCGAACACGGTCAGCGCCTGCGTCACCGTCGCGACGCCGCCCTGGTCGTCGCTCCAGGTAAAGACGAAATCGCCGCTCCGGTCGGCTATGGCGTAGAACGTGAAGAACGGGTTCGTCGACACCGCGGGATGCAGGCGAGCACGAAAGATTTCCCGCCCGTTGTAGCTGCACGAGAAGGCCTCGACGATGTGGCGGGGAATCTCCTTGCCGACGTTGTTCAGCCGGAAGCCGGACTCCATCGGATGCTGCACCAGCGTGCGGATCTCGATGATCTGCCCGCGACGCGCGTCCGCCGGCATGCGTACCCTCGCCGGCCCCATCCGGCTCACAGGCCGCAGTCCGAAGTCACGACTTCCACGTCGGCCGCGCCGGACCACAGCGACCCGTCGGCCATGGCCGCGACGGCGACAATTTGCTGGGACATGGCCACGCGCACGCGCGAGGACACCACGGCCTTGCCGTTCCAGGGCCCGAGCTCGACGTCGAACACGCGGGGCACCCGGTTTTTCTGGGCGAACAGGTGGATGCCGCGGACGTGGTCATCCGGCGTCATCGGGCTTTCGACGCTGATCGTGACCGGCACGACGTTGCCGTTCTCGGCGATGCGCGGCATCTCGAGCTTCACGCGCCCGCGCCGGATTTCGCGCATGCCGAAGGCATCCTTCAACGCATCTTCCAGTTCGTCCGCCAGAACGAGCCCCGGACGAAGGACGAGGAGCGTCGCACCCGCCGCGAAACCGAGCATCGCGCGACGGCGCGATGCATCACCCTTCTCGCATTTACGGTCGAAGACCGGTATCCATTGAAACCGGGCAAGCATTCACGCCTTGTAGCTGAACCCGTGGTTCCTGAACGGAAGCGAGCGCAGCCGCTTGCCGGTCGCGGCGAAGATGGCATTGCCAAGCGCCGGGATCACCGCGCCGATCGGCGGTTCGCCGACGCCGCCCCAGAACCCGCCGGTGGGCACCAGTACCCACTCGATCTTCGGCGTCTGCGCAAGGTGCAGGACAGGATAGTCGGAGAAATTGCCCTGCTCGACCCGCCCGTCCTTGATGGTGATTTCCTCGGTCATCGCCGAGCTCAGGCCCCAGATCACGCCGCTCTGGATTTGCGCAACGACGGCATCGGGATGCACGACGTATCCGGAATCCAGCGCCACTACCACGCGCTTCACTTCAACGACGGTGCCGCCCGTGACCGCAATCTCGACGACTGCCGCGGTGAAGCTGCCGTAAGAATCGACTACCGCGATGCCGCGGTGGATGCCCTTGGCCGCCGGCTTGTCCCACGCGGCCGCCTTGACCACGGCCTCCATCACGCCGAGATCTTTCTTGCCCTGCAACAACGGACGTCGAAACGCGACCGGGTCTTTCGAGGTGGCCTGCACGATCTCGTCGATGAAGCATTCGCGGAAGAAGGGGTTGTGCGTGTGCGCCACGGCACGCCAGAAGCCCGGAGGCACGTGCGGATTGCGCATTGCGTATTCATCGGTGAAATTTGCGACGGCATACGGGTTGTCCTGGAAGCAGCGCACGTTGACCGGATCGACGCCGTTCTTGATGTCCGCCGGTCGCACCGAGTTGAAGATCGACTGGTCCGCCTGGCGCACGTGCCACGCCTTCCAGTTGCCGGCCTCGTCGAGCCCGGCTCGCAGCTTCACGAGCGCGACCGGCCGGTACCGGCCCTGCTTCATGTCTTCCTCGCGCGACCATTGCAGCCGCACCGGCGTGCCCGGCATTTTCTGCGCGATCCAGATCGCCTGCTTCACATACTCCTGGTGCACGCCGCGGCGGCCGAAACCGCCGCCCGCATGCGTCTTGTGCACGATCACGTTCTCAAGCGGAATGCCCGCGGCTTCCGACGCCGATGCGATGCTGGCCTCCCCGTTCTGCGTGCCGACCCAGACTTCGACCCTGTCGTCGCCGACCACCGCCGTCGCGCTCTGCGTCTCCATCGTCGCATGGTTCAAGTAGGGCGCGTGGTATTCCGCTTCGATGACCTTCGCCGCGCCGGCGAGCGCGGCCTCGGCGTCTCCATCCTTGCGGGCCACCGGCACATCCTTCGCGTCCAGCCCGGTACGCAGGAACCGCATGATCGAGTCACTGCTGACGTCGCCGTTCTCGCCGACGTCCCATTCGACCGTGACGGATTTCAGCGCCTGGTTGGCGCGCCACCAGTTGTCCGCGACCACGGCAACCCAGTCGTCGCCGGCGACGACGGCTTTGATGCCGCGCTTGTCCTTGACAGCGGCATCGTCGTAGCTCTTCAGCTTTCCGCCGAATACCGGGCACTGCACGATGGATGCGTGCACGAGACCCGGCAGGCGCACGTCGGCGGCATAAATCTGCTTTCCGGTGGTCTTGTCCGCGATGTCGAAGCGCGGAGGCGACGTGCCGATGAGTTTCCAGTCCTTCGGATCCTTCAGTTTCGGTTCCTTGGGAACTTCCAGCCTGGACGCGGCGGCGGCGACTTTCCCGTAGCTCGTGCTCTTGCCCGAAGGATGCGTGATGATGCTCTTCTCCGCCTTGCATTCCGCGGCGGGCACGTCCCATTGCTTCGCCGCCGCGGCGACCAGCATCTCGCGTGCGCTCGCGCCGGCCTTGCGCAGGTATTCCTGCGAATCGCGGATGCCGCGGCTGCCGCCGGTCGACATCGAGCCGAAGATGCGCCCGCGCTTGACGTGTTCGTTGACGTCGGCGTATTCCGGCCTGACCTTGCTCCAGTCGCACTCCAGTTCCTCGGCGACCAGTTGCGCGAGGCCGGTGAAAGATCCCTGGCCCAGCTCGGAGCGGGCGATACGGATCTCGACGATATCGTCGGGACGGATCACGACCCAGTGCGTGACCTCCGGCACTCCGTCGGGCGCGGCGGCCCTGGCGACGCCTTGGCAATCGATGCCGAGGACAAGCGCGCCGGAAACCGCGGCGCCCTTGACGAGGAAATCCCGGCGGGCGGGTTGGAAGTTATGGTTCTTCATGTCCGCCTCCTTACGCGCCGCGCGCGGCGACGTGGATCGCCTCGCGTACGCGCGCATAGGTTCCGCACCGGCAGATGTTCGTCATCGCGGCGGCGATCTGCTCGTCGGTCGGGTTCTTTGTTTCCTCGAGCAGCGCCGCGGCGGCGAGGATCATGCCGCTCTGACAATAGCCGCATTGCGGGACCTGCAGCTCGACCCAGGCCTTTTGCACCGGGTGCGAGCCGTCCTTCGAAAGCCCTTCGATGGTGGTGACCTTGCCGCTGACCGCGGACGCAGGCATCACGCACGAGCGCACCGGCTTGCCGTCTATGTGAACCGTGCAGGCACCGCACATGGCGATGCCGCACCCGTATTTCGTGCCGGTCATGCCGAGCTCGTCCCGCAAGACCCACAGTAGTGGCATGTCTTCCTCGACATCCACGCTGACCTGCTTTCCATTGACGTTGAGAGTGGCCACGGCGAATCCTCGAACGAGTTTGTAAGGAGATATTTCGTTGCTGCCTTTGTCGTGCACCGATGGTAGCAAAGATGCGTGAACGCATTTGTGCGGAAAAGTAAAAAGGCGCTGACGACGCGAACCGGCGACGCATTCGCTCGCCTTTCACGCATTCACGCCCATCGCCATTCCTGCATAATGCCTCCCGCGCCGGCGAACAAAAAATCCAGCCGGGAGGAGAACGCATTGGAAACCCGCTTCACGCCGGAGTTTCGACGCAGCACCATGGCGAAGATTTCCTGGCGCCTGCTGCCGCTTGTCGTGTTCGCCTATCTCGTCGCCTACATCGACCGGACCAACGTGTCGGTGGCATCGTTGACGATGAACAAGCAGCTCGGCATCGACCCGTTCTACTACGGGCTGGGCGCCGGCATCTTCTTCATCGGCTACGCGCTGTTCGAGATCCCGAGCAACATCATTCTCGAGAAAGTGGGCGCGCGGCTGTGGATCGCGCGCATCATGATCACATGGGGCATCGTCTCCGGCCTGATGGCCGCGACCGTCGGGCCCTGGAGCTTCGTGGCGCTGCGGTTCGCGCTCGGTGTCGCCGAGGCCGGCTTCTTCCCGGGAATGATCCTCTACTTCACCTATTGGTATCCGGCCGCCTACCGCGGTCGCGTGATCTCCACGCTGTTCATCGCGGTGCCGCTCGGCAACGCGATCGCATCGGTCCTCTCCGGCGCCATCCTCGAGATGGACGGCATATGGGGGCTGCATGGCTGGCAATGGGTCTTCATCGTCGAGGCCATTCCCGCAGTGCTGCTCGCTTTCGTGGTGCTGAAGTACATGACCGACCGTCCGTCGAAGGCGAACTGGCTCGACGCCGACCAGAAAGACTGGATCGAGGGCGAGCTCGCGGCGGAGCGACGCGCGGTGGAGGCCAGCGGCAAGCTCAGTGTGTGGCAGGTGCTGACCGACCGTCGCGTGCTGGCCATATCCGCGATCTACTTCTTCAGCGCGACGGCGAATTACGGCATCACATTCTTCCTGCCGCAGATCGTCAAGGGCATCGGCTCGCAGTCGAATTTCATGACCAGCCTGTTGTCGGCGATTCCCTACCTGGTCGGCGTCGTGGGATTGCTCGCATTCGGCCATTCGTCGGACAAGCACAACGAGCGCCGGCGCCATCTCATCACGGCCGCAACCATCGGCGGGATCGGCTTCGCCATTGCCGCGTCCCTGCACGACAGCTACTGGGCACTGGTCGGCATGAGCATCGCCACGGTGGGCACGTACGGCTGCCGGCCGACGATGTGGCCGATGCCTTCGTTCTATTTGACCGGTGCCGCGGCGGCCGTCGGCATCGCGCTGATCAACTCGATCGGCAACATCGGCGGCTACGTCGGGCCCTTCGTCGTCGGCTGGATCAAGAACAGCACCCAAAGCTTCGAGATGGCTGTCTATTTCCTGTCGGCCTGCTCGTTCACGTCGGCGCTCATCGCCTATTGCGCCCGCAGTGCGACGGGCGCTCGGCCAGCCAGCGCAAGCACGAGGCACCAGACACGAGGCGAGAAAACGAAAGCCCCGAGTCCCTTATAATTTTCAAACGCGATTTCACCTTGTGCCCGGTGCCTCGTGCCTGGCGCCCCTTTTCCGAAGGAGAAACCCATGTGCCCGCTCTGCTCCATGAATCGCAGGCTCTTCCTCAGAAAAATCGGCTTCGGTGCCGCCGCGCTGGCAGGAACTACGGCGCTCGGCGGCATGGGGGCGATGCTCTCGCCGCGCGCCGCAACTGCCGCGGAGCCCGTCATCCTCGGCAGCGGCGAACACCGCTATCGCGTCGAGGAAGGCTGGGGCGAGTTGCCGCCCGGCTATCGCTACGGCGATGCCGCCGCGGTGGTGGTCGACAAGAAGGACAACGTCTACGTATTCTCGCGCGGCGGCCACCCGGTCATCGTGTTCGATCGCAACGGCAAGTTCCTGCGCTCCTGGGGCGAGGACGTCGGCTTCACGAATCCGCACGGCGCCTCGATCGGCCCCGATGAGATGCTGTACCTCACCGACGATCACGGCCACGCGGTGCGCAAGTTCACGCTCGACGGCAAGCTGGTGATGACGATAGGCACGCCGAACACGCCGGCGACCCGCTTCAGCGGCGAACCGTTCAACCGCTGCACGCACACCGCGCTTTCGCCCAAGGGCGAGATCTACGTTTCCGACGGCTACCAGAACGCACGCGTGCACAAGTATTCGCCGGACGGCAAGCTGCTGTTCTCGTGGGGCGAGATTGGCACCGCGCCCGGCCAGTTCAACCTCGTGCACAACGTTTGCTGCGATGACGACGGCTGGGTGTACGTCGCGGACCGCGAGAACCATCGCGTGCAGGTGTTCGACGGCAACGGCAAGTACGAGACCCAGTGGAATAACCTGATGCGTCCGTGCGGTCTGTTCGTCGCGCGCGGCAAGAAGCCGATGGCAGTGGTCGGCGAGCTCGGGCCCGAGACCGCCGCGACATTGACGAAGGACGTGCCCAACCTCGGCCCGCGCGTCTCCATCGTCGACAATTCCGGAAAGGTGCTCGCCTACCTCGGCACGCAGCCTGTCGGCGAAGGCGTCGGCCAGTTCATCGCGCCGCACGGCGTGACCGTCGATTCGCACGGCGACATCTACGTCGCGGAAGTCTCGCAAATCTACTGGTCGGTGCTCTTCGGCAAGAAACCGGATCACGAACTGCGCGCGTTCCAGAAACTCGTCAAGGTTGCCTGAGGAACAGGAACATCGAATGCAATGCCAAAAAGGAAAGCCACTCAACCGGCTCGTGATCGAAATCGTAGTGCTGTGCGGCCTCGCGTCGACGCCGCTTTCCGCCACAAGGGCCGATTGCAAGGAAACCGGCCCTGAGGCAACTGCGAGGTTCACCGCGAAAGCCGAAGAGGTATACGACAAGGAGGCGAACCTGACCTGGCAGCGCTGCGCCGTCGGGCAACGCTGGGAACAGAACTCGGGTTGCCTCGGTGCTCCACGCAAGTTCACGTTCGAAGAGGCACAGGCGCTGGCCGACCAGAAATGGCGCGTCCCCACGCTCGACGAACTGACCTCGATCGTCGCGGACTATTGCAGCGAACCCGCCGTCGACGCACAGATTTTTCCGAACACGGCATCGGAACAATTCTGGTCGAACGCGTTCTATTCGCCGATGGCGTTCTATGTTTCTTTTCGCAACGGCAGCACGAATCCAACGTATTACACCGACAGCCGCTACAACGTCAGGCTCGTAAGAACCGGGAAGTAATCGCGAAGCGATCCGGGCATCGGCCTCGTGGATGGGTTCAACGTGCTCGACAAGAAACTGCGCTCGACGTCAAGGAATTGTCGCTGGTCGGCGGCGGCGCTCCTCGAGGCCCTCCGCACCTTGCCTGCGATATCGCTTGATCCATTTGTAGCCGGTCTCGCGGCTCACCCGATAGCGTGCGCACAACTCGCTGAAGCTGTAGAGCTCGCGCAAATAGTCGGCAACGAACAACACTCGCTCGTCCATAGGTCCAGAGTCCTTCCACGGCATCGGCGCCTCCATGTGGGTGCCCGGCCAGCATAAGAAACTGTTACCTATGTACTTGAACTCGTCTGTTACCTATGAGTGTGAGTCATACAAGGCGGCCTTTTTGGTTACTTTCCTTGGCCGCGCAAGGAAAGTAACTTGCCGCCGGGCAACCCTCGGCCGAATTGGAAGAACTACCCGCCCAACGCTCCCTGCGTATTCACATACAGGGCATACACGCTCTTGCTCGCCGCCATGAACAGCCGGTTGCGCGCGCGGCCACCGAAGCAAAGATTCGCGCAGCGCTCCGGCAATGCGATGCGGCCGATGAGGTGGCCGGCCGGGTTGTAGATCACGACGCCGTCGAGGTCGGAATTGCCCATGCCCCAGCCGAACCAGAGATTGCCGTCGACATCGCAGCGCATGCCGTCTGGCGTGCCGCCACCCGCATCGAGGAACTTGCGCTTCTTCGCGAGCTTCTTGCCGCCGTCGACGACGTCGTAGGCGTAGATGTTGCGCGGCGTGCTGCCGGATTCGACCAGGTACAAGATCGATTCATCCGGCGAAAAGCACAGGCCGTTCGGCCGGTTCACTTCGCTTTCGACCACGGTCATTTCGCCGGTGCCGGCATCCACGCGATAGACGTTCATCGGCGACTCCTGCTCCGCCTTGTAGCCTTCGTAGTTGCCGAGCAGGCCGAACGGCGGATCGGTGAACCAGATCGATCCGTCGGACTTCACCACGATGTCATTCGGTGAATTCAGGCGCTTGCCGCGGAACTTGTCCGCGATGACCGTGATGGTTCCGTCGTACTCGGTGCGCGTCACCCGCCGGCCGCCGTGCTCGCAGGTGACGAGCCGGCCCTGGCGATCGCGCGTGTTGCCGTTGGCGAAATCGGAAGGCTTGCGGAACACGGAAACGGCGCCCGTCTCCTCCTCCCACTTCATGATGCGGTTGTTCGGGATGTCGCTCCACAACAAATAGCGGCCGTCGCCGAACCAGACCGGCCCCTCGCACCAGCGAAAGCCGTGCGCGATGCGCTCCACACCCGCCGAGTTGATGCGGTACTTCGCGAAGCTCTGGTCGAGGACCTGGATGGCCGGATCGGGATAGCGCTGGCTGGGCTGCCAGGGCACGACGTTGTCGCTGTGCAGTTCTGACGGCATGGGTCGCTTGCTCCATTGCGAATCGGCCACCGACGGCGGCCCGTGCGGTCAGATTACCAAATCGGGACCGCGCGTGGCCGTGACGTTATGTCACAGACCGGGTTTCCACGCTGCCGCAGAATCGGTGCACGGTTTTCGCCATCGCGCGTTGGGTACGCTTCGTCCCGGCTTGCGACCCGACACATGCTTTCTTCTTCGCTGCTTTGCCTGACCCTCGTCGCCACCAGCGTGATGATCCATTACGAAACGCTGCGCATGCTGAACGACAGGCTGGCGAAGACGCATGCCATCGCCGAGCGCGCGAAAATCCTGGCGGTGCTGGTCGGCTCGCTGGCCAGCCACCTCGCGCAGATCGTCGTGTTCGGCCTCGCCTACTACGTCATGCGCGACAAGTTCGGCATGGGCGGGTTCGGCGGAACCTTCGAGGACTCGCTCCCGAGCTTCATTTATTTTTCGAGCGAAACCTACACCACGCTCGGATTCGGCGACATCTATCCGACGGGGTCGCTGCGCCTGATCTGCGGCATCGAATCGCTGGTCGGATTGCTGATGGTGAGCTGGACGGCATCCTTTACGTACCTGGAAATGCGCAGGCACTGGTAAGAAGGACGAGGCGCAAGGCACGAGATCACTTCACACATTCACTCATTCACCCTTCACTCATTCGGCCATTCGGCCATTCACAGGAGGATCCAGCCATGAATGCATCCCACCAACTTGCCCGTCGTGAACTCGTGATTGGCGGCGGCCTGCTGCTCGCGACCGCGCTGGCGGGCATTCCACGCATCGCGAGATCGGCGACGACGGCCGATCCGGCGTTGATCGAGAATCTCGTCGCCGCGAACCGCATCCTCGCCGCGCTGGATATCGTCGACGGCTACGGCCATGTCAGCGTGCGCCACGACAAGCACCCCGATCGCTATCTGATCGCGCGCTCGATCGCACCCGAAAGCGTGGGCGCGGACGACATCCTGGAACTCGACCTGGACAGCAAGCCCGTCGATGGCGGCAATGCGAAGATGTACCTGGAACGCTTCATCCATGGCGAAATCTACAAGGCCCGGCCCGACGTCAAGGCCGTCGTGCATCATCACAGCGCCGCCGTCATTCCGTTCGGGATCACGGGCGTGCCGCTTCGCCCGGTGTATCACATGGCCGGATTCCTCGGCCGCGGGGTGCCCGTGTTCGAGATCCGCGAGGCGGCCGGCGTGACGAACATGTTGATCGCGACGCCGGAACTCGGTGCCGCGCTGGCGCGAACGCTGGGCGACAAACCCGCGGCATTGATGCGCGGCCACGGCGCAGCCGTGGTGGGAAGCACGCTCTCGCAGGCGGTCGGTCGCTGCTACTTCATGCAGGTCAACGCACGCATGCAGGCGCAGGCATTGGCGCTGGGCGGCGAGATCACGTATCTCGACGACGCGGAATCGCGCAAGACCGAGGGCAACGATTACGAGCGCGCGTGGGACCTGTGGAAGCGCAAGGCGATGGGCAAGTGATTCACGTCAGGTCGCGCTGGTAAAGCTATCGTCGGCGTGACCGGATTCCATGTTGCGGCGATGGTGTATCAGGCCCGAACGCAGCTCGTCCAGCTTGCGGTGCAACTGCTGGATGGCGAATTCCGCCTTGATGTTGACCTGGTAATCCTGGTCAACCTGCAGCCGGTCCTTCATCGCCTGGCGATTCTGGCTCATCATGATGATCGGCGCCTGCAGCGCGGCGATGCAGGACAGGATCAGGTTCAGGAAGATGTAAGGATAGGGATCGGGCGGATTGGCCAGCAGTAAAACGGAGTTGACCGCCATCCAGGAAAGCAGGAAGGCGCCGAAGCAGATGATGAAGGTCCACGAGCCGCCGAAGCGGGCCACGATGTCCGCCACGCGCTGGCCGAAGCTCATTTGCTCGTCGACCACTTCGTTGATGTTCTTGAGCTGCACGCGCGCCAGCAGCTCGTCCGCCGTGCGCAGCCTGTGGATGATGACGCTCATGAACTGGCGCGCCGCCATCGGGCTGCGGTTCATGAGCTGGGCGATGCTGGCAAGCGGAACGCAGATGGCGCTGGAGTCCGCGGCGGCGCGCGCGGTCGCTGTGCGCGGGTGGCTGTCGAACACCGCGAGCTCGCCGAAGAACGATCCCGCCTCGATGGTGGCGAGGATCAGCTCGTCGCCGCGCCCGGGCAGCACGATGTCGATGATTCCCGATTCCACGATATAGAGGTATTCCGCCGCGTCCCCGTGCTGGAAAACCGCTTCGCCCGCCTTGTAGAGCTGGCGGATGGCGTCCTTGCGCAGCGGCTCGATCTGGGCTGCAGGCAGGTTCGCGAACAGCGGCACGTTTTCGATTCGATAGACCTCTTCCATGTGACGGCTCCCTTGGCAATCCGGCGGCATGCCGGCCTATTTAACCATCGACGCGCTTTTCACGCCGCCGGCTATCGATGGGCTTGCCGGCGCCCCATCCCGCGTTTTAAATAACAACGCAGAATATCCAATAGCAAACAAATCATATGGCGGGAATAACAATCCGGCAGACCCCGCTGCTATCCTGCCCGGCTCCCCACCACGACCACTCACCGAAGGAGCCAGCCATGACCACCGCCACCACCGAAAAGAGCGCCAACAACGGCGTGAACACCGATGCGCTGTTCGGCGCGCGCGAAGCGCTGACCAAGGCCCCTGAGGCCGCCCAGTTCAAGTGGCGCGCATCCTGCGAATGGATCAAGGGCACCCTGAGCCGTTCCAGCGTCGAGGGCTTCTACGGCCTCGGTGCCGAGCAGAAACACAAGAAAAAGTATTCGTTCGATTCCGACCACCCGGAAGTCTTCGCGTCCGAGGACAACGGTGCCACGCCGGTCGAAATCGTCCTGGCTGGCCTCGCAGGCTGCCTGACCGCCGGCATCGCCGCCGTCGCACAGGCCCGCGACATCCAGTTGCGTTCCGTGAAGGCCACGCTGGAAGCCGGCATGGACATTCGCGGCATCCTCGGCGCGGATCCCGACGTGCGCAACGGCTTCGACGGCATCAAGGTTACCTACAAGATCGACGCCGACGCTTCGCCGGACGACATCAAGGCACTGGTGGCGCAATCGCAGAAGCGCTCCGCCGTGTACGACATCATCACGAACCCGACCAACGTGACGGTCGAGGTAAAGCAGTAACGTCCGCGGCCGGAGCTTTCGATGCGAATCACCGCCGTCGTCATCGGCGCCGGGCAGGCCGGGCTTGCCATGAGCTGGTGGCTTTCCAGCCGCTCGATCGACCACGTCGTGCTCGAGCGCGGGGACGTCGCCAACTCGTGGAAGACCGAGCGCTGGGATTCGCTGCGCCTCTTGACGCCGAACTGGCAAAGCCGCCTGCCCGGCTACGGCTATCAAGGTAGCGAGCCCGACGGTTTCCGGACCATGCCGGACACCATCGCCTTCCTGGAGAAATACGCAACGAGGATATCGGCGCCGGTGCGTGCCTCCACGCGGGTGACTTCGGTCAGGCGCGCGGGCGAGGGCTACGAGGTCGTCACCGATCGCGGCACCTGGCAATGCGAAGCAGTGGTTCTGGCTAACGGCGCCTGCAACATTCCGGTGGTGCCGGCAGTCGGCAGCGCGGTACCGGCGTCGGTGCAACAGTTGACGCCCCTGCATTACCGCAATCCCGATCAAATCGAACAAGGCGGCGTGCTCGTCGTCGGCGCCTCGGCGTCCGGCGTGCAGATCGCGGACGAGATCCGGCGCTCGGGCCGGCCCGTGACCCTGGCGGTCGGCGAGCACGTGCGGGTGCCGCGCGTGTACCGGGGTCGCGACATCAAGTGGTGGATGGATGCCAGCGGCGTGCTGGACCAGAGCTACGACGAGGTCGACGACATCGTGCGCGCGCGCCATGTGCCGTCGCTGCAGCTCGCCGGTTATCCCGACAGGCGAACGATCGACCTCAACGCGCTGACTGCCATCGGCGTCAAGCTGGTCGGCCGGCTGGCCGGCATCAACGCCGAAGGCAGGGCGCAATTCTCCGGTTCCTTGCGCAACGTTTGCGCGCTTGCAGACCTGAAGATGAACCGCCTGCTGGATTCCATCGACGAGTGGTCGCGCGAAAACGGCTTCGACGCTAAGGCCGGCCCGGTGCATCGCTTCGAGGCCACGACGATAGAAGAATCCCCGCCGCTCATGCTCGATTTCGCTCGCGCCGGCATCAAGACAATTGTCTGGGCCACGGGCTTCCGTCCCGATTACTCCTGGCTCGACGTGCCGGTCCTCGATCGCAAAGGCGTCCCGCGTCACGACGGCGGCGTGGTCGATTCGCCCGGCCTCTATCTCATGGGCCTGCCCTTCCTGCGCCGCAGGAAATCCAGCCTCATAGACGGCGTCGGCGACGACGCCCGCGACTTGAGCGCCCACCTCGCCGCGTACTTGCGAGGCCGGGTGGAAGCGAGCGCGGAACTCATCGCTGCGCGCGGCTGAAGCGGAAGAGGGAATGCGTCACGCCTGAAAGCTTTTTCCCTTCGCCCTTTCCCCCGCGAAGTCGTCATGGCGTAGCATGAATCCATGGATGACGAACAATTCGCCGAATTGCGCCGCATGATGGTGGCAGAAATCACCGCCACGACGGTCATGACCGGCGAAAGAATCGGCAAGTACAACCTCGACGCGCGCGTGATGCAGGTCATGGGTCATGTCGCGCGCCACCGCTTCGTGCCCGACGAGATCCAGCCTTACGCCTACCTCGGCCGGCCGTTGCCGATCGGCTACGACAAGACCATCTCGCAGCCCTTCATCGTCGCACTGATGACGGACTTGCTGCAGGTCGAACCCAGTCATGTGGTGCTCGAGATCGGCACCGGCATGGGATACCAGTCGGCGATCCTGGCCGCGCTCGCGCAACAGGTCTACAGCCTGGAGATCATCGCGCCGCTGGCCGAACAGGCAAGGGCGCGGCTCGCGCAGGCTGGAATCGAGAACATCGAAATCAGGATAGGCAACGGCTATGACGGCTGGCCCGAGCATGCGCCGTACGATCGCATCATCGCCACGGCGGCGCCCGACCTAATTCCGCCCGCGTTGATTCGCCAGCTCAAGCCGGGAGGGCGCATGGTCCTGCCGGCGGGACTGCCGGCCAGCCAGCAGTTGATGCTCGTCGAGAAGGGCGCGGCCGACGGCAAGCTGGTCACGCGCGAGATCCTGCCGGTGCGATTTTCCGAGATGGAGCCTGGAGACTGAACCCTGAGCGGCCGATGCCCGCTCGCACCAACGCCTTATGTCGCATCTTTGCGAAGTTCGTGCGCGAAGCATCGGGATTTTTCCCCGTAGAGTTTCGCACCGAGGCTACGGGCACGTTTGCCCAATTTGCCGAGCCGTCGCGCCATGAGGTCCGCGATTTCCCGCTTTCGATCCGGATCGACGCCGCGTCCCGCCGCGCCGCCGAGATGGCTTTCGAGCCTGGCGAGGTCATGGATCTCGCCGAGGATATTCGCGAGCTCATCCGCGCAAGCTTCGGCACCGGCCGGCTTCTCGCCCTTGCCCGCATGCAATGCCTTCAATGCGTTCGCGAGATACTTCACCTGCTTGCGCAGCTCGTGCATTGCTTCGGGGCTGCCGTCCTTGCTCGCCGCCCGCAGGGCCTTGCGACCGGCGCGATGAATCCTGCGAATTCCTTCTTCAATAGTCGAGGCGTCCGGAGCGGCCGCCTGCTGCCAGCGGCAGATGCGTTCACGGCTCGCGGTCAGTGCCTGCAACGCAAGCGGCACGCGGCCTGAGTCGTAAAGTCCTCGACGGGTCGTCGCGCGCTTTGCCTGCAGGCCTTGCGCGAGGCCATCCAGTCGCCGGAACGCATCCGGGTGGCGCTCGCGAAAATCCAGGTAGATGTCGGCGAGCGACCTGGCATCGCGCGCATGGGCGAGGCAACGGCCTGCGTCGCGCAACGTCGTGTTCTCCAACTGGTAGCCGTGCTCGCCGAAGGATTCACGAAGCAGGCGCAGCAGCGCCCGGCTTTTCTTGATGGTTTTGCGAAATTCATGGACGGTTTCATCCGAAAGCGGCTGCGGCCGGCGCAACAGCCCGGCGCAAGCGTCGATCGCCGCGACGAGGTCCGCTACGCCCGCGTGCGCAGCGTGGCCCGCATTCATTCCGGCGGATTTTGATAGCGCTGCTCGGCGGCAGCCAGCACCCTGTCCGCCTCGTCCGGCCCGGCGTGGCCGGTCGGCCGGAACTGGCGCCCGTGCGCGCGGTTGTGCGAGACGAAGAAATGCTCGATCTCGGCGACCATCGAAGACGGCAGCTCGTCGATGTGCGAACGTTCCGCCGGATTGACGCCCGTCACGGGCACGGCGAGCAGCCGGTCGTTGCGGATGGTGCGTCCCTTCTCGGTCTGCTCGGCGCGAACGGCACCGATGATTTTCGCGTTCAGCAGGCAGCCGCAGAAGCTCGCTTCGTCGCAAATCACCATGACGTCGAGCGGGTCGCCGTCCTCCGCAATGGTCCGCGGGATCGAGCCGAAATCGTAGGGAAACGCCGCGCCCAAAGGCAGGATGCGGCTCAGCCGGAAACAGCCGGCCTGCGCGTCGAACTTGAACTTGTTGCGGCTGCCCCTCGGCGTGTCGACGATGACATTGACGAGGCCGAAGCCCGTTCTCGCGGGCAGTGAATCGTAGGGATTGCTCACGTTGCACCCCCTCGCCGGAAGTCGCGGCTTGGCGTACCCGCCGCGTTATATCTGGAGTCGCAAGGCGCAGGGAAGTTCCCCTGTGCACGGCCGCCCGCGGTTACGATACGGCATCGGCAAACCGGGGAAGGCGGGCATGCTCGCGGTAATTTTCGAAGTATGGCCGGCTGAAGGCCGCGCGCAGGAGTATTTCGACCTGGCCGCGGCGCTCAAGGCCGACCTGGAGAAAATCGACGGCTTTCTGTCCATCGAACGCTTCCAGAGCCTGGCGACACCGGCCAAGTTCGTGTCCATTTCCTTCTGGCGTGACGAGAACGCGATCCGCGCATGGCGGCAGCTCGAGCAGCACCGTGCGGCGCAGGCGCGCGGACGCGCGGGAATTTTCGCGGACTACCGGCTGCGCGTGGCGTCCGTGGTGCGCGACTACGGCATGAACGCCCGCGACGAGGTGCCGCCGGACAGCCGCATCGCGCACGGCTAGGGATTAACGAAGAAAGCGCTCACCGCAGGGGCGCGGAGGACGCAGAGGGAAGACAAGGAAGGCAACGCAGTGGCGGCTGCGTAGTCCACTGGCGCGGCGGCTTCTCTCGCCGCGTAGCGTCGACCTGCATTCCACCATGAACCCTGGTTCCTCCGATTTTCCTCCGCGCCCTCTGCGCCTCTGCGGTTAAAGACAGGTTTATCAACCGAAGCGCTTGCGCGCGAGCGCCGCGCCGGCGCCGAGCGCCGACAGCTTGGCCATCGCCACGTCGCGATGCATCGGCGCCATGCCGCAGTTGGTGCATGGACGCAGGCTTTCCTTCGGCAGGTATTTCATCGCCTCGCCGATCACGCCCGTGATCTCCTCCGGCGTCTCGACCTTGTCGCTGGCGACGTCGATCACGCCGATCATGACTTCCTTGCCCTCCAGCAGCTTCAGCAAGTGCATGGGCACGCGCGAATGGATGCATTCGACCGATACCTGGTCGATCCTGCTTTTGGCGAGCGCGGGCAGGATTTCCTCGTATTGCCGCCATTCGCTGCCCAGCGAATTCTTCCAGTCGATGTTCGCCTGGATGCCGTAGCCGTAGCAGATGTGCACCGCGGTCTTGCAGCGCAGGCCCTCGGCCGCGCGATGCAAGGCATCGATGCCCCACTTCACGACGTCGCCCATGTAGACATTGAAGGCCGGCTCGTCGAACTGGATGATGTCCACGCCCTGCCTTTCGAGCGCGCGTGCCTCCTGGTTCAGCAACTCCGCGAATGCCATCGCCATCCTGACCTTGTCGCCATAATGCAGGTCGGCGATCGTATCCACGATGGTCATGGGGCCGGGCATGGTGAACTTGAGCTTGTGCTTCGTGTGCGCGCGCGCGATCTTCGCCTCCGGTTCGTGCACGCGGCCGCGCAGCTTCAGCGGCGCGACGACGGTCGGCACCATTGCGTCGTAGCGATTGTTGCGGATGCCCATCTTCACCTTGTTCTGGAAGTCGATGCCTTCGACCGACTCCAGGAAGCCGTGCACGAAGTGCTGGCGCGATTGCTCGCCGTCGCCGATGGTGTCGATGCCGGCATCTTCCTGCGCCTTCACCCACAGCAGCGTGGCATCGTTCTTGGCTTCGGCCAATTCCTCGCCGGTTTGCTTCCATTGCGGCCACAGCTTGTTCTGCTCGGCCAGCCAGGCCGGCTTGGGAAGGCTGCCTGCGATTGCGGTTTCGAACATGGCGAGGTGGTGACCGGTGATTGGGAAGGGCATCATGATAATCCCGTCGCCTCATGTGCGGATGCGGAAAATCCGCGGCTTTTTTGCGCGCATCCCCCGGATCGGCGAAAATCCGGCGTACCGCGGGCCTGAGCCCGGAACTTTGGGAATTCGCTCACGATGAAGTTCCTGCTGTCGCTATCGCGCGCCATCGACCGGCTCAACGAGCGGGTCGGGCGCCTCGTGATCTGGCTGGTGCTGGCCATGACGCTGGTGAGCGCGGCCAACGCGCTGGTTCGCTACCTGTTCAACGTCAGCTCCAACGCCTGGCTCGAGCTGCAGTGGTATTTGTTCGCGGCGGTGTTCCTGCTGTGCGCGGGCTACACGCTGCTGAACAACGAGCACATCCGCATCGACGTACTCTCCTCGCGGCTGTCGGCGCGCAGCCGCCTGTGGATCGATGTCATCGGCACGCTGCTGTTCCTGTTGCCGGTTGCGATCTGCGTCCTCTGGCTGTCGTGGCCCGTCTTCGTGAACGCGTGGGCCAGCGGTGAAGTGTCCAGCAATGCCGGCGGCCTGGTGCGCTGGCCGGCGCGCCTGCTGGTGCCGGCGGGCTTCCTGCTGCTGGCCCTGCAGGGCGTCTCCGAACTCATCAAGCGCATCGCCGCGCTGCGCGGATTGGTGGCGCCGCCGGAAGCCAGGAACGCGGCGGCGACATTGGACCGGACGCAATCGCAATGATCGCGTTCGTCACGGCAAACATCGCGCCGCTGATGTTCGCGGCCCTCGTCGTGTTCCTGCTGCTCGGGTATCCGGTCGCCTTCGCGCTCGGTGCCGTCGGCCTCTCGTTCGGCGTGCTCGGCATCTACCTAGACCTTTTGCATCCCGCACTGTTCCAGGCGCTGCCCGAGCGCATTTTCGGCATCATGGCCAACGACACGCTGCTCGCGGTGCCTTTCTTCACGTTCATGGGGCTCGTGCTGGAGCGCAGCGGCATGGCGGAAGACCTGCTCGACACCGTCGGCCAGTTGTTCGGCCCGATTCGCGGCGGCCTCGCTTATGCGGTCGTGCTCGTCGGCGCGCTGCTCGCCGCGACGACCGGCGTGGTCGCGGCCTCGGTGATATCGATGGGCCTGATCTCGCTGCCCATCATGCTGCGCTACGGCTACGACCGTCGCCTGGCGAGCGGCGTCATCGCCGCATCCGGCACGCTCGCGCAGATCATTCCGCCGTCGCTGGTGCTCATCGTGCTCGCCGACCAGCTCGGCCGCTCGGTGGGCGACATGTACCAGGGCGCCGTGCTGCCCGGCCTCGTGCTGACCGGCCTCTACCTCGCTTATGTATTCGGCCGCACGATATTCACCCCCGAAGCCGCGCCCGCATTGCCGCCGGAAGCGCGCAGCCTGCGCGGCGCGAAGCTGCTGCGCCGCGTGGTCTTCGTGCTCATCCCGCCGCTCGCGCTGATCTTCCTGGTGCTGGGCACGATTTTCCTGGGCATCGCCACGCCCACCGAAGGCGGCGCCATGGGCGCGACCGGCGCGATCGTGCTGGCGCTCGTCAACCGCCGCCTGGATTGGTCGCTGCTGAAGCAGGCGATGAATTCCACGGCAAAGCTGACGTCGTTCGTGATCTTCATCCTGATCGGCTCGACGATTTTCAGCCTGACGTTCCGCGGTGTCAGCGGCGACCTATGGGTCGAGCACCTGCTGACCGGCCTGCCGGGCGGGCCGCTCGGCTTCCTGATCGTGGTCAACCTGCTGACGTTCGTGCTGGCGTTCTTCCTGGATTTCTTCGAGCTGGCGTTCATCATCGTGCCGCTGCTCGCACCCGTGGCGGACAAGCTCGGCATCGACCTGATCTGGTTCGGCGTGCTGCTCGCAGTGAACATGCAGACGTCGTTCATGCATCCGCCGTTCGGGTTCGCGCTGTTCTATCTTCGCAGCGTTGCCCCCGCGCAGGCCTACCTGGACAAGCTCACCGGCAAGAGCCTCGCGCCGGTCACGACGGGCCAGATCTACTGGGGCGCGGTTCCCTTCGTCGTCATCCAGCTCGTGATGGTGGTCATCGTGATCGCGTTCCCGGGACTGGTGACGGCCACGCTGCAAAGGAATGCGGTGGATCCCTCGAAGATCGAGATCAACATCCCGCCGCCGGAAGAGCACGCCGAGCCGGACTTCGATGACGGCAAGTCAAAGGCCGGCGACGCACCGTCGAAGGAAAAATCCGGCGCCGATGAAGCCAGCGACCTGGAGAAGCAGTTCAAGCAATCCAGATGAAATCGGCCCAGCCCTTGCCGCGGAATACGCGGTGGGCGAGGCGTTTCGTCACTTGCCTTCGCCGAGCTTCGAGTAGAACGCGTAGTTGTCGTAGGTCGACTCAGCGACGCGGAACCACAGGAACTGCTCATCGCGGAATTTCTTCCAGCCGGGATACATGCGCTTCCAGTGCGGGCTCTTCGCGCCGAGTTCCGCGTACAACTCGAACGCGGCTTTCTCCGCGGCTTCCATGACCGGCTTCGGGAAGGGCCGCAGCTTCGTGCCGCCGGAGACGAGGCGATGCAGCGCCGCGGGGTTCTGCGAGTCGTACTTGGCCGGCATCCACGCCGTGACTTCGCCGCACGCGGCGACCAGCGCGGCCTGGTAGGCCTTCGGCAGCTCCTCCCACTTCTTGCGGTTGACGAGCGTGTGCAGCATCGGGCCGCCTTCCCAGAAGCCGGGATAGTAGTAGTACTGCGCGACCTTGTTGAAGCCGAGCTTCTCGTCGTCATACGGCCCGACCCATTCCGCGCCGTCTATCGTGCCCTTCTCGAGCGCGGGGTAGATGTCCGGCCCGCCTATCATCTGCGGCACCGCGCCGAGCTTCGCGAGCACCAGCCCGGCCATGCCGCCGATGCGGAATTTCATGCCCTTCAGGTCGTCGACCGACTTGATCTCCTTGCGGAACCAGCCGCCCATCTGGCAACCCGTGCTGCCGGCAAGGATCGCCTTGATGCCGTATTCCTGCAGCAGCGGCTCGGTCGCCTGTTCGCCGCCGCCGTGCAGCCACCAGGCATTCGCCTGGCGCGTGTTCGGCCCGAAGCACACCGAGCATGCGAGCGCAAACGCCGGATCCTTGCCGAAGTAGTAGTACAGCGCGGTATGGCCGAGCTCCACCGTGCCGGCTTGCACGGCATCGAGCACTTGTGCCGCGGGCACGATCTCGCCGGCCGCGAACGTGCGGATCTGGAACTTGCCGTCGGTGATTTCCGCGACGCGTCTTGAGATCAGCTCCGCGCCGCCGAAAATCGTGTCGAGGCTCTTCGGCCAGCTCGCCGCCATGCGCCACTGCACGGACGGTTGCGACTCTGCGATGGCCGGTGCTGCGACAACCCCTGCCGCAAGCCCGGCGGCGGCTTTCCCCAGGAACGATCTGCGCTGCATGGAATCTCCTCGTTTGCCTGCCGGCAACGCCGGCCCAGCGCAACGATAGCGCAAAGGCGACCCGATCACATATCGGCGCAAATCCTGACGCTGCTCGAAGCGATGGCGATCCTGCCGGCGCATCGCATTGATCGCCGCCACAAGGCCGGCTATTTCACGCCGTCCGCGGCGACGCCCAGAGGCGCGAGCTTCTCGTCCCGCAATGCGGTCAGCAATGCATCGCCATTGCCGTCCACGCGAAATTCGCCGTAGCGCGCCTTCGAATAAAGCTGCGCCGTGCCTTCCTGGAAGAAATACGCATTGGTCGCGAACTTGACCCTGTCGTTGCGCAGCCGGAAACGGATTTTCATCTCGTTCGAATTCGCCGGCGTACCCAGGTCGACGCGTGCATAGGATCCCACGCGCCTTTCGTCGAGGGCCACGACGACCAGGCCATCGCGCTTCAACTCGCTTTCCCTCGCGCTCGCACGCAGCGCGTTCTCCACCTGGAAGCGCAATGCCATGTAGTCGCCCTGCATCAGCGATCTCGGGTCGACCGGTGCCAGTTCCAGGAACACCACGCTGCCCTCGGTCAGCAGGCGCTCGCGGCTGTAGATCGAGAAATCTACGAGCACCAGGATGACGATGCCGGCGACGATCGCGATGGCCTTACGCATCGCCCGCCCCTTTTTCCGCCGGCGCATATGCCCGCAACATGACAAGCCTGGCCAGCAGCAGAGCGACACCAGCGCAGGCGAGGATTGCCGATTTCTGCAGCAGCGTGATTTGCAGGGAGTAGTAGTAGTACGACCAGTAAGCCAGCAGCGCGGCAATGCCCAGCCCGGTCAACACGCGATTGCCGTTCGCGTAGCCGAGCAGCACGATGGTCACGCCGATGCCCAGGCCGGGTGCATCGAAGGAAACCAGCGCGACCACCACCGCCGCGGCGAGCGCGGCCAGGCCGGGACCGCGGTCCACTGCCACACGCTGGCGAACCAGCAGGCGCCATACCACCACGACGGTGATCACGCCGATCGCCGCCGGACCGAGCCATGCCGCAATCTCGCCGCCGATCGCGGGATGCCCGTGCCCGCGCATGGCCTCGCGAAGCAGCCTGGCCTCGGCCAGCATCACGAGCTCGTAGATCGCCAGCAAGGTCATACCGTAGGCGAGCGCGCGCATTTCCACGCCGCGGCGAACCAGGCGGAACTCGTTCAGCCAGGCCCACGCAAAAACGCCGAATACGATTGCGTTGGTATAGAAATAGAGCCCCCAGTCCATCATCGCCACCACCAGCGCCCCTCCCGCCGCGGCTGCCGACAGCACGCGGTGCAGGAAATTCGGGATGAGCAGGAACAGCGCCACTTCCACCAGCGCGAACAGCAGCGCGATCACGCCGATGTCCTCCGTGAACAACGACCCCAGCCCGAATCCGATCAGCGCCTGCCCGGCAAGGCTGACGGCAAGGCCGAATTGCTCGAAAAAGTCGCTGTCGGCCTTTGCGCGGAACAGCGCCGTCGCGCCCCCGCACATCAGCGCGCCGATCACCAGGCCCGCGGCCGGCGTCTTGTACACCACCGCGAACGCGGCGCCCACGAAACCCATCAGGAACATCGCACCGAACCAGCCGGCGATGCCGAGCATCACGCGCACATACCAGGGCGTGTGCGGTTTTTCCGCCGGCGCCTCGCCATCGACGATGCCTTCCCCGCGCAGCGACTGCCACATCGATTCGGCTTGCACGCTCATGCGCGCGCCTCCGCCGCGATTCGCTTCAACCACCAGCCGCCCGCCGCCGACAGGCCGATGATCAGCATGCCGATCAGCAGGAAGGCCCCGGCTTCGGCGGAGCGGAACAAGTGCATGGACAGCCATGTCGTCACGACGACGATGACGGACAGCACGCCCCCCGCCAGGACGTACACATCAATGAACAGTCGTCGATACAACGCGTAGGCCGCGGCGAGGTAAAGGATCCACGCCAAAGCGCCCCAGCCACCCTCGTGGCGGAAATCGACGATGGCGTAGATCGCCAGCGCCGTCGCCACGCCGCCGCTTGCCGTCGCCAGTATGCGAATGGCCCAACGATCCGATGCACGTCCGCGCGCCAGTCCCTCCCATGCCGCGAGCGCAACGGCATTCAATGCGAACAACACCCACATCAACTGATCCGGCGCGAACAGCACGCCGAAAAGCCCGCCGAAAATCGAGTAATAGAAAACCACGGCGGCGTTCAGCAATCCGAGCCACAGCAGCCACAACGCGGAAAGGCGGCCGAGCAGCGTCCATGGCAGGATCAGGACGGCCCACGCCGAGAACAGCTCCCAGGTGTCGGCGCCGGTCTGGTAGGTCTGGCCCACCAGCGCCAGCAACGCACCCACGAACAGCGCTGCGGCGAGCAGCGCCACCTTGCCGGCGATCGAATCGATGCCCGTGCGCCAGATGACGGCAAGCGCCGCGACGACGAGAAGCTCGACCAGCCCGAATTTGGCGTAACGGCCGAGATCGTTCCAGTTGTACGCGAGGAAAAAGACGATGCCGGCCGCGATGAGCAACGCGCCCAGCCATAGCATCAACCGGTCGAGGAAGCGCAGCCAGCGTTGGCCGGCCGGAAAAACACCCGCGACGGCGAATGCGCGTTCCAGGTTTCCCGGATCGATGCGACCCTGCTCGGCCCAGTCGAGCAGGACGTGGCGACGCGATTTCTTGTCCATGGACATCATCAGGGCGGCCTTTTCGGCCGCAATGACGGGATCATCGCCTCTTTGGCGGCGCTTTTCAATGCAAAATGCTTGCGCGGCAGCAATGCCATATGCATGATTGGCGGACGTGGTTGCTTCACTGCCTCATCACCGGGAGGTGCGGGAAAATGCAGCAACTCGACGAGTTTACCCATTTCGTCTACGGCGCCATCCTGGATGCCGAAAAATGGAAGGTGGCATTGGGAAAGCTCGCGCAGATGGCCGAAGCGCCGCGCGCGGCGCTGGTGGACTCCGACCTCGCGGCCAGCGTGACCTACCGGCAGGTCTACCACGGCATGGGCGAAGCGGAAAACCAGGTGTATCTGACCGAATATGCGGCGATCGACCCGCGCCTGCCCATGGTCCTCGGGCACAACAAGCTCACCTGGCTTTCGGACTACGACGCATTCGACGAGGCTTTCCGCAGCAAGGAGCGCATCTATTCCGAATTCCTGGTCCCGGGCGGTGTCGGCGAATCGATCGTCGCCACGTTTGCGCGCGAAGGTTCACGCATTGGCACGGCCCTGCTGGCCAGGAATTTCACGCAACCCAAGGTGCCCCCGGCGATCCGACAAGACCTCGATCTGGCGATGCCGCATCTGGATCGGGCAGTGAAGCTGGCGAGGAAATTCGAATCGCTCACGTCCGAGATGATCCTGAGCCACACCGTTCTCGACGCGCTGGCCGAACCGCTGGCCTGCCTTCTTGCCAACGGCGCCGTGCATCGCGCCAATGCCGCGTTCGACTCGACCCTGCGCACGGGCCGCATCGTGTCGATCAACAAAGGCGTCCTCAACGTTCGCGACAAGGCGCTGCAATCCCGGCTTTATGCGGCCATACGAGAGTGTTGCCGGATAGCCGAAGGCGGTGTTGCCGCCAGTCCCTCGCAGCAATTAACGCTTCGCATCGATATCACGAATGGACCGCCCGCCTTCATCACCGTCGCGCCGTTGGCGGCCGCGCATTTCAGGTCGTGGGCCGGGCGGCGCTGCGCCCTCTTGCGCATCGATCAAAGCGGCTGCACGCCCGATCCCGCCGAGGTCGCGGCGGCACTCACGCTCAGCCTCGCCGAAGCGCGCCTGGTTTGCACGCTCTGCGGCGGCGGCACGCTTGCGGACGCGGCGCGGAAGCTCGACATCTCCATTAACACGGCAAAGACCCAGCTTGCCTCGGTCTTTTCCAAGACGAACACCTCAAGGCAAAGCGAGCTGATCGGGCTGGTGTCCACGTTGCCTCGCCAGGCATGAAAAGAAAAACGGCGGGCCTTTGGAGCCCGCCGCGCAACCCCGTGCGCCACGGGGCGAGGAGAGTTCCCGCCTCCACGGTGGCGGAAACGCCAACAGTGTCGCGCGTCAGATCTTCTTGCAGCTCGCCTCGACGACGCGCTTGACCCCATCCGGCTTCTTGACGTCGACGGCGTAGTCGAAGGCGGAGCCCTTGCGGTCGATGACGATGTTGACGCCGTCGTTTTCCCACGTCCAGGTGTCGCCCTGCCAGCCGCTCGAGCTTGCCGCGTTGCGCTCGCCGGAGTTGTCCACGCCGTTGCGGACCCACTTCTTGCTGTCCGGATCGTAGGACATCAGGAAAACGGCGTTCCACGGGCTCGGATGGTCCGAGCTCTTCACTTCGGTATAGCGCTCCATGTACGTATAGCCGTCCAGGACTGTCTTCTCGACGCCGGTCTTGAAGGTCTTGCCCGAACCGGTTTCCTTGGCAACGCAGGAGAACTTGCCCAGGCCACCCTTGTACACGTCCAGTTCCTTTGCCGGGTCGGCACTGGCGGCCGTTGCCACGCCGGCCAGGACGAGCGATGCAGCCATACCCCATGCCTTCGCGAGTTTCATGTTGCTCCTCCCAAAAATGGAAAAAAGAAATGAAGTTGCGAGAGATGCCGGTCTGCGTGAAGCACCATGCGAATCACAGACGGGGCAAGCTTACGGGGGGAGCGGTGGGACTCAATCACCCAAACGGGTGATCGCGGGAAAAGCGGTGCCGGCCGTCCTGCGGGCGACCGACCAGGCCAGTCGCGGCCCGGCGTCCAGCCCGCCGGCGATCGCGAGCGACCGGGGAAATCAGCGGTCAGCCTGAAGAAAAAGGGGGCGAAATCGCCGGCCAACCCGGGGGAATCACCGCGAACGCCATCACGTGGCGGGAATGAACTCGGGACGGCTCAACCACCCGGATGTGCCGCTTCCCACGCCCTCACTTTCTCGCGCGCCGCGTCGAAAATCCGCTCGAAATTTTTCTGCCTCACTTTCGCCGCGGTATCCGCATCCAGCCTGTCCCACAATTTCTGGTAGGCGTCGTAGGCTTTCAGGTAATCGGCCTGGGATTTCGGCGCGACGGTATCGCTGCCGAACAGGAAGCGGTCGGGGTATTGGTTCAGCAGCTTCACCCAGGCATCCAGGGTCGCGTCGTCGACGGTGATCCACTTCGCGACTTCATCCCACGAGATGTCGAAGTTCACATTGGAATATTCGTCGCTGCCGAGGATCTCGCGCAACAGCTCGACGTGATCGGGCGTCGGCTTGACGAATCTGCCGAGCCCCGTATGCGCCCAGATGATCGACGTGTTCGGGTGCGCGCGGAACACCGCCTTCAGGTCGTCGAAGTTCGCCGGCCTTCCCGGCGCGGGCCGCATGGTGTTGATGTCATTGTGCAGGATCGCCACCAGGCCGGCCTCGCCGGCGAAATCCAGCACCTTGTCCAGCGCCGGATTCCTCAGGCTCGCCGTGTGGCCGGCGACTTTCGCGGACACGACTTCCTTGTGGACCGTGAATTCACCGATGCCGGTGAACACGCCGGGGTATGTCAGCAGCACGCGACGTATATGGTCGGCCGCGTACATGTCCGTCGGATTGAAGCCCGTGATCATCGGATCGACGCGCGCGCGGTCGGTGGGTGGCAGCTTCAGGTATTGGTTCGCGATCATCGCGTCGACGAACGAGTAGTAATAAAGCTCGGCGTCGGACAGCAAATAGTAGTCAGGCGCGCGATCGCCCGATTCGAAGTAATCCCACTTCTGCTGCAACGGGATGCCGAACACCGCCGCCCTGCCCGTCCGGTCGCCCATGATCTTCAGGAACTCCGGCAAGGTCGGCCCTTCCTGGATGTAGTTGGTCAGGTGGAAGTGCGAATCGTTGAAGTCATAGGCTTCGCTTCGCGAAGAAAAGGAAGCCAGCAACGCAAATGCCAGCACCAGCCTGACGCAAGCCTGTCGTTTCATGGTTCTGCCTTGATGCTGCGAATTCCGGAGTGCGAGGATAGCAGCAAGGCTCACAACCGACGAAGGACAATTGTGTTTCAAATGTACCGCGACACGTTCCTTCGGCGGAGACTGCCCGTCGTCAGCGATGCGCCGCCAGCCATTTCGGCAGATCGACGATGGAATCGAGCACCGCATAGGGCGGGGCCGGCGCCCGCGCAAGGTCGGCTTCGCGAAACTTGCCGGTACGCACGAGGATGGCGCGAATGTCGGCCGCCTGCGCACCGGCGATGTCGGCCTCGATGTCGTCGCCGATCATCAACGTGCGCGACGCCGTCGTGCCCAGCGCCGCGAGCGCGGCGCCATAGAACAGGCGCGAAGGCTTGCCGACGACTTCGGCGCGTTTGTTCGCCGCGTTCTCGAGCCCGGAAACATAGGCACCGACGTCGAGGTCCAGGCCGTGGTCGGTTCGCCACAGCAGATTCCTGTGCATGGCGACGAGCGCCGCGCCCCCGGTCAGCAGGTGGAAGGCGCGGTTGACGCGCTCATAGGAAAACTCCGGCCCGGCGCCACCCAGCACGACGACGTCCGCAGGCTCGTTTTCGCCCACTAGCTTGACGCCGCCGAGTTCGGCCGCGACATCGCCGCTCGACAGCAGGTAGCAGCGCTGGCCCGGGTGCGCCTTGCGCAAGTAAGTCGCCGTTGCCACCGGTGCGGTCAGGATGTCGGTCGCGCTGATCTGGAAACCTTCCGCGGCCAGGGCATCGGCGATCGCCCGGCGCGTGCGCGACGTCGTGTTCGTGAGGAAGCGCATGGGCAGGCCAAATTTGCGCAACTCGGCGAGTGCATCCACGGCGCCCGGCAGCGCGCGCCAGGAAACCGTGAAGACGCCGTCTATGTCGAAAAGCAGGCCTTCGATGTTGCTCATGTCGCTGGAACATGCATATGGCGTGCCGGAAATCCGCTGCCGGCTCAGGCCGTGATGAGGCGGTCCATTTCCACTGCCAGTGCCACTGCGTCGTTGCTGAAGTAATGAGTATGCGCGCCCGCGCCCAGGCAGAATTCCGCGCGATCGGCGCTGCGGCTGGCTTCCACTCTACCACCGGCGGCAATGGACGCGACACGGAAGCGATCGGCCTGTGCGGGCGGCGTCCACAGGAAGCGGCCGACGTAATCGCCGGAGCGGCAGGCATTCACCCACTCGACCGCGCCGATGTCCGCGGCATTCGGCGTAGCGATCGCGAATCCGCCGTCGTCGCTGCCCATCCAGCGGTACAAAAGCGGGAAGCGTTGCGCATAAAGGTCGCGCAGCGGCGAGCCGACCGTGATCAGCGAAACCGGGATTTTGCCGACGACGTCGCCAAGCCGGCCTTGCACGTGCAAATAGCGAAGCAGGTCCGCGCTGATGACCGTGCCCTGGCTGTGCGCGACGATCACGATGCGCTCGTAGTCGAGCTTGCGCAGGTGGCGCAGCAGCGAGGCGTAGCGCGAGAAAATGCGCGCGCGCGGCGGCTGGCCGTTCGGCGGATCCGCGAAATAATTGTCGATGTCCAGCACGGCGTCGATCGCCACGCGCAGCCGGCCGAACGTTTTGGTGAAACGCGTCCCCAACGCGGCAATGGTCAGCGCGCCGCCGGCCAGCCACTTGCCCGCATCGACCAGGGCCTCGCCGCGGAAGTATTCGAGGAAATCGGAGACGGCTTCGACCGCGCCGCCCGCGAATATCGATTCGGACGCGAACAAGCGCACGATGAAAGCGAGGTAAAGCAGGCTGCCGATGATCGCGGCGGGCGGGATCAGGTATTTCGCGCCGAGGTCGAGCCAGCGGATGCCGCGCCCCAACCAGGCGCCCAGTCGACTCGACCATTCCGCCACGCCCGGCCGCAAGCCCTTCCTGTCGAGGTTGGTGGTCGGCTTGATTTCCTCGACCAGCGAGGGAAGCAGCACCAGCGCAACCGCCAGCAATACCAGTATGAAGGCCGCCACGAGCGGGGTGAAAAATGCGCCCAGGCTTTCGATGCGCGCTTCCACGAAAATCGCGGCGGAACGATAGCCCTCGCCGAACACGAGCGGCGTGTACATCACCTCGTTCATGGCTTTGGAGTGGCCCGCAACATAGCTGATGACCGACCATAGCACCAGGCTTAGCACGGCGAACAAGGCCGTCGACCCGACCAGCGCGATGCGCGCGGTTTGCAGCGATGCCTTGCCTGCTTCGTCCACCGCCTGGCCGAGCCACAGGCCAAGCAGCAACGCCACGATCTGCACCAGCACGAATACCGCCCACACCAGCAACGCGCCCGCGATCAGGAACTCGCCCACGTTGAGGGCCGCCGCGATCATCCACTCGAATTGCGCGGTGACCTGCTGCAGCAGGAAGTCTCCCGCCACACATAATCCGATGGCTGTGCACGCGACCAGCAGGTGGCCCGGCAGCCTCACGCCGTGCGCAACGCCGGAATAGCGTTCGATCATCCACGCGCCGGCGAGTGCCGCCACCAGCGCCGCCGCGCCGAAGTAAAGGTAGTGCAACCAGATCTCGGTATTGAGCGAGAAGACGGCCAGCGCGAAGCTCGCGATCGAGAGCGCACCGCACAGCACGAGCAGTGCCGCTCGCGCATGCGGGGCTTTCGCCTTCAGCCAGCCCATCAAGCCCAGCGCCGCCAGCACGATGCCGCCGACGCCGAACAAGGCGGCCAGCATTCGCCCTTGTCCCTCCGGTGAAGATGCAAGTCCGATCGCGCCGAACAGCACGAGCATGAGCATGCACAGCTGCAGCAATGCCATCGGCACTTTCATCAACCAGGCGAGCCACGCGTGCAGGCGTTGCAGCAGCCGCCAGCCGAAATGGCTTTGGGCGCTCAGCGCCACCTGGTCGACGATGCCGGCGCCCAGCGTGTTCAGATGGAAGAAGAGCTGGTAGAGCGACGTCAGCGCCTTGATTCCGCCCTCGCCGAGGCGCGACAGGTCCGCCCAGTACATCTCATGGACGTCGACCTGGCGGCCATCGGCGCGCCGCTTCAGCGAAACGCGGGAGGATTCGTACAACTCGTCGGCCTCGGACAGGTGCAGCCGGCCCAGCAGGTAGTCGTTCATCGCGAGGCCGAGGTCCTTCGCTTCGGGCGCGGGTGCCGCTTTCGCCTGCTGGTCTGTAAAGAAACCGCTGGGCGCGCCCGGACGGTTGCGGCTGGGCTCCTTCGTCGCGGGACCGGATCGCGTGCCGGACTTGTCTTCGATTTCGCCGCCGGGATCGAGCTTTTCCACCGGCACCAGCAGCTCGTGGATTTCGCCCTGGACATAGCGCGGCTCGCCGTCGCCGCCGTGGCACAGCAGGCGCGCGACTTCGCGCACGGTCTGGCCGGCGCGCTGGTCGGCAATGCCGTGCACCGCAACGATGGCGACGCGACCGGCCGTCGTCATGCCGTGGCCCCTGCCATGGCCGGCCCTGCATGGGAATGGATGCTCACTCCCGGCGAACTCTACTGACGCGGCCCGCGATGGTCAACGCGTGTGCTTGCCGCGAACGTCGATCGCACGAGATGAACAAGGAAACCCTGGCGCGCCTTTTTGTTTCATTTGTTTTAACCCTCTGGCTATTGCTTTCGCCGCAACTAGTATGGCGGGCGTCGCGAAACAAACCGCGTCCACCGCCCTACGGGCGGTCCTTTCAATCGATAACAGGAGGAAGCAATGTCCGCAGCCACCATGGAAAGACCCGTCAACAACGGCGTGAACGTCGAGGCGTTGTTCGGCGCACGCGAAGCGCTCACCAAGGCACCCGAAGCGGCCAGGTTCAAATGGCGCGCGTCCTGCGAATGGGTGAAGGGCACGCAAAGCCGCTCGACCGTCGAAGGCTTCTACGGCCTCGGCGCCGAGCAGAAGCACAAGACCAGATTTTCATTCCAATCGGACCATCCGGAAGTGTTCGCATCGGAAGACACCGGCGCGACGCCGGTCGAGATCGTGCTGGCCGGCCTGGCCGGTTGCCTGACCGCCGGAATCGCCGCCGTTGCGCAGGCGCGCCAGATCCAGTTGCGTTCCGTGAAAGCGACGCTCGAAGCCGGCATGGACGTCCGCGGCATCCTCGGTGCCGATCCCGACATCCGCAACGGCTTCGACGGCGTGAAGGTGACCTACAAGATTGACGCGAATGCGTCGATGGATGACATCAAGGCGATCGTCGCGCAATCGCAAAAGCGCTCGGCCGTCTACGACATCATCACCAACCCGACGAATGTCGTCGTGGAAGTGAAGTAAGGCCGGCGCCGCTGAAGTCTTTTGGAAGACCCCCAATTTTCGGGCGCCACTGGCGCCCGTTTTTTTGCCGGCGAGCCGCTGGGCGACGCTGCTGCTAGGACTGCCCGGCCTGGCTGGTGGAGGGTTGCTTGTTGACCAGCGACATGGCTTCGCTGCCGCTGATCATGAAGGAGGTCGCGCCGAGCGCGAAGTTGCGGCCGAGCAACTGTCCGATCTGCCGGCGCATGAGATCCTTCGCCGGCGACTTGATCATGATCGAATACATCGGCGGCTTGCCGTTGAGCGGAATGACGTCCACGCGAAACGGCAATTGCGTGGTATCGCCCGCATCGTTGGCGATGGCAACGAGGCAATTCAGGAGCTCGGACTGCGTGGGATACGAAGTTGTCATCGTCGAGACCGGATTGGATGCGAATGCTTACGTTACGCTCGACGTGATTGCAAAACGACGACAGGCGACCGTGACGCTAACGATTCGTGCATAGACTACACAATTCCAGTCGAAATTTGAACCCATTGTCGTCGTTTGCATGGCGATTTACCTGCTTGCGGAACGTCGCGCGGTGCGAAACGTGATCGAGTAGCGCAGCGCATTCGTGGGCATCACGCTGTGCTGCCAGCCCCAGCGCGCCGTGCCGCGCATCTGGTAAGCCGAGCGTGGCAGAAGGTCGAGCGTCAGGATTTCGCTTCCGCGGACCTTCCCTTCCGGCCAGTACGGCCGAAAACGCATCCGGCACGAGGCCCCCAGCGACACGCCCACGATCATTTCGTATTCCGGCATGTCGCGATGCCAGCCGAGCGGCGTGCCCGGGCGGTATTCGCTGACCAGCGCCTGCACGAATTCCCCGGCCGGCACGCCGGCCCAGGCGCCGAATCGATCGCGCAACGGCAACAGGAAATCCGGCATCGTGCCGATCGAATGATTCTCGTCGGTGCCGGGCTTGTACGCCGTGCCGTAGCTTACCGTGCGGCGACGCGCGATGTATTCCTTGTAAGGCGTTTGGCGGAAAGGCAGGTCGGAAAAAATCTCCAGCAACGCGGCCTCTTGCGCAACGTCGATGAAAGCAGGCTGGTAGACGAAGCCTTCCGGCCCCGGCTGCGGCGCATCGAACAAATCTTCCTGCGAATTGAGTCGGGATTGCATGTGCATGAGACAAAGCCGTGCCGGCAATGTTCGCGTGGGACCAAGCACGCCTGTCCAGTCGCGGCATTCCCGAATTGATCGAGTGTCCCCGCCAGCGTCCCGGATAAAACACCCGGCGTCCGCGCCATATCTTCGCCATGCCCGGAAGCGGATAGTGCGATCCCACGATGCGGCGCAAATGCGTCGCACACCAAAATTTTTCAACGCATCCAGGAGATCGACATGAACACCCGAATCGCATTGTTGTATGCCGGCGCGCTGCTGGCCGCCCTGCCCCCGCCCGCCAACGCCGCCGCAAGGAAGGCCGAGTGCACGTATAGGCTGCCCGCCGTGTCGGCCCCGGCGGAGCGCGAACCTTCCGCCGATCCGGCGCAAGGCAAGCTGCTTCTCGCCGAATCGCAACGGCGCCTGCTGATCGCGGCGGCCATGAAAGGCCGCGCAGTACCCGACGCGCTGCTGGTGGAAGCCCTGTCCCAGGTCGTCGCCCGGGAAGCCGGATCCGAACGCTGAAGTCGGTTTTCGTGCGCGCGGCTTCCCTCCCTGGACCGCGCGTCCGGCGCCCCTCTCGCGCGTTGCGCCCGCAACATTCGGCGGGCGGGGTGCCGTTTTTGTTTCATTTGTTTTGACCCTCTGGCAATCCCGCCCGCCTTCCTTACCATGGCCTCTCCGTCACTTGGCACGCTCGCGGAGAACAGACATGGACCCGTTGTCGGACGCATTGCACCTGGCCCGGTTTACCGGCGCCGCCTTTCTCGAAGCCCGCTTCACGGCGCCGTGGGCCGTGCGTTCGCGCATGCCGGGCACGAGCCGGCCGCAGGCGAAGCACCTCGTCCACTATCACCTGATCACGGAAGGGCGCTGCATGGCGGCCCTGCCTGGCGAGGAACCGGTCTGGCTCGAAGCCGGCGACCTGATCCTGTTTCCGCGCGGCGAGCAGCACGAGCTTGCGAGCGCGATCGGCCTGCCCACCGTCCCCGCCGATGACCTGATCGGCCCCGTGGCCATGCAGGCGCATCGGCTGGAATACGGCGGCGGCGGATCGCCCACGCGCATGCTGTGCGGCTTCCTGAGCTGCGACCCGCATGTCTGCAAGCCCATGCTGGCCGCCCTGCCGCGCATGATGCGCATCCAGGCCGGAACCGGACACTTTGCCGCGTGGTACGAGTGCGCGCTGCAGTACACGCAAAACGGATCGATCGTCACGCAGCCCGGCGGCGCCGCCGTCATCGCGAAGCTGGCGGAAATCCTGTTCGTGGAAGCGGTGCGCCGCTACATCGACGCGCTGCCGCCGGACCAGCAGGGATGGCTTGCCGGATTGCGCGATCCCAGCATCGGCCGCGCGCTCGCGCTCATGCACGACCAGCCCGCGCACCCGTGGACGGTCGACGAGCTCGGCCGCCAGGTGGCGATGTCGCGCTCTTCGCTGGCGATGCGATTCACGCAAGTGCTCGGGCAGCCGCCGATGGCCTACCTCGCCGCGTGGCGCATGCGGCTCGCCGCGCAAATGCTGATCGCCGACGAGCAGCCCATCGTGCGCATCGCGGAGGAAACCGGCTACGAATCCGAGTCGTCGTTCAACCGCGCGTTCAAGCGTTCGTACGGCATCCCGCCAGCCACCTTCCGGCGCGAACACAGCCGCTCGCGCATGCCGCAGCCGGCGCGCACGCATCGCGCGGCGTTCGACGGCGCGGCCGTGCACTAGGCCCACTCCCCACTCCGCGCGATCGCTTTCCGGGCGACGCCTTGCCTTGCGTCGCCCGGTGTCCTGCGCGTAGGCAAGACAGCGACCCGCCGCTTTTTTGCTGCACTGCCCGACCCTCCCGCCTGGCCGGTCCGGCCACAAGCCGCTATCGCGCCGTCGCCTGACGGCGTAGCATGCGCGCAGAGGTCGCCGGCGCCCTTGCGGGAAATCCCGTTGCCGCGCGACCCCGGGTGCCAAGCACCAAACAATTGCCCAGAGGAGATCACGCATGGCCGCCGTCCCGCAGGAGTTCGAGAACGCGACCTTCCACAAGGTTGCCTACCGCCTCATCCCCTTCCTGTTCCTGTGCTACATCATCGCCTTCCTGGATCGGGTGAACGTGGGCTTCGCCAAGCTGCAAATGGCGGGAGACCTGCACTACAGCGACACGGTATACGGCTTCGGCGCGGGCATCTTCTTCATCGGCTATTTCATTTTCGAAGTGCCCAGCAACGTGATCCTGGAGCGCGTGGGCGCGCGCGTGTGGATCGCGCGCATCATGGTCACCTGGGGCCTGATTTCATCGGCCTTCATGTTCGCGGGCGACATCCACTGGGGCGCGATCGCCACCTCGTTCGGCTGCACCGACGCGGAGTTCAGCTTCTACTTCCTGCGCTTCCTGCTCGGCGTCGCGGAAGCGGGATTTTTCCCCGGCATCATCCTCTACCTGACCTACTGGTTTCCCGGCGCGCGCCGCGCAAAAATGGTGGCGCTGTTCATGACGGCGATCGGCGTATCCAACGTCATCGGCTCGCCGGTTTCCGGCGCCATCATGCAGTACATGGATGGCGCCGCAGGCTGGCGCGGCTGGCAGTGGCTGTTCCTGCTGGAAGGCATTCCGTCGGTGATCGTCGGCTTCCTCGTGCTCGCGGTGCTGCCCGACGGCCCGAAGAAATCCGCCTTCCTGACGCAGGAGGAAAAAGATCTCGTGGTGAAGCGCGTCGAGGAAGACAATGCGTCAAAGAACGTGCTCGACGGCAAGCACAACCTCGCCGACGCCTTCAAGGACGGGCGCGTGTGGGCGCTATGCGCCGTGTATTTCTGCGGCGCGGTCACCTTCTATGCGGTGAGCTTCTGGATGCCGACCATCGTGCAGGAGCTGGGCATCGACAAGAAGGATTACCTTAAGGTCGGCCTGCTCACCATGATCCCGTGGACCGCCAGCATCATCTCGATGGTCTACTGGGGCACGCACTCGGACAAGACCGGCGAACGCCGCTGGCACTCGGCCTCGGGCTTCCTGGTCAAGATGGTCGGCATGCTGGTGATCGCGGTGGTGCCGCACAACCCGGTGCTGGCGATGCTTGGACTGACCCTGGTAACCATCGGCTGGGGCGGTTACGTGGTGACATTCTGGTCGCTGCCGACTGCATTCCTGAGCGGCACCGCCGCGGCCGCCGGCATCGCGTTGATCAACTCGGTGGGCAACCTCGGCGGTTACTTCGGTCCCGACATGATCGGGCGCATTAGAACGGCAACCGGCGGCTCGTCGGAAGCGGCGTTCTTCACATTGGCCGCGTTCGCGCTGGCCGGCGCGCTGATCATCCTGTTCCTGCCGAGGACGGAGCAAAAATCGGCGGCGGCAACCAGATAAGCTGGGAAGTAGTTCAAATGAAAACGGCGCCGCTGGCGCCGTTTTCTTTTTCAGCGAACCATCGCCAGGTCGTAGTCGCTGATCTGCTGCTCCTTCGCAACCTGCACAATCGCGAAAGGCGCGAAGGCATCGCCGATGCCGGATTCGAGCACATGGCGCGCGCCCTTCAGCTTGGCGCTGCCCTTCTCCTGCACCCAGACGACGAAGCGATATTGCTGGCCGTTCCAGCGGCCGACGGTCTCGGTGTTGCCGAGGTGGCCGCGGTAGTACGCACCGGCGACCAGCGCGCCGGGCTTCAGCGACTGCTCGGCCAGGCGCACCTGCTGGGTGGCGCTGATCACCGAATCCACGTCGTCCAGCACGATGTCCAGTTTCGTTCCCGCTTCCGTCGTGACCATGTTCGTCCTCCGTTTTCGCGCTCGCCAAGGGAGCCGGCACGAGTCATTTAACGGCCCGCGCGGGCGAAGTTCCAGCGGCAGCCGCCGAGCGGCAAAATCAGGAGGACGAACGGCATGCGAAATGCATTGCCTGTCGCCGGCTGGCGACGATCTTCAGGGTAGTCCCGACCACCCTACGGAGGCTGGGCAATCGCCGGCAATCGCCAGGAAAAACGAGCCGTAAAAGCGTAAGGCGCCGGGAGTTCGCGCACCCGCCATCCCAAACGTCGTCTTGCGCTCAGGCTTCCAGGTTTCGCGGCCTCAAGGCGACGTCCGGCTGGCGCCGGTTCGCGACCTGGAAGAATTTCTCGGGCTCGTTCTCCAGCATCAGCTTCTGCAACAGCATCAGGTCGGGGATGGGCAAGGGCGTCAGCGGTCCGGCACAGTAGGACGCGCCCGATTCAAGCTCCACCACGTTGAACACGCTGCGCGGCAGGATCAGGTATTCCCCATGCCGCGGCGAGCGCACGCTGAAATGCCCGAACATCACGAGTTCGCGACGTTGGCGGGGATCGACCACGCGCGCCAGCAATCGCAACGCGCGCCGCACCGGTTCCGGTCCCATGCCGACTGTCCGGAACGGCATGACGTTGATGTCGTCCACGTTCCAGGCATCGGAGACCGGGTCACCGGGGTGCGGGCCCCGCGGCACGCGCATGGCATCCGCGAAAAAACTAGAAAGGCCGAGGTCGGCGCTGCCATCCGCCGGCAGGTCGCGGGGCCCAAGCGGTTCGCGCTCCTGCGCCCGCGACAGCATCTCGTCCAGGCTGCACCCGCGCGCGGCGATGCCGGCGCCGAACCACAACAGGGACAAGGTTTCAGCCCCCGACGATGCGGGGCACGACGACCGTTTCGTCCTCGAGCTGCGAGAAATCGCCAATCTTCTGGTCCGGCTTGCCGCCGGCGCGGTTGACGGCGAAGGCGACCGCGCCGTTCGCGAGCGCCGCCTCGAACAGGCGCTGGGCCTCGGCGCGGGCGGTCGCCATTTGCTCGCTGTCGTCGTAGCCGAGTTCGCGATCGCCGGAAGAATCGAGGAAGCGGAGTGTTTTCATGATGATGTTCCTTTCGCAAGTGTCACCGGATGCCCGTGCGCGCCAGGAGCGCCGCGAGCGAATGCGCCTGAAGGAAGAAACGGCGGATGTCGGCGATGAAGCGTGCGTGACCGCGAGGCATGGGCCGCCTAACCTTGGGATTCGACTCTCGTATCTGAATGCTGGTTCCGGATTGCAACCCGTCGATGCAAATGAATTGTCAGGGAGGTGCGATGCGGAATGTCATGAAATGCGCGCGTCTCGTCTCGGATGCGACGCAGAGCTGGCATTTCAGGCGGGCTGTGCCAAGACTTTTGCTACCACCTGAATCTTAAATCTCACCACGGAGACGCGAAGGACACGAAGAATCACGAAGAAAAGCAAATGCAAGAACGGGGAAATTGGATCACCGATGGTTTTTACCGGCGCCAAGTCTTGTGCTCCAATTCACCATCACATCACCCTCAGTATTTTTTTGCCCTTCTTCGTCCCCTCAAGGGGGATAGAAAAGAATGTTTTTTCGTGTTCTTCGTGTCTTCGTGATAAGAGGTAGTCATTAAATACTCACTCGACGATCGCCTGCTCGACCGCAGTCTTGAACGTGTTCGACATCGTCCCGAGCTGCCGCACCGACTGCATCATGTAAACGGCGACGAGATCTTCCTTGGGGTCGACCCAGAAGAACGTGCCCGCGTAGCCGGCCCAGTAGAACTCGCCCACCGAGCCGTCCATCGGGTTCAGCCCGGCCGGCGCGCGCGGGCCTTCGGTGCGCACGGCACCGAGCAGGCCGAAGCCGTGATTCTGTCCAGGCAGGTAGGTCGGGCCGTGGTCGAACACGTTGCCGACGTGATCCATGGTCATCAGCTCGACGGTCTTCTTGCCGAGCACGCGCTGGTCGTCGAGCACGCCCTTGTTCAGCAGCATTTGTGCGAAGCGCGCGTAATCCATCACCGTCGCCGTTAATCCGTGGCCGCCGGCCTCCCACTTGATCGGCTGCGTCGGCTCGGTGTACTGCAGGATCAGGCCCTTCTTGTCGTCATCGAAAGGCTGCACGAAGCGGTCGACCTTGTCGGCCGCCACGCGGAAGGACGTATCGTCCATGCCCAGCGGGCCGGCGACGCGTTGCTCGATGAATTCGCCCAGGGTCATGCCGGACACCACTTCGATCAAGCGGCCGAGCACATCGGTCGAATGGCTGTACCACCAGGTCGTGCCCGGCTCGTAGCGCAGCGGCTGCTTCGCGAGCAGCTTCACGAACTCCTCGTTCGTCACGTCGAACTCGCCGACCTTGTTGTCGATGTATTGCTGCTCGAGCGCGCCGCCACCCGGGAAGGCCTTGAAGAAGGCGTAGCTGAAGCCCGAGGTGTGGATCAGCAGGTCCAATACGCGGATTTGATTCTTGGCCGGATGGGTCTTGATTTCGGCAGGCGACTTTGCGTCCGCCAGGTTGTCGACGACCTGCAGGTCCTTCAGCTCCGGCAGGTACATGAACACCGGGTCGGAGAGCTTCATCTTGCCCTCCTCCACCAGCGCCATCGCCGCCACGCTGACGATCGGCTTGGTCATGGAATAGACGCGGAAGATCGCGTCCCTGTCCATCGCCTTCTTGGTGTTCGGATCCTGCACGCCATACGCATCGAAGTACGCCACCTGGCCGTGGCGGGCAACCAGCGCCACATAGCCGGGAATGACGCCTTGATCGACTTTGCTGCTCAGCACCTTGTGTAGGGTGTCAAGGCGCTCGGAAGACAGGCCAACCGACTCCGGGTCGGTCCGCGGGAGATCGGAGGCGAAGCAAACCAGGGCGAATAGAGATAGGGCGAGGGTGGCGAAGAGGCGGCGGGTGAAGGGCATGACGGTCTCCAAGGAGGGCGGGAGAGAACCTTATACCGGAGCGACATACAGGACAAATGGGTTAAGTGATGCGGCGCGTCAACGATGCCTGTATAAACATTAAACCCACAAACTGATACTCCCCATTCAAAACGGGCCTACAAGTCGATGCGCGCAGTATTTGGTATCGTATTACGAGCGCATACTGTGCTAGCTCGGGGGTTTTTTGACCCACAGATACCCTGCAACGCATGAACAAAATGGCTTTCCGATCACCTGCGTCAATTTGAATTTATCTGCCACAAGTCCTTGATGACCATTTCTTCTGAGACGAAGCACTTCAGCATTGATGCAAGAGCGCTCTTGACTCTCGGCCGAGAGAGTATCAAGGATCATACGACCGCCATTGTCGAACTTGTGAAAAATAGCTACGACGCCGACGCCACCAAAGTAGAAATTGAAATCTTTGGGAATGACATACTGAAGACCAACTACATTCGAATTTCAGACAATGGCTCCGGGATGACAGAAGCGGAAGTGGACTCCAATTGGCTTCGCATTGGCTACTCTTCAAAACGCAGCAAGAAGCTATCCGATTCGAATAGGCGACGCACAGGAGAGAAGGGAATTGGTCGACTTTCCGCGGATCGCTTAGGGGCAATTCTAGAACTTAAAACAAAAACCTCCTCTTCTCGACCTTTTGGTCTAAGCATCAACTGGAATGATTTTGTCGTGGAGGGCAAGGACCTCACTTCCATTCCGATTCGCGTAGTTACGGGTTCAAGACCACAATTTCCTCCGATTGAGAACAACACGAATCAACAAGCGAGCCATGGCACCGAGCTAATTATTCGAAATCTGAGACAACACTGGAACGAAGAAGATATTAAAGATTTGTATGACGAACTGGCCGTACTAACCCCACCTTTTAGTTCAAAAAAAATCGAATTCGAGATAACTCTTCTCACGGATTTATCAGAGACCCACAGCGGTATCGTAAAGTCCTCATTTGTCACAGCTGCTGAATTGGAACTCAACGCCACCATCAGTCCTAAAGGAACTATTACCTACTCGATTGTCGATCGCCAAGGAAGAAAAAAGAAGCGGGCCCCCAAGTCGCAAACTCTGTCTTGGAATCAAGCAATGCAAAGAGTTAGCGGTGGAAAACAAAAAAATCTCCCCCCTGTCGTTGGCGCCTATTCCGTGCAATTGCTGTTCTATCCTAGGCGTTCGGATCTGTTGGAAGGCACCAATCTTTCGCTGTCCGATCTTCGAGAATTTTTGGATGCAAACTCGGGGATAAAAATTTATCGGGACAAAATTCGGGTAAAACCTTACGGAGATCCAATCGATCCTGAAGGAGATTGGTTAGGGCTTGCTGAAAGAAAGACGCGCAGTCCAGCCGGCCCGGCTAGAGACGACTTTCGTTTTTCTTCGAATCAAATTGTTGGCGCGGTCTTCGTTAGTCGCGACAAAAATTCATCGTTAAGCGATAGCTCGTCTCGCGAGGGTTTCATCCAAGGAGATGCGTTTAGCGACCTCAGATCCGGAGTACTCGCGTGCATCTTTATCCTGGAGAATGAATACCACCGATTGTTCAAAGAAAAAAAAGAGACAGAAAAGCCAAAGTTAATACGGGCGAAAACAGATGTAAAAGTTCTAGATGAAAGTTTGAAGGTTTTGGCACTTGGGCTCGAAAAGCTCAAAGAAAATATTTCACCCGGTGCATCTAAAGTAGTAAATCAGTCCATAGACCAAATTGATCTGGTTATTGATTCGCTCGGTTCTGCCTCCAAGTCGATTGATGAGCTCGCTACACAACCAACGATTTTCCGAGCCTTGGCTACCCTTGGCATCTCCGCTGCCGTATTTGGGCACGAAACACAAACATCGATCGCCGGAGTTACTTCTTCAATTTATACCGCCGAACGACTTCTAGTGCGGTCGTCGCCGCAAATTCAGAATGCTCTTCGGGAGATTACAAAAGCTAAGGAATACTCGGAGAAGGTGGCGAGCTGGGGTCGGTTCGCACTTCTCAGAGTCAAGCGCGACAAGAGAAGGAAACAGCGAATTAGTATTGCTGAACTAGTTCAGGCCGTGATTGAAGAAATACGACCGGTACTGGAAGCGAGCAGCATCAACCTTCAAGTCGAGATAAAAGACATCCACGCGAGGACTTTTGGCATGGATATCGAATCCGTATTGATCAATCTTATTACTAATGCATATACTGCCAGTCAGCTATCAAACAGAAAAAGGCAGATCAAAATAACACTGGAAAGCAAGACCAGCGACTCCATAGCTGGTTTTTCGTTGGATGTTGCAGATTCGGGCCCCGGGGTAGCCAAGAGGTACATTGATCAAATTTGGGAGCCGCTGTTTTCCACAAAAGTAGACAGGCATGGCAGGCAAATCGGAACCGGACTTGGGCTAACCATAGTCAAGAGTGCCGTAGAAGATCTCGATGGGAGGGTCAGTTTGGACCGAGACCCTCAACTGGAGGGCGCACGCTTTTCGGTATGGATTCCGTCGTCATAGCAAATCGAGGAAACCAAATGCCAACCATCGGAGTAATTGATGATAGGGCCGACGCCCGGGAAACGCTTTGTCGAAACATCAATTTGGAAATAGAAGAAGAGCACAACTGGAGTGCTATAGAGCATGGTCCGCTCGCGAAAATTGAGGACTATCCCGGTTGGTTGCACGACGCCGGTATTGCCGTTCTCGTAGTCGATGAGAGATTGCAAGAACAGGCTGATGCCGGCGAAGAGCCCGCGACATATAGCGGCCATGAGTTGGTTAGTTATCTTCGAATGCGATTACCTACACTTCCGCTATTTATGGTGACGTCTCACGCAGATGAGGACGACCTCGAAGGAGCGGAAGCGGACGCGGAGGATGTCGTACAAAGGGAAGACTTCAACAAAAATCCAAAAATTTATGTGCAACGAATGCTGCGCGCCGGGCGCAAATTTACCGAAGAGTTCCTAGCTGAACTTGCTCAGCTATCTGAAATCGCAGAACGTACTGCTATGGGCTCCGCGACGGATGCCGATCGTGAGAAAGAAAAGGCCATTCGAGAAAAATTAACACTCGCGTCTCCTGATGGATTGAGTTTATCTCGTCAAACATGGCTGGGGGAGTTGGACAAAGAAATTAAGGAGCTGGGAGCGCTTTCAGACAAGATCCATGATCGACTTAGTAGGAAGAACTAATCGCCATGACCATGACCTGGCGTCGCGTAGAGAAGGAGCGATCACGCCACCCCTCTCGGGGAACTTACCTAGATTGGAAACCAGAACTTGCGGAAGAAGGCTTTCATCAATGCGTGTATTGCGCTATCGCAGAAGCTAGCTTTGGGGGAATACGCAACTTTCATGTCGAACACTACCGACCAAAGTCACGATTTCCCGCGCTGAGAAATTCTTATCCCAATCTTTTTTTCGCGTGCGCAATTTGCAACACGTTTAAGGGCGACGACTGGCCGCGGGAGCCAAACGACGATCACTCGGTGTGCGCGTATCCGGATCCGTCTCGCTACAGCTATGCAGAGCAAATCAATGTAGATACATCCACGTTTTGCCTTGTGGCTAAAACAACTTCCGCAAAATATCTCGTGGAGCGGCTATATCTAAATAGGCCCCAGTTGATTATCGAGCGCCGCCTTCAATATGCGCTTGACTCGATTCGGGGGTTTCGAAATTTTTTTCAAAGTGCTCTGCCGCGATTGAAAGATCAGACCGATACAGAATTAATAAGATCAATGCTGGAAAAAATTCTTCGCGTAACTGACATATGCGATTCGTTGCTGCAAAGCCGCCCGTACACAGATGCTGAAACAAAACGAGCGGCGTAATACATCAACATGGGCCAATGTTGGCGTTCATCCTACTCCGCCTCAAATGGTGGACGCATTTTGCTCAGAATTGCTAGTCTTCCTAGAAGATAGCGCCCCTGCTTTACTAGCGGGAAACCAGACCTTGCGTATTGTTGATTTATTTTGTGGAGATGGTCGACTCGGTGCTTCAATAGCGTGCACACTTCCTATCTTTACTAATCGTAAGATCCACACTACATATATAGATAGCGCGACAAGATATACGCACTCATTGGGGTCAAGGCAATCTGAGTACTCTTTCATAAAGAACAATGTGTTCGAATGGACTCCAAAATTTCCTTTCGACTTGGTCCTACTAAATCCTCCCTTTCTTGCTTTAACGGCGAGTCAATCTACAAAAATGGGCCTCCCATGGGATGCAGTCCGGCGGTCTGGAAGAAATTTATATGGGCTAGGTATTCGACACGCGCTAGAGCTTTGCTCCCCTGGAGGACTTGTCGCTGCTATTGCCCCGTTCGGCTGGGTTAATGGCGAATATGCATCAAAAATGCGATGCGAATTGCTATCGCTATGTAGTCGAATTGCTATTCACGCCTACCCGCAACGTCGCGTATTTGAGAATGTGAGTCAAGATATAGCATTTCAATTTTTCCTGAAAGGCGACTCTAAGGATCTCAAGAGAGGAAAATTCCAATTCGGATTCAATGGGCATAGATCGCAATCGAAGACGCTAGTTGATAGCGCCTCCACTATAAGCGTCGCGACAAAGAATCCACGTGTTCGAATTGGTCCGTTGGTGTGGAACAGACAAAAAGACAGCCTTACTGGTGCTCGGAAGAACGCGTACCTAGTTGTATATGGGGCAAATATAGATGGGCATCGACAGGCATTTCGCCCGTATAGCGACTACGCGTCTAGGAAATATGTTCTGAGAAGCCACTTACCGAAGGAATTTCTCACGAAAGCGCCCGCGCTTTTTATTAGAAGAGTAATGCGTGGCCGACCGGGTGCGTGGATAGTCGACTCTATCCTTCGATATAAGGGACATCCATGTGTCGCCGAAAATCATGTGATTGTGGTTGAACTATCTTCCTCGATGACGAAGAAGAAATGTGAGTCAATTCGGGCCCAGATAACATTGCTTCTCGAAGAGTTCGCGTCCTTGTCGGGATCTCCCAATTTACCGGCGGAAGCGGTAAGACGCGCACTCAACTTTATAAAGGGCTAGCCATAAAAGCTATGATAATTGTTGAACTAGACGAGTCGGATGTGGCCGTAATTTTGGAATGTCTGGAGTATTCCAAAACAAATGTTCGAGATGCTGAAGGTACTCCTGTTACTGTTCGCCAAGAAAATCTAGCGCGAATTGAACGGGCCGCAACTCGACTCCGTCAAGCGTCCACCAGCTGAACTGGGAATTCGACCAGAAATTCCTAGAGTTATTGGTGCGATTCGATGTACCAATTAACATTTCATCTGCCTGCTGCGGAGTGATCGTCGCATAAAAATTCGAGACTGCAGGTAGTCGTTGTGAGAATTAGATAGGGGCGAATATATTGGAACTCCGCGAAACTCACATCTTCGTCCGTGAAGTCCTCCACCACGCCGGCCGCAAGGTCGATCCACCGGCACTCTGCGTCGTGGCCTGCGCCGTTCTCGCCAATCCTAAGGCCGGCAAACCGACCGAAGCCAACCTCGATGACTACGTCGCGGCTTCAGTGGAGATCGGCGCGATGCTTTCGCGCAAGGCGCTGGACGCAATGGGCGGCCGCACGGCGATCGCCTACGGCAAAGGCGTGATGGTCGGCGCGGATGGCGACCTCGAGCAAGGCGCGGCGATGATCCATTGCAAGATCGGCCTTTCGATGCGCACTGCGGTCAAGGCCGGGCTGGCGTTGATCCCGGGTAACGGCAAGCTGGGTTCGCCCGGCGCGACGCTGGACGTCGTACTCGGCGGCATAGATACCAGCTGGGACTACGACGCCATGGATACGATAGAGATCCGCGTGCCCGGCGCGCCTCGCGCCGACGAGATCCTCCTCGCCGTGGCCTTCGCCACCGGCCGCCCGAACGCGCGCATCACGGGCGCGAGCGAGACGGTAGTAAAGGAATTGGTTGCCGAGCTGAAGGGGAAGTAGAAGATCCCCCTCTCCCCTGCCCTCTCCCGCGAGGGGAGAGGGAGCTATAAGGCCCACCCGCCACGATTCAGGAAATTACGACGACCAATCGCCTGCATCGGTTATCACAGCGATGACGATGCCTCATTTCTACTCGCTTTTCTTCGTGTTTCTTCGTGTTCTCAAGGGAGCGCCAGCGAACACTCATATGCACCCGTAGGGGTGTGTGCCGCTTGCGGCGCGTGGTGAAGAAGGTCTGCTCTAGCTGAAAGCCCCCATCCGCGCATTGTGCCCACCATCCACATTGATCACGATGCCACTCAAGTAAGCCGCCCGCACTGAAGCGGCGAACACCACGACATCCGCGACTTCCTCGACAGTCGCAGGCCGGCCCAGCGGCAGGCCTTTCATGAATTCACGCCAGCGCTCGGGATCGCCGAGCTTGTCGGCGGCCCGCCCCTTCATGAGAGTGACGATGCGCTCGGTTTCCACCGCGCCGGGGCTGACGGCGAGCACGCGAATGCCGTCCTCGATGCTGTAGCTGCCCAGCGTTCGCGTGAAAGCATTGAGCGCCGCATTGCCGGCCGACCCGGCGATGTAGCCGGCGTCGAGCCGGTCGGCGGCCAGGCCCGTCACGTTGACGATCACGCCTTTGCGCCGCGCTTTCATCGCAGCGTAGTAGGCCCGGGACAGGTTGATGTACCCGAACACCTTCAGGTCCCACGCGGCGCGCCAGCGCGCCTCGTCCACGGATTGCAAGTCGCCACCGGGGATTGCACCGGCATTGTTGACGAGGATGTCCGGCGTGCCGGTCGCCTCGAGCAATGCGGCGACGCTCTCGCTTTTCGCGAGGTCAAGCGCGTGCGCCATCGCTTCGACGCCATGGTCGGCGCGGATGCCCTCCGCCGCGCGACCGATTGCTTCCGCGCTGCGCGAGACGATATGCAGTGAGCAGCCTTCGTCCGCCAGCCCGCGTGCGATGGCGAGGCCGATGCCCTTCGATGCGCCAGTGACAACGGCAGTCTTTCCCTTCAGACCCAGTTCCACTACTTACTCCCTATCTAGACCTAAATCTCACCACGGAGAACATTCACTTCTATCCCCCCTTGAGGGGGACGGAGAGCACGGAGAAAGACAAGGAAAAAAAGATAACTTGGGCATTGGTAACCAAGGTCGACTCATGTGGATATCTTCAAAATTCATCCGCGACCATTCCCCATTAGTTCTTGCCCTTCTCCGTGATACTCCGTGCTCTCCGTGGTGAAAAGTAGATATTTTTAGAGTCACCCCGCAGGATTCGGAAACCGATACTGGATTTCCCTGATGTCCTTCAACGTGTCTTCATCCAGCTCCACCTGCGCCCCTGCGATGTCCTCCGCCAGTTGCGCCAATGTCGTCGCGCCGATGATCGACGAGCCCAGGAACCAGCGGCTGTTCACATAGCCCAGCGCCAGTTGCACCAGCGTCTTGCCCCGCCTTCTCGCGAGCGACGCATAGGCATCGACCGCTTCGCTCACCATCGGCTTGCGGAAACGAATCCCCAGCGAATCGAACAGCACGAAGCGCGTGCCGGGCGGCTTGGCGCCGCCCATGTACTTGCCCGAGAGGATGCCCGCCGCGAGAGGGCTGTAGGCGAGCAGGGTCATCTTTTCGCGGAACAGCGTTTCCGCGAGGTCGTTGTCGACATTGCGCGAGATCAGGCTGTAGCTGTTCTGTATCGTCACCGGCCCCGGCAGGCCGAGACGCTTGGCTTCTTCGCGAAACTTGCACACGCCCCAGGCCGATTCGTTCGAAAGGCCGTAGTGCCGGATCTTGCCCGCCTTGATCATCGCGGCCATGCCCTTGACCTGCTCCTCGATCGCGGGGCCGTCCTTTTCCTTGGAAGGGTCGAACTCGGTCGCGCCGAAGTTCGGCACGTTCCGCTGCGGCCAGTGGATCTGGTAGAGGTCGATGTAGTCGGTCTGCAGGCGCTGCAGGCTGGTGTCGACGGCTTCCGCGATCACGCCTTGCGTGAGGTCCGTGCGCCCCTCGCGAATCCAGTCGCGCCGGCCCGGGCCCGCCACTTTCGTGGCGACATAAAGCTTGTCGCGCTTCTGCTTCGCGAGCCAGGTGCCGAGGAATTTCTCGGTGCGGCCCTGCGTCGCCGCGTTCGGCGGCACGGGATACATCTCCGCCGTGTCGATGAAGTTGATGCCCTGCCCGACTGCATAGTCGAGCTGCTCGTGGGCCTCCTTCTCGCTGTTCTGCTCGCCCCAGGTCATGGTGCCGAGGCAGACGCGGGAGACGTTCATGTTCGTGCCGGGGAGGATGTGGTATTTCACTGCGGAACTCCCGATGTCGTTTGAGTGGGCGGGGATTGAATATCACTGAAACTGATGCTTTACATTTATCATTTTTACTGATATTTTACGATTATCAATTATATTGATAACCATCATGCAACTGCTGAACGGCAGCAACCAGCTCGGACATATTATCAAGGCACGCCGCAAGGCTCTTGGCCTTACGCAGCAGGCCCTGGCCTCGCGACTGGCGATTACCCAGAACCGCCTGTCGCAAATCGAAGCCGCGCCGGGCTCGCTGACCTTCGATCGACTCGTGGACCTGCTCAACATTCTCGGCCTCGACCTGATGGTGCAGGATCGCAAGCCCGGGAAGAAGGCAGACTGGTAGGCCGGAGCGCGATCTCGACATGCAATCGCTTACGGTCTGGGTCAATGGCCTGCGTGCAGGGGAATGGAGAATCCCGAGGCGCGGCAACGAGGAATTCCAGTATGCCGATGACTGGCGCCTGTCGGAGGAAGGGCGCCCGATCTCGCTTTCCTTGCCGTTCAGCCCTGACAACGCGCCGATCAAAGGCGCGGCGGTCGCAAATTATTTCGACAATCTGCTTCCCGATAGCAACGCCATTCGACAGAGAATCCAGGGACGCTTCGGAATCGAATCGCGACGCGCATTCGATCTGCTGAGTGCGATAGGCCGGGATTGCGTGGGCGCCGTCCAGCTGCTGCCATCCGGGGAAAAGCCGGAAGGCATTCGCAGCATCGCCGCAAAGGCCCTGACCTCCGCCCAGGTCGAAACGCGGCTGAACAACACTTTGTCGCCTGCTCGCATCCACGGCGCAGCGGAAGACGATTTTCGAATTTCCATCGCCGGCGCACAGGAAAAGACGGCGTTCCTGCGTCACAACAATCGTTGGTGCGAGCCGGCGGCCAGCACCCCGACGACGCATATCTTCAAGCTGCCGCTGGGCCTGGTCGGCGGCCGCAAGATGGACATGCGCACCTCGGTCGAGAACGAATGGCTGTGCTCCCGGATCGTCGCCGCCTTCGGCATTCCGATCGCTCCTTGTGAAATCGGTCGATTCGGCGAGACCAAGACCCTGATCGTGGAACGCTTCGACCGCCAATTGCACTCGAGCGGCAAGTACTGGTTGCGGCTGGTGCAAGAGGATTTTTGCCAGGCGCTGGGCCTGCCGTCTTCCCGCAAATATGAAGCGGACGGCGGGCCCGGCCTGCCGGACCTGGCGCGCGTCCTGCGCGGCTCGGTCAATCGCGACGGCGACCTGCAGATGCTGCTCGCTGCGCAAATCGTATTCTGGATGCTCGCGGCGGGCGACGGCCACGCCAAGAATTTCAGCCTCCGCATACTGAGCCAGGGCCGCTACCAGCTCACGCCGCTTTATGATGTGCTTTCCTTCTGGCCTATCGTCGGAAAGAGCGCGAACGACATAGCCCGCCAGGATTTGCGCATGGCCCTGGCTCTGCGCGGAAAGAACAAGCATTACAAGATGGGCGAGATCCAGCGCCGGCACTTCAACGAAACCGCCGCGCTGATGGGAATCGGCAAGGATGCCGAAGCCCTCATCGAGGCGCTATTGGTCAAGGTACCCGATGCGGTGGAGGCAGCCCAGCGCGGGTTGCCCAGGGATTTTCCACAGGACGTCCTCGACAAGATCCTGTCGGGATTGACCGATTCCGCCAAGCGACTGGCGGCAATGAAGCCCTGACGGCAACCGCAGTGCCTGAAAATGCGGCGCGGCCCCCGTCACTCCATGGGCTTGTTCCGCAGCAGCAGCGGCACGACCTGTCTCTGGAAGGTTTCGTGGCAGTTCTTCGCCTCGGTGTCCATCACGCCCGCTCGTTCGCTTTCCGGGCGATCGAGGATGTCATTCACTTTCTGCAAGGCCGCCGGGCGTTCTTTCGCGACGAAATCATCGTCCGACAATTCCTTCGCGACGACCTGGAACATGCTCCCGATATAGCGATACCCGGTCACGCGGGCATTTTTGGGGTCGTGCTCGGCGAAGTAAGTCACCCAGTACTGGTTCACGTCCGCGCAATAGAGCGAACGGGTCGCAAGGGACTCGTCGCGCTCCAGCTTCGAGGCAGCCGCTTGCGAACTTGCAAGCGAAATTGCCAGCAGTACGAAGGGAACAATCGGTCGCACGTTATTGCGCTCGCCAGCCAGGAATTCGTGCCGCATCTTCGCTCCGGTTCGGACGGAAGCGCACAGGGTAGCGGAAAACGCGGCGGGCCTGCTTCGCGCCCGCCGGCAACGCGCTACCCAGCCATTCCTTCACAAAACTTTACGTTCCCGAGAATTTCCCGCAACGCCGCTGCGGCAACCTGCGCACCTCGGGCAATAGTGCCCGCTCTCAAGGAGATCCATTCATGGAAACCGCACCCGTTCCCGCAGGCGAGCCCAACGGCTCGCGCTGCTCGCGTTCCCACCGCTGCGGCCCGCGCGCTGGCCGCGCATTGCTATTCATCCTCGCCGTCGTCGCCGCGGGCTTCATCGGCGGCTACGCCGCCAAGTCCCACGCCCACGGTCCGGGCATGATGTTCGGCGGCCCGATGATGTCCGGGCCGATGGACCCGGCCGAACTCGACAAGCACGTCGAGCGCATGGTGAAGCACTTCGCGGTCGAGGTCGATGCCACGCCCGAGCAGCAGGCGAAGCTCACCACCATCGCGCAGGGCGTCGCGCATGACCTCGCCCCGTTGCGCGGCAAGATGAAAGAGGCGCGCAAGCAGGCACTCGACATCCTGACCGCGCCCCAGATCGATCGTGCCGCCGCCGAAGCCTTGCGCGCGGAGCACATCGCGCTGGCGGACACGGTGTCGAAGCGGATCACGCAGGCGCTCGCCGATGCGGCCGACGTGCTGACGCCTGAGCAGCGCATGAAGCTCGCCGAGCGCATGGAGCGTTTCGGACACGGCCCGCATCCCCGCGGTCCGCATCCGGAAAGCTGAGCGCACGGCCTTGCGTAACCGTCCCGGCCAGGCCGTTTCGACAAGCCCGGCCGGGACGGGTACATTCAAAGCCATCGTGTCCAACCCCTCCTCCGCTTCCAGCCGCATCCTGCTGATCGAAGACGACCCGCGGCTGGCGTCGCTGGTCAGCGAATATCTGGGCGATGCCGGCTATCGCGTCACCGTCGCAGGCACCGGCGCCGAAGGGCTCGAGCTCGCGGCCCGCGAACCTTTCGATGCGCTCGTGCTCGACCTGATGCTGCCGGACCTCGACGGCCTCGAAGTCTGCCGGCGCCTGCGCGCGGCCTCCGCGCTGTCGATTCTGATGCTCACCGCGCGCGGCGACGCGATGGATCGCGTGGTGGGCCTCGAGATGGGCGCGGACGATTATTTGCCGAAGCCTTTCGAGCCGCGCGAGTTGCTGGCGCGGGTGCGCGCGATCCTGCGCCGAGGCAAAGGCGGACCGGCCGCCGACGTGCTGCGTTTCGGCCGGCTCGAGATCGACCGCGGCGCGCATGCCGTGCGTGTCGACGGCGAGGCGCGCGACCTGACCGGCCACCAATTCACCCTGCTGCTATTGCTTGCCGAGAACGCCGGGCGCGTGCTCTCGCGCGAGACGCTCATGGACAAGCTCAAGGGCGAGGCGCTGGAAGCCTTCGATCGTTCCATCGATGTGCACGTGTCGCGCATCCGCGCGGCGATCGAGGATGACGCGAAGCGCCCGCGCCGCATCGTCACCGTGCGCGGCAGCGGCTACGTGTTCGTGCGCAACCAGGACTGACGCCGGTGCGCCGCCTGTATATCCGCATCTACGTTGCGATGCTCGCGTGCCTGGTGGTGTTCGCGCTCTGCGTCGGCTTGATCTGGCGAACCATGATCGACGCGAACGGCATCTGGCCCGCCGCCGCGGAAATGGCGGGCCGCTTCGCGCAAAACCTTTTGCCGCCGCCCTCGGCGCCGCCGCATGAACAGCAGGCCGCTCTCGAGCGCATCGGCGCGGGCATGCCGATCGACATCAGCCTGTTCGGCCCCGACCACGCGCCCGTCGCCGGCATCGGCGCACCGCTGCCGCCGCCTCCGCCGGACGCGCATGGCGGCATGCACCCGCCCATGCATGCCGGCGGCCCGGGCTGGACCGCGCATCTGCCCGACGGCCGCTGGCTGGTGGTGCGCCACGCGGGACTGGACCATCCGCCTCGCGCCGGCCTGGGCCTCACCGTCATCGCCGCGCTGGTTCTGCTGTTTCTCGCTGTCGCAATTGCCGTGCATCCGGTTGCACGCCGGCTGACGCGACGCCTGGAGCGCCTGCAGCAGGGCGTGGAAACGCTGGGCAGCGGCGACCTCTCGGCACGCGTGCACATCCGCGGGCGCGACGAAGTCGCGCAGCTCGCCGCGAGCTTCAATCGCGCGGCGGCACGCATCGAGGAACTGGTCGGCGCCCACAAGATGCTGCTCGCCAACGCTTCGCACGAGTTGCGCACGCCGCTCACGCGCATTCGCATGGGCGTGGAGCTGATGAAGGACGATCCGAGCCCGCAGCGCCACGCGGACCTCGAACGCGACATCGCGGAAATCGACGCGCTCATCGAAGGCATCCTGCTCAGCAGCCGGCTCGATGCGCTCGGTGCCGCCGGCACGAAGGAGGACTCCGACCTGCTCGCGATCGCCGCCGAGGAATGCGCGCGCTACGACGGCTGCAGCGTGGGCGGCGAATCGGTCATTGTGCAGGCGGATCCGGGCCTGCTGCGCCACCTGCTGCGAAACCTGGTCGAGAATGCGCTGCGCCACGGTCGCCCGCCGGTGGACGTGACGGTGGGCCGCGAGAATGGTATCGCGGTGCTGCGCGTGAGCGACCATGGCGACGGCATTGCCGACAGCGAGCGCGAAACGGTGTTCGAGCCTTTCCGCCGCGCGCGCGGAGCGGCGAAAGGCGGCACCGGCCTGGGCCTCTCGCTCGTGCGCAAGATCGCGCGACTGCACGGCGGCGACGCTCGCGTCGAGGAACCCGGACCTGGCGGCCTGACTGTATTGGTGACGTTCGGAAGCGAAGGCGCCGCAGACCAGCAGCGTCGCGCGTGAAGCGCGAGAAGAGCGAAGGAGCGAGGTTCGCGACACGCCCTGTCCGCAAGCGGCCTGGTCACAGCGTGGCGAAAAGGCCCGACTTTCAGTGCACGACGACTTCGCTCCATTGATCGTTCTGCAGCACGACGCGGTAGCCGTCGTGGTCCTCGAAGGTGCGGCCTCGCGCATCCCAATACGGATTGTAGGATTCGACTTGCCGAAATCCCGCGGCCAGCATGCGCGCGCACGCGGCTTCCCATTCCGGCGCATCCGGCAGGTAGAGCACGACGAGGTCTTCCACGCTCGGCGAAGGCGCGACCGGATGCTTGCCGCATGCAGTGAACTCGAAGTGCCAGCCCGAGCCGTTGATCGCCAGCATGGTGCCGTCGAATCCGTCATGGTCCTCGAACTGGCCGACCACGCGCAGGCCGAGGCCGCGGCAGTAGAGGTTGACGGATTTCGGAAGATCGCTGACGGGCCGGGCTATGCGCAAGTGAGGATTCATGAGCTATCCTTCTTCGAAGTTACAGGTTCACGATGGCTTGCGGACGCGGTCCATGAGTGCCTTCGCCGCCCCTTCCCAATTTTGTCCATCGAACTTGCGCACCGGCAGCGCAACGGCATCGACGCCTTCCAGGCAGCGCACGTTTACGGCCCAGCGTTTCGGATCGATGCGCGGCCGCGACAAGGGATGGATGCCGCAATGTCTGCAGAAGTAGTGCTTCGCGGTCATGGTGTTGAACTGGTAGAGCGCGAGGTCGGCTTCGCCGGTGAGGATGCGCAGGCTCTCTTCGGAGGCGGCATGCCAGAGCGCACCAACCTTGCTGCAAAGCGAGCAATTGCAGTAGACGACGTGGTCGAGCTTCGCTTCGACCTCGAACGTGACGGCGCCGCAATGGCAGGCGCCTTTCCAGGTTTTCCTCGTCGTTTGCGGTTCATGCATCGCGTCACGCCTTTTGCCGGGGAAAAAGATCGGTCATTCGCGCGGAAACCTTGCCGCCGTCTATCTTCAGCTCCGCGATTGAAATGGGCAGCGTGAAGCGCCTGGGCCCGGCGCTCCCCGGGTTGACGTAGAGCACGCCATCGCGCTCGTCCATCGACGGCTTGTGCGAATGCCCCGACACGACGACGCGCACGCCGGCCGCACGCGGATCGATGTCGAGCTGCGCGAGGTCGTGAATGGCATAGATCGGAACGCCACCAAGCTCGACGACTTCCGTTTCGTGCAGGTTGTACGCCCACGCACCGCGATCGTTGTTGCCGCGAACCGCCGTCAACGGCGCAAGCAAAGCCAGCTCGTCGAGGATTTCCTGGCTGACGATGTCGCCGCCATGAATGATGTGGTCGCAGCCGCGCAGGAACGCCCTGGCCTCCGGCCGCAACAAGTCGTGCGTATCGGAAATCAGGCCGACCCTCAGCATGCGGGCGTCATCTGCGTGTCAATCCGGCTTGACGACACGCTCGCGTGCCCTGGCGTCAGCCAGCACCACCGAGAGCGCCGTCTGCCTGCCTGATACGGACCAGTACTCGCGCAGCAGGCGATCCTTCTCTTTCTCGCTTTCGACCAGCGTGAAGCCGTTCTTCTCGTAGAAGCGGATCGCCCAATCGGCCGCTTTCCAGGTCCCGATCAATACCGGGCGCTCGGTCAGCCGCATCAGGTGCTCGAGCAGGCTGCGGCCGATGCCGGTGCCACGCAATGCAGTGCGCGTGTAGGCATGGCGGATCAGCGAAACATCTTTCACTTGCTGGATGCCCATGACGCCGACCAGGCGCTCGTCCACCTGGTAGCCGTAGAAATGGACACCGCCGGCGATTTCCGATTGCAACTCCACCATCGGCATGTAGGGCTCGTGCCAGGCATCGTCGGGGATGACGCCCTTGTAGGCCCGCGCGGCGTCGTTGACGATCTCGAGGATCGTCGGGACGTCGTTCGCGTCGCAGGCTCCTATCGCGTCCATTTATCTACTACCTCGCGCCAGCCCTACTACCTCGCTCTCACCGCGGAGTACGCGGAGGGCGCGGAGGAAATACGGGAGGAATAGGACTGGAAGAATGTCGATCGGAGGGAAATTCGCTGTTTCGTTGCCAGGCTATCCCTTACCGGTACGTTGAATACGAGGTTCTTGTTTCCTCTCATTCCCGCCTCTACGTCCTCCGCGGTGAGAGGTAGGTTCGAAAAGGTGAGAGGTAGGCTCAAGACAAATTCACCGCTTGCCCGCCCAATACTCATCGAACTGCGCGGGAAGGTTCTTGAGTGGCGATGACTGCGCGAAAAATTCCGAGGTGCGCGGCTGGAATTCGATCAGCCCGACCTGGGTTTCGACGGCGTATTCTCCCAGCGCTTCGTCGAGCATCAGGTAACCGATCTGGCCGAAGGTAATTTCCTCGTCCGCGTTGTATTCGTCGAAGAACAGCATGATCCCGACCTTGTCGGCATCCGTGAACATCAAATAATTCACATCCCCGGATTTCACGAACCGGTCGCCGAAACCCATGTCGGATATCACTGCGCGACGCGGGCGAAACTTGACCCAGATCCAGCGCGGCAGCTCCGGCGCGCTCGCGTAGAGTGCTTCCACCGCCGGGAAAGCGGTCTTGTTTCCGTCGGCGGTGATGACGAATTCCTTCTTGCCGTCCTTGAAGATCGGCCCGAACTCGAACGTGACCGCCTCGTTGACCTTTCGCAACTCGGCGCCGAGCTGGGTGATGGTCTCTTCGCTGCCGGCACCGCCGGCGAACAGCCGCTCTTCGTTTTGCTGGAACCAGTTCCAGAATTCGGCTTCGCCTGCCGCATGCGCTGCGGACTGGAAAAGCCCGAGGATCGTGAGCAGACCGACCAGCCTGAAAAAATACTTCATTTGGATAGCTTCGATAAAACCTGGCTCTCACCGCGGTGAGAGCGAGTTAGCAGGCTTTTAGCACTGGATGAGCTCGATGCTCACCCCATCCGGCGCGGCGACATAGCAGAGCACCATGCCCGGCTTGAACTCCCACGGCTCGACCGCCATGCGCACGCCCTTTTTCTTGAGCTCGTCGCAGAACTTGCGCAGGTCGCCCTCGTAGGTGAAGCCGAAGTGGTCGGTGCCCCAGCCATCGTGGCTGGAGTAGCCGCCGTCGAAGGCCTTCATCGGACGCGCCTCGGCGGGCTTTTCGCCCGGGCGGGCGCCGCGCACGACGATGGTCATGCCGGCAATGCGCACGTCGATCTGCGGCGCGCCGCGCAGGTTGTCCTGCACTGCGGTAATTTCGCCGCCGAACATTTCCTTGTACCAGTCCGCGGTGGCCTTCGGGTCGCGGCTGATCAGGTGGATGTGGTCGAACCCCAGTCCTTGGCCCATGTTGTTCTCCGCCCGGTGTTGTAGGGAACTGCGAATCTGTCGGGCGCCTATTCTGTCACTCCATTCGAGCCAGCGGAATCCCGCGCGCGCTCAAATTTTCTGCGCGATGACACAGAGATGCTTCTCGGGGTGCTGGTCGTATTCCAGGTGCCGGCACAGGCACCCCACGCGGGTGATCGCTTCCAGCGTGCGGGGCACGCCAAGCACGCTGTAGTACATGGGAGGCCCCATCGCGGAATCGGTTTTCTCGGCCCGCGCGTCGAGGCCGCCGGTCGTGAAAATGCAAACGCCGCCGGGTGCGAGGCCCTGCAGCAGTTTCGCAAGGACTGCTTCCTGTTGCGAGAGGGGGACGTGCCAGATGCTGTCCCAGGCCGAAATGAAATCGTACGGATGCGGCGGGACCCACTCGCAGATATCCGCATGATGGAACGTCACGTCGGGATGACGTGCCCGCGCGAGCGCCAGCATGCGAGCCGAAAGATCCAGGCCCTCAACCGCGTAGCCGCGCGACTGCAGCAGGTCGATGATCCTGCCGCTGCTGCCGCAACCGACATCGAGCGCACGGCGTCCAATCCCGGCAAAGGCAAGCGCGCGCTCGTGCTGGCCGATGCCGTTGCTTCGGGGAAAATCGTCGCTGTTCCAGCGATCCGCAAGCTCGTCGTAGCTCGCGGCTACCTGTTGCGGCGTCATCGCCTGGATCGAAAGTTGATGCTGGCGAAACCCAGGATGTCTGCAGCGCCTGGCCTTGCCGCGGGCATGCCGGATTTCATGGGCCGCCATTTGGCGGATCGTCCATGCGCAAGCTCCTGCCATAGTGCGGCAGTCACGTTCGCCTGCGCAGGAACACGTGGTTCGCGCGTTCGCCGGCAACGGATTTCGCGCATTCGTAACCGAGTTCGTTCAGGTCGAGGCCGTTGAACAGATGCTCGCCCGAGCCCATCAACACCGGGCCCATTGCGAGGTGAAGTTCATCGACCAGCCCGGCGCGCAGATACTGCTTGATCGTGGCGACACCGCCACCGAGGCGCACGTCGCGGCCGCCCGCGGACGCCCTGGCCTGCTCCAGCGCGGAATGGATGCCGTCGGTGACGAAGCGAAACTCCGTGCCGCCCGTCATTTTCAACGGCGCGCGCGCGTGGTGCGTCAGCACGAACACGGGCACGTGATACGGCGGCTCCTCGCCCCACCAGCCCTTCCAGCTTTCATCCGGCCACGGCCCGCGCACGGGGCCGAACATGTTGCGCCCGAGTATCCAGGCGCCGACGTTTTCGAAGCCCTGCTCCGCCATGCCGTTGTCCACGCCGGTTTCGCCTTCGGCCTTGCCGAACATTCTCTGGAATACCCGCGTCGGAAAGAACCATTGCATGAGCTCGGGGCCGCGCACGCCGAGCGGGTTTTGCAGGTCCTGGTTGGGGCCGGCGCCATAGCCGTCAAGCGAAACCCCGAAGCACTGGACACGAAGCCTGGACATTTCTTTTCTCGCCGTTCTTCAGATGGTCGAAGTCTAGCGCCTGCGTGCCTGCCCCGCACGCAGCAAAGCGGGCGCCCCCCGGCGCCCGCTTTCGCTTCGTTGCGCGAGACGAGTCCGTTACATCTTGCCGTTCTTGCTGGGATGCGCCGACATGTAGGTGTGGACCTCATCCAGCGACACCGTGCCGTCCTTGTCCGTGTCGATGGCATCGAAGTTCTTCGAGATGCGCGGCATCTTCTTCGCTTCGGTTCGATCCAGCGTGCCGTCATTGTTCTTGTCGGCCTTCTTGAACATGGCGTCACCCTTGTCGTGCATGCCCGACTTGGTCTTGTCGTTCATGCTATCCGGCGCGGCGGCCGGATCAGCCGCCCTCGATTGCGAGGACTCCGCGGGCAGCGGCTCCGATTTGACAGCTTCGTCAGCCGCCAGGACGGCGGTCGCGGCACCGGCAAACAGGCCGGCGACCAGCACTGGAATAATGGAATGCTTCATGGTGTTTATCCTCTCTCGTGAATGGAAATTTTCAGCTGAACCGCGAATATGCCGCGACTCAATGTCCGGCACATCGATGTGACCACATAAATCCGCGAAAGTTACGGCCGTGGTCGATCGTTCTAATGGAGAATGGCCAAAACAACCACGACATGCCCGAACAGGCGCGTCGGCAATTTGTCCAGCATTATTCGTGAAAGTCTTACCGGTAAATTCGTCAGGAAATGGCTTCCTGGCGGGTTTTGCGGTCGAAGCGATGACGGTTCGATAACCACCCGGGAGTATCGCGATGAAGAAGTTCCTTGTGATGTACCTCGCTCCCGTGTCCGTGGTCGATGAATGGAAGAAGACGGATGCGCAGAAGCGCAAGGCCGCCGAAGAAAAAATGCAGGGCGAATGGATGCAGTGGATGGGCGAGCACGCCGGCATGTTCTCCGACACCGGCGGCGGCGTGGGCAAGACCAAACGCGTCACGACCGCGGGAACATCCGACAGCCGCAACGACATCATGCTCTACGCGATCGTGCAGGCGGAGTCGCATGCGGCCGCGGCAAAGGCATTCGAACACCATCCGCACCTGCAGATCCCGCAGGCCTCCATCGAGGTCATGGAAATGAACCCCCTCGGAATGTAGGGCGCGCGTCCCTGGGTCAGCGGGTGCTTCAGTAAGGCGTCCCGTCCTTGTGCACAAAGGTCCATTTGCCGTCGATCATCTTCGCCTTGAGATCGTCGTCCGGATAACTGCCTTCGTCGCCCGGCGTCCTGTCGCCGACTTCGAGATAGACCACGTCCGCGGCCGTCTCGTTGACGAGGCAATGAGCGTTGCCGGTGCCCGCCTTGAACCCGGCGCACATGCCGGGCGAGAGCCGCGTCCTGCCTTCATCGGTATGCAAGGTCGGATTCCCCTCGATGATGTAGATGAACTCGTCCTGCTTCGTGTGCGCGTGGCGCAACGCCGACACCGAGCCCGGGACCAGCCGTGTCAGGTTCACTCCGAAGTTGGCAAGGCCGAATAAATCCCCGAGGGGACGCTTCTGCCTGCCCAGCATCCTGGAGGCAAAGGGCTCGGGATAATTCGATGGCTTGGTCCTGAGCGGCGCTTGCGCCGCGACGATGGCGATCGGGTAGGTCATGCCTGGCATGCTTGCTCCGGCGGTGATGTTGATACGAAACGGATTCGGGATTAGTGGAACGCGACGTCGGCGATCCAGTGGCGCTTGCGTCGCGCGAGGCGCACTTCCTCGGATTCGCCGTCGAACGTGGCCGCAGCGTGGCGAAGCAGGGAGGCATCGACGCCTTCGAATGCATTCACGCTGACCACCGCGTAAAGCCGGCCGTCGAGCAAGCTGGTGACGACCGGCACGGCGCCGCAATTGCGACAGATGTGGAAATCCGCGGTCTTCGTGCCGAACGCGTATGTCGAGACGAGCGAAGCATCCAGCACCTTCACGCGCAGCGACCCCGTCGGGCAGGAGGTCCAGACGCCGCCGTGCTTGACGCAAAACGAACAGGTGCATGCCCGGGCCGGGATTTCCCGTGGCTCGGGTTTCCAGTCCAGCGCAAAGGAAATGTTGCCGCAATGGCAGCGGCCGACGATCTTCATGGAATATTTCCGAGTGGTTTCGCGAAATATTACTGCGGACGTCGACCAGGCTTTTTTCGCGAGGAATAATTGCGTCAGGAAGACCCGGGGGCTGCCTGACGCGCCTGCCATTCCTTGACCAAAACAAAAAGCCCGGAACTCTCGCGAGATTCCGGGCTTTCGTGGCAGGCCACGATGCACGCGGCCTCACGCCATCCTGACCTTCCCGGAAACGATCAAATCCTCGAATGAGGCCAGGCGGGGCGAGTTGCTCCGCACGAGGCGCTGCACCCGTGGGTCATGTGTCCTGCGATGGCAATGGCGTTTCATTTCCGGTTTCCGAATAAATTCTGGTCTTGCGAGGGTGCGCATCCTCCTCCTCGAAGATGACGCTGTCAACCGGCGGCGCAAAATTTTATCTCCAGAGCTGGACCGCCCATGTCAGCCCGGCGCGCACCTCGAACAGCGGTTCGCCATCGATGCGGCCCGAGCGCAGGCCGAAATCGAATGACAGGTTCTCGTGCGCGCGCCAGATGGCGCCGACCAACTCGGAACTCAGGTCGGAGCCGGCGTTGTCGCGCTGGGTCAGCAGCTCAATCACAGGGCGCACTTTCCATTTGTCCGACCCTTCAACGATGATGCCAAGCGAGCGTTCCCAGTTGTGCTCGCGTGTGAACTCGATCCCGCCGTTCAAGTGCACGGTTGCCGCATCCCAGCGCTGCGAGACGATGCCTGTGCAAATTCCGCCGGTCCCGTTGACACCGTTGGTGCCCGGCAGCAGCACCCCGCATTCGGCGGCAACGCTCACACCGCTGCCGTCTTGCAGGCTGCCGCGCCTGAGAACCTGCTTCAACGTGAGCATGGTGTCGTCCAGGATGCTGCCCGATCCCGACGCGGAATGATCGATCGGATTCAGCAGCGCGCTTTCGAGCACAACCTCGCGGTCGTGCCCGATGCCGAGATTCAGCACGGTGGCCGGCGCCACCAGAAACTTGTCGCCGCCCTCGCGCAAATACCCGAGCGGACCGAACTCGAGCTCGAACTCACCTTCGTCGGCGACACCCGCGTCGGTAGAGTCGAAGGGCCGGTAGGCAAAGGTCTCATCGGCCAGCAACGCCAGCATGCACACGACCATGAAGCGCCAGGCGCTCTTCATCGTGATATGAAGCCCAGTCAATTCTGCATGCGCCAGGGCGAGCGGTCATCCCAGCCTTTGAGCGCCTGCACGGTCCAGGCCGTCGTCTTGTCCTTGTGGCACACGTTACAGGCGTTCGGGATCTTGAGCGACTCCGTCTGCGCCGGGCCAATGAACTTGAAGGTATGCGCGCGCACGTTGATGTCGCCCAAGGTTTCTTCGATCTTCGGCATGTGGCATTCCACGCATTCGTTGCCGGCACTTCCCGCCTTGTGGTGGGTGTGGGCCTCGATGCTGGCCGCGTGCGGCCCGTTCGGCGAGTTCGGTCCGTGGCAATCCAGGCAGATCGAGTTCGCCGGCTTGCGCAGCACGGCGTCGTTCGGCGTGCCATGCGCGTCGTGGCACGTGAAGCACGTCACGCCACGGTTATACATCAGGCTCTGCGCGAAGTCGTTGCCCTGCATGCGGTTCTTGTGGGCGGTGCCGTCGGCAAAGTGCGTGAACGTCGCTTCGCCGAGCTTGTATTCTTCCAGCTTCCAGTAGTCGCTGAGCTTGTTGACGCCGGCATGGTAGCCGACGGGCCAGTCGTAGTACTTGCCCTTGATCGGATTGGCGGGCGGCATGCCCTGCGAATGGCACTGCACGCAGACGTCGTTAGCCTGCACGTAGTCCATCTTCGCCGGGTTCGCGATGCCGCCGTGGCCCTTGCTTGCGACGTGATTCCCGCCCGGGCCGTGGCAACGCTCGCAGCCGACATTCCACTCGGTGACTTTTTTGGTATCAATGTTGTAGTTCACCGAGTGGCAACCGTCGCACAGCGGTCCGGTCGGGCGCTGCATGTTGTCGTCGGGATAAAACTTCGTCCACCAGTCCTTGCCCACCGCAACGTGATAAGGCTTCCACGTCTTGTGGAATACGTCCCATTGCACGCCGAGCGGGAAATAGTCGTCGCCGACCTGCTTGAAATAGCGCTGCTTCCAGCGGCTGCCGTAGACGAATGCGATGTCCTTGGGGTCGAGGCCTTGCGGCGGCGGGTTTTTCGCAAGGTCGGGAAGGATCGCGTCCGGATGCTCGCGCGGGTCGCGCACGACGTTGGCCATGCGCGTTTTGCTCCAGCGCGCGTAGATATCCTCGTGACAGGTCTTGCAGGCCGCCGAGCCGACGTAGTCAGCCGGGGTGGCCTTCGATTGCGATGCAGGCCGCACATCGAGCGCGACGGCCTTCGGCAAGGCGCGGACGTAGGCGACGACGCGCCAGGTCTCGTCGTCCGTCATGCGCCAGCCCGGCATGCCGGTGTTCCGAATGCCGTGGCGCACGTAATAAAAAATTTCGCCATCGGGAAGCGACTGGACTTCCGCGCTGCGCAAGTCCGACGGACGCGGGTATTGCCCGGATCCGGTATCCGTGCGCCCCGCTCCGTCCGAGCCGTGGCAGGTTTCGCACTTCGCGCGAAACAGGTCGCGCCCACCGCTTGCGGAGGGCGATGGGTTCTTCAGGTTTCGGTATTCATCGGGAACGGCGCGATGCAGCATCCACTGCGCCATTGCCACCTCGGCGGCGGGCGCCTTACGATCTACGGCTGTAGTGCCGCGGTCGACCAGATAACTGTACGCCGCGCCAAGACCCAGCAACCCCGTTACTACCACCATGGCAACCGTCCAGGCGACGCACTTTCTGCAGGTCATGGGCACACCCATTTGACTCGGGATGGCAGATTCGGGAACACTGCTGCTGTAGTAATGACTACCACTCTTGTAGCTTAGTCTACACTTTTCTGATCCGGTGCCATGGCATCGCCACGCAAACCCGACTGGCTGCTATTCATCCTCACGCTGCAAGGCGACCAGAAGACCGTGCGCATGCGCTTCTGGCGTGCGCTAAGGGGCCTGGGTGCCGCGGTACTTCGCGACGGCGTCTACCTGCTGCCCAACCAGGACGACCTGCGCGCGCGCATAGAGGAAATGAACGAACAGGTCGCGCGCGACTCGGGCACCACGCAGATCCTGGAGATCGACGCCCGGGATGAGGCGCAAAAGCAGCAATTCCAGGACATGTTCGATCGGACGCCGGAATATCAGGCCCTCACGCGCGAGAGCGAGAAATTGCGCACAGGCGTAAAGCCGGGAAAAGCGGCCGCGCTGGCGCCGAAGGTCGCGAAGCTGCAACGCGAGCTCGATGCCATCGGCGCATACGACTACTTTCCTTCCGAGGCATCGAGGCAGACGAGGCTGGTGCTGGAGGAGCTTGCGATCGAGGTCATGCGGGCGTCGTCACCCGACGAGCCCCGCCCGGCATCGGGGAAAATCGAACGCCGAAAAATCGCGGACTATCGCGGCCGCACCTGGGCGACACGCGCGCGTCCGTGGGCGGATCGCGTCGCGAGCGCCTGGCTGATCCGCCGGTTCATCGACCCAAGGGCGAAATTCGTGTGGCTCGCCAAGCCGAAGGATTGCCCGAAGCGCGCCGTGGGCTTCGACTTCGATGGCGCCGAGTTCACGCACCTCGACGGCAAGGTTACATTCGAGGTGCTTGTCGCGAGCTTCGGCCTCGAATCGGACACGGGCCTGCGCCGGATCGGCGCGCTGATCCACTTCCTCGACGTCGGCGGGCTACCCGTGCCCGAAGCCGCGGGATTCGCAGCACTGCTGGGGGGAGCACAAGAAGTGCTCACTACCGACGATCAATTGCTCAACGAATCCGGCAAGCTGCTGGAGATGCTCTATGCCTTCTACTCCACCAATTCCTGAAACCGAGATGCGTTTAGCAGGCAACGAAGCCCCGCGACCGGTTTCGTTCGCGGAAGCCTTCGGCTTCTGGTTGAAGCTCGGCTTAATCAGCTTCGGCGGCCCCGCGGGCCAGATATCGATCATGCACCAGGAGCTGGTGGAACGACGGCGCTGGATTTCCGAGCGGCGCTTCCTGCACGCGCTGAACTATTGCATGCTGCTGCCCGGCCCCGAAGCGCAGCAGCTCGCGACGTACATCGGCTGGCTCATGCACAGGACGTGGGGAGGAATCGTCGCCGGCGGTCTTTTTGTGCTGCCATCGCTGCTGATCCTGATCGCGCTGTCCTGGGTATATGTAGCCTACGGCGACGTACCCGCTGTTGCTGGCATCCTTTACGGCATCAAGCCGGCCGTCACGGCGATCGTGTTGTTCGCGGCCTGGCGCATCGGCTCCCGCGCGTTGAAGAACTGGGTCTTGTGGCTCATCGCCGCGGCGGCCTTCATCGCAATTTTCTTTTTCCAGGTGCCTTTTCCGTGGATCGTGCTGGCGGCCGGCATCGTCGGAATCGCCGGCGGTTACGCACGCCCCGCGTTTTTCGTGACCGGCGGACACCAGGGCGCGAAAGCCCGTTATGGGCCGGCCCTCATCGACGACGATACGCCCGCGCCCGTTCACGCGCGGTTCAACTGGTCCAAACTCGTTCTCGTCGTTGCGGCTTTCGGGGCCGCCTGGACGGCAGGCCTGGTCGCGGTTGCCGCGATCGCGGGCGGCGATGGCATTCTCGCGAAGATGGCGTGGTTCTTCACGAAGGCGGCGCTGCTGACCTTCGGCGGCGCCTACGCGGTCCTGCCCTATGTGTTCCAGGGCGCAGTGGAACATCATGGCTGGCTGACGGCGACGCAGATGATCGATGGTCTCGCGCTTGGCGAGACCACGCCCGGCCCCTTGATCATGGTTGTCGCGTTCGTGGGATTCGTCGGCGGATGGACTGCGCAGATCTTCGGCCCGGCCTCTGCCTTCCTCTCGGGTGCGTGCGCGGCGGGGGTCGTGACGTACTTCACCTTCCTGCCGTCGTTTTTCTTCATCCTCGCGGGCGGCCCGCTTATCGAGACGACCCACCAGCAGCCGCGCATCACCGCGCCCCTTACCGCGATCACGGCCGCGGTCGTCGGCGTGATCGTCAACCTCGCCTGCTTCTTTGCCTGGCACGTGCTCTGGCCGAAGGGCTTCGATGGCAATTTCGAATGGCCGTCGGCCCTGATTGGCATCGGCGCTGCCATTGCCTTGTTCCGCTTCAAGTCGGGCATCATCAAGACGATTCTCTGCTGCGGGCTCGCCGGATGGTTGATCCGGACTGCGCTGACGTTGCTTTAAACGGCCGCCGTCAGCCCACGGAGAAACGATCGCGCAAAGCGAACGGGCGCCCGAAGGCGCCCCTTCACTCAACACCACGTGCTCAGCGATACCGGCCGGGATAGCCGCGATAACTGTGGTACCCGCCATGGCGCCAGTGATAGCCCCAAGGGCGATATCCGTAGTACACGGCCGGCGGGGGCGGCGTTACAACATAGCCCGTGACCGGAACGGGATAGGCCGGTTCCGCCGGCACCACCGCGCAACCACCCAGCGCGGCAAGCAAACCTGCAATCGCAAGCAAGCGTTTCATGGTGACCTCCATCGCGTTCATGAGCGAATAACGCCCATGTGGGGGCGACGCGCACGCGGCAATGTAAGGAAGTGTCACCATGGATCGCATCCGGCCGGAGCCAGCGAAAACGGGCGCTTTCGCGCCCGTTTCTGCTGCCAACCTGGTCGAATCCCGCGACCCCGCAAGCGGTTACGCCAGCCGTCGCGGAATGGTGTCGACGGTGCGGGCTTTCCTCGATTTCCTCGAGGAAAATCTCTGCACCGAAAAAAAAACCTGGAGACTAGGGGCGCACCGCGACGGCGGTGAAGTTACCACCGGCGTTCGGCAATGCAGCGGTCGCCGTTGCCAAGCCAGACGGCAACGTGCTGACGTTGGAAACGATATACAGCGCCGTTGTTCCGGCGGCGGCATATAAACGATCATTCACGGTATCGACCGCCAATCGATATATGACCGGTGAACCCTGTATCAAAATGGTCTTGTCCGGCGTATTGGTCCCCAAGTCAGATTTCGTGCTGGCAGTCTCATAAACTTGCACGCCCCCCTGTATGGCAAAGTAGAGGCGATTGTGCGTACCGTCCACGAACAACCCCATGGTCGTTGCAGAAATCGCACCGAGCGAAATAGTTCGATCCGGTGTCGGATTCGGATTACTTGCATGGTCAAATACGAGTATGGATGTTGTGGCTGGATTGGAAGGTAGCGCCGAAACGGCGATGTACAGGATGTCACGGACAGTATCGAGCGCAATATCTCGAACACCTATGGTTATGCCGATGTCCGCAGTGGTGATTGTCCGATCCGGCAACCGGCTGGGTCCGCCTAACTCATTCGACGTGCTGGCGTTGTTGTAGATCCGCACACCGTTCGACAAATCCCCGACATAGAGCATGTCGCGTGCCGAATCGTACTGAAGGGAATTGAAATTGCCGCCGCCGACAATCGTTGCAATCGTGCGATTGCTGCTGACAGTCCCGTTCGCCGTGCTCGCGTTGTTGAACTCGACGACCTGGATTCCGTTCGCCACGTAGAGTTGATCGCGAGACGGATCCAGGAGAAGCGCGGACATCTGGCTATCGATGCCGTTGCCGCGCATGATGCGTTCGACAGGAACGGCGCCGGGACTGGGATTCGTGTTGCTGACCGACCCGATTGCAGAGTTACCGGCGTCGGCGACGAACAGCTTGCTTCCTGCGGCGGCACTACCGCCCCCTCCGCCACCTCCACAGGACGCTACGACAAATCCCAGCAGACAGACGATTCCGAGCCGGACCAGCGCGTGCACATTCTCGATAGCGTTGCGCATATCGTTCCCTCCCCCTGTTCATGGCTGACGCCTTCACCGGGCAAACGCGATCGCCTGAATGCGCAGCGCAATTAGCCCGGTGTGACGTTCGTTTAAATGGAATTGCAAGGAAACGGGGCGTGAATCCTGCCCTCTTTTTTTAACGCGCCACCAATCTATCGCGATGGCATATCGCGAGTCAATTACGTCCCGGGATTTCGACGATCAGGCCGCGAGGAGTTGCGCTTTATCGTGCGGTGCAGTGAACGCCAGCAATTGCCGCTCCACGAGCGCGGGATCGTTGATCGTGCGCAACGCAGCGTAGAGTTCCTGCGCCTGCGAGTAACGGCGGCGCAGGAAGTTCAGCCATTGCTTCAGCCGCCCCGCGCGATGATGCGGCGCCACGCGGTCGCCGACGAGGTGCCAGAAATCGGCGAGGCGGGGACGCACCTCATCCCACTCCACGATCTCGCCCTGGCGAATCGCGAGCGCGAGGCCGGGATCGGCGACGATCCCGCGACCCAGCATCAACGCGTCGCAGCCGGAAACCTCAACGCAACGATGCGCATCCTCCGCCGTCCAGATTTCACCGTTGGCAATGACGCGAATGCCCACCGCCTCGCGAATCGCGGGTATGCGCTCCCAGTATGCGGGCGGCCGATATCCGTCGGCCTTCGTTCGCGCATGAACGACGACCTCCTCCGCGCCGCCGGACTCGATCGCTTGTGCGCATTCGATTGCGCGCGCGGCGTCGTTGTAGCCCAGCCGCATTTTCGCGGTGACCGGCATGGCTGCGGGTACCGCGCGCCGCACCGCGCCGACGATCTGCGCGATGAGTTCCGGTTCGTCCAGCAGCACGGCACCGCCGCGATGGCGGTTCACGCTTTTCGCCGGGCATCCGAAGTTCAGGTCGATTCCCGGCGGACCCAGTTCGGCGAGCTTGTGCGCGTTCTCGGCGAGGCAGGTCGGATCCGAACCCAGCAGTTGCGCGCGCACGGGTACGCCCGCATGCGTGCGCCCGCCGTTGGCGAGCTCGGGAACGATGCGCAGAAATGTCCGATGGGGAAGCAGCGTGCCGCTGACGCGGATGAATTCGGAAACGCAGCGATCGATGCCGCCAACGCGCGTGAGCACGTCGCGCAGCACGCAATCCAGCAGGCCTTCCATCGGCGCGAGGATGAGCATGGTTGCCGGTTCAGGATTTGGTCGTGCAGACGGCGGCCAGCATCGGCTTTTCGTAGGTGTGGGCATCCGCGCCGGGAAATCCGTTCAGCGTCGATTCCTGCCTTTCGACTTCGCGCGAGCCGGGAATGCCGGTGCCGTCCACGGTCGGGTAGCGCTCGAGGATGCGTTGCTCGTAGCCGCCGCTGGCGCAATCGATCCAGACCAGCATCTTGGTCGAACGGTATTCCGGGACGTTCGATTCGGGGACGGCCACATACAACACATTTAGAAAGGAAGCCGAGCGCACGCTGCCGCCTTCGGTTTTCACCGATTTGACGAACACGTCGGAGATCGGGACGTCCTCGATCGATCGCGTGCCGCCGACGAAGCGCCAGCCGCCCGCTTCGATGGTCGCCTTGTGGCCATCGCGGAATTCCGCCATGCCTTTCGCGGCGCTGTCGCGCCATTGCTGCAGGAAATCCTGCGCGGGCACGGCAGCGGACAACGACAGCCCGGCGATCGCAAGGAAAAGTTTCTTCATGGGAGACGTAGTGTAGCCGAACGATCGGCCGGCACGCCTCCGGCCGGCGAGGAAAGCCGGCCGGCCAACCCGAGGTCAGGCTGCTAGAACTCCGTCCACTCGCCGTCCTTCGAGCCGCTGGCTGCGGCCTTGCGTGCGCGCGGCGCCGGCGGCGCCTTTGCGGGTGCCGCCGGCCTGCTCGCTGCAAGCCGCGCGACATTCTCGGGCCGGCCGGGACTGCGGCGCTCCGCCGCGTGGAGAGCCGAATTGGCGGCGCCTGAGACCTTGAAGCGCATGACGGCGTCCACCAGCGCGCTGGCCTGCTCGTCGAGGCTTTCGGCCGCGGCAGCGGCCTGCTCGACCAGGGCGGCGTTCTGCTGGGTCACTTCATCCATCTGGCCGACCGCGGTGGAGACCTGTTCGATGCCCGCACTTTGCTCGGCCGACGCCGCGGTAATTTCTCCCATGATGTCGGTAACGCGCCGGACCGAACTGACGATCTCGTTCATGGTCTCGCCGGCCGTCTGTACGAGGCTGGCACCCGCATCGACCTGCCCGACCGATGCCCCGATCAGCGCCTTGATCTCCTTGGCCGCCGTCGCGCTGCGTTGCGCCAGGTTGCGCACTTCGGTCGCCACCACGGCAAAGCCGCGGCCCTGTTCGCCCGCGCGCGCGGCTTCCACGGCCGCGTTGAGCGCGAGGATGTTGGTCTGGAAGGCAATGCCGTCGATCACGCCGATGATGTCGGCGATCTTCCTCGACGAATCCGAAATGCCGCCCATGGTCTTGACCACCTGCTTGACCACTTCGCCGCCGCGCACCGCCACTTCGGACGCGCCGAGCGCGAGCTGGTTTGCCTGCTTTGCATTTTCCGCATTCTGCTTGACGGTGGAGGTCAGCTCTTCCATCGAAGACGCGGTTTCTTCCAGGCTGCTCGCCTGCTCTTCGGTGCGCTGGGAAAGATCGGCATTGCCGGCGGCGATTTCCTTGGCGGCGGTGTTGATCGTGTCCGACGAATCCTTGATCTGGGCCACCACCGCTTCCATGTCCTGCAACAGCGCATTGACGCCCTTGCACAGGTCGGCAACGGGGCCGGCCTTGTCCTCGACCGGGATCCTTTGCGTGAGATCGCCTTCGTGCGCGGCAGCCATCACCTTTTGCGTATGCTCGACCGCGATCTGCAGGACCTTGGCCGCGCGCACGTGCCCGGTGATGTCCGTTGCATATTTCACGACCTTGAACGGCTTGCCGTGATCGTCGAGGATCGGGTTGTAGCTCGCCTGGATCCAGACCTCGCGTCCATCCTTGCCTATCCTCTTGTATTGCGCGGAATCGTGCTCGCCCAGGTTCAGCTTCTTCCAGAACAGCGCGTATTCCGGGGAATCGCCATAGGACGGCTCGACGAACATGCGGTGGTGCCGGCCCTGGATTTCATCCAGCCGGTAGCCCATGGCGTCCAGGAACTTGTCGTTGGCCGTCAGGATCGTCCCATCGAGGTTGAACTCGATGACGGCTTGTGTCTGGTAAATGGTGGCAAGCTGGTTTTTCAGCTCGGCCATCGTCGCCTTGCGCGACGCGCCGCCTGCTTGCGCGCCTGCCGTCGATGCCCTGGTCCAAAACATGGCTTTTCTCCTCTGTGAAGAGCCCGTTGCCGACGGATTGGGCGGCCGGTACGCTGGTCGCTTTCCCCAAGGAATCGCCGGAACCCGGCCTCTCTCGGTCGTTGGCGGTAAATTTGCCCGAAGGCCGGGAAGACCTTCGCGCGCCCGCAACCGAAACCCCGTCGGAACGCTCCTGATATCGACCGGACTGGAAAGGACTTTAACGACGAGCTGGCGCGGGGTCTGGAGCCGATTCCCTTGTCATGGCCTGGCCGCCTTTTCCTTGGCGGTACCGCTCAACCTTTCGTATTCGGCGATCACCTGCGCGCCCAGCAGCAGGAGCGTGGCGCCGATTTCGAAGCTCAGCAGCACGACGATGGCGCTGCTGAGCGAGCCATAGACGACGCTGACCCGCGATATGTGCCCGAAGTACCAGACCAGCCCATGGCGGATCGCCTCCCAGAGCAGGCCGGCAACGGTGCCGCCGATGAGCGCGTGCAGGACGGAGAGCCTGCCGAAAGGCATGACCAGGTAGATCGAGGCGATCAGCAGGATTTCCATGATGACGCCGAATGCATAGAGCAAGCCGCCCGAAAGCCCGCCCAGCGACCAGGCATGCCCGAACACGACGATGCTTTCCGCTCCGATGGATTCCAGGCTTGCCTGCACCAGGGTGCCCACCAGCAGCGCCAGGCCGAGGAACAGGATATATGCGAATGGAATCAACACTGATACCAGGAAATGCCGCTTCCGCTCGACCAGGCGGTGCATGAAAATGACCGACATCGCGTTCTCGAGGACGGTGAACGCGAGCGAGCTGAAGATGAGCATCGTGCCGAGCAATACCCAGCCCACCGCAACGCGCGCTTGCAGGAAATCGGCGAGTTCCCTCAGGACCGCCTTCGATTGGCCGGGCGCCACCCACTCGAGCGCGCGGCCGAGCGAGGCAAGCAGCTCCGCCTGCTCGAAGAAATGCGATAGCGCTATGACAATCAGGATCAGCAGCGGAACGATGGAGAGCAGGGCGTAGTACGCCACGGCTCCCGCCAGCAGCAATCCCTGGTTGGCACGAAACGCCCTGATCACCTGCAGTGCGAACTTCGCGGGATGCTGGATGACTTGCAGGACATGTTCGAAAAATGGCGGCATGGTGACGCGTTCGTGTCGGTCGGATGCCGCGCAGTATCGGCGCGCGGCAGGTTTTGCGCCAAGGCATCCGCATGGCGGCCCCGCGAATTGTGCATAATCCCGCATCTTGAAGCGACGGCAACGCAAATGAGCGCAACGCGGGAAAGTCCGGCACTTTCGACGAACGCGAGCCAGCCGCGACTTTTACAGCTCCTGGGCATTCGCCTCGCCGGCATCTGGACCGCCGCGAGCGAGGCCTTCCAGCGGGATACGGTCCACTTTTCCCCACGCCACCTCTACTTCGGCCTCGTCGCGGGGCTGGGCTTTCCGCTGTACTACGTCGTCTGGCAGGTCCTGTTCCCGCAACCTTACGAATCCCTGTTGCTGCGCCTCGTGGGCACCGCGGTCTTCGTGCCGATCATCGTCGCGAAGCTGTGGCCGGAATCGCTCAAACGCTTCTTTCCGCTGTACTGGTACCTGGCGCTGCTGTTCGCGTTGCCGTTTTTCTTCACTTACATGCTGCTGATGAACGGCGGCTCGACCGTCTGGCTGCTGTCGACCCTGGTCGCGCTGTTCGTGATGATCCTGTTGCTGGACTGGATCAACCTGCTCGTCCACATCGTCGTCGGGGTGACAAGCGCGGTCGTCACCTTCCACTTCGTCAGCGGAGCAGCGGTCAGGCCGACGTTCGAATCCCTGGAATACGTGCCGATCTACATGTTTGCCATCGTCATGGGCATCATCGTGAACTACAGCGCCGACAAGATGCGCGCCGAGCGCCGCGCGGCCATGCTGGCGACGGCGGGAATGGTGGCGCACGAGCTGCGCACGCCGCTCCTGAGCGTGAAGAGCGGCGCCTCGGGGCTGCGGCATTACCTGCCGGAGCTCCTGGCCGCGTATCGCATGGCCACTGACGGCAAGCTCATCGAGCGCCCGATTCGCCCGCCGCACCTGGATGCGCTCGCCGGCGTGCTCGATCGCATCGAGATGGAGGCCGATCGCTCCAATACCGTCATCGACATGCTGCTATACACTGTGCGGGGCATGGGCGTGGAAGCGAGGGAACTCGGGCCCTGCCGGATGTCGGCGTGCGTCGACACGGCCTTGCGCCGCTACCCCTTCGCTTCGGAGAAGGATCGCGCCCTGGTGATGGAGCCGGATACGAAGGGAGATTTTTCCTTCACGGGCTCGGAGTTGCTCATGGTGCACGTGATCTTCAACCTGCTGAAAAACGCGTTGCGCCACATCGCGATGGCCGGCAAGGGTATGATCAGCATCCGGCTGGAGACCGACCCCCAGGAAAGCCGCCTCGTTTTCCGCGACACCGGGCCGGGGATCCCCCCGGATGTTCTGCCGCACGTATTCACGCGCTATTACGCATGGCCCAAGGGCCGTGGCGTGGTCGAGACCACGGGCATAGGGCTTTCCTTCTGCCGTGAAGTCGTCCAGGCCTTCGGAGGACAGATTTCATGCAATTCGCATCTCCACCAGTACACGGAATTCGTGATCCGCTTTCCAGGAGGCCAAGGAGCATGAGCCGCGGCATCCGGCCGTTCTATTTCCCGACCACCGTCGCCATCGTCGACGACAGCCCGGATTTCCTGGTCAACCTCAGCCTGAACCTGGACCCGATGCTGGCGTATCGGGTGTTCGACACGCCGATGGCGACACTCACCGCGCTCGCGAGCGACCTGGGCGTGGCGCCGGGACCCGAGCGATTCTTCTCCGTCTACCAGCACCGCGAGGAGCATTCGTTCGACCACCACGTGATCGACCTGAACATGTCGGGCATCCACCGCGAGGTCTTCAACGAGAAGCGCTTCGAGCGCTATTCGGTGGTAGTCGTGGACTACGACATGCCCGAGATCGACGGGCTGGAGTTGTGCCGCCGCCTGGAGCATTCGCCGATCCGCAAGGTGCTCCTCACGGGCAAGGCGGATGAAAAATTGGCGGTGCAGGCCTTCAACGAGGGCATCATCAACCGCTTCATCCTGAAGCAGGACCCCAGCGCCATGCTGCTGCTCCAGGAGACGATCCGCGAAATGCAGGAGGACTATTTCGAGGACATCGAGCGCACGGTGGAGGATGCGCTCAACATCGGTCCGCTGCACTTCCTGCGCGACCCGTTTTTCGGCGAGGTCTTCCGCAAAATCTGCGCCGACCTCAAGATCGTCGAGTTCTACCTGTGCAGCAGCCCGGACGGCATCCTGCTGCTGGACGGGGACGCGAACGTCACGCTATTGCTGGTGTGTAATGACGAGGCCATGCGCATGCACTACGAGGTGGCCTTCGACAATGCCGCGCCGGCCGCGCTGCTCGACGAGCTGATCAAGGGCAACATCGTCCCCTACTTCTGGCGCAGCCGCGGCCTCTACTCGCGCCAGTATTTCGACTGGCGCAGCTACATCTATCCGGCGCAGGAGTGCAACGGCCTGCAGCGCTATCGCTACGCGCTGGTCAAGGACGCCCGCGGCCTCATGCTTTCGTCCGTCTACAGCTACCACGAATACCTGCGGCGGCTGGACGAAAGCGGGCGCGAGCGCTCCCGCGCCTGACCGGCGCGCCCGCGTCAGACGAGTGCCGCTTCCCTCGCCGTCCCCACGCGCTCCTCGTTGCGCCTGCGCCGCGTGGAGGGCCACTGGTCGAACCCGGTTTCGGCGCGAACCTCGGCGCATGCAGCAAGCAGCCGGTCCATGTCGTCCCGGGACAGCGCGCTGTGCAATGACAGCCGCACCATGGCGCGGTTCTTCGGCGTGGCAGGCGCGCAGAACACCGATCCGAAGATGCCGCGCTTTTCCAGCGCGTCGCGCAGCAGGATCGTCTGGGGCTCGGTGCCCGATTCGAGCGAGATGATCTGCGAGTTGCTGCCGTTCAGGTTGTAGCCCAGATTGTCGAGGCCTTCGCGCACGTATGCGCCGTTCGCGCGCAGGGCGTCGCGCCGCCAGCCTTCGTCGCGGATCACGTCCAGCGTGGCGGACAACCCGGCCACCTCGTGCGGCAGCAGCGTCGAGCTGAAGATCGCGGGGAGCGCCTCGAACTTGAAATATTCCGAGAACTGGGGCGCGCAGGCGATGAATCCGGCGCGGGCGGCGAATGCCTTCGCCAGGCTCGCCGTGCGGAAATGCACGCGGCTCTCGAGGCCGAGCTCGACGACCAGGCCTTCTCCGTTCGGGCCATGGGTGCCCAGCGAATGCGATTCGTCGGCAACCAGCACGCAGCCGCGCACCGCGGCGATTTCCGCGATTTCCTTCAGCGGGCACAGGCTGCCGTTGGTGCTGTAGACGGTGTCGACCAGGATCACGCCCGGTCCGTGGCGCAGGATCTGGCGCTCGAGGTGCTCGGGATCGTTGTGATAGAACATCACGCCCTGGGCGCCGGCGCTGCGTATGCCCTCCCACAGCGACATGTGCGCCAGCATGTCCGCGTAGACCGGCACCTGGTCGTTGGCGATGGACTGGATCAATCCCGTGTTCGCCACGTAGCCGGACTGGCAAAGCACCCCGGCCTGCGCGTGCATGAAATGCGCGAGGTTGTTCTCGAATTCGAGCTGGGGGCTGTCGCCGTGCAGGAAGATTCCGGACATCAACAGGCCATTGCCGTCGCGCTCCAGCGTGCCCGCCATGGCGCGCAGGATGCGCGGATGGCGCGCCACCGCGAGATAGTCGTTGCTGCTCAGGTGCAGCGCGTCCGCGCCGGGCGTGCGTCCATGCAGGATGTGCCTGCCGCCCCAGGTATCGCGCACCCTTTCGCGGTAATAGCGCTCGACTCGCGCCGCCAGGAATTCGGGAAGTTCGGGAGGAGGAGGATATGGGGGAATGCCCGTCGGCGCGACGGCAAGGCTGGACATGGCGAGGCTCCTTTTCGGTTTGTGGACTTTCGTCGAGCCTGTCTTGCGCGATGCGTCCCCTGAGCCGCGCCGCGCTCGCCTCCGCCAGACCCCCCCTGTCGGGTTCCGGCGAGGTCTGCCCAGCCTCAGCCAGATGGCATACCGCCTCGCGTATCCATCCATCCCGGATGTCGCAGGCTCCCTACAGTGTACCGCGTGCAAGACGCACGCCGGGCCATGCCTTCTGATGCGGCATGCATGAAAACGTTCGAACCGGCGCCGTATCGAGGAGGAAATCCCGGCCCTATGCGTCGAACATGGGCAGCAGCAGCTGGTCGCGCTCCCTGGAGAATTCATTCCCGACGGCGGAAAGGGCATCCGCTTTGCATAGCGCGCCGGCGCGCACGCCCAGCAGGCGCAGGCGCCGGTCGAGGATCGCCTTCTTTAGGCAGCGGCCCGCGGCCTGGCGGATGATGCGGGCATCCGCGGTGTGGGCATCCAGCGTCAGCTCGCGCGTGACGATGCGAAAATCGTCGTAGCGCAGCTTCACGCCGATGGTTTTCGCGAAGTAACCCTTGCGTGACAGGTCGGCGGCGAGCTGCTCGCACAGGCGCGTGAAGATCCCGCCCAGCACGCCGCGGTCCCGGCGCGGATGCAGGTCGCGCTCGAACGTGGTTTCCCGGCTGATGGACTTCGGCTCGCTATGGGTGACGACCGGGCGTTCGTCCTGCCCCCGCGCCGCCTGTTGCAGCCAGGTCCCGTAGTTCGCACCAAATTGGTCCACCAGCCATTGCGGCTGCGCGGCCGCAAGCTCGCCGATGGTGCGTATGCCGAGCGCCTCGAGCTTCGCGGCGGCCTTGGGGCCGATGCCGTTGATGCGCCGCGCCGGCAGCGGCCAGATCAACGAAGGGATGTCCGCATGCACGAGCACGGTCAGGCCGTTCGGCTTGTCGAGCTCGGAGCAGATTTTCGACAGCAGCTTGTTGGGCGTGATGCCCATGGAGCAGCCCAGGCCGGTGGCAAGGTAGACCCTGGCCTTGATGCGTTCCGCGATGGCGCGAACGCCCGCGTAGGGATCGTCTTCGGTTGCGTCGAATACGCCAGGGACGTCGGTGAGGTCGATATAGATTTCATCGATGCCGCGATCCTCGACCTGAGGCGCGATCTCGCGCACGGCGGCCTTGAACAAGCGCGAATGCTTGCGATATTCGTCGAAGTCGGCCGGCAGCAGCACCGCGTCGGGCACCAGCGCCGCCGCCTTCATGAGCCCCATTCCGGAATGCGCACCGAAGGCGCGCGCCTCATACGTCGCGGTGGTGGCCACACCTCGGCCCGCGTAGTTCTTCAGCGTGAAGAATTTGCGCGAGCCATCCGCTTGCCCGACGGGCTGGTGCGCCCGGCCTCCGCCCACCAGCACCGGCCGGCCGCGCAGTTCCGGATAGCGCAACAACTCCACGGAGGCGTAGAAGGCATCCATGTCGAGATGGGCGATCCAGCGGTCTGGCATGGGGAGGAAGGAATCGTCTTTCGCATCGTTCCGCGCCGGGGTCGAGCGGCGGTCGGCGACGCCATTCTAGTCCCCGCCGGCATCGACCCCGATTTTGGCCCCGCTATGCGCGGGCTTTGGAAGAATGCGAAAATACGCCCATGAACGAGACGCCACCTATCCCTCCCCGCCGCCGCCTGCAGGAGCTGCTGGCCATTCCAGAGCGCCAGCGCACCGACGAGCAGTGGGACGAAATGAACGAACTCGAGATCAAGCTGGCTTCAGCCAATCGCGAGGACGCGCCCGATCCGAACATCCGGCGCAACGCCCCCCAGGGGGTCAACAACATGAGCAACAACAATCACGGGCGGCGCAAGCAGCGCCCCGGTGGCGGCGGGGGCGGCAATCCGAACCAGCAGCAGGGCAAGAAGCCTCCGCGCAAATTCCACAAGAAGCCCAACCAGGGCCAGGGCTGAAACGACAACGGGCGCCGCCGGCGCCCGTTTTCTTTCGGACCGACGCGGCTACTTCTTCGCCAGCGGGAAGAACGAAACCGGCGTCATCAGGCGGTTTTCCTGGTGTTCCAGCGCGCCGAGCTTGGCGCTTTCTTCCATGAACGTCTGCCAATCGGGATCCGCCATCATCGCGGCGCGGCGCTTCGCGCGATCCGCCGCGTCTTCATATGCCCAGATGTGGATGTACTGGTTGACGTTGCCCGTTTCCGTCACGAGGTAGGCGAACGGCTGGCCGAGATGCTTCGTCTGCGGGGCCTTGCCGAGCTTTTCGTAGAGCGCGAGATGTTTCTTGATGGTGCCGGGGCGGCAGGTATAGGTGCGGACGTCGAGCAGCATGAATTTCTCCGTGTGAGATGAGTCTGGCGAACGGTCGTTCGCTCAAGGCGAAGCGCGAGTTTAGTCCAATCGCTTGCTACCCGCCGCGACGTAGGCCTCGAGTGCGCGCGCGAGCGCGCTGCGCGCCCGCTCGAACGCTTGCTCGGGCGTCGCATTGCGCGTGTCGTAGTAGAGGTCGCGTCCGAGCCTGACGATGGCGGGATCGTAGGAGGACGCCTTTTCGGCGGCGGCAATCGCCGTCTCCAGCACGCTGCCGGGCGCGACGACTTCATTGACGAGGCGCAGCGAAAGCGCCTCCTGCGCATCCATCAGGCGCGCGTTGTAGACGATGTCGAAGAACACCTTCTTCGGCAGGGCGTCCCTGACGATTGCCGTTGCGATGAATGGAAACAGGCCGCGCGCCGCCTCTGGCAGCCCGAGCGTCGCGTCCTTCGACATCACCGCGATATCGCACGCGACGACCAGTCCGAATCCGCCGGCGTGCGCATTGCCGTTGACGGCGGCGACGAGGGGCTTTCCGAGCGAGCACATGGCCCAGTCCATCGCGGTCAGCGCGTCGGAGTACGTGGCGCGGCTTGCCGCTGTCGCGCCCTCGCCGTGGAAATCGCCGCCCAGGCAGAAGGCTTCGCCCTGCCCCGTCACCACGCAGGCGCCGATGCCGGGATCGTCACGCGCCGATTCCAGCAGAGCGGTGATTTCCTTCGCCATCCGTGTGGTGATCCTGTTGCCGCTTGCGGGTCGGCGCAAGGTCAGCACCGCGACGCGGCCCCGAAGGTCGATGCCGGCGGCCTGCGCCTTCGCGGTCACGAGCCGAAGCGCTTTTCGCGGTCGACCACGTCCTGCAATCCGACGAAACGGTTGAACTCGTCGAAGGGCGTCAGGCGATCCGCGATCGCGTTCGTCGAGCAGCCCTCGCGCAGGAAGGTCTGCATCATTTCCTTGACGGCCTTGTGCATGGCGAACAGCGGCTCGATCGGACACAGCGCATAGTCGAAACCGAGTTCGTGGACTTCCTTGAGCGAGAGATACGGGCTCTTGCCCGAGCGCGCCATGTTGAACAGCAGCGGCTTGCCGAGCGGCTTCAGGCGCCGGCTGATTTCCTTGAGCTGATCCACGCTCTCGGGGGCGTCGACGTAAAGGCCGTCGGCGCCGACCTGCGCGTAGGATTCCAGACGCTTGATCGCATCGTCGAGGCCGGTCACCGCCACCGCATCGGTGCGCGCGACGACGAAAAAATCCGGATCGCTTCTCGCCTCCAGCATCGCGCGCAGCTTCTGGCGCATTTCCTCGGCGGGCACGAGCTGCTTGCCGGCGAAATGACCGCATTTCTTGGGCATTGCCTGGTCTTCGAGGTGCAGGACCGAGGCGCCGGCCTCTTCCCACAACCGGATGGTGCGCTGCGCTTCCAGCACGCCGCCATAGCCGGTGTCGGCGTCGGCGAACACCGGCAGACTGGTTGCGCGGCAGATGCGGCGGATATGCTCGAACATCTCCGTCTGCGTCAGCACACCGAAGTCCGGCTGGCCGGCGACGATGGCCGAGGCCGCGAACCCGCTCACATAAATCGCGGGCGCCCCGGCTTGTTCCGCCAGCCTTGCGGTAACGGCATCGTGGGCGCCCATGCAGACGAAAGGGGGCTGCTTCAGCAATTCGCGAAAGCGCCGGGAGCGGGACATGGAAGGCAAGCCGGGTCGCTAGGCCAGCAGCGACTTGCACGCCTGCGCGATCGCCTCGGCGCTCATGCCGTACTTGGTGCGGATCGCGCCCGTCGGCCCGACCATCACGAAGGTGTCCGCCACGCCGATCATGCGCATGCGGGTCGGACGCTCGACCGCCAGGAGTTCCGCGACCATCCCGCCCAATCCGCCCGTCAGGTGATGCTCCTCGGCGGTGACGATGCCGCGCGTTTCCGCCGCCGCGGCGAGCACGGCGTCGCGATCGAACGGCTTGATCGAGCTCATGTTGAGCACGCGCGCGTCGATGCCTTCCTTCTTCAATGCGTCCGACGCGCGCACCGCCATTTCCACCAGCGCGCCGCAGGCGAGCACGGCGACGTCCTTGCCCGGCCGCAGCACCGCAGCCTTGCCGAGCGTGAAGGGCGCGTCGCCGGTCACCGGCGGTTCCTCGGCGCGACCGCCCAGGCGGAGATAAACCGGCCCGTCGATGTCCAGGGTGGCGAGCGAGGCCTTGTAGGCCTCGTCCACGTCCGCGGGCACGATCACGTTCATGTTCGGCAGGCTGCGCATGAGCGCCAGGTCTTCCAGCGAATGATGCGTGCCGCCGGCGACGCCGAGCGATACGCCGCTCGCCGCGGCGCCGATGACGACCCTCTGGTTCGCATAGGCGACGTCGTTCCTGACCTGCTCCATGCTGCGCGCGGAGATGAAAGGCGCGTAGGCGCAGACATAGGGTCGCATGCCGGTGGTCGCCAGGCCGGATGCGACGCCGATGGCGTTCTGCTCGGCAATGCCCAGCTCGATGAATCGATCGCGATGACGCTCGATGTAGGTGCGGATGCCGAGCAGATCCTGCGTGTCCGCAGAGACGACGACGGTGCGCGTCTCGCGGGCGGCCAGCGTGAGCAACGCCTGGCCGTAAGCCAGCCGCGTCTGGTTGGCGGACTTTGCGCGCCAGTCCGGCTGGACGGTGTCCGGTGCGTTCATTTCGCCTCCAGTTCGGCAAGCGCCTTCGCGAGAATCTCGTCGTTCACGGAATTGCTGTGCCAGACGTAGGTGTTTTCCGCGAAGCTCACGCCCTTGCCCTTGACGGTGTGCGCAATCAGCGCGGTCGGGCGCTGCGGATCGAGCGGCACCGAGTCGAGCACCTCGACGACCTCGGCCATGTCGTGGCCGTCGAATTCCTTGACGGCCCAGCCGAAGGCGCGCCATTTATCGGCGAGCGGATCGACGCCGATGACTTCATCCACGCGGCCGCTCTGGCAGATCTTGTTGAAGTCGACGATGGCGGTCAGGTTGGAAAGCTTGTGGTGGGACGCGGCCAACGCCGCCTCCCAGTTCGATCCCTCATGCAACTCCCCGTCACCAATCATCACGAACGTATGGAAGGATTTCTTTTGCAGGCGCGCGCCGAGCGCCATGCCCATCGCGATCGCGAGCCCGTGCCCGAGCGCGCCCGTGCACATTTCCACGCCCGACATCTTGATGTCCGGATGCATGCCGAAGGGCGACTCATACCCATAGAACTTGTCGAGCACCGCGTCGTCGATGAATCCCGCCTGCGCCAGCACGGCGCCGAGGCCCGCATTTGCATGCCCCTTGGAAAGCACGAAGCGGTCGCGATCCGGCCACCTCGGCTCCTGCGGGCGAATCTTCATGCGATGAAAGTACAGCGCGGTCAGGATGTCGGCCGCGGAGGACGAGCCGCCGATGTGGCCGCCGCCGCCGGCGCGCACCGCCCGCCAGATGTCGCGGCGCACCCGCCGCGCCCTGTCCTCCAGTTGCTTGACCACCTGCATGTCGTCGTTTGGCATGACTGGTCTCGCGCGGCTTTGCGCCGCGTCTCTCCTCCGGAAAGCCGTTCTTGTGCGGCAGATGTTAGCCCAATTGGGAACGGCGGGTTGTTACGGGGGCAATTCAGGTCATGCGCGAGATGCGCACGTTCGACAGTGCCAGCCGGTCCGCGAGCGTCCTGAGCAGCGCCTTGGCGAAGCGCTTCTGGCAGCGATCGCTCAAGCCGTCGAGTGCGGCGAGCGAATATTCCACCAGCACGGAATCGACGGTGGTCTCGACCGTCGCCTGGCGCTGCACCGCTTCGCCGCTGATGTAAGGCTGCTCGCCGAACCATTCGCCCGTGGCCAGCACGTTCAGCAGACGCCCTTGCAGCGTAACCTTGGCCTCGCCTTCGGCCAGCAGGAACAGGCTGTCGCCGGTTTCGCCTTCGCGCACCACGGCGGTGTACGAGGGCAGCCGCGACCACTTGCCGGCGTTGACGAATTCCCAGATTTCGCCGTCGTCCAGCTCGGAGAGCATGGGACGCGTCTTCAGCGCGGTGAATTTCTCGCTGTCGGGAATCGACTTGTCGTACTTGCTCAGCTTGCCCGCCTTCGCGAGGTCGAGCGCGAACTCCGCCCAGTTGGAATAACGATCCCTCGGCGCCTTTTGCAGCGCGCGCATGACGATGTCGCCGAGTGCCGCCGGGATATCCGGCCGCACGCCGGACAGCGGCTCGGGATCCACGGTCACGAGCCGGTGCAGCACCTGGCCGTTGCTCTCGCCGACGAAGGGCCGCCTGCCCGCGAGCATCTCGTAGAGCACGACGCCAAGCGAAAACATGTCGCTCTGGTGGGACAACTCCGCGCCCGTCGCCTGCTCGGGCGACGCGTAGTACGGCGATCCCGCATCCAGGATCTGCGTATGCATCGCATTGCGTATGAATGCCACCCCGAAGTCTGAAATCTTCACCTGCGAATCGACGCTGCGCAGGATGTTGGCCGGCTTGATGTCGCGATGGATGACATCGTTGCGAAACGCGTAGTCGAGCGCGCCGGAGCATTTGAACCCGATCTCGACGACTTCCTGGAAGGAGAGCAGCCCGCGCGGGCCGGTGAATTGCGAGAGGCTGCCGCCGGGCACGAATTCCGTGACGACGTAGCTGATGGTGTCGTCGGAGCACGCATCCATGATCAGCGCGATATGGGGATGCCACAGGCGCCCCGCCAGCGAGGCCTCGGTGAGGAATTGCGACCGCGCAAATTCCGAGGTTTCCGGCGACTTGCCGATTTCGTAGAACTTCAGCGCCACCTCGCGCCCCGAAAACTCATCCAGCGCGAGATAGACGCTGCCGCTGGCTCCGGCGCCCAGCTTTTTTTTGAGCAGGTATTTGCCGATGTGCGTTTGCATGGCCCCCCCTGCCACGCATTGTAGCGCCTGCCTCGCGCGCCACGATTACGGCGACATGCGCCGCCCCCGGGTCTTTCTAGAACCGGCAAGCGTGCGCAATTTGCGAGTCGCCACGGGGCTTGCCTGAACGATCGGGTGAAGGCCGACTGGTCATTGGCGACGGTGCGCAGGATCGGGATTGCCCGCTCGCCGTGAGCCGCCATGGATGGCCATCGACACCAATCATGCGGCGCAGCACGCCCTGCGGACGTGGCGCCTGCGTCACAGGCTCTTTCCTTACAAGAACTTGAGACAGGAAACATTTCCGCAATGCAGCGGTCACATGAGCGTAAACGCGCGTGTTTAATCTGGTCATACAGCGGTGGCGCGGGTGCGCATGTCCGCCCGCGCGTCGCGTCAACGTGAGGATGTACCGATGCTGCGCAGACGCTCGATCCTGCCGAAGTTGTTCCCTCCATTCCTGCCCGCCGTGCTGTCTCGGATACCGCGATTTCTGCAAGGCCGGATTCGCGTCGCATCGCCCGGAAAGCGAGGCACCACCGATTCCATCCATGCCATTGATACGCGCGATGCCGTCCCTGAAACCTTGCTGAAAGCGGAAATCGAGGCCCTGCCGGCCGACCAGCGCCTGGTTTCGGCCGGCCAGTTCTCGGTTCACTACGCCCGCGCCGAGCAGTTTCCGTGGTGCCTGCAGGAAATCGGGCGGCTGCGCGAGCTGACCTTTCGCGCGGTCGGCGAAGGAACGGGCAAGTCTTCCGACGTGGACTTGTTCGATTCCTACTACCTGCATTTATTCGTATGGGATTCGAGCGCGGACGCGATCGTGGGCGCGTACCGCCTGGGCCTTGCCGACGAAATCGTCGAGCGCTATGGCAAGCGCGGCCTCTACACGCACTCCTTGTTCAAGTACGCGGACAAGGTGCTGGAGGCCATGAACCCCGCGATCGAGCTCGGCCGCTCGTTCGTGCGCGCCGAATACCAGCGCGGCTTCGCCCCGCTGATGCTGCTCTGGCGCGGCATCGGCGAGTTCATCGTGCGCCATCCGCAGTATGCGACGCTGTTCGGCGCCGTCAGCATCAGCAACGAATACACGCCGGCATCGCGCCGGCTCATCGTCGATTTCCTGAGCGCCAACAACATCGAGGCCGCCCTGGCGCGGCACGTGAAGCCGCGGCGCCCGTTTCGAAGCGGGGACGCCACCTACGACCAGGCGGAGTTCGATGCGTTGACCGACATCGAGGACGTCTCGCGGCTGGTCAAGCAGATCGAGCGCGACAGCAAGGGCGTGCCGATCCTGCTGAAGCAATACCTGAAGCTCGGCGGGCGCCTGCTCGCCTTCAATGCCGACCAAGACTTCAACGACGCCCTCGACGGCCTGATCATGGTGGACCTGCGCGCGTCGGAGCCGCGCGTGCTGGCGCGCTACCTAGGAGAAGACGGCGCGGCGGCATTCTTCTCCCACCATCGCATCGACGCCGACGGATTGCGCAAGGCGTCGTAGCGCCTGTCGCCGCCGGTTCGGGTGTAGGATTGGGCGCGGTTGTTTTTCGTGTCCAATCTATGCTTCATCCGACGGAGGAGTGTGAAATGGCGAAGAAGAACGCGGCAGAACCGATCTACAAGATCGTCGAGGTCATCGGCACCAGCGCGAAGTCTGGGAGGACGCCGCGATGAACGCGGTGAACGTGGCGTCGAAGTCCTTGCGCGACCTGCGCATCGCGGAAGTGGTGAAGATGGACATGAAGGTCGACAAAGGCAGGGCGGTCGCGTTTCGCACGCGCCTGCTGCTTTCGTTCAAGTACGAAAGCTAGTCTTCCCGTGCAAATGAAAGCGGGCGCCGGCGGCGCCCGTTTTCATTGGCGTCATCGCCAGAAGACCTACATCTCGCCGGCCTTCCTGCGTGCCGCATCGATGCAAGCCTGCTTCTTGTCGCCCGCCAGGGGTTCGCACTTTTTCAGCGACGACAGGTATTCGCGTTCGCGCGGCGTTACCGCGGCGCCGGCCTGGGCGTCGTCCACGATCGGGCTGTTCTGTTCCTGCAGCGGAGCATTGCTACGGTTCGGGGTCGGCTGCTGCGGGCCGTTCCGGGTCGGATCCGGCGGGGTGGCCGCGGCGGCAACACCCGCGGTCACCAGCAGGACCGCGGCCAACGTCGCGGTGGTCAGCATCAAGATCTTGTTCATGGGCATCTCCTCCTTGGCATGTACGCGGGGGAATGTTCATCCCCTGCCTACCCTGCAGACACGTGCAACGCCCATGCCAATACGATTCTTCAAAATTACTTTTTTAATCAATCAGAAGTGCCAACAGAAGAAGCTGCCGGCACGTATGTTTTTCAATGGCACCTGCAAGAGTTGCCAACCGGCCTGGTGCCCGGGAAGGCTAGCGCGAACCCTGCAGCCGGGGGACGACGACGCCCGGAAGATAGAATCGATAGCCGTTGCGGCCGGATTTCTTGACGTCGTACATGGCGGCATCGGCGTTCGCGATGAGCGTCGGGATGTCCGTGCCGTCTCGCGGGCACACGCTGATGCCGATGCTGCAGGATATTTCGATCTGCCGGCCATCCACGTGAAACGGCCTGTTCAGCTCGGCCAGGATCTTGTCGCTGATCAAGGCCGCGTCGTCGGCGCTGAACATCTCGTGCAGGATCACCAGGAATTCGTCGCCGCCGGTGCGGCCGACGGTATCTTCGGCGCGGATCAGCGCCCTGACGCGCGCGCCGACGAGACGCAGCAACTCGTCCCCCACGCGATGGCCGTGCGAATCGTTGACCGGCTTGAACCGGTCCAGGTCGACGAACAACAGCGCGAAGGAATGTCCGCTGCGCCCGACATGGGCGAGCGCGGCATGCATGCGGTCTTCCAGCAGCAGGCGATTCGGCAGGCCCGTCAGGTTGTCATAGAGCGCGATGTTGCGAAGCTGCTCGTTGGCGATCTGCAGCGACACGGCCAGGCGCGCGTTTTTCGCGGCGAAATGCGCGTCCAGCGAGGAGATCACCAGCGTGACGGCGAGGATGGCGATCGTGATGACGCCGATGCCTACCGCGAGGGAAGCGCTGTCGATGCCGCCGCCGGAACTTACGCCGAGGCAAAAGCTGTCCGGCGCGAACCGGGCGGCCGCCATGCCGGTGTAGTGCATGCCCGCGATCGCCATTCCCATGACGGTCGCGCCGCCCAGCTTGGCCACGATGGCCAGGCCCGAATATTTTTTCCTCAGGCGGAAGGCTATCCAAAGTGCCGCCATCGATGCCCCGATCGCGATCAGCACGGACGCCATGAACAGCAGCGGGTCGTATCGGATCGGCGGCGATAGCTGCATGGCGATCATGCCGGTGTAGTGCATCGCGCAGATGCCGAAACCCATCAGCGTCGCGCCCGTGGTCAGGGCTCCGGTGCCGAGCATGGGTTTGCGCAGGATGAAGAGCGCCACCCCGGAAACGACGATGGCGAAGAGCATCGAGACCAGGCTGATCGGCAGGTCGTACACCACCGGGATCGGCAGCTTGAATGCCAGCATGCCGATGAAATGCATGGACCAGATGCCCGCGCCCATGGAAAGCGCGCCGCCCACCAGCCAGATCCACGATTTCCAGCCGCTGGAGGCATTCACGCGACCGGCAAGGTCGAGCGCCGCGTAGGAGGCGAGGATCGCCACCGCTACGGACAGCGCGACGAGTTTCGGATCGTGTAACCCTTCCATTTGCCGGGAAAACCTGTCAGTTTGTCGTCGTGTAAATGGTCGCGCCCGCTGGCGGTCATTACGACTTTAGCCGGCGCAGCCTTGACCGATATCCGAGTAAATGATGCCCGCGAGGATGATGCACTGCATCGTCCGACGCGACAACCTTAGCCGGAAACGCTTTCATGAAACGCGGTACCTGGTTCAACGCCTTCGCCTCCAACGAAAACGCTGCCGGCGGGCTCGCCCCGTCGGCGCGCGAGGAAATCGCGAAGCTCGACGAAGCGCTGTACACCCTTTGGAACCTCGGCGACAACGTCATCGTCGCCTGGACGTTCAAGGGCCAGGAATTGCGCTTCCTGTCGGTCCGACACTATGCCATCCCCGAGGCGATCCACACCAGCCAGTTGCAGGCCGAAAGCGATCCGCTCAAGTTCATCAACGGCGTGCTTTCCGGGCCGAAATTCCTGGTGCCGGAAATGTTCGACCGGGTGTGCCGCGTATTCAATGCGACGCCGGCGATCATCCACGTGAATTTCCGCATCGAGTATGACCTGGACATCGACCTCGTCAACGGCCTGGTGCGCCGCTACAGCGTGTCGCTGGTGCGCGGCCGCGCGGTGGTGCTGCTCGATGCCGTGGAGTTTTCGCTGCGTTCCCCGCTCGACCAGATGGCCATGCTGAACAGCCTCGCGTACTCGGTGAATTCCGCCTACGGCCAGCTGATGCAGAAGGACATCAAGATCAATTTCGCGAGGACCACCACCGGCGACGGCTTCTACATCTGGAACCGGGCGACCACGCCGGAGGCCAACATCGAGCTGTACAAGCTCATGATGATGGTGCTGGCCGACAACGCCGTGGCGCAACGCAAGGCGCGCAGCTCGTGGGTGCCGAGGCTGCGCGCCGCCTTCCACATCGGCGAGCACTATGAGTTCCACCAGGTCGAAGGCCTGAATCCGACGACGTTCAGCTATATCGTCGGCCAGGTCACGATCGACCTGTCGCGAATGATAGAGCGCGCGATGCCGGGGCAAATCCTGCTGGGCGATTTCCGCATCGAGGTCAACGACGACCGGTTGCGCCGCCGGATCCGCTACGACACGCTGGACTTCGTCGAGAACACCGCCGCCACGCTGGACCAGCTGCAGGGGCTGGACATTTCCGGCGGTCGCATCGGCAACATCCGCTGCTACCTGACCGGCAACAGCCTCGGCGGTGGCCGCTACCTGGTCAACCGCTACCACATCACGGACAAGCACGGCACGACGCGCACCGTCTACAACGCCAAGATCAACATCCATCGCGACAACGCCGAGACCATCTACCTCGGCATCCAGACCGAGGACCTGCATGCGTTTTCCGCCGCGAGGATAGAACCGCTGAATCGCGACAGCGAGCAGACCGGCTCTTTTTTCGTGCGGCCTTGAGAGCCTGCGGGTGCCGCCGTCCCGCGTGTCCTGGCCTGCCTCATTTTCGCAATGAGCGGATGAAGTTCATCAAGTCCCAGATTTCGCCCTCGCTCAAGCTTCCGCCGAAGGCGGGCATCAGGTTCACGCCGTGGACGATGCGATAGGCGACGACCCCGTCTGGAAAGATCGGCGGCGGCGAAAGCCGGCTCAGATCCTTTGGGCGCCTGGGAAACCCGGCCGCGGCCACGCCATCGCCCTTGCCTTCGGCGCCGTGGCAGACGATGCAGTCTTTCTCGAACAACTGCCGGCCGCGGGCGATCGATTCCGCGGAACGCGGAATCGGATTGCGTACGAACGCCGCGCGCAGGAGGTCCGCGTAGAAAACAGCCGAAGCGGCGAGCAGGAGCGCCACGCCCGTGAGCAACCATCGAATTGCCGACTGCCTTGCCATGATTCCCGACGCGAATGCGATCGCCGAACGCTATCACGCAGCTTTCCGGGCGACAATCCTCGCCGGGAAGGCGTCCCGGATTCCTTCGGGAACTTCGGGCCGGCCTTCCCATCGGACGCAAGGGCGCGCAGGAAATCCTGCGCGCGGAAACGGAGACGGGATTTGATCGAATCGCTGCTGCTGGCCGTGACCCGCATCTCGACGATGCTGGGCGACGCAGTGAAGACCAATGCCACCGGCTTCTTCTTCGAGCGGGATTCGCGCCTGTTCCTGGTGACCGCCCGGCATGTGCTGGTGGACGAGGCCAGCGGCCATCATCCGGATCGCATCGTCATCGAGCTGCACGTCGACCCGGAGAATGCGGCCGATGTCACCCGGCTGTCGATCCCGCTTTTCCGAGAGGGCATCGCCGCCTGGCGCGAAGGAATCGACTCCGCCGGCGAAGTGGACGTCGCCGTGGTCGAGCTGGATCGCGCCGCCCTGCCGGAAACGCTTGCGCAGCGGGCATTCACGCCCGAGCACCTGGTGGGCCAGTTCGACGAGATCGAAGTCGGCACATCCATCCTCATCGTCGGATTCCCGCTCGGATTCCACGATACCCTGCATCGTTTGCCGGTGGCACGCCAGGCCATCATTGCCTCGTCGTTCGGATTGCGCTTCCAGGGCGAGGGCTATTTCCTCACCGACGCGCGCATGCATCGGGGCGCCAGCGGCGCGCCCGTGGTGGCTCGCGCGGCGGGCAAGATCTCCGGCCGCGTGGACATGCCCTGGCGCCTCCTCGGCATCCACACGTCGAGGATGGACGTGAACAACCGCGATGCCGAGGAGGACGAGCGCCTGAACCTGAATTGCGCCTGGTATTCCGACATCATCCTGACGCTGACAGGCGAAGGCGAGCCGCGATGAGCGGCGGCGCGCAGGGAGCGACATGAAAACCGTCACGCTGCCTTCGGGCGAGCAAGTCCCGGCCCTGGGCCAGGGCACCTGGAACATGGGGGACCATCGCGGCACGCGCGCGGAGGAAATCGCCTCGCTGCGGCTCGGCCTGGATCTCGGCCTCACGCTGATCGACACCGCCGAAATGTACGGCGAGGGCAAATCCGAGGAATTGATCGCCGAGGCGATCGCGGGTCGCCGCGAGGAGGTGTTTCTCGTCAGCAAGGTCTATCCTCACAACGCGTCGCGCATGGGCGTCGTCGCGGCCTGCGAACGCAGCCTGGCGCGGCTGCGCACCGACCGCATCGATCTTTACCTGCTGCATTGGCGTGGCAACCTAGCCTTCCGCGAAACGCTGGAGGGTTTCCAGGCGCTGAAAAAAGCCGGCAAGGTGCGGCACTACGGCGTCAGCAACCTCGACCTGGACGACATGAAGGAAATCGCCGCCGAGCCGGGTGGCGAATCCATCGCCGCCAACCAGTTGCTCTACAACCTCACGCGCCGCGGCATCGAGTGGGATCTGCTGCCCTGGCTGCAGAAGAAGCGCATACCGGTCATGGCCTATTCACCGATCGAGCAGGCGAGGCTGCTGCGCAATGCGAAGCTCGTCGATTTCTCGCGCAGGCACGGCATGACGGCTTCGCAGGCCGCTTTGGCCTGGCTGCTGGCGAAGGACGGCGTGATCGCGATTCCCAAGACCGGAAACCGCGAGCGCGTGCGTGAGAACGCAGACGCGCGCGAGCACAAGCTCGCGGCCGACCAGCTTGCCGAGCTCGACCGGTTATTCCCGCCACCGAAAAAGGCGACGCCGCTGGAAATGCTCTGAGCGCCAGTTGCCGGAACTCCAGGACGAGTGGCATAGTCAGCTTCCATGCCAACTGAATCTGGGAACGACATGATCCGACGCGCCACCGCCCTGCTTTGCGTTTCCTTGTTCGCCGTATTTTGCGGACCGGTATTCGCGCAAAGCACCGACGACGAGAAATACATAGGCGCGGGGGCGCGCTTGCGGCCCGCATACGACGGCGCCGACAGCACTCGGGTCGACGCGATTCCTTATGTGCGGCTCTACGGCGAGCATTTTTTTGCGCGCACCGTCCATGGCCTGCTCGAAGGCGGTTGGCGCACGCAGCCTCTGGGCGGCGTAATTTTCGGGGCGCAGGCCGCCTATGAAGAGGGGCGGCGCAGCCGCGATTCCGCCTTCCTGTCGGAGCGCCATTTCGACGACCTCGACCCGAGCGTCTCGCTGGGCGTGCACGCCGAGAGCTCCTGGAAAATCGGGCCTGTGCCGATGGGTGTGTTGCTGCGCTACCGGCACGACGTAGAGGCTGACAACGGTGCGCAGGCAGATGTGCGCGCCGCAGTGGGCATCCTGGATTGGCGCGGATGGCGCGCCGGGTTGTTCGGGCAATGGACCTGGAACGATACCAAAGCGACCCAGCGCTACTTCGGCATCACGCCGCAACAGTCCGCCACATCCGGCCTGCCCGCGTACAGCCCCGGATCGGGCACCCGCTACGTGCAGGCAGGCTTGCTGGGCGACATTGACATCGCCAGGCACTGGGTCGGCTTGTGGACCGTCAACTGGCAACAACTCCAGGCCGACGCCGCCGACTCTCCGCTGACGCAGCAACGCGACAACTGGTTCGCGAACGCGGGGGTCGCTTACCGGTTCTGATTTTTTCTTTCCGCTGCATTCCCGCGTGTGCGTCAACGATGGGCGGCATTGCCGCGTCTTGCCGCACGCGCTCGAGTATGGCCAAATCGCGCTTTCGCCGGCCGAACAACATTCCCGAAATCCCCTTTCGACATGGCAGCCCACTGGAGCCAGGACCTTCACGCCCTGCTGAAGCAGCAGAACATCCGCCAGGTAAGCTTCGTACCCGATGCCGGGCACACCGCGCTCATCAGGCTGTGCGAGGCTGACGGCGACATGCGCGCCGTGCGCCTGACGACCGAAGAAGAAGGCGTCGCCCTCGCGGTGGGCGCCTGGCTGGGCGGTGACAAGAGCGTGCTGCTCATGCAGTCGAGCGGCGTGGGCAATTGCATCAACATGCTTTCCATGCTTTCGGTTTGCCAGGTTCCGCTCACGATGCTGGTGACCATGCGCGGCGACTGGGCGGAATTCAATCCCTGGCAGGTTCCGATGGGCCGGGCCGCGAAAAGCGTCATGGAAGAAATGGGCGTGCTGGTCACGCGTGCGGATCGCGAAGAAGACATCGTGCCGCTTGCGGAAGGCGCGCTGCGCATCGCTTACAACACTCTGCGTCCTGCCGCGGTGCTGATCGGCCAGCGGCTGCTTGGCGCAAAGACCTTCGACCAGTAACCGGGTGACGCGATGGACTCGACGACGAAGCTGGAGCGACGCAAGGTAGTCAGGGCCCTGCTGGCGGACCGCGGGAACCTGCTGGTCATCGCCGGGCTCGGTGCGCCGGCGTGGGATGCGACCGAAGCCGGCGACCACGCGCTGAATTTTCCGCTTTGGGGCGGCATGGGCGGGGCTGCCGCGATGGGGCTGGGCCTCGCCATCGCGCAGCCGGAGCGTCGCGTGCTGGTGCTGACCGGCGACGGCGAAATGCTGATGGGCATGGGAACGCTCGCGACCATAGGCGTGCAGCGCCCGCGCAACCTTGCGATCGTGGTGCTGGACAACGAGCACTACGGCGAAACCGGCATGCAGCCGTCGCACACGAAGTTCGGCATCGACCTGGCCGCAACGGCGAGGAGTTGCGGCTTCGCGCTGACGTCGACGGTTACGGCGTTCGATCAGGTTGCATCACTGCGCACCGCGATCCATGAGGCGACCGGCCCGCTGTTCGCGCAGGTCAAGATCGAGGCAGACAAGCTACCGCTGGTATTGCCGCCGCGGGACGGCACGCACCTGAAGAATCGTTTTCGCGAGGCCTTGCTGGGACCGAAGGCGCACACGCAACGCTAGCGTGCGTCAGCGCAGGCGGCTGATTCGGTGCGAGCGTTTCCGCGCAGCTCGCAGCACTGCGCGATTCGCCGCGGCCGCGATGGATCGAATGAAGCGGGAGCCGCGATCTGCTTCGACACCGCGACTCGCCCAGATCCTCGGCCAGCCCGCCGGGCCGCAACGCCTGCGCCTCTCCGATGCCGGACTCACTGGCGGTGCATCTCCAGGGAGTGCCGTTCCCGCGCAAAGTCCGATTCCTTCTTCGCCTCGCCGATGATCTCGTTCACGAGATCGGGCAACAAGGCCACGCAGGTCGTGAACGAATCCGGCGGAAATCCCGTCACCGCTCGCGCAAGCGAATCGCATATCAGCTTGCCGTCGGGCCAGTTGGTTTGCATGATGAACACGCCCGCGTCATCGCGCGAAACCGAAGTCAAGTGAAATACCGGCCTGTCTATGCCGGCCCGGCGCGCGATCGCATGGATCGACTCGCGCAAAACCTGGTGTCTGTTCATCGTCCCGTCTCCGCTTCGGCGATGTGACAGGACCGGCGTCGACGAAGTTCCGGCAAGGAGGCGCGTGGAACCGTCGCTGCGGGACGACGCAATGTTGACGTCCGGCTTACTGACCCGGTGCGGGGCGTTGCAGCGCCGCAGCAATCAGCCTTGTATCAGAACGAGGTTCCAGACGACGAGCTTCGCGTCGGGTTCTTCGTTCGCCGTTGGCGGCATTACCTGCGCGATGAGGCTGTCCTTGGCCCACGATTGCTGCAACAGCGGATCCTTCTTGTTGAGCGGCTCGTCGGGAAAATACATTTGCGTGATGAGGCGATTGACGTTGCCGGTGATGTCGTAGTGAATGTGCGGCGGCCGCCAGTAGTCCGCCACGACGGGATAGGCACCGGGTTTGACCGTCCGATAACGATAGCGGCCTTCCGCATCCGTCACCACGTTGGCGTAACCCTCGAAGTTCGGATCGAGCGCAGCCGGATTGCGATCGTGCGGATGCGTGTAGCGCCCGGCGCCGTTTGCCTGCCAGATTTCCAGGTTCACGCCCGGACAGGGTTCGCCGCGCAGGTTCAGCACGCTGCCCGTCACGTAGATGATCTGGCCCTGCGCCTGGCCGGCATGGCCTTTCAACCTCGCAAGGTCGTTGCGGCCGTCGGTTGGCTTCTGCACCGGATAGAAGGGACCGAGGATCTGGTCGGGCGTGGGCATCGGACCCTTGAAATCGAGCCCGACGTCGTCTTTCGCGCTGGCAAGCGACGGAATGAAGGCCATCGCGCCCAACGCGAGCGAGGCCCGCAGAACTTCGCGCCGGGATATCTGGTGTTCCGGACAAGTGGGCAGCGCCGCGAAAGGCGCCGTCGGAATCAGGATGGTTTTTTCTGGATTCATGTTCGTCGCCTCCCGCAGCCCAGTCGCGGCAGATGCCGGAAATTCAGTCGAAACTGAAACCCGGCGTACGGGTGTAATGATGCAGCCCCTCGTCCTGGATCACGAACGAACGCATGCGTTTCGTGCCGGTGCTGTGATGCGAGTGCATGAGCGTCGCCGGCGTGATCTGCGCGGCGCCGGTCGACCAATCCACACGCTTGCCGTCGATCATCGAATGGATGCCTTCGCCCTGGATCGCGAGGGTCACCGCCGCGCCGTTGTGACGGTGCGGGCGCTGGTCGCAGCCAGGCTCCAGCGTGTTGATCGCCGTGTTGATGCTCGGAATGGTGTTGGAGCTCGGCGCCAGCGCGGTCGTGGAAAACTGCACCGAATTGCCCGTGGTATTTGCGGTAACCGGGCGGCTCCAGACCTCCTCGAAGTAGCGTTCGATCTCCGCGGCCGGCCAATGCGTGGTCTCGACCACGGCTTCTCCCGGCAGCGGCGCGCGCAGGCGCTCGAATGCGAGCAGCGGTTCGTTGGTGACGCAAAACAGCAGGCTGTTCGCGCTGCCGGCGCGATGCAACGTCTCCCCGCCACCCGGAAAACAGAATACGTCGCCGCTTTCCCAGCCAATGACGTCCCTGCCGTTGCGGCTTTCACCGCTGCCCGCGAGCACGTAGTAGATCTCGCCGGAAGCCGCGAAGGCCGTTCGCAGCTGCTCCGCCGGGCGCAGTCTTACATAGCGGCACAACAAGGTCGGCGTCGTGGCGGGATAGTTGGCGTGAAGATCGGACGAAATATCGAGCGCGATCAAGCCCGTCGGCGAGGCCGGGTCGAACGCACGGTCGCGCTCGGCGAGGAACTGGCGCACCGGCACGGCGGGCCAGGAAAATGCGAAGCCGTTTTCATTGGTGAGGTAACGGGCGCGGCTGGTATAGAGCGATTCGGAATCGGCTTCGGCGCGAACGGCTGTGGCGGGCATGGCAACTCTCCTCCTGTTATGCCGCCCAATATACCGCGAAGAAGTCGATGGTGCGCCGGCACATGGCCGGCGCCGGATCCCTATCTTGCAAGCATGCCAGCCGCAGGTGCAGCGTCCGCGCGACCGGCGGATTGGCCGGAATCGGAACGACTCGTCGCCAGCACCTCGCGATAGGCGGTCGCGAGCTTGTTCGCCAGCGCGCCGGCGCTCCACTCCGATGCATAAAGCGGCCCCTCGGCCGCCAGGCGCATGCGGGCCGCCGGATCGTTCATCAACATGACGATATGCCGCGCGAAATCGGCCTCGTCGTCGTCGGGCACCATCGCGCCGCGCCGCGGGCCGACGATGTCGCGCGTGCCCATGACCGCCGTGGAAATCACCGGGACGCCCAGCGCCATCGCCTCCAGCAACACGAGGCCCTGGGTTTCGGTACGCGAGGCAAACACGAAGGCGTCGGCCGCGCGGTAGCAATCGAGCAATGCGCCGCTCCTGTCGAGATAGCCGACGAACAGCACGTTCGCGGAAAGACGGCGCGACGCCACCAGTTTCTTCAGCGAGTCGAGCGCCGGGCCTTCGCCCGCGATGGTCAGCAGGATGTCCGGCATGGTCGCGAGCGCGCGCTCGAGCGCACGGACCAGGAAGTCGATGTTCTTTTCGTAGGCCACGCGGCCGACGTACAGCAGCATCGGCCTGCCTCTTTCGATGCCGTGCGCGGCGCGGAAGCTGCCGCCGTTACCCGAGGAAAATTCAGCCAGCGGGATGCCGGTCGGGATGACGTGCATGGGCACCTTGACTCCATACTCGGCCAGCTTGTCGCGCATCGCCGACGAAGGCACGACCAGCGCGTTCATGCAATTGCACTGCGTGCGGGAAAACCGGCGCGAAAGCCCGCGCAGGATGCGTTTCGGCAGCAGCGGCACGTAGTGGAAAAGATATTCCTCGAAAAACGTGTGATAGGTCTCGACTCGCGGCAACGCCAGCGCGTCGGCGATTTCCATGCCCAGCCAGTGCGCGACGAAGGGCGTCTGGATGTGCACGAGGTCGTATTTTTTTTCGCGCAACCGCGGCAGCAGGGCGCGCACCGCGCGCGGCCTCATCATGCGGTCTTCCGAATCGAGTGGAATGAATCGCGAGGGCACGCGAAGGACACTGGCGTCTTCGGCGGCTTGCGCGGGATAGGCCGGCGCTATCAGGTCGACCTTGTGGCCCACGGCGGAAAGCTCGCGCCGGAACGTCTGGATGGAAGTGGATACGCCATTGACCCTCGGAAAGTATACGTCCGAGATCATCAGGACATTCATTGATCCCCCGCTCGCCCTTGAAATATTGCGAGCTTATGGGGGAAATATGACAGGCGTAAGACGAATGCGCCTAGAAGAACCTCTGGCCGGCCCACCAGAACACGGCGGCGATGAACGCCGAGCTCGGAATGGTCAGTATCCATGCCCAGACGATGCGCCCGGCCACGCCCCAGCGCACCGCGGAAAGGTTCTGCGCGGAGCCGACGCCGACGATGGAGCCCGTGATCGTGTGTGTCGTGGAAACCGGCACGCCGAGTGCGGTCGCCAGGAACAGGGTGATCGCGCCGCTGGTTTCCGCGCAGAAGCCGCCGACCGGCTTCAGCCGCGTGATTTTCTGGCCCATGGTCTTGACGATGCGCCAGCCGCCGAACAGCGTGCCCATCGCGATGGCGCCGTAGCACGCAAACGGAACCCACAGCGGAAGCGGATCTTTCGCGCCGGTGACCTGCGCCGCGATGAGCAGCATCCAGATCACGCCCATCGTCTTCTGCGCGTCGTTGCCGCCATGCCCCAGGCTGTAGAAGGCGGCGGAGACGAACTGCAGCCGCCGGAACCAGCGGTCGATGCGTCGCGGCGTCTGGCGGCGGCAAATCCACGCCACCATGATCGTCAGCGTGATGCCGAGGACGAAGCCGAGCAGCGGCGACAGCACGATGGCGGCGGCGGTTTTCAGGAATCCGCCCGCGATCAGCGTGTCGACGCCGCCTTTGGCAACCGCCGCCCCGGCGAGACCGCCGATCAGGGCGTGCGAGGAACTCGAAGGAATTCCGTAGTACCAGGTGATGATGTTCCACGCGATGGCGCCGACCAATCCGCCGAACACGACGTGGTGGTCGACGATGGCGGGATCGACGATTCCCTTGCCGACGGTGGCGGCCACGGCGACGCCGAAAATCGCGAACGCGACGAAGTTGAAAAACGCCGCCCAGGCAACCGCCCACTGCGGCCGCAAGACCCGCGTCGAGACGATGGTGGCGATGGAGTTGGCGGCATCGTGGAAGCCGTTCATGAAATCGAACGCCAACGCGAGCGCCACGAGGAACACGAGGACCTGGAAGCTCATCGAACGCCTTGCCTGTGCTGTGCGGCGATTGCCAAGACGACGCTCAGGAATTGTCGAGGACGATGCCTTCGATGATGTTGGCGACATCCTCGCATCGGTCGGTCACCCCCTCGAGCGTCTCGTAGATCGCGCGCAGCTTGATCACCTGGCGCACGTCGGGCTCGTCCCGGAACAGCTTGGCCATGGCGGAGCGCATCACGTGGTCCGCTTCGGACTCGAGCTTGTCGATGTCCGCGCAGACCGCCAGGATCCTCGCGCCGTTTTCCATGTTCGAGAGCAGCGACACGGCTTCCCTGACCTTGTCCGCGCAGCCCACGCAGATGTCGGCAAGCTTCTTCGCGTCCAGCGTCACGCTGCGGATATCGTAGAGATGGATCGATTGCGCGGCGTCCTCCATCATGTCGAGGATGTCGTCCATGCGCGTGACCAGCTGATGGATGTCGTCGCGGTCGATCGGCGTGATGAAAGTCTTGTGCAGCAATTCGATGGCGGCCTGGGTGATGCGATCGCCGCGCTTCTCGATGGTTTCGATGTTGTAGCATCGGCGCTGCACGTCGTCGAACGCCGCCATCAGGCTGGCGAGTTCACGGCTCGCTTCCTGGATCTCTGCGGCCAGCTCGGTGAACAATTCGAAGAAGCGCCCCTCGGAGGGCATCAGGCGGGAAAACAAGGCGGCTCCTTCCCCAGTCGGATCTCGGTATCGAAGGTCGCATGCACGCCTTCGCTTTTGGTTTCAATGCGTTGTGGCATTGTAGGCCAGGAGCAGTCAGGTGTCACAAAGGTGTCATAATTCATCATCAGAACAATCAGATAAACCATGATCGGACTGTTGCAGCGAGTCGCCCGGGCCAGCGTGGAAGTCGCCGGCAAGAGCATTGCGGAAATCGGTGGCGGCTTGCTGGTCTTTGCCTGCGCCGAACGCGGCGATGAGGAAGCGGATGCGGATCGGCTCGTCGAGCGACTGCTGGGCTATCGCGTTTTTTCGGATGCGAGCGGCAAGATGAACCTGAGCCTGCGCGACGTCAAAGGCGGGTTGTTGCTGGTCCCGCAATTCACGCTGGCGGCGGACACCAACAGCGGCACGCGGCCAAGCTTCACGCCCGCGGCGGCACCCGAGGTCGGCCGGCGCCTGTTCGACCGTTTGCTGGCGCGCGCACGGGCCAGCCACGAACTGGTAGCAAGCGGCGAGTTCGGCGCCCACATGCGCGTCCTGCTCGTAAACGACGGGCCGGTCACGTTCTGGCTCAGGACCGGCGGCGCCACCTGAGCCGTCGCCGAGAGACCCCGCGCGTACGCGTGCGACAATAGGCAACCTGCTTGCCGACAAGCAGGGTTCGCAGACTGAAAATCCAGATGAATCCGACCGTCCCAGGGCCCGTGCCGCGCGTTTTGCTGGTGGACGACGCGCCCGATACCCGCCTGCTGATGTCGCTCTACCTCAGGCGATCCGGCGTCGAGATTTTGACCGCCCGCAACGGCGAGGAAGCCCTGCAGGTGGCCGCGTCCATGCGTCCCGACCTCGTTGTGCTGGACATGACGACGACCGGCATGTCCTGCTACGAAGTCTGCCGGCGCATCAAGGCCAACCCCGACACGTCGCTCACGCCGGTGGTGTTCCTGATTGCCACCGACGAACGCGAAGAACGCATCAAGGGATTGCAGGTCGGCGCCGACGATTTCTTCAGCAAACCGATCGAAAAGGACGAATTCCTGGTGCGCGTGAAATCGCTGGTCAGCGGCCACCAGGCGCGCCGGCAGCAGGCCGCCATGCCATCGCAGAACACGCAAGCCGAGCCGCCACGCGACCAGTTCGATCACTTGAGGACGCGCAAGCTGGTCGACCAGTCACTGGTTTCGCCCGGCGTCCCGGGCGGCCCGCAAGTCGGTTACCAGAATCGCTTCGATGCCGTCATCCTGTTCGCGGACCTGCGCGGGTTCACGCGCATGGCGGAAAAGCTGCCGCCCACGCAGGTCGTGCTGCTGCTGAACGAGTATTTCTCTCTGCTGACCGACATCGCCTACCGGCACAACGGCGTCATTTTCAACATGGCGGGCGACAGCCTGCTGGTGGGGTTCGGCGTGCCGTTCGAGCAACCCGACGCGGCGGAGCGCGCGATCAAGTGCGGCAACCAGATGCTTGCCGAGTTCGACGCGCTTTCCGCACAGTGGCGCGCGCGCCACGGCCTGGAAACCGGGCTGGGCGTCGGCGTCAACAAGGGCGAGGTCGTCGCCGGAAACGTGGGTTCGCCGGCGTACTCGAACTTCACGATCATCGGCGACGCCGTGAACATCGCGTCCCGGCTCATGCAGCGCGCACGGGCGGGCGAGCTGCTGCTCTCGGACAACGTCATGGAAGTGCTGAAGTCCACTCAGGTCTTCATGGACGCCCTGCCGCTGCCGCCGCTGACCCTGCGCGGCCGAACCGAGCCCATCGGGCTGTACTGCATTCCCTACAAGGGCAGGCTGGATACGCGAAGCTAGCCGCGTGACGCACGCCCGGCTGCGCCGGGTCGCCGCGCAGGCGTGCGGATGCCTGGACCGGATTTCGACCGGTCGATAGATATTTTCTATCGATTCCATTCAAACAATCCATTGGATCAATCCGGCGCCGGAGCCGAACATGCCTTCCACGCCCCGATGCAGGGGTGAATCGGCAGTGACACATGCAACAACTGGCAAACACAATCGTGCAGGTGCTGGAAGACCGGCTGGCCGCGTTGCCGGCGATCTGGTGAAAACCAGGTCGACGACAAGGCCCGACCGATCCCGCGTCATCGGGCGCGAAAATCCCAAGGAGAGCAAACATGCCCAACGAACCGATACCCAATGAATCCAGATGCCCGTTCAACCACACCTTCGGCGGAGGCACGTCGAACAAGGACTGGTGGCCCAAGCATCTGCCGCTGGAACTGCTTTACCAGCATTCCTCCAAGTCCGACCCGATGGGCGCGGATTTCGACTACGCAAAGGAATTCAAGAGCCTCGACCTGGCCGCGGTCAAGAAGGACCTTGCCGCGCTCATGACCGACTCGCAGGATTGGTGGCCGGCAGACTTCGGCCACTATGGTCCCCTGTTCATCCGCATGGCCTGGCACAGCGCCGGCACGTACCGCACGGGCGATGGCCGCGGCGGCGGCGGCCGCGGCCAGCAACGGTTCGCCCCGCTCAACAGCTGGCCGGACAACACGAACCTCGAAAAGGCCAGGCGCCTGCTCTGGCCGATCAAGCAGAAATACGGCCGCAAGATTTCCTGGGCCGACCTCATGATCCTGGCCGGTAACGTCGCGCTCGAAACCATGGGTTTCAGGACCTTCGGCTTTGCCGGGGGCCGCGCGGACGTATGGGAACCGGACCACGACGTATCCTGGGGCACCGAGAAAAAATGGCTGGGCGCCGACACGCGCTACTCCGGCGAAAGGGAATTGGCCAATCCGCTCGCTGCCGTGCAGATGGGCCTCATCTACGTCAACCCGGAAGGCCCGAACGGCAATCCCGATCCCGTCGCGGCGGCCCGCGACATTCGCGAAACGTTCGGCCGCATGGCGATGAACGACGAGGAAACCGTGGCGCTGATCGCCGGCGGCCACACCTTCGGCAAGACGCACGGCGCTGGTGCCGCATCCCATGTGGGCGTCGATCCGGAGGGCGGAGACATCGAGGCACAAGGACTTGGCTGGAAGAGCACCTACGGCACCGGCTGGGCGGGCGACGCCATCACCAGCGGCCTGGAAGTCACCTGGACTTCGACGCCGACGAAATGGGGCAACGAGTTCTTCAAGAACCTGTTCGGCTATGAATGGGAACTGACGAAGAGCCCTGCCGGCGCGCATCAGTGGAAGCCGAAGAACGGCGCGGGCGCAGGAACGGTGCCGGACGCGCACGACAAATCGAAGCGCATCGCGCCCTCGATGCTGACGACCGACCTCTCGCTGCGCTTCGATCCCGCCTACGAGAAGATTTCGCGACGCTTCCTCGAACACCCGGAACAGTTCGCGGATGCCTTTGCGCGTGCATGGTTCAAGCTCACGCATCGCGACATGGGTCCGCGTGCCCGCTATCTCGGCGCGGAAGTGCCGAAGGAGGAACTCATCTGGCAGGATCCGATCCCTGCCGTGGACCACAAGCTCGTCGAGGACAAGGATGTCGCCGCGCTCAAGGCCAGGGTGCTGGCGTCAGGGCTGACGGTATCGCAACTGGTTTCGACCGCCTGGGCATCCGCTTCTACGTTTCGCGGCTCCGACAAGCGCGGCGGTGCGAACGGAGCGCGCATCCGGCTGGCGCCGCAAAAGGATTGGGAGGCCAACCAACCCGCGCAACTGGCGAAGGTCCTGAAGACGCTCGAGGGCATCCAGGCCGACTTCAACAAATCGGCATCAGGTGGACTGAAGGTGTCGCTCGCGGACCTGATCGTGCTCGCCGGCAATGCCGGAGTGGAGCAGGCAGCAAAGAACGCCGGCATCAATGTGACGGCGCCGTTCGCGCCGGGTCGCATGGACGCCTCGCAGGCGCAAACCGACGTGGCATCCTTCGCCCCGCTCGAACCCGTGGCGGACGGCTTTCGCAACTACCAGAAGGAACGCTTTGCGGTGCCGGCGGAAGCGCTGCTGCTGGATAAAGCGCAGCTGCTGACATTGACCGCACCCGAGTTGACGGTGCTCGTTGGCGGCCTGCGCGTGCTCGACACCAATATGGGCCAGGCAAAGCACGGCGTGTTCACGAAGAAGCCGGGAACACTGACCAACGATTTCTTCAGGAACCTGCTCGACATGGGCACGCAATGGACGGCGACGTCGGAAGCGAAGGAAGTTTACGAGGGGCGCGATCGCAAGACAGGAGAGCTGAAGTGGACCGCCACTCGCGCCGATCTAGTATTCGGATCCAACTCCCAATTGCGCGCGCTGGCAGAGGTCTATGGGAGCGCCGATGCACAGGCGAAGTTCGTGCAGGACTTCGTGGCGGCCTGGGTCAAGGTGATGAACCTGGACCGCTTCGACCTGGCGTGATGGCAGGGCGGCGGACGCTGGAGCGCGTCCGCCGCAACCCTGCGCTCCCTCAGACCTTCATGGTCTTCTTGAGCTCGGGCGGGTTGGCGAAGGTGCTCAGGAAGGCTTCGCCGGCGGTTGCGTCGAATTTCATGCCCGCTTCCTTGAGTGCAGAATCCGGCACTTTGTCGATGGGCGTATAGAACGGGTGGTGGTGCTGGACATAGGGATTGTTGCGCGCGGCGTTGTAGCAGAACAGCACCGTCCAGCGCCGATTCGGCGAGCGGTTCTGGTCCGAGCGATGCAGCGTGTTGCAATGGAAGAACAGGCCGTCGCCCGGCTCCATTTCCGCGTACACCGTTTCCATCTGCTTGACCGCCTGCTCGACGCGCGTCAGGTCGGCGCCCACCTGGCTGCCCTGGATCACGCCGTGATCGATGCGGCCCATCTGGTGCGAACCCTTCAACACCTGCAGGCAGCCGTTTTCCTTCGTGCACTTGTCGAGCGCGACCATCACGCTCGCCATCAGCGGGTACAGGATGCCGTTGTTATACCAGTAGCCGTAATCCTGGTGCCATTCCCACGCGCCGCCTTCGAACGGCTCCTTCGCAGTCAGCTTGGAGTGATAGTGGTACACCTCGCCACCGAGCAGCGACTCCATGGTGTCGACGATGCGATGGCTGCGCGCGGCCAGGCCATAGACGCTGTCGCCCGGGTGATTCCAGAGCGCCATTTTCGTGGCGAGGCCCGCCGCATCCTTGCGGTTGTAGAAATGGCTGCGGATCTGCGGATCCTTCTCCATGGCCTGCTGCAGCAGCTTCGCCTCTTCAGGGTCGAACAGGCCGCGCACCATCACGTAGCCGTCGCGGTCGTAGTCCGCGCGCTGCTCCGGGGTCAGTATCGATCGATTCACCTTCTTCTCCTGTGTCTGCCGGGCCGGCAAGATGCGCCGCCACTGTCTGAACAGGGATTCTAGCCAAGGCGCCTCTGTCGCTCCAGACGCCGATGGCCGCCGAATTCCACCCCGTGTTATTCGCAACGCAGCAACATCGCGTCGCAACCCGCGGGATTCGCTATGGCAGAATGTAACCAAACAAGAGTTGACCGGAGGAAACATGAAGCGCTTCGACCCCGTCACCCAGGCCCGCATCGACCTCACCGCCGCATTGCGCTCTGCCGCGCGCATGGGCCTCAATGAAGGCGTATGCAACCATTTCAGCCTGGAAATGCCGGGCGATCCGACGAAATTCCTGATCAATCCGCAGGGATTCCATTGGTCCGAGCTCACGCCGGCCGACCTGATGGTGGTGGATGAAAAAGGCGAAGTCGTCGAAGGCAAGCACAAGGTCGAGCCGACGGCATTCTTCATCCACGGCAGCATCCACCTCGGCAAGCGCAAGAAGGCGGTACTGCACACCCACATGCCGTTCGCCACTTCCCTGACCTTGCTCGATGGCGGTGAGCTCGACGTGCTCGCGAACCAGAGCGCGATGCGCTATCACGGACGCATCGGCTATGACCGGGTATATGGCGGCGTCGCGCTCGCGAGCGAGGAAGGCGATCGCATATGCAACGCGCTCGGCGACAAGGACGTCGTCTTCCTGCAACACCATGGGGTGATCGTGTGCGGCGACAATGTGGCCTACGCGTTCGACGACCTCTACTACCTGGAGCGTTGCTGCATGGTCCAGGTGCTGGCGCAAAGCACGGGTGGCAAGCTCAAGCGCGTTCCCGACAAGATGGCGGCCGAAGTCGCGGTGCAGATCGAAAGCGAGCGCCAGCAATCCACGCTGCACTTCGAGGCGCTCAAGCGCATCCTCGATCGCAGCGAGCCGGGCTGGTCGCGCCTGAACTGATCCATCCGGAAGTCCCGCGGCGCTCTCGCGCCGCGTTTCCATTTACCCTGCGGAGAACAACGTGCCGGCCCTGTCCGACCTGAACATTGCCGTATTGCCCGGCGACGGCATTGGCGTGGAAGTCATGGATGCCTGCCTGCCGTTGCTGGAGAGCGTGGCGAAGAAAATGGGCGGCATCGGATTTCGCTGGAACCGGATGCAGGGCGGTGCCGTCGCTTATCGCGAAACCGGCAGCGCGTTCACCGACGCAGCCATGAAGGAAGTCGGCGCGGCCGACGCGATCCTGTTCGGGGCGATGGGCCTGCCCGATGTGCGCTATCCGGATGGCACCGAGATCGCGCCGCAACTCGACATCCGCATGGAGTACGAGCTCTATGCCGGCGTGCGGCCGATCCGCTTCGTGCCGGGCACGACGGGGCCATTGCGGGATGCCCGCGCGGCGGAAATCGACCTGGTCATACTGCGCGAGCAGACTGAGGGCTTGTATTATTCGCGCGGCCGCGGCGTCATGCCCGATGCAAACACGGCGCTAGATACGATGCGATTGACGCGCGCCGGTTGCGAGCGCGTTTTCAACTATGCGTTCCGGCTTGCAGGCGAACGCCGCAAGCGCGGTCGCCCGGGCAAGGTCACCTGCGTCGACAAGGCCGGCGTGCTGAAATCCTACGCGTTCATGCGCGGCGTATTCGACGACACAGCGAAGAAGCATTCCGGATTCGAAGCGGACTGCGCCAACATCGACGCGACCGCGCTGAACCTGCTGCTCAAGCCCTGGGCGTTCGACGTCATCGTCACCGAGAACATGTTCGGCGACATCCTCTCCGATCTCGGCGCGGGATTGATCGGCGGCATGGGCTTCGCGCCTTCCGGGGACATCGGCGACCACCATGGCATGTTCCAGCCTTGTCACGGCACCGCGCCGGACATCGTCGGCCAGGGCAAGGCCAACCCGACGGCGATGTTCCTGTCCGCCGCGATGATGCTCGACTGGCTCGGCCAGCAGCATCGCATCGAACGCCTGGTCGATGCGGGACGCCTGCTCGAAGACGCGGTGCGCTCGGCGTATTCGCGCGCGACGCTGCGCCCATTCGAGTTCGGCGGCCGTGACGGGACCGCCTCCATCGCGCAAGCCGTGCAGGCGGAGATCGCGAAAGCCTGATTTGTTGGTGCCCCGCGTCCTAATCGCGTCGCGCAACCAGATCGGCGAGAGCCCGGTCTGGAGTGCGCGGGAAAGCGCGCTGTACTGGGTGGACGTGGAAGGCTGTGCCATCCAGAGCTGGAACGAGGCCGATCAATCGGTGCGGAGCTGGGACGTCGGCGAGCCGGTCGGCTGCATCGGCTTGCGTGCACGCGGCGGCCTCGTCGGTGCCCGGCGTTCAGGCTTTTTCTTCCTCGATATCGAAGCGGGTTCAGCCACGCCGGTTGCCGATCCGGAAGCCGATCTGCCGGAGAATCGCTTCAACGACGGCAAGGTCGATCGTCGCGGCCGCTTCTGGGCGGGGACGCGCAACTTCGTCGACACGACGAAAGCCACGGGATCCCTGTACCGGCTCGACGCCGATCTCTCGGTGCATCGCATGGAAGAAGGCCTGCGCTGCCCGAACGGCATGGCGTGGAGTCCGGACAACACATCAATGTACCTGTGCGATACCTGGGCACGCAGGATTTATGTCTACGATTTCGACCTCGAGCGCGGCGTGCTGTCCAATCGCCGCCTGTTCAGGGAATTGCCGGAAGAGGAAGGATTCCCCGACGGCCTGACGGTCGACGCGGAAGGCTTCGTCTGGAACGCGCACTACAACGGCTGGCGCGTGACGCGTTATGCACCGGATGGCGCGGTCGATCGGGTCATCCGCATGCCCGTGCAGAACGTCACCAGCCTGACCTTCGGCGGTCTGCAGAACAAGACGCTGTTCATGACTTCCAGCCATTTGCGGCTGAGTGGCGCGGAGCGCGTCCGTCAAAACCTGGCGGGACATTTGTTCGCATGCATGCCCGGCTGCGAGGGAATCGGTGAACCGTTGTTTCGCGGTTAGCGCGACGCTTTCATTTTTGCATCGCTGCGAATTTCGAAGGTCGGGCGAGGATGAACTTTTCGATTGATTTTCCCGTCTACTCTGGCGGAAGCAGCGTGACGTTCTGGGGAGGAAAGACGAAGCCGGGTTGATTTCGCCTTGTCGGGGGTGGGTACGTTTCGCGCCTTTACCTATCAACCTCTGACAGGAGACTTACGATGAAAAAAACCCTGGAAACGATGTTCGTTGCCGGTGCCGTCGCACTTTCCATTGCCGCACCGGTTGCCCATGCCGCGGCCGGTGAAACGATCCTCAGGCTGAAGGCAATCCGCATAGAACCCGATGTCGACAGCGACATCCCCGGAATGGATGTCGATGGCGCAACCGGAGGCGAGGTCGGATTCACAGGGTTCCTTTCGGATCACTGGGCGCTCGATCTCGGCGTCGGCATGGCCAGGCACGACGTGACTTTCTTCGGCAACAACGGTGGCTCGGTCAAGATCCTGCCCGTTAACCTGCTGCTGCAATATCACTTCGCACCCAACGGCGGCATCCGTCCCTACATCGGCGCCGGCGGCAACTACACGCACTTCTATGATGTCGATATCGCCAGCGGCCTGGCGGACGTGGACCGCGATCGTTTTGGTCCCGTTGCGCAAGCGGGGCTCGATATCCCGCTCGGCAAGACCTTGCTGTTGAACCTGGACGTCAAGAAGATCTGGGTCGACACGGATGTCAGCGGCATCGTCAACGGCAACCTGAAACTCGATCCGTGGGTCTACGGCGCGGGCCTCGGGTTCAGGTTCTAGTTGCCCGGCGAGGAAAAGCCCGCCTTTGCACGGCGGGCTTTCTCGCGTGTCGCGACCCAACCCGATGCATGCTCGGCTAGCGGTGCTCCGGCGATGCAACGCGCATCACGGCGCTCATGAGGACGTTGGCGCCGGCTTCGAGATGGACAGGATCGGCATTCTCGATCTCGTTGTGCGAGATTCCATGTTCGCACGGCACGAATATCATCGCGGTCGGTGCGACTCGCGCGACGTAGCATGCGTCATGCCCCGCACCGCTGACAATGTCCATATGCTCGTAGCCCAGGTTTTCCGTCGAGCTCCTCACGCTGCCGACCAGGTCCGCGTCGAATTTCAAGGGCGGATAGTCGGTGACGCATTTGATGTCGATGGTCACGCCGCCCTGTTCGGCGAGCAAGGCACAGGCCGAACGGATCTCGGCTTCCATCGCATCGAGTTCCGCTTTCTCGGCGTGCCGCAGGTCCATCGACAACTTCACTTCGCCCGGAACCACATTCCGTGAGTTGGGCTTGACCTGCATGAAGCCGACGGTGCCGCGACCCGCGGGCTGGTGGGCGAGTGCAACCCGGTTGACCGCTTCGACGATGCGCGCCGCAACCAGCATCGAGTCCTTGCGCAGCCGCATCGGCGTGGGTCCCGCGTGCGAATCCTGTCCGGTGACGATCACGTCGTACCAGCGCAATCCCAGCGCGCCCGTCACCACGCCTATCGTTTTTTTCGCGTCCTCGAGAATCGGTCCTTGCTCGATGTGCGACTCGAAATAGGCGGCAAAGGGCTTGCCCGGCGCATTCGCGCCTGCATAGCCGATTCGCCGCAGTTCCTCGCCCACCGTCTTGCCGTCGATGTCCTTTTGCGCGAGCGCATGGTCGAGCGTGAACGCCCCGGCGAACACGCCGGACCCCATCATGACCGGCGTGAAGCGCGTGCCCTCCTCGTTCGTCCAGATGGCCACCTCGAAAGGGTGCTCGGTCTCTATCTTGTTGTCGTTCATCGTGCGGACGACTTCCAGCGCCGACAGCACGCCGTAGTTGCCGTCGAATTTTCCGCCGGTGGGTTGCGTATCGATATGGCTTCCGGACACCACGGGTGGCAGGGCGTTATTTTTTCCGGGGCGGCGGGCGAATATGTTGCCGATTGCATCGACCGTGATGGTGCAGCCTGCGTCACGCAACCATGAACAGACGAGGTCGCGGCCTTCGCGATCCTTGTCGGTGAGGGCAATGCGGCAGACGCCGCCCTTCTGCGTGGCACCCAGTTTTGCGAGGTCCATGAGCGACTGCCAGAGGCGATCGCCGTTGATGGGGAGAGCTTTCATGGAGGAATTCCGTGGGAGCGAGGGGATACATTACTGCAAAGTGGGCGGGGGTGTGGGGAGGATTAGGTCGTGCGATGATCTCCAGCCTCGGTCTGGCGGTGACCTACTTTAGTTCCGGCACGTCTGGCCGCGGCGGCCAGACTTAACCTGCGGTGGGGCTGCAGGTTAGCCTGCACTGAAACAAGCCCTCGGGAGGTCGATGAGAAGGGGGATGCCCGAAAGGCAGAGCGTTGTGGT
>DASZTG010000055.1:0-4983 GCA_035548375.1 Burkholderiales bacterium
TCCGCGCGCGAAGGCCAGGTCATCGTCGACCTCGGCACCTCGCCCGTGGACGTCACGCGCCGGCTGGCCGGCGAGTTCGCGACGAAGGGCGCTTCGTTCATCGATGCGCCGGTCGCACGCACGCGCGCCGCGGCCGAGGCAGGCACCCTGGCGGTCATGGTCGGCGCGGACAAGGCCGCTTTCGACATGGTGCGGCCGTTGATCGCGACATTCGCGAGCGACATCACGCACTGCGGCCCGGTCGGCTGCGGGCAGGTCGTGAAAATCCTCAACAACATGGTGTTGTTCGAGACGGTGGTGGCGATTTCCGAGGCGAAGGCGATCGGCGAGCGCGCCGGGGTCGATCCGGCGCTGCTGTTCGACGCGTTGTCGAAGGGCTCGGCGGACAGCTTCGCGCTGCGCAATCACGGCATGAAAGCGGTGCTGCCGGGCGAATTTCCGGAGCGCGCGTTCTCGGTGCAATATGCGCGCAAGGATCTTGCGTACGCATTGCAACTGGCCCTCGAGACCGGCGTCGATGCGCGCGGCGCGAGGATGGTCGATGAATGGTATGCGAAGGCCATCGCCGCCGGCCACGGCGAGCAATACCATCCGGTCGTGAGCCTGCTGATCGGGGGGTGACGCGTGGGTTCGAGTCCTGGTGCGATTCGGGCGCAGCCATGACCGGGCGCACGCTGGTGCTGACTGCGCTTGCGATGCTCGCGTTCGCGGGAAACTCCCTGCTGTGCCGCCTGGCGCTCAAGAACGCCGCCATCGATCCGGCCACATTCACCTGCGCAAGATTGGTTTCAGGCGCGCTGGCGCTCTGGTGCATCTCGCGCGCGCTGGCCGGCGGGGAAGCGAAAGGCGGCAACTGGGCATCCGCACTCGCGCTATTCGCCTATGCCGCCGCGTTTTCGTTTGCGTACGTCAGCTTGTCGGCGGGCACCGGCGCGTTGCTGCTGTTCGGCGCGGTGCAGGCCACCATGATCCTGACCGGACTGGTGCGGGGCGAGCGCCTGCAGGCGCGGCAAGGGGCCGGGTTGGTCATCGCGATCGCCGGGTTGGTATTCCTGCTGTTGCCCGGAATCGCGGCACCGCCGCCTTTGGGCGCGGCCTTGATGGTTATCGCGGGCATTGCGTGGGGCATCTATTCGCTGCGGGGCAGGGGAGCGGGTAATCCGCTCGCGGTAACGGCCGGGAATTTTGCGCGGACCATCGCGTTGGCCGCGCCGCTCGGCGCGCTGTGTTTCGCGGGAATGCATTGGGATGCCAGGGGGATGGCGTTCGCCGTCGCTTCGGGCGCCTTGACGTCGGGCGTGGGCTACGCGATCTGGTATTCGGCACTGCGCGGACTGAAGGCCACGAGCGCGGCATCGGTCCAGCTGAGCGTACCCATCATTACCGCGGCCGGCGGCGTGTCATTGCTGGGTGAGTCGATCGGCTTGCGCCTGGTCGTCGCCTCCGTTGCCGTCCTCGGCGGCATCGCGCTGGTCATCGCCGGACCGCGCAGGCCCGATGGCCGAAACGGCGGGTAAAAGCAGTCCATTTCGCCGGCGTCGCGCCGTTATTCGTCTGGTATAAGGAACCATGGACAGGCAAAGACCATTTCGGGGCAGCGCTTTTCTCGACGGCGGCGGCGAGTTGGGCGAGCTCATGCGCGCCCACGACTGGACGAAAACGCCGCTCGGGCCGCCCGAAGGCTGGCCGCAGAGCCTGAAGACCGCGGTGCGCATCATGCTGACTTCGCGCCAGCCGTTCTGGTTGGGCTGGGGCCCCGGACTGACCTATCTCTACAACGATCCCTACAAGTCCATCATTGGCGGCAAGCATCCCGCCGCGCTGGGGCGGCCGTTCGCGGAAGTCTGGAAGGAAATCTGGGACGTGGTCGGCCCGATGTCCGAGCAGGTCATGAGCCTGGACGAAGGCACCTATGTCGAGTCGCAGATGCTCATCATGGAACGCCATGGCTACCAGGAGGAAACCTACTACACGTTCTCCTACAGTCCGGTGCCCAACGACGCGGGCGGGCCCGGCGGGCTCATTTGCGCGAACAGCGACGACACTGCGCGCGTAATCGGCGAACGCCAGCTCGCGACGCTGAGCGAACTGGCCGCGCGGACGGCAAGCGCACGCAACTGGCGGGACGCCTGCGGCTTCGCGATCGAGGCCATGGGAACGAACACGCGAGACATGCCGTTCGCGCTGATTTTCATCGCCGACCCCGATGCGGGCGTACCCGTTCTCGCAGCCGCGTCGACGGAAACCGCGGCGCTGCGCGACCCGTCGCTCTGGCCCTGCATGGACGTCATGCAGTCGCGGAAAATGCGTGTGTTGCCGCTCGATGGCGCGGCGAGCGACCTGCCGAAGGGCGCATGGCCGCGGGCGCCGTCGCGGGCAGCGATCCTGCCGATCGGATCACCGGGCGGCGGCAATCGCGCCGGCGTGCTGGTCGTGGGCCTGAATCCCTTTCGGCAAATGGATGAGCGCTACCGCGATTTCCTCGGCCTGGTCGCGCGGCAGGTGGAATCGGCGATCGCCAACGCGCAAGCCTATGAGGACGAAAAAGCGCGCGCCGAGTCGCTGGCCGAGCTCGATCGCGCGAAGACGGCGTTCTTCAGCAACGTCAGCCACGAATTCCGCACGCCGCTGACCTTGATGCTCGGGCCGATCGAAGACGTGCTCGCCAAGCCCTTCGAAGGGTTGTCACCGGAAGGACGCACCGTGCTGGCCGTCGCGCAGCGCAACGGGCAGCGGTTGCTGAAGCTCGTCAATACGCTGCTGGACTTCGCGCGCATCGAGGCGGGGCGGGCGCAGGCATCGTACCGCCCCACCGATCTCTCTGCCCTGACGACGGATCTCGCGAGCAACTTCCGCGCGGCCTGCGAGCGCGCCGGCATCGCGCTGGTAGTGGACTGCCCGGCGTTGCCGGAACTCGCATACGTCGACCGGGAGATGTGGGAAAAGATCGTGCTGAACCTGTTGTCCAACGCGTTCAAGTTCACCATGCAGGGCGAGATCGGCGTGCGGGTGAGGGATGACGGCGGGCAATTCGAGGTCAGCGTGCGCGACACCGGCACCGGCATTCCCGCGGAAGCGCTGCCGCGCATGTTCGAGCGCTTCCATCGCGTGGAGGGCGCGGCCGGGCGCAGCCACGAGGGCAGCGGCATCGGCCTCGCGCTCGTGCAGGAACTGGTGAAGCTGCACGGCGGATCGATAGTCGTGGAAAGCACGCTTGGAAAAGGCTCCGCCTTCACGGTGCGCCTGCCGAGGGGATACGCACACCTGCCGGCGGAGCGCGTGAAGGCCGCCTCGGTCGCGGCCGCGGCGGACGCGTCGCGCGCGGGCGCTTTCGTGAACGAGGCCCTGAGCTGGTTGCCGGATGAAATCGAAGCCGGGCCCGAGAAGCCGCCGGCGCCGTATTCGCATCGCGTCCTGCTGGTGGACGACAACGCGGACATGCGCAACTACGCCAGGCGTCTGCTTGCCGAGCACTACGAGGTGGAAGCGGTCGCGGACGGCGAGGCGGCGATCGAGGCGGCGCGTGCGCGCCGCCCGGACATCATCGTCTCCGACGTGATGATGCCGCGGCTCGACGGCTTCGGCCTGATCCGCAAGCTGCGCGCCGATCCCGCGTTGCGCGGCGTGCCCGTGATCCTGCTTTCGGCCCGTGCCGGCGAGGAGGCACGCATCGAAGGCCTCGGCCACGGCGCGGACGACTACCTGGCGAAGCCGTTCAACGCCCGCGAACTGCTGATCCGCGTCGGGACGCTGGTGCAGTCGGCCGACGCCCATCGCAAGGCCGGCGAGGCGCTCATGCAGTTCGAGGCGCTGCTGGACCAGGCGCCCGTGGGCGTCTTCCTGGTCGACGACCATTTCCGCATCACCGCGGTGAATCCGGTCGCGCGTCCGGTTTTCGGCGACATCCCCGACCTCATAGGCCGCGATTTCGAGCATGTCATGCGCATGCTCTGGCCGGCTTCGGTCGCCGACGACATCGTGCGGCGGTTCCGGAATGCGCTCGATACCGGCGAGCCCTATTTCGTCGACGAATACGTCGAGGAGCGGCTGGACCGGCAGACGACGGAGATCTACGAATGGCAGATCAATCGCATCCCGGTGCCCGGCAACCGGCACGGGGTCGTGTGCTATTTCCGCGACATCTCGAAGTTCGTGACGGCGCGAGAGGCCCTGCGCGAGGCGGACAGGCGCAAGGACGAGTTCCTGGCCACGCTGTCGCACGAGTTGCGCAATCCGCTGGCGCCGGTGCGCAATGCCCTGCACCTGCTGCGCCGGGGCGACCACAGCGCGGCGTCCATCGCGAACATCCACGAGATCATGGAGCGCCAGATCAATCACCTGGTCCGTCTCGTGGACGACCTGCTGGAAATGTCGCGCGTGAACCAGGGCAGGTTCGAATTGCGCAAGGAGCAGATAGACCTCTCGGGCATCATTTACAGTGCGATCGAAACGAGCCGTCCGCTCATCGACGCCGCGGAGCACGAGCTCGAGATATCGTTCCCCGATTCGCCGATCTCCGTCGATGGCGATCCGGTGCGCCTGGCGCAGATACTTTCCAACCTGCTGAACAACGCCGCGATCTACACGCGAAGCGGCGGCCGCATCCGCGTCGAGGCGAGGCAGCTCGACGGCATGGCGGTCGTTCGCGTTCGCGACAACGGGGCGGGGATAGCGGCGAGGGACATCGATCGCATTTTCGAGATGTTCGGCCGTGGCGAACGCAAGCCGAGCCAGGAGCAGGAAGGCCTGGGGATCGGGCTCGCGATCGCCCGGCGGCTCGCGGAAATGCACGGCGGCACGCTGGTCGCAGCCAGCGAGGGGCCGGGAAGGGGGAGCGAGTTCACCTTAAGCATTCCGTTGCTGGCCCGCCGTACGGCGGTAGTCGCGCCGCCCGCCGGCGAAGCGGTCGGCGCCCTGCGTCACAAGCGGATTCTCGTCGTCGACGACAACCGCGACGCCGGCGACAGCCTCGCCATGATCCTG
>DASZTG010000056.1:0-35907 GCA_035548375.1 Burkholderiales bacterium
CGGGGTGAGCCCGAGCAGGAATCCCAGCGAGATATTCGTGGCCCAGCCGGCCATGTTGCGCGAGACGATGCCGCCGGCGCGCACCATGCTCTTGCGGCCGAAGCGCTCGCCCAGCCGATGGTCGGCGATGGCCTGCGGCAACCGGTGATACACGGCCCAGTTGTCCATCCAGCCGCCGATCATGGCCGCCATCCAGAGGATGACGCCGGTCAGCGCGGCGTAAAAGATCGTCCCGCTGTTGACCGGGCTCAAGGTCTCGAACACGTACTGCGCCTCTTTCTCGCCGAGATAGTTGTGCCCGAGCACCAGCCGCCAGAGCATGTTGAAGGCGAAGGCGCCGATGAACACCACCGCGACGTTCGCCATCGCCGCCGCGAATTGCGAACGGCAGATGCGCACGGTGAACTCCACCATGCTGTCCAGGCGCGACGTCCGGTCGCGACTGCGCAGCAGCGTCGCCAAGGTCGCGGCCGTCATGGCCGGCTGCTTCGTCGCCAGGATCAGATGGAAATGATGCAACAGCATGAAGCTCACCGCGTAATTCAGCCCCGCCAGCAAGCCTTCGATGAACAGCGGCATTCCCGAATGGGTGACCTTGAGCTTGATCGCGGCGGTGAGCACCGTGAGCAGGCCGCCGCCCGCCGCCGCGAGCCAGATGAAGCGATATTCCCGCCGGCTGTGCGCGACATAATGCTCGCCCGTCTTGCCGGAACGATCGACGATCTTGCGCTGAAGCAGCTGCAGGTCCGTGCGCACCAGGTGGCGGATGCTGCGGTCGTCGTGCGCGGCGACGATGAGGCTGGCCAGCAAGCGGTGAATCGCTTCATTCAGCGCGTGTCCCGGCGCGCTCACCATGATGTCGAGCATCGCCTCCATGCGCGCCAGGCAGCTGGACAGCACTTCCAGCCCGTAGACGATGTCGACGCTCACTCCCTCGCTTTCCAGCCGGCGCGAAACCTCCGCCGTCTCGGCGCGGCAGGCCGCGCAAAGCACGCGCCACGATTCGGCGTAGGACGCGACGTCCCCGCCTGCGCGCCAGACGTCCACGACATCCTCGCTGGCAAGGGCGAGCATGTGAAACGGCGACTGCGCCACGGATGCGCGATGGCTGCGGGCGCGCAGCTTCGACGACAGGCCTTGCGCCTGCACGCGGATCGCGAGCAGCCGGAAGCCATCCGCGAAAGCCGTCTTCATCGGCGCCCAGATTTCCGGGCGGTCGGCCGGCGCCAGCGCGGATACGATCCGGCCGAACAGCTCCGGGCCCAGCAACTCGAAACCGGCGACTTTCGCGCGACTTGCGTAGAGCCGCGACACCAGGCGCGCGAGATCGTGATCGTCCTTCGGCTCCGGCAGTATCCTGCCCATCACGCGGTCGGCGAGCTCCGCGATGAAGCCGCGATCGCCCGGTATCCCGGTTTCGCCGAACAGGTTCACGCCTTCCGTTTCCGACAGGATCTCGGCGAAGGTGTCCTGCAGCGCCGTTCGAACCGCGGGCAGGTGCTCGATGACCTCGATGGTCTTGACCAGGCGCGTGCGGTCGGGGCCGCGGTCATCGCCGACCGGTCCCTCGCGCATCCAGTCGATCAGCGCGATCAGCGAATCGAGGCGGTGCGCAAGGCTGTCCGCGCGCGCAATGGCCTCGAAGCAGGAACCGAGCTCATAGGCGTCATGGTCGGAGCCGAGCCCCCTGTCCAGGTGGGCGACCACCTGCTCGAGGATGGTGGTCGGTGCTTCGGCGTTCATCCGCTGTGCTCAGGTTCGAACATGATGGGGCGAAAGTATCGCACGGCACCGGAGGCGTCCGCGACGACACCTCAATTCCCGCGCGCGATCCACCAGCAGCGGTGAATCTTCCTGTTGCGAAAATCCGGTGGAACCGTGCGCTCCGATATTTCCTGCGTCGCGACATCCGCAACCGCAGCCGAATCCAATCGGAAGCTGCGCAGGTTGGTCGAGAACAATAGCTTTCCACCCGGATTCAAGAGCGCCAGGCAGCCGCGGATCAGCATGGCATGGTCGCGCTGGACGTCCAGCACGCCTTGCATGCGCTTCGAGTTCGAAAAACTCGGCGGGTCGAGGACCACGATGTCGTAGCGATCCCTCGATGCGCGCTCGTTTTCGATGAAGCGCAAGGCATCCGCCTGCACCAGCCGGTTGCGCTCCCCTTCGATGCCATTGAGCTCGAAATTGCGCCTCGCCCAGTCGAGATAAGTCCTGGACAGGTCCACGCTGGTCGTCGAACCCGCGCCGCCCCGCGCCGCGTATACGCTGAAGCTGCCGGTATAGCAGAAAAGGTTCAGCACGTGCTTGTCGCGCGCAAGCTTGCCCACCAGTGCCCGCGTCTGGCGATGGTCGAGGAACAGGCCGGTATCGAGGTGGTCCGTCAGGTTGACCAGGAAACGATGGCCGGCTTCCGTGACGACGAAATCCCGTCCCGCCGATGCGAGCTTGCGATACTGCGCCTCGGGTCGTTGTCCCTGGCGCTGCTTGAGCACGACGTCTCCCGGCGCAAGCCCGATCGCCCTGGCCGCCGCTTCGTGCATGGCAGACAACCAGCGGTGTTGCGCACGCGCATCCAGAAGCGGCTTGCTGTAGGCCTGCAAGTGCGCACGGCTGCCATACAGGTCGAGCGCGAAAGGCAATTCGGGAATATCGCGATCGTAGATGCGGAAGCACTCGACGTCGGCATTTCTTGCCCACTTGCGCAGGTGTTTCAGGTTTTTTTCGAGGCGATTCGCCAACATTTCCGCTTGTAACAGCGTCTTTTCCGGCGAGCCGGGCTCCGGAGTGTTGTTTTGTTGCGAATCCATGCGAAAAGGCGTTCCGGCGCGATCGCGAAAATGTCTAGAATGAGGCAACAGGATGTCCACTCGCATCATGCCGACGCCAGGTTTCTCGCTCAAGACGTTCGCATTCGCAGCACTCGCGGCTGGCGCGGGAGCGGTCTGTGCACAGGGCGACGATCAGTGGTACGGCGGCCAGAAGGCCGGCTTCTGGGGCCTGAGCGATTCGGTGGGCGTTCGCGGCCCGCTGCCCGGCAAGTTCAATCCTCCCGGCACCAGTTCGGAGAGCCTCAATGCCTTTCGGCAATACGGTGGCTACCGGATTTCCAACGCTTTCGCGATCGAAGGCAGCCAGACCCAGTTCGGCTCGAGCATGTCGGCCTGCAACGGAGACAATGATGCCGCCCACAATTGCTACGGCTCCGCGTGGAGCCTGGCCGGCGTCGCCACGCTTCCGTTCCAGTCCGGCCTTTCGCTGCACGGCAAGCTGGGCCTGCATTACTTCCAGCGAGGCCTGCCCGACGAAACCGGGTCGCGCCGCTACATGGACGAACCCGGCGGCGTCGGCAAGGTATATGGCATCGGCATGAGCTACGGGCTGACGAAGGCAATCACGCTCTATGCCGAATCCGAGCGCTACTCCGAGCTTTCCGGCGGTACCGCCAGCGGCTTCAGCGCAGGCTACGGGCTGGACTCGTCGGTCCATTCGATCGGCTTGTCGATCAAGTTCTGACGCGCCCTCACGACTTCCTGGTCGTGAGGAACAGCCCGGCGAATATCAGCGCCGCGCCGGCGAAGTGGTAGCCGTACAGCGTCTCCCCCAGGAATATCACCGACAACGCGGCGCCGAACAGCGGCATCAGGTGCACGAACAGGCCGGCCTTGTTCGGTCCGACCTGCGCGACCCCGCGATTCCAGAACAGGTAGGCGACGATCGACGGGATCGTGCAGTAGTAGGCGAGCGCCGAAACCGTCGCCGCCGTCAGCGCGAAACCGCCGCGCTCGTGCAACTCCCACAGGTAGAAAGGCAACAGCAGCGGCAGGCTGAGCATCAGCATGGCGGCGAGGAAGGCAAGCGCGGACAATTCCTTCGGGCGCTTGCGCAATACGAAGGTGTACAGGGACCACAGGACCATGGCGGAGATGAGCCACAGGTCGCCACGATTGAAATGAAACCCCGCCAGGGTCGCAAGGTCGCCGCGAGCGATGATCGCGACCACGCCGCACAGCGAGACGATCACCCCCAGCGCCTGCAGCGGCGAAATGCGCTCCCGCAACAGGATCCACGACAGCAGGATGATCAGGATCGGCGAGATCGAATTGAACAGCACGCCGTTGGTCGTGGCGGTGTACTGCAGGCCGACGTAGATCAGCGTGTTGAACGCGATGGCGCCGAGGCAACCCAGCGCGGTCAGCGTGATCCAGTGTTCCCGCGCCACCCGCCATTTGCTTCTCAGCTCGCCGGCGGCGAACGGCAGCATCAGCAGGAACGCGAGCGTCCAGCGCCAGAATCCCATGGCTATGGGCGGCATGTCGTTGCGCATCGCGCGCCCGACGACCCAGTTTCCCGCCCAGAACAGCGCGGTCAGCGAAAGCAGCAGATACGGCGAGGGCTGGCGCAGGAATTTCACTTTGTCTTGTTTTTGTTCGCGGCGCGGTCGTCCGGATCGCCGACGAACCGATCGGCCGGGAAGTTCTGGTTCAATTCGACCGCACTCAATTCAACCGTGCCGCTTCCTTGCGCAGGCCGATGATGCGCCGGCGTATATCCTCCGCGTCGTCGCCGTCCGGCATCCTTCCGAGATAAGTCTCGAAATCCGCCAGCGCCGCGCGCGAGCACTCGAGCTCCTGGTAGATCATGCCGCGGTCGCGCAGTTCGGGAGTCTGGTCGGGCGCGGTGTCCAGGATCCAGTTCACGATCGGCAGCGCCTTGTCGAGGTCGCCTTCGCGCAGGTAGATGGCCTTCAGGTTGCGCAGCAGGCGAACGATGATTTCCTTGTTGCTCGCCGACACCAGCAGTTCCGCGACGATGGCTTTCGACACCTCGCCGCCACGCACTTCGCGCAATTTTTTCTGCAGTTCCGGCAATCCCAGCGAAATGCCGCGCGAGTACGGATCGAGCACGACCGTGCCCTCGCCGAACGCGCACTTCACGAGGAAGTGACCCGGAAAGCTCACACCTTGCAGCGGCAATCCCACGCGCCGTCCGAGCTCCATGTAGATGACGGACAGCGTGATCGGGATGCCGAGCCGCCTCTCCAGCACTTCGTTCAGGAAGCTGTTGCGCGGATCGTAGTAGTCGTCGGCGTTCGCGGCGAAGCCGAGTTCCTCGAACAGGAAGCGGTTCAGTATGGTGATGCGCCCGGGAACGTCCTCCTCTTCCGCGATGCGCAGCCTCAGCATGTACGCGAGCTCGTCTATGCGCGACAGGTAGGCCGCCACGTTCAGCTCGGGATAGCCGTGGCTCGCGATCAGCAGCGCCGCCTCGGCGAGGCTGATCTCGTCATCCGGGCCGGATACGATGCGCTTGAGGCGCTCGGACATGGCGACAGCCGGGCGTGCCTGCATCGCGGGGGACGGCGTCGCGGCCAGGGCCAACCCCTCAGGCGTCCTGCTTTTCGGCGGGAACGGGCGGGAGGAACAGCGCGGCGACCTGTTTTTTCGGACCGCGCGTCACGGCAGGTGCAGACGCGGGCATCGTCCTGCCTTCCGCAGGAACATAGGGCTTGGAGAAAAACGGGTCGGCCGGCGGCGGTGCCGGACGCGAAGGCCGGCGTCCTTCGTCGCGGCGCGGGCGATCGGAGCGATCCCGCCGCGGACCATCGCGCGATACGCTCGTACGCGCAGCCTCGCGCACGAAACCGTCCGGCTGCTGCACGGGCAGTTTGACCTTCAGCAATTTTTCGATCGCGGCCAGCTCGTCGCGTTCCTCGTCGGCCATCAGCGAAATCGCCTCGCCCGTCATGCCCGCGCGACCGGTGCGGCCGATGCGGTGCACGTAATCTTCCGGTGAACCCGGCAGGTCGAAGTTGACGACGAAAGGCAGTTGCTCGATGTCCAGGCCGCGCGCGGCGATGTCGGTCGCGACCAGCACGCGCGTCTTGCCCTCCTTGAATTCGGCGAGCGCCTGCATGCGCTCGCCCTGCGAGCGATCACTGTGGATGGCGGCCGCACCCACACCGTCCTTGTCGAGCTTGTACGCCAGCCTGTTGGCGCCGATCTTGGTGTTGCAGAACACCAGCACCTGGCGCATGTCGCGCGACTGAATCAGGTGCGTGAGCAGGTCGCGCTTGGCCGCGGCCTCGACCTTGTAGACCAGGTGCGTCACCGTTTCCGTGACGGAGTTCCGGCGCGCGACTTCCACGCTGACGGGATTGGTCAGGAATTGCTTCGCGAGCCCGCGAATTTCATCCGAGTACGTCGCCGAGAACAGCAGGCTCTGCCGCTTGGCGGGCAGCATGGACAGGATGCGCTTGATGTCCGGCAGGAATCCCATGTCGAGCATGCGATCGGCCTCGTCGAGCACGAGGAACTGGACCTGCGTGAGGTTCACGGTTTTCTGCTGGATGTGGTCGAGCAGCCGGCCCGGCGTCGCCACCAGGATCTCGACGCCTGCGCGCAGCTCCGCTATCTGCGGATCGATATGCACGCCGCCGTAGACGACCGCGGACCGCAGCGCGATGTGCTTGCCGTAGGTCTTGACGCTGTCCTGGACCTGCGCGGCAAGCTCGCGCGTCGGCGTGAGGATCAGGGCGCGCACCGGGTGGCGCGCCGGCGAAACGCTGGTGTTGGCGAATTCCCGCAGCCGGTGCAGCATCGGCAGCGTGAAACCGGCAGTCTTGCCGGTGCCGGTCTGCGCGGCGGCCATGACATCCTGTCCCTGCAAAATCGGCGGAATGGCCTTGGCCTGGACTGGCGTAGGTTCGGTGTAACCCTGATCGGCTATGGCACGTAACAACTCCGGGGCGAGCCCCAGATCGGAAAACGACATTAACTTCGACTCCTGCGCCGCCGACGGGACGGCGCGATAAACAGAATGCGGATTCGACGCAAGCGGGAACCCGGTCTACCAAAGGAAACCCCGCTGCCCAAGGTGACGGCGGATGCTACAGCATAACTAGCGAATCCGAAAGACTTTTTGGTCGGCCGGCTGGCAGGCTGCCGAGCCACGAGAACAACGGGCGGGCTGATGATTCGACCCTGGTGCGACGCGAGCGTTCCGATCAGGTGTTCGGGCGCGTCTCGCCTTCCACCCATTCGTTGACCAGGCGATAGCCGACGGCGAGCAGGGTCGGGCCCAGGAAGATGCCAACGAATCCGAATGCGGCCGCACCGCCGAGCACACCCAGCAAGACGAGCATGAAAGGCAGGTTGCTACCATGGCTGATGATCACCGGCTTCAGCACATTGTCGACCATGCTGATGACCAGCACGCCCCACAAACCCATGAATACCGCCCAGCCGGTGGACCCTTGCACGAACAGCCAGATGGCCACCGGAATCCACACCAGCGGCGGCCCGACCGGAACGACGGACAGGAAGAAGGTCGCGAGCGCAAGCAGCGAGGCACCGGGCACGCCGGCAATCAGGAAGCCGATGCCGGCCACCACGCCCTGCGCCAGCGCCGTGCCGAGGATGCCGTAGACCACGCTGACGACCGTGCTGCTCGCAACCGCCAGCAGATGGGTGCCCCGTGCGCCACCGATGCGGCTGGTGATGCGCCTCGCCTTCGCCGCGGCCGCCTCGCCGTCGCGGTACAGGAAAAATGCCACCAGCACCGCGAGGCCGAGCTGCAACAGCCCGGAAAACACGATGCCGCCGCCGGTGAACAGGATGGACTTCGCCGGCGACACGAGCCCCTTCAAGTCCTGCAGCAGGCGGCCGCTGTCGTGCGTGAGCGTGCGCCAGTAATTCGCGATGTATTCGCCGACGAAGGGCAGGCCGGTAATCCATGATGGCAGTTCCGGCGGCCCGTTCTCGAAGGACTTGCGCAACGCCTCGAACAACTCCGTCGCGCTGTCCGCCAGGCTGAATGCGACGAACACGAATGGCGCGACCAGGATCACGCAGGCCGCGAGCATCATCAATGCCGCCGCCAGGCTGCGGCGACCGCCGACGGCCTTGCGCAGGCGCGCGTACAGCGGCCACGTCGAGTAAGTCAGGATCACCGCCAGCAGCAGCGCCGTCACGAAAGGCGTGAGGACCATGAGGCAGCCGATGCCCAGCGCGGCCAGCGCGCCGAGCCCGAGCATCCTGTCGATGCGATTGCTGCGGGTCATCGCGGGACGGGCAATTCCATGGGCATGCCCGCATCAGGCCACAGTGGAATATGCGCGTCAATCGCAGGCGGGCGGCTTGCTCCCCTCATGCGCCGGCCTTGTCCTGCATCGCCTCGAGTTCTTCCCAGCGCGCAAGGCAGGCGGTGAGTTCTTCCTCGATGGCGGCAAAGCGTCGCTGCAAGTCCCGCAGCTCGCCGGCCGGTCGCGTGTAGGAAGACGGATCGGCAAGCCGCGCGGAGATCTGCGACTGCTCCGCCTCGAGTGCCTGGATGCGTGCCGGCAGGGCTTCGAGCTCGCGCTTCTGGTTGAACCCGAGCTTGCGCGGCTTCGCCGATGTCGCCGGTTTCACCGGCGCGGCCGGCGATTTCGCTGCCTCGCGCACCGGCCTCGCCGAACGCTCGTCCGCCAGGCGCTTCCAGTCCGAGTAGCCGCCCGGATTGCGCATCCACCGGCCGTCGGCTTCGGGCGAAATCGTGTCCGTCACGACGTTGTCGAGGAACGCCCGGTCGTGGCTCACCAGCAGCACGGTGCCGGCGTAATCCTGCAGCAGGCTCTCGAGCAATTCGAGCGTGTCGATGTCCAGGTCGTTGGTCGGCTCGTCCAGCACCAGCATGTTGGCGGGCTGGCTGAACAGCCGGGCGAGCAACAAGCGATTGCGCTCCCCGCCCGACAATGTTTTCACCGGCGCGCGCGCCCGCTCAGGCGGGAACAGGAAATCGGCAAGGTAGGTCATGATGTGCTTGCGCTGGCCGTCGATCTCGACATGGTCCGAACCCGGCGCGATCGTGTCCGCGACGGTGGCTTCCTCGTCCAGTCGCGAGCGGAACTGGTCGTAGTAGGCCACTGTCAGCCGGGTGCCGCGGCGCACGCTGCCCGCATCCGGCTGCAGCTCGCCCAGGATCAACTTGATCAGGGTCGATTTGCCGGCGCCGTTCGGGCCGATCAGCCCGATCTTGTCGCCGCGCAGGATGCGGCAGGAAAAATCCCTGACGATCCGGCGCCCGCCGAGTTGCTTGTCGACGTGCTCGATCTCCGCCACCAGTTGCCCCGAGCGTTCGCCCTGCGCCACCGACAGCGAAACCTGCCCTGCGCGCTCGCGCCGCGCCGCGCGCTCCAGGCGCAGGCGCTCGAGGCGGCGCACGCGGCCCTCGTTGCGCGTGCGGCGGGCTTCGATTCCCTTGCGTATCCACGCTTCTTCCTGGGCGAGCAGCTTGTCGAACTTCTGGTTGTTCACCGCCTCGATGGCGAGCTGCTCGGCCTTGCGCTGCTCGTAGGCCGCGAAGTTGCCGGGATAGAGGCCCAGCCTGCCGCGGTCGAGCTCGGCGATGCCGGTGACGGCGCGGTCCAGGAAAGCGCGATCGTGGGTCACGACGAATACCGCGCCCGGAAAATCCGCCACCATGTTTTCGAGCCAGACGATCGAATCGACGTCGAGGTGGTTGGTCGGCTCGTCGAGGATCAGCAGCTGCGGATCGCCGGCCAGCGCCCGCGCGAGCGCCACGCGCTTGCGCATGCCGCCGGAGAGCGCCTCGACTCGCGCATCCTGCGCCAGCCCCAGGCGCGACAGGACGGCCTCGACGCGATGCTCGATTTGCCAGCCATCGTGGCGTTCGAGCAATTCCTGCGCAGCCTGCATGCGTTCCATTGCTTTCTCGTCGCCGGCCGCCAATTCCGGCGCATGCGCCGCCGCGTGGTAGTCCGACAGGATTCGCGACAGTTCGCCCAAGCCCGCGACCGTCGCTTCGAAAACCGTGTGATCCGGATTGAGTTCGGGTTCCTGTGCGAGGAACGCAACGCGCAATCCAGGTTGGCGCCAGACGCGTCCATCGTCCGGCATCACGATCCCCGCCAGCAGCTTGAGCAGGCTCGACTTGCCTGCGCCGTTGCGTCCGATCAGCCCGGTGCGGCTGCCCGGTTCCACGACGAGATCGACGTGATCGAGCAGGGGCACGTGGCCGTAGGCCAGGGATACGTCTTCGAATGTAGCGAGGGGCATTGCCGGCTCGGCAGGACGGGAGGCCGCATTCTAGGCGAAAGCGAGAGCCGTCGGAGCCGCGACGGCACCGATCCATCTACTCACCACCAGGTTCGCGGATGGCGTTGCTTCTATCCCGCTGCCGCGGGAACAGGTGCGGGCGGCGAAGCCACCGGCGCATCGGGCGTGACCGGCGCCGGCTCGGTGACGGGACTCGCCGCGGGATCGGAAAGCACTTTCATCGTCGGATCGACATCGCCGAGCCACGCCGGATGCGCGGACGGCGACGACCATACCTCATAGTGCAATCGCGAAAGTGCCGTCGGATCGCCGAGCAAATCAGCACGCTGCCGGTTATTCAAGGCATCGGGTCCGCCGACCAGGGCGCCCGCCTCCAACTGGCTGCGGGAAGCGACGAGCTGCGGGGGCTGGAATCGCCGCATGTTCGCCGACGCGCAGGCCAGCGCGTGGACCAGCGGATCCACGACCGCGTCGGTGAATCCGGGCAACGGGCCGGTCTGGCGCAAGTGCAATTCCATGCGCCGCAATTCCTCCGGCGCATCGGCCTCTTCCGGAATGACGAACAATCCCGCGCGACGCGTGGCCCGGCCGAACGATATCCGGCTGGAGTAGACCGACATCGGGATGGACAGCATCAACGCGCCGACGACGGGCAGCAGCCACCACAGGAAGGAAGGATTGAGCCAGAACACGCCGGCCGCCCACACCACGCCGATCAGGCTGTGCACGCCGTGGCGGCGGATGGCCTCGCCCCATGTCGTTTCCGCATCCTCGCGCGGCGGCGATTTCCATTGCGCGCGCAGGCCGGCGAGCGCCGTCACCACGAATTCGGTATGGAACAGCATGCGCACGGGCGCGAGCAGCATGGAACTCAGCGCCTCGAGCACCATGCTCGCCGTCAGGCGCAGCGGGCCGCCGAATTCCCGCGCGCCCTGGATCCAGATCAGGACGACGCTGAGTATCTTCGGCAGGAACAGCACGACCGCGGTGACGGACCATAACGCCAGCGCGCGCTCGATGTGCCACTCTGGCCAGATCGGGAAGAGTTGCTTCGGGCTGACGAAGTATTGCGGTTCGACCAGCGTGTGCACGGCGAGAAGTGCGGTGGAGAGCAGCAGGAACACGAACCACAGCAGCGCCGAGCAATACGCCATGACGCCGGTCACGAACACCGCGCGATGCGCGGGATGCAGGCCCTCCGCGAGGAACAGGCGGAAGTTGATCAGGTTGCCATGGCACCAGCGGCGGTCGCGCTTGAGCTCGTCGACAAGGTTGGGCGGCATTTCCTCGTAGCTGCCCGGCAGGTCGTAGGCGAGCCACACGGCCCAGCCTGCGCGCCGCATGAGCGCCGCCTCGACGAAATCATGCGACAGAATCTCGCCCGAGAGCGTGCCCTGTCCCGGCAGCCTTCCGAGCGCGCAATGCTTGATGAAGGGCGCGACGCGAATGATCGCGTTGTGCCCCCAATAGTGCGATTCGCCGAGCTGCCAGAAATGCAGACCGGCCGTGAACAGCGGGCCGTACACGCGGGTGGCGAACTGCTGCATGCGAGCATACAGCGTGTCGCGGCCGGCCGCGCGCGGCGCCGTCTGGATGATGCCGGCGTTCGGATTCGCTTCCATCAGCTGCACCAGCCTGACGAGGCAATCGCCGCTCATGACGCTGTCCGCGTCGAGCACGACCATGTAGCGGTAATGCGCGCCCCAGCGGCGGCAGAAATCCGCGACGTTGCCGCTCTTGCGCTTGATGCGGTGCTGGCGCCACCGGTAGAAGACGCGCCCGAATCCGCCGACCGCGCGGCACAAGGCCAGCCACGCCTGGCGTTCGGCGACGCGCTTGTCGGCATCGCTGCTGTCGGAGAGCACGACGAAATCGAAATGGCGCAGGTCCCCGGTCGCGGCCAGCGATTCGTAGGTGGCGCGCAACCCCGCGAACACGCGCGGCACGTCTTCGTTGCAGATCGGCATGATGATCGCCGTACGCGCGCTGGCGTCGATCGGCGCATCGCCCGCCGCCGTGCGTGAAATGGCATAGCGATCGCCGCCGATTGCCTGGATGATGAAGCCCATGACCGCCGTCCAGAAACCCGCCGACACCCAGCAGAACAGGATCGCGAACAGCGCCAGGATGGCGATCTCCAGCGGCTGCCTGCCGTGGTAGGGCAACACGGCCGTCATGAAATCCGTCGCGAACACGGTCTGCGCCACGACAAGCAGGCCGAGGATGATCCGGCGCCGCGAGCCGACGCCATGCCAGCGGCCGAGCGGGTCGGGTGAATCGGCACGGCGGTCGCGCATCGGCCTGCGCCACCAGGATTTGACCTGCCAGAACTTCGGCGGCCAGCGCCGCGGAATCATGGACGAGCGATTGATCGCCGGCCCGGTGTTGAGCCGCAGCCTGCCCTGCGCGTCGCGCAGCAGGACCTGTTTCGCAGCCGCGGAATATTCGACGCCGATCGCCGCCTCGAGCCGGCGTTCGTAGGAAGCTCCGGCCGGGTCGCGAGGATCGACTTCGCGATTCGACAGCACGCCGTGGACCGCGGACATCGTGGTCGGCGCGTCGGCCGGTGCGACCGTGCCGGAGCCCCTGCGCCCGCCGGATGGCAGGAAACGCAGGCGTTCGAGATAGCGCCGGCAGGCCCCGGCGGTATCGCGCATCAATCGGTCGGCAGAATGTAGCTCCATGTCTCCGAAATCGTTTCGTTGCCGTTGCGCAGGTGGGCGCGCAATTCGGCCGGCTTGCCGTTGTCGAGCCGCTTGACCCAAAGCGCAATGCGCCATCCGCCGGTCACGTCGTTGCGGTAGGTATGGCGCTTGATGATCTCGACGTTGGCGTCACCAGACACCACTCCTTCGAGCGCGGTATCGGCGGGAAGTTTCTTGAAGGGCGCGCCCTCGAATTCGACCAGCAACCCGATGGTGTTCTCTGGGATTTTTTCGTAGCCGTGGCCGCGCCTGGTCTGGGCGACCCATGCCTGCGGCGTGCGCGAATCGGGGTCTTTCTGCCAGAGGATGCGATATTCCACGTCCCACCCCTGCTTCGGCTGCGGCGGCGAATCGGGCACCCAGTAGGCGACGATGTTGTCGTTGGATTCATCCGGCGAGGGAATCTGCACCAGCTCGACCCTGCCCTGCCCCCACGCCCCCTTGGGCTCCACCCAGGCGCTCGGCCGGTTTTCGTAGCGGGAATCGAGGTCTTCGTAGTGGTCGAACGAGCGGTCGCGCTGCATGAGCCCGAAGCCGAGCGGATTCGCGGTCGCGAAGGACGTTACCAGCAGGCGCTTCGGATTGACGAGCGGACGCCAGATCCATTCGCCGTTGGCCGCATGCAGCAGCAGGCCATCGGAGTCATGCACCTCGGGCCGGTAATCGTCGGTCGGCGCTTTCTGGTTTTCGCCGAAGAAGAACATGCTGGTAAGCGGCGCGACGCCCAGCTTGCCGACCGGCTCCCGCAGATAAAGCCGGGACTTCACGTCCATCACCGTCTCCACCCCCGGCCTCAGCAGGAAACGGTAGGCGCCGGTCATGCGGCGCGAGTCCATCAGGCCATAGATCACCAGTTCCTTCGCTCCGGCCGCCGGTCGCTCGACCCAGAATTCCACGAATCGCGGAAATTCCTCGCCGCCCGCAAGGCCCGTGTCGACCGCCAGCGCCCTAGCCGACAGTCCATACTGCTGGTCCTTGCCGAGCGCGCGGAAGTAGCTCGCGCCGAGAAACGACACGACTTCGTCCTTGGCCTTGCTGTTCATCGGGAAATGCACGCGGAAGCCGGCAAATCCGAGGCCGCCCGCCTTCGCCGGATCGATCTTGCTCGCGCCGTAGTCGAACATGGACGGGTCGAACTTGATTTCCGCTACGCCATCGCCGTTGATTTCGTTGATGCGAACCGGCTGGTCGTAATACATCCCGCGATGGAAGAATCCCAGCTCGAACGGCAGCTTCGCGTCCCGCCACCAGGCATTGTCCTGGCGATAACGGATTTCACGATATTGCTCGTACGAGAGCGTCCCCAGCTCCTTCGGCAGCGTGTCCGCCGGTTTTTTGTACGTTGCCGCCGCGAGCTGCTCGGCGTTGCGCGCCACGTCGTCGAAGCCGAACGACAATGCGTTTTCGGCCAGGAGTGCGAGAAGAAAACCTGTCGCGACCGCAAGCCAGGAGGCGATGCGCGGCAGCCGCATATAGCGTTGCGTCGGGATCATCGGTATGGAAAGGAAGTGAAGCGGGCGAATCACGGATCGAGGCCAGTCGGGATGATTTTCCTATGACCTCGTGACGGTTGCAATCTTCGTTCCATCGCCGTGACATGACTTTGCCAGCACATGCTCATCCGATGGTTCGGTTTGTGGATTCAAATCGCGCAGAGGCGTCGCCGGCAGGCAACAGTCCGGCGATGCAGATGCGCACATCGGTTAGAATCCGCGCAACGCCCTGGTAGCTCAGTGGATAGAGCAACCCCCTCCTAAGGGGTAGGTCGCACGTTCGATTCGTGTTCAGGGCGCCAACCTGCCCGCATCTTACGGCGATCCGCGAATCAGTTCGCCCCCGGTGGCGCCGGCGGGTTCACGGTACTCACCTCCGGTACGTTGCCGCCTTCGTTCTCCCACGTCCGCACAGCCTCTTTGTCTTTCAGCCGCGCGCGCGCCAGCCGGCGATTGCGCGCGTCGGTCACGATCGCGGCGGAGAATGCCACGCCCGCGATGCCGGCAAACAGGACGAGCAGCGCATTGCGTGCCCGTCGCGGCGAATTCCCTGTGACGGATCGCACCGGAGCTCCTAGGACCTGGCCTTGCCGTTGCCGGAGAAACCGCCGAGCAGCGACACGAGGTCGTCCGCATGCTCTTCCTCGACCGCGAGGATTTCCTCGAACATGCGGCGCGTGGTCGGGTCCTTGTCGCCCAGGTATGCGACGATTTCCTTGTAGCTGTCGATGGCGATGCGCTCCGCAATCAGGTCTTCCTTGATCATGTCCGTGAGGCTATGGCCTTCCACATACTCGGAATGGCTGCGCCCGCTCATGCCTTCCGGCGAGAAATTCGGCTCGCCGCCCAGTTGCACGATGCGCTCCGCGATGCGGTCCGCATGCGCCTGCTCCTCGCCGGCATGCTCGAGGAATTCCGCGGCCACGCTGTCGGCGTTGATGCCGTCCGCCATGAAGTAGTGGCGCTTGTAGCGCAGCACGCAGACGATCTCGGTCGCCAGGGCATCGTTGCAGAGCTTGATCACGGTTTCGCGGTCGGCGAGATAGCCGTCCGTGATGGCGCCCTGCTCGATGTGCTTGCGCGCGCGCTCGCGCAGCGTCTTGATGTCGGTGACAAAAGGCTGGGTGTTCATGTCGTCTCCTTGGTGGGTTTGTTGGTCGTCAGCCATCCAGCGTGGCAAACAGGTTTTCCAGCGTGCTGGCTAGCGTGGGATGCGCCATCGTGCCGGCGCGCAGCGACGAGTAAGGCATGTTCGCCATCATCGCGATCTGCAGCATCGCCATGATCTCGCCGCTGTCCACGCCCAGCACGGCCGCGCCGACGATGCGCCCGCTGGCGCCGTCGATCACGACCTTGATCAATCCCTGGGTTTCGTTCAACTCGACCGCGCGCGCAACCCGCCGCATCGGCAGCTTCGCCACCTTCACCTTGCGGCCGCGGCTGCGCGCCTGCGTTTCGGTCATGCCGATGCGCGCGAGCTGCGGGTCGGTGAACGCGGTATAGGGGCACAACCGCCCGGCCGCGGCGGGAAGCGTCCTGTCGATCACGTTGGCACGCACTATGCGCAGATCGTCGTAGGCAACGTTCGGGAAGGCCGGGCCGCCGTTCACGCCGCCCAGGGCATAAATTCCCGGAACACTGGTTTCGAGGCGCTCGTTCACCTTGATGTAGCCCTGTGAGTCGACTTCGACGCCGGCCGCACCAAGGTCGAGGCCCTCGGTATTCGGCTTCTGGCTGGCCACGGCAAGCAGGCGCGATCCGTTCAGCACATGCTCGCCGGAGGGCGTTCGCACGCGCAGCCGCACGCCCGATGTCGTGCCCGCGACCTCCAGCGCCTCGGTCTCCAGGAACACCTCCATGCCGTCCTCGCGGAACATTTCCGCAACCACCGCGGCCACGTCCCTGTCCTCGCGCGACAACAATTGGCCGTGGCGCTCGACGATCGATACCCGCGAGCCGAATCGCCTGAACATCTGCGCCAGCTCCAGTCCGGCGTAGCTGCCGCCGAGTACGAGCAGATGATCGGGAAGCTCGTCGATTTCCAGCGCGCTGCGACCATCGAGCGAACCGATGGCCTCGAGCCCGGCCAGCTCCGGCTTGACCGGAAGCACGCCGGTATTGATGAAAATCCGGCTGGCGCGAATTTCCTTCGGCGCCGCCGTCGCGCTTTCGAGCCGCAGCGTGCCCGTGCCGCCGAAGCGAACCTGCCCGGTGGCTTCCGACAAGCCCGATGTGGCCGCCTGGCCTTGCGTTACCGCGCGCTCCTGGCCGCCGATGAACGCCTGCCGGCGCATTTGCGCCTTGCCCAGATCCACGGCGATGTTGCCGGTCTCCACACCGAAATTCCGCGCGCGGCGTGCAAGCCTCGCCATGCTCGCGGCGGTCATCAGGCTGCGCGATGCGGGCGCGTTTGCCGCCGGCTCGCCGGGAACGGAGTGCAGCAGCAACGTCCTGAATCCAGCACGCGCAAATTCCATCGCCAGGGGTGCCCCGCCATCGGCCGAACCGATTACCGCCGCGTCATACTGGTCATGGCAGGTCTGCATGGAGACGAACCGGAACCTTCATGCCCGCGGCGAAGCTTCAGCGGCCGCGCGTCAGCAGCAGGCCGACGATCAGGCCGGCGACCGCCACGTAGCCCATCGACTTCCAGGGATTGTCATGCACGTATTCGTCGGCGGCCTTGCCGGCCTGGCGCGCGCGCCACTTCAACTCTTCCTGGACTTCCTGCAGCCGTACGATCGAGTTGGCCAGGCGGTCTTCGAGTTCGGTGCGCATCGAAGATACGGATTCCGAGCTCGACGTCTTCGCCTTCTTCAGCAGTTCCTCGGCGTCGGCAACGACCGACTTGATGTCATCCACCAGCTTGTCCTTTTGTCCGCCCAATGCATTGAGATGCTTGGCGGCGCTCGTTTCAATGCTCATGTCGCCTCCTGGAAATGGTTGTGGTCGCGCCGGGGCTGCGATCCGCGTTTCGCGTTGCTCAACGCCTCATCAGGCCCATGATCAGGCTGACGACGAAGACGATGAGGAAAATGAAGAACAGGATCTTCGCTATTTCGGTGGCGCCCGCGGCGATGCCGCCGAAACCGAACACGGCGGCAATGATCGCGATGATGAAAAAAACGGCAGCAGCTTGCAGCATGTCGATCTCCTTCGCTCTAGAGTGACTTCACTGATCAAACGGACATTCCTGTCCGATAATGGTCAGCAACGTCCATGCCATTACCTGCGAGGCATCAAGCCGCTCATTCCGCAGAGAATTTGGAAGAATCCGCGCCGTCGGCGAGCGTATCGCAGAAGAAATTGCAGCGGCGGTTGTAACGATTGCCGAGGGCGGAGGACGGCAGTCTGGAAATCTTGCAGGGACGCGCCCCGCGTCCCGACGCGTTGTTAGCGAGGCAGGGTCATCTCGACGATGCTGCCGCCGGAGGCGGCCGCACCGATTTGCAGGCTGCCGCCCGCCGTTTCGCAAATTGCCCGCGCGACCAGCAGATCGGCGTCCGCGGAAACGCCTCGCCCCGCGTTGAACACCCGTTCGCCACGCGTAGCGCCGCCGTGCAGGTCCGGTACATTATTTTCCAGCGTGATTTTCAGTTCGCCTTCGGCCGTGGTCACGGCAACGCGAAGCTGGCCGCCCGCCCGCATGGCGTTGAGCCGGTGCAGGGCGATGTTGAGCAAGCCCTGGCGCACCCACTCGCGCCGGCCGCTTAGCAAGACCGGCGTGCCAGGAAGCTCGATCCTGACTTGCACGCTATTGCGGCGGGCAAGCAGTCGTACGGTATTGAGGACATCCCGGACGAGTTCGTGTGCGTCGAACTGCTCCGTCGCCGGTTCCGGCTCGCGCTCGGAACCGGGCAACGCGCGCAGCGCGGCGTTCATGCGTTCCAGATCTTCTTTCAGGGACGCAATGCGACGCTGTCGCCTGGATTCCTCCGGGGACGGCACGGCTGCCGCATCGGGGTCCGACAACAACTCCAGCGAAATCTGCATGGAGTTCATGATGCCCCTGAGATCATGGACGAGCAGCGCGCTGCGGTGAACCCATCCGCGGCATTCGCTGGCAAGCAGCAGTTCACGCTCCAGGTTGTTGAGGACGCCGCAATCCTTGAGCAGGACGAACCAACCACCGCCCGCTTCACGGTCGAGCGCATGGAGCTGCAGCCCTACCGATCGCGGATGCCCGTTGACGGAAACGCTTGCGCTGCGCGATTGCGGTTCGCCGGCACCAGCCTGGGCCACGGGCCAATCAAACGAGGAAAATGCGGCCGTCCATGCGAGATCCAGATCGCTTTCACTGGCGCATTCGAAGAAATCGCGCGCCGCTTGGTTGCCGTCTTCGAAGCGGCCCTCGGCGTCGAGCAGTAGCGCCGGCGAACCCGCGAAGGATTGCAATGCTGAGAACAGCGCACGGCGCTGTTGCGTTTCCGGGGCCGTGCGCATGATTCTCTTCCAATAAATCGCCAGCCCGCTGGCCGTGCGGCATCCCGGGCGAAACACCCGGACGTCGATTCCGAACCCGTTTGCGGTCGGCCTGCCGCCCAAGCCTCGTCTAACGCGCGGGCACGCTGTGGCAGTCATGCCCGACCAAACTCCAGCGTAGCACGTCGCTACGCGGCGTCAGAGACTAGTCGACAAGGACCGGAGCGGCGACCGGATCGAAATCGATCCACTTGCCATCGCGCCACTCGCCTTCCGCTTTTTCGACGTGAATCGCGCCCTGCGTCTTCAGCGTGGAGATCGCGGTGCGCTCATCCTGGCCGCTCTCTATTTTCACCGCCACCACGATGCCCGCTGGGCGCCTGACCGGGTCTTCGTCCGTGCCGCTGCCATCGAGTCCGTGCAGGGCGCCGACGAGCGAGCCGACGTAGGCGCCGATTCCCGCCCCAACGGCTGCGCCCGGTGGGCCGGCCACGACCGCACCGACCGCTGCGCCCGTTCCCAATCCAACAGCGGCACCCTTGCCGGCGCCGCCGTCCGCGTGCCTGGCGCCGGGATCCTCGTTCTCATCGCCGCCGATGGGAAACGTCGCATGCTGGCCCGGCGGGTTGTTGGCGAAGGAGCAGACGTCGTCCTTCTCGAACTCGCCGCCCCGCAGCTGGTCCAGCGCGCCTTCAGCCTTGTCTATCGTGTCGAACATGCCGGCAATGATGGTCGTCATATGTTTCCTCCGTCCAGTTGTCGCGCCGGGCAAGTCCTGCAGGCGTCGCGATGATCGAGCGACGCGCGCGCCGTGGCGCTAAACCTTGATGGTTTTGACCCGCGTCTTGCCCGCGCGGATCATTTCCGAGTCCGGACCGGAACGATCTACCGGCGCAGGACGCGCCTGCGAATCCGAGCGCGCGCCCGTTCCCGGCATGCGCGTATCCCGGGTGACCTCCTTTTTGTTGGCCGGCACCGCGTTCTGCGGAAGGCCGGCGCCATTTCCTGCCGCACCGCGATCCCAGATCATCTGGTTGTCGGCCGCGGCATTTGCATCCGTCACCACGGATGAAAATCCGACATTGGTGTGCGAAGCCAGCACCACCGGCATCATGAATGCGGTGGTCAGCACGATCGAATAAAAAAGCGTGGAAAGCAGGATGCTGGAAAATACGTTCTTGATCATTTTTGTCCCCTTTCGTTTTCGATCGCGTTGCCCGCAGCGGCCGGACAACTTCCCTGGATCCAGTTTCTTTCTTGTCAACCGGGCCGGCTGGCGCTCCCGGAAGTATTCATGCCTTGCCGGCCCCGTTTCACCTTCAGATGCGCCCCATCACCACCAGCAACACGACAACCAGCACGACCACGCCGAGTACGCCGCTCGGGGCATATCCCCAGCTTCGGCTATAGGGCCAGCTCGGGATGGCACCGATGAGCAACAAGATGACTACGATCAGCAGAAGGGTTCCCAATGTCATTGCAGTCTCCTCGTTGAGTTCGTTCAGATGACCCCGAAGACCATGAACAACAGCATCACGGACAACGGCACGCCAAACAGCCACATCATCACCATCCGCGTCATGGCTCGCCCTCTTCCTTCTTCGCAATCCATTTGTCTGCCGCCGCTGGCACGCGATATGACATGCAAGTCGTTGCGATGCCGCGGCGTTCGCATGATGTTCAGCACCTTCCATGCCATTGCGTTGCGGAAACAATTCCAACGCGAATTCATGGCCCTACGCCATGAGAGCGTCCTCGGGAAGGCGATGCCGGGACGGCGTTCGGTAACGATTACAAAGGCGACTTGTAAGCCTTACGCGTGAAATCTTTCCGATCGGGCCGCAATCGGCGCACTAAGCGCGCGCGCGACGGTCTACTGCGAACTGGCGCAGGCCCGATAGCGGCGAAGCCTTCGAAAAGAATGACCCCGATGAAATCGCCATGAAGCCCGATTCCCGCCAGTACCTCTGGGGGCCGCTGCTCGTCCTTGCCGTGACCCTGGCCGCAACCGCCGCGGTGGTCTGGCAGGTCGAGCGCATGGCCGACGCGGAAGACGCCGTGCGCTTCGACAAGTACGTCGCGGCCTCGCAGTCCGCGTTGAACGAGCAGGTCGATTTTTACCTGGCCTTCCTGCGCGACGGCGCCGCATTGTTCAACAGCGACAGCGAGCCGGCGGCGGACCGCTTCCGCGCATACGTGGCCAGGACCGCGCCGCAAACGCAGTTCTCCGGCCCGTCTTCCGCCGCAACGCCGGGGACGGACGCCCGCTATGCCGGCCTCCTCGGAGTGGGGTGGATACGCAGGGAGGAAACCGTCCGCCGCAAAAGCGCTTCGGCAACGATATCGGCGGCCGGCGCGCCGCGCATCGTGCTCGACAACGGGCGCTATGCGCGATTCGCCTTCGCTTACGCCGAACCGCAGGACTGGCGCCGGCTGCTCGATGCCGGCAACGACTTGTTCACCGATCCGCGCAGCCGTGCCGCCATGGAGCGCGCCCGTGATAGTGGCAAGCCGGTCATCTCCGGGAAGGTCACGGTAATCCGCGAATTCTGGGCAAAGAAACGCACCGGCTTCCACATCTTCTTGCCGATCTATAGCGGTGGCGGCGTGCCGGTCGGCGTAGCCGCGCGCCGCGAAGCGCTGCGCGGCTTCCTGCAGCTGTCGGTGCTGACGGATGAAATGTTCGCCGCGACGCATGCCGGGGAATCCGGCCGCCAGGTCGACCTGCAGGTCTACGACGGCAACCAGAGTTCGCCCGACGCGCTGCTCTACAGCTCGGAATCGGCGCGACCGGGCTGGGACGCGGGCTACCGTCCGCGCTTCGCCACATCCGTCGTGGCCGAGCTGCCGGGTCGAACCTGGGGCATGAACTTCAGCACGCGGCCGGAATTCGAGCTGGCATCGGAAAAGTCTGTCGTGCCGAACATCATGATGATCGGCGCCTTCCTGAGCTTCCTGCTTGCCGGCATCAACCTGGTCCAGCGCCGGACCGGGGCGGCGCTCACCGCGTCGGAAATGCGCTATCGCCGGCTGTTCGAGGCCTCGCCGGATGGCGTGTTCCTGTTCGATGCCGACAGCGGCCGCATCACCGACGTCAACCCCTACATGGTGGAATTGTTCGGTCTCAGCCGCGAGGAGTTCCTGGCTAAATCGCTCTGGAACATCGGCCTGTTCAGCGACGAGGAAGCCGCGCGCGCCGCATTCGCGGATATCCGCGAGAAAAGCTATCGCCGCTACGACCATCTCGCGGTCGTCACGCCGACGGGCCGGCGCCACGACGTGGAATTCACCTGCAACTCCTACATGTCCGGACGCAAGCGCGTGATCCAGTGCAACGTGCGCAACATCACCGATCGCAAGCGCGTCGAGAACGCGCTGCGCGAAAGCGAGGAGCGCTATCGCTCTCTGATGGAGATCACGCCGCAGGGCGTGTGGCTGGTCGCGCTCGACGGCCAGCCGCTGTACATCAACCGGTCCTGGATCGAATACAGCGGCATGTCGCTTTCGCAAAGCGAGCACGCGTGGACCTCGCAGATCCATCCGGACGACCGCGAGGAAGCGCTGCGGGCCTGGGCAAAGGCGCGCGCCGCCGGCGCGGCCTATGAATCGGAAGTCCGCATGCGCAGGGCCTCCGACGGCAGCTACCGCTGGCACCTGATGCGGGGCGTACCCGGGCACGACGCCGCCGGGCAAGCCGACAAGTGGCTTTGCATGTTCATCGACATCGACGAACGCAAGCAGGCGGAGCAGCATCGCGCCGCCCAGTTGCAACGCGAGCAGGCGTTGCGTGGCCAGGCCGAAGCCGCCAATCGCGCCAAGGACGACTTCCTGGCGACCCTGTCCCACGAATTGCGCACGCCGCTGAATGCGATCCTCGGTTGGACGCAGACCCTGCAGCACGGCGACACGGACCGCGCGACGGTCCAGCGCGCGCTGGCGCAGATCGACGCGAGCGCGAATGCGCAGGCAAGGCTCATCAACGACCTGCTGAACGTCGCCGACATCGGCTCCGGCCGCATGCGCCTGGACATCCAGCCGGTCGACCTGGCGCCGATGGTCGACTCGATCGTCGAGTCCCTGCGTCCGGCCCTTACCGCGCGTGCGATCACCTTCGATGCGCGCATCGATCCGCAGGCCGGGCGGCTCGCCGTCGACGCCGCGCGGCTGCAGCAGATCATCTGGAACCTGCTTTCCAACGCGGTGAAGTTCACGGCGCCCGGCGGGCACGTCAGCCTGCGGGCCGAACGCGACGGCGCGCAAGTCAGGATCAGCGTCAGCGACGACGGGGAAGGCGTCAGCCTGGAATTCCTGCCCTATGTGTTCGATCGTTTCCGCCAGGCGGACGCGAGCATCAAGCGCAAGCATGGCGGGTTGGGCCTGGGCCTCGCGATCGTTCGCCATTTGGCGGAACTGCATGGCGGCAGCGTGATGGCAGAGAGCGCGGGCGAGAACCGCGGAGCGCGTTTCAGCGTCGCATTGCCATTGCAGGCTCCGCCGCAACTGCCCGTGGTCGCCGCAGAAACCGCCGTCGATGCGACCGCGCCGTCCCCGGCGCGCGGCAACGCCGCCGCGCCGCCATCGCGGCCACGCCTCACCGGCTTGCGCATCCTTTCGGTCGACGACGATCCGAACACGCGCGAGATGCTGCAGGAAGCGCTCGAGCGCGCCGGCGCGCGCGTGACCTCGGCCGCGTCTGCCCCGGAAGCGATCGAGCGCCTGCGGTCGTTCAAGCCGGATGTCCTCGTATCCGACATCGGGCTGCCGGAAATCGACGGCTACGACCTGCTGCGCGAAATCAGGAAGCTGCAGCCGCAGGAGGGCGGCACCACCCCGGCGGTGGCCCTCACCGGCTACGCGCGCGAGCAGGACCAGAAGGCCGCGCTTTCCGCCGGCTACCAGGAGTTCGTCGCCAAGCCGGTCAACCTCGATGACCTTGCCGGCGCGATCCTGCGTGCCAACCAGTCCGCCGGCCGGTAGCGACTGACCGGCATCCTAGAAATGCCGGTACGCCGGCGATCTCACGACCGCGCGACCGGCACGTTGCGCAATCGTGGCTACAACAAAAAAAAAGCCCCCGATCCTTGTCGAATCGGGGGCCAACGGGGGTTGGGCTTGCGGATGCGCGCTTCCGGCGCACCCTGGCTTCAAAATCGGAACCGGGAGGCGTCACCTCGCTTCGGAGGTGTCCGCCCCGGCTATCCTTAAACCTTACTGGCGATATTTGGCCTCGGCTTCCTTCTCGCAGACATCCTTGGCGTTGCCGGACATGGAATCGCATTTTTCCTTCGCGACCTTGAACTCCGCATCGCGCTTCTCCGCCCTTGCATCGGCATTGTTTTCGGTGTTCTTCTTCATTGCCTTGGCGTCAGCCATCGCGGTTTGCTCGTTGGCCTGGGCTTCCTTGACGCAGACGTCCTTGTCATTGCCACCGAGGTTGTTGCAGCGGGCGCGGGCCGCCTTGTAGTCGGCCTTGATCTGCTTGACGGTCTGGTCGTACTTCGCATCGGCCTCCCGCTTGGTCTCGCGCGACACCTGATCGGCTGCTGGCGCGGTATTGCTAAGCGCGAGACCGATGACGATGGCCGCGCCCGCCGTCAGGAGGCGATCGCGCCACACGTGATTGCCGCTGTCCTGCAATTCATACGGGGTATGCATGAACTTCTCCTTCGAATTGGTGGAATCGGCCAAGAACTCAGAGCCTGCTTTCCCAGTCCCTGACCTGGCGATCGGCTTCGTCGCGGCTGATGCCGTAAGACTCCTGGATCTTTCCGGCCAATTGCTCGCGGCGGCCGGCGATCTTGTCGAGCTCGTCATCGGTGAGCTTGCCCCACTTTTCCTTGACCTTGCCCGCGAACTGCTTCCAGTTTCCTTCGATGCGATCCCAATTCATGCTCGCCTCCTGTGCAATGTTTCGTATTGGATGAAGCGACGCTTTTGCAATCGGTCGCTCCTCGCCTGTCAATATCGCAACCGCCGTGCCAGAAATTTTTCCCAGAAAAATCCGGCAATTGCGTTGAGCCCCCCTCGCGGGACCAGTAATTACTACAGCGCCGGGTGAAAAAATTTCACGAGTCCGCGCCGGTTTCCGGTCATAGCCAGTAATCCCACAGCCGCGCGGACCATTCCTTCATGCGCAAGCCCAGCGAGCGGCGTTTCCACTGCGCAAGGTCGATTGCCCTGGATTCCTTGAGGTCGTCCTCGAACATCGCGCGCAACTGGGCGGCAAAGGCGTCGCCCAGCACGACGGCGTCGATCTCGTTGTTATGCACGAAGCTGCGCCAGTCCAGGTTGGTCGAGCCGACGCATGACCACACCCCGTCGATCAGCGCCGTCTTCGAGTGCAGCAACGAACCCTGGCGCTCGTAGATCCTGACGTCGGCTTCCAGCAACTCCGTGTAGTGCGAGCGGCCGGCGTGAAAGACGGCCCAGAAGTCGGTATGGCTCGGCAGGATGATGCGCACGTCCACGCCGCGGCGCGCGGCGTCCTTGATCGCGCCCAGCAACTGCGGGTCGGGCACGAAGTAGGCATTCGTGAGGTAGATGTATGTCTCGGCGCTGTTGATGGCCGACACCAGGGTGACGTAGTTCTGGTTGTACGATGCGTCCGCCGAACTGCCGATTGCATGGACGATGTCCTTGCCGGCTTCCTCGAGATGCGGAAAAAAGCGTGCGTCGTCCGGCATCTCGCCTTTCTGGCCGTTCCAGGTGGCGAGAAACAGCTTCTGATACTCCGCGACGACCGGTCCTTCGACCTGCACGTGGGTATCGCGCCAGGCCGACTTGTTCGGATCCGCTGCCTTGCCCGCCTCGTTTCCGGCCGGCTCCCTGTCCTTGCCAGAGTCCTTGTCGGACTTTTCGGATTTCCTGGCTGAGCCGGAGCGGCGGAAAGACGCGGACCCGGAAGAATAGACGTTGCTGATATTGATGCCGCCCAGGAAGGCGACGCGGCCGTCCACGATCAGCAGCTTGCGATGGTCGCGATGATCGATGTCAGCGACGTTGCCGCCGGCCAGCGGATTGACGGGATTGAATTCCAGGGTCTCGATGCCGGCCTGCTGCAAGCGCTCGAAAAATTCCTTCGGCGTGTTGATCGATCCGACGCTGTCATACAGCAGCCGCACCTTCACGCCCTGCTTGCGCTTTTCGATCAGCAGGTCCGAGAACTTGCGGCCGGTTTCGTCGCCTTCGACGATGTAGCTCTCAAGGTTGATGTGGTCGCGAGCCTTGTGGATGGCCGCGAACATGGCGCGGTAGGTCGCAGGGCCGTCCTTCAGCAGCGTGACCTTGTTGCCGACGACGATCGGGCTGTCGACGAATTCCTGCTCTACCGCCAAGTGGCGATCCAGCAGGCTGGTTTCGCCGGTCTTCGCCTTGAGTCCATCGAGTATCGCCGCGCTTTGCTGCCTCGACAGCGGGCCATGCGCGTTCTGCAGGCGCACGGCGCCCGGATTGCGCGGCGCCGGCGCGACTTCCGGCAGGGTCGCGCAGCCCGGCACGAGCAGCGCCACCAGCATCAGCGCTGCAAGCCGGGAACCGGCGCGAGCCGCAGCAGAAGAAAGCGGAATCAAGATGTCGGTCGGCTATCGATCGGTTCCGCCTCCTCCTGGTCCGTTAGTTGTTCTTGTGCTTTTCCGCCGAGTCCTGGATTTTCTGGCCGCCTTCCTTGATGTCCTTCCCGGCGCCTTCCATGGTATTGCAACCGGCGACGAAGCCGGCCAGCAAGAGCACTGCCAAGATTTTATTCAGCATGGAATTCTCCTCTGCAGATCATTTGAAAAGGCCGGCGCGATTCAGCCGCCATTTGCATGGCGCGCGCCGCGCCGCTGCTACGCGTTGGATTTCACGTTGAGCCGGTTCTCGACCGACTTCACGCCCTGCACCGCCTGCGCAACTTGCGTGGCCCGCTCGAGGTTTTGCGAGGAGTCCACGGAACCCGTCAGGGTCACGACGCCGTTGGCGGTGTCGACGTCGATCTTCAATGCCTTGAGGCCAGGCTCGGTGATCAGCGCGGTCTTGACCTTGGCTGTGATGGCGGCATCGTCGAGCTTGTCGCCCGCCTGTTCCGTCTTCTGCTTGACCTCCGCGGCCGCCTGGTCCATCTTCTGGCCGGCGCGCTCGGTGGCGTGATCGAGCTTCTGGCCCGCCGTTTCCGCGGGCTTGTTGCGATCGCATCCCGCGGCCAACGCCGTGGCAAGGGCTGCCGCCGCGATCCAGGCCACGCCTTGGAACGTGTTGCTGTTCGACTTCATCATGTTCGCGTCTCCTTGAAAGTCTGCTCGGTTCGCGCAGAGCTCGTTGGACGCCGCCGTTCCGGCAAGCACCCGGAGCCTGTCCATGACAGATCTCCTGCCGGTCCTTTCGCAATTGACATGCCAACGGAGTGTGCGCAACGCTCGCCGCGATTCCTGCTTATCGCGCCAATGACCTACGCGCGGCAGCTTGCCTCGACGGTAAAAATTATTCTTCGCGTACCTGAAGTGCGGGTAAGACTTACACGGTGGCGTGTAATCCTTGCGCCGATCCGTAACTGCAATCAGGCGTTCAGTCGCACGACGATTTCATGCGGCCTTCCGTCGTCCGTCAGCGGCACGGACGCATCGTCCAGCGGCACGCCGTCCAGCGCGATGCCGGCGAGGCCGCTGCCGCCGCCGTTGTGTACCCGGATGGCATAGCGTGTCTTGCCGAAGCGGTACTGCGCCTCGAATTCCGCCCAGCCGCGCGGCAGCCTGGGCTCGATGCGCAAACGGTTTCCCTGCCTGCGGATTCCGAGCAGCCACTCGGTCCCCGCGCGATACAGCCACCCCGCCGCACCGGTGTACCAGGTCCAGCCGCCGCGCCTGACCTGCGGCGGCTCGCCGTACACGTCGGCGGCGATCACGTAAGGCTCCACCTTGTAGGCATGCACGCCGGCCCGCGTCGAGGCATGGTTGATCGGATTGAGCATGTCGATGATCTCGGCGGCACGGTCGCCGTCTCCGAGCGCCGCCCAGGCCACGGCACACCAGACGGCCGCGTGCGTGTACTGCCCGCCGTTTTCGCGCAGTCCAGGCAGGTATCCCTTGATATAGCCCGGATCGAGCGGCGTGCGATCGAAGGGCGGCGTGAACAGCAGCACGATGTCGTCTCCGCGGCGCACCAGGTATTCCTCGACGGATTGCATGGCGCGGCGCGCCCGCGCGGGATCACCCGCGCCGGATATCGCGCTCCAGCTTTGCGCCAGGGAATCGATGCGGCATTCTGCCGCGGCCGACGTTCCCAGCGGCGTGCCGTCATCGAAGTAGGCACGTCGATACCACGCGCCGTCCCAGGATTCGCGTTCGATCGCGGTTCGCAGGGCTTGCGCGTGCCCCAGCCAGCGTTCCGCGCGTTCGCGTTCGCCGCGGCTTGCGGCGAAAGGCGCAAAGCCGGTGAGCGCGGCATGCAGGAACCAGGCTAGCCAGACGCTTTCGCCCCGCCCTTCATGGCCCACGCGGTTCATGCCGTCATTCCAGTCGCAGCTGCCGATCAAGGGCAATCCATGGGCCCCCGTGGCCAGGCTATGGTCGAGCGCGCGCGCGCAGTGCTCATACAACGTCGCACGCGTCGTCGACGTCCCGGGCTCGAAATAGGCGTCTTCCTGGCCCTGCGCGACTTCGGGGCCCTCGAGGAACGCCGACTGCTCCTCCAGCACCGCGACATCGTCCGTCACCGCCACATAGTGCGTGGCGGCGTAAGGCAACCACACCAGGTCGTCGGAGCAGCGCGTGCGCACGCCGCGACCCAGGGGCGGATGCCACCAATGCTGCACGTCGCCCTGCGCAAACTGGCGCGAAGCCGCGCGCACGAGCTGCTCGCGCGCGAGGTCGGGCCGGGCGAGCGCCAGCGCCATGCTGTCCTGGAGCTGGTCGCGAAAGCCGAATGCGCCCCCCGCCTGGTAGAAAGCCGAGCGGCCCCACATGCGGCAGGACAGCGTCTGGTACAAGAGCCAGCGGTTGTACATCAGGTCGAACGCGCGGTCGGGCGTGCGCACCTGCAGCGTGCCGAGGATGTCGTCCCAGTTGCGGCGCACTTCCTCCAGCAAGGCGGGCGGCTTCATCGCGCGGTGGCGCGCGACGAGGCTGCGCGCGGCTGCAGCGTCCGTTCCCTGGCCGAGCAGCAGCACGACCTCGCGGGTTTGCCCCGGCGCCAGCTCGATCACGGTTTGCAGCGCCCCGCACGGATCCATGCCTGCCCCGACGCGGCCTGAAAGCCGCGCATCCGGCGCAAGCCCGGCCGGTGCGGCGAGGCTGCCGTTGCGGCCGATGAATTCGGTGCGGTCGCCGGCCCATGCTTGCTGCGCCCCGGACAAATCGGCGAACGCCACCCGGGTGCCGAATTCCACGTTCCAGGCGTTGCGGGCGAACAGCGCCCCGGTAGCGTCATCGATGGAAGTCACGATGAAGGGCGCATTCGCGGCACGCGAATTCCCCAGCACCCATTCGACGTAGGCCGTCACCGATATGCGCCGTGTTCGCGTGGAGGTGTTGCGCAGGGCAAGCCAGGAAACCTTGACCGGATCGCTCCAGGCCACGAATTGCCAAAGGTCGGTGGCGATGCCGTGGGAGGAATGCTCGAAGCGCGAGTAGCCCTGGCCGTGGCGCGCGAGATAGCTGCCGCCTTCCACGCGCACCGGGCCGGCCGTCGGCGACCAGACCTCGCCGGAATCGTCATCGCGCAGGTAAAGCGCCTCGCCGGCAGGATCGCCGACCGGATCGTTCGACCATGGCGTGAGCTGGTTCTCGCGGCTGTTGCCGGACCATGTGTAGCCGGATCCGGATTCGGACGCGAGGAAACCGATCTGCGGATTGGCGATGACGTTGATCCACGGCGCCGGCGTGCGTTGCCCGGGTCCGAGCACGACGACGTACTCGCGGCCGTCGTCGGCGAAGCCGCCGAGGCCGTTGAAGAATTCAAGCTGGGGCGGGACGATGGCCGGCGCGGGTTGCGGGCGCGATGGTGCGGGCGCGCGTCGAGGCTGGCCGGCGGGCCGCGCGCGCCGCATGCGCATGACCTGCTCGGCAAGCGAGCCCTGGTTCGCGCTCACGGTCACGCGCGCGACGCATTGCAGGAGCTCGCCCTCGGCTTCCGACAACAGGTCCCCGCGGATCACGAATATGCCGCCGGCACCCGCCACTTCCGCGGCAGCTGCGCGGCTGCCGCGCACCATGCCTTCGAGGAATTCCTGCAGGTCCTGGACATACGAGGCCTTGCGGTCGTTCACGATGACCAGGTCCACCGCGAGGCGCTTGCTGCGCCAGTACTCGTGCGCGCGCAGCATCTGCCACGCCATCGCCCTCTCTTCCGTGTCGCCGATGCGAAGGAGCACGATCGGGCGGTCGCCGGAAACGCCGAAGCGCCACAGCGCCTTCGCGCCAAGCGCGTTGCGCTTGAGGATGTCGGCGGACGGGCGCATCTGCGGATCCCAGAACAGGATGCGGTTGGCGAGGTACTGGAACAGCTGGGCTTCGTCCATGCGGATGCCCAGGTGGTGCAGGCGGATCTGCGCCTGCGTCCAGGCCAGGGTCGAGCTGCGCTCGAAGACCGAAGGATCGCGGTACTTGTCCGCCAGCACGACGATTTTCTCGCGCGAGCCTGCGACCATGGTGCAGAACGCGATGCGCACGGTGGCGCCTGCGGCGACGCGGACACGCGCGCGCAGGCAGAACACCGGGTCGAGCACCGGGCCGACCGTATTCGACAATGGACGCCCGTCCAGGACCGCGGCCGGATTGCGCGCGCTATGCCCGCGCCCGAGAAAGCGCGCGCGATCGGTCTCGTACTCCACCGCCGTGTCGACGCGGGTGGCGATGACATGGGCAGCCCACAACGTCTGGTCGCCGGATTTCCGCGGCCGCCTGAACGCCAGCAATGCGCGCTCTTCGGGAAGGTATTCGGTCTTGACGAACAGGTTCGAGAAGGCCGGGTGCGCCGCATCGGCCGCCTGCGCGGCGAGCGTCATCTCGGCGAAGGAAGTCACCTCGATGTCGCGCTCGCGGCTGCCGTCGTTGGCGATCGACAGCCAGCGCACTTCGGCGTCGTCTTCCGGCGATACCAGTATCTCGAGGGTCGTCGAAAGCGAACCGTCGGTGCGCGCGATGCGGGCGCGATCTTCCAGGAACACGGCTTCATAGCGGTCCGGCTCAACCGCCGTGGGCTGGTAGGTGGCCGACCAGACCTCGCCGCTTGCCGCGTCGCGCAGGTAGAGGTAGCTGCCCCAGCAATCGCGGGTGGCATCCTCGCGCCAGCGCGTGACCCCGATGTCGCCGCAGACGCTGTAACCGGACCCGGCGGCGGTGACCATGACCGCGTAGCGGCCGTTGGAAAGCAGGTGCGTGGACGGAATGGCCTGGCGAACGGAATGGAAGCGCCGCGTGACCTGCTCGACCGACGAAACCACGTTCGTCGCGCGCACGCTGTCTGCCGGCGCGCCGCGGGCGGGCACGTCGCGGGGCGTGCGTTCCTGCAGCAACAGCTCGGCGGCGCGCATCATCGGCTCGCGATGGAAGCGATGCCGCATGACGCCGTCGTGCAGCACGTTGTCGAACGCGACCAGCGACATGCCCTGGTGGTGGGCGAAGTAGGCTCGCACCGGCGCGGGCTTGCCGTCCTCAGCCAGCCGCGACGGCGTGAAGTCGATGGATTCGTAGCAGCCGAAGCGGCCGCGGCCGCCGACGGCGTCGATCGCCAGCAGGTTCGCCGCAGCCGCGACCGGCTCGTACATCGCGGCAAGCGCGGTGGCGTAAGGCGCGACGACGAGGTCGTCTTCCAGGCCGCGCTTGAGTCCCAGGCCAGGCACGCCGAACGCGGAATACTGGTAGGTGTAGGCGTTGTCGCGCACATTGAAAGCCGACTCGGATATTCCCCAGGGCACGCCGCGCTCCCCGCCGTATTCGATCTGGCGCTCGATCGCGAGCCTGCAGGTCTGGTCCAGCAGGCTGTAGCGCGGCGTGTACATGAGCAGGGAGGGCATCAGGTACTCGAACATCGAGCCCGACCAGGACAGCAGCACCGCGCCGTCCTCCACCGGCGCCAGCGCGCGGCCGAGGCGGAACCAGTGCGTCGCCGGCACGTCGCCCTTGGCGATCGCGATGAAGCTGGTCAACCTCGCCTCCGATGCCAGCAGGTCGTAGTAGCTGGAATCCAGCGTGTTGTCGGCAACGCGAAGGCCGATCGAAAACAGCCGCCTGTCCGCGTCGAACAGGAAGCCGAAATCCATGGCGGAAAACAGCTCGCGCGCCGCCGCCGCGATCGCGTCCAGACGCGCCGACAGCGCCCGCGACTCGCCGACCACGCGCGCGGCCGCATCCGGATGCGCGGTACCAGCCACCGCTTCGAGGGGGAAGAGGCCCAGATCGCGCTCATGGCTGGCGATATCGGCGTGCAGCAGGCGTGCCCATGCCAGCACCTCGCCGAGCTCTTCCGCGCCGCGTTCCTGCGCAAGCGTGCTCGCGATATCCAGCAAGGTCGCGGCCTGCTCGCGCAGGCGGCGCCAGCGCGTCGCCCAGGGCAGGTCGGGCGCCTCCAGCAGCGCTTCGATGTCGTCGAGCACGCCCTCGAGCTGTTCCAGGCTCACCGTCTGTACCTGCACGTCGACCCGGATGCCTTCCATTGCCTTGCGCGTCAGCATCGCGGCATCCGCGATGCCTTCGAGGTCGGCGGCTCTGAACAGCGGCTGCGCGGCGATTTCGGCGCAGGCTTGCGCCAGCGCAATCAGGTCGCCGGCGAGATTGCCGCTGTCGACGACGGAAACATAAAGCGGTGCCAGCGGCTGCTTCGACTCGGTGTCGTACCAGTTGTAGAAATGCCCGCGATGCCGTGCCAGTCCGCGCAACGTCTCCAGCGTGGCTTCGAGGCGCTCGACCATGTCGCTGGCACCGATCCAGCCGAAATCCCGCGCCGACACCACCGAGAGCAGGTAGAGGCCGAAATTGGTCGGAGAGCTGCGGTGCGCCACCGCCGGCTGCGGCGTTTCCTGGAAATTGTCCGGCGGCAGCCAGTGGTCGTCCGCGCCGACGAAGGTTTCGAAAAAACGCCAGACGCGCCGCGCGCCGAGCCGAAGCCTCAGCGAGTCATGCGCCGGCAGCGGCTCCGCGGAGGGACGCCGCGGCGGCAGGCTGATGATGCGCGCCACCACCGGTGAGCCCCACCACAGTACGATCATCGGCAAGGCGAAGTCGAGGCCGTTGCGGTTGAACCACAGCACGGCGGCCGTGGCGCCGATTGCCGCGACGATCGCTCCGCGCAACGGCCACGGAAAATTTGCATAGGACAGGCCGGCCAGGCGCTTGGCCTGCGCCGCGGTCACCCACTCCAGCAGGCGGCGGCGCGTGACCCAAAGGCGCACGATCGCGCGTGCGATCGCGTCGAGGCTCAGGACCGCGTTGTGGGCGAGCAGCGTGAACGCGACGACGGCGTGCGCGCAGCCGACCAGCACGTCGTCGGCGACGGCGCGCAGGTGATGTCGAAGAGAAGTGCCGTGATTGCGCGGCCAGGCGCCGGCCAGGATGGAAACGAGCGCCGGCAGCGCCAGCGACAGGAACACGAAGGCCAGCCAGACGCCGGCGGACGCGTAAGGAATGGACCAGCTGGCGACGAGCAGGAACAGCATGGCCGGGGCGGATAGCGAACGGCGCAGGTTGTCCAGCATCTTCCAGCGTCCCAACGGTGAGATGCCGCGGCGCTCGCGTCCGAATATCCACGGCAGCAACTGCCAGTCCCCGCGCGTCCACCGGTGCAAGCGCGAGGCCGCGACTTCGATATGCGAGGGAAAATCCTCGAACACGTCGATGTCGCTGATCAGCCCGCAGCGCGCGAATATGCCTTCCAGAAGGTCGTGGCTGAGCACGGCGTTTTCCGGGATGCGCCCGGCCAGCGCCGCCTCGAAGGCATCCACGTCGTAGATGCCCTTGCCGGTGAAATTCCCCTCGCCGAACAGATCCTGGTAGACGTCGGAAACGGCGCCGGCATAGGGATCGAGGCCGGAGGAGCCGGTAAAGATGCGCTGGAACACCGAGCTCTCGCGCGTGGTGGGCAGCGTCGGCGTGATGCGCGGCTGGAACACGCCATAGCCTTCGACGATGCGCCGGGAGTCCGCATCGTGCCGCGGCCGGTTCAGCGGATGCGCCGCGGTGCCAACCAGGCGGCGCACGGTGTCGATCGGCATGCGCGTATCGGCGTCGAGCGTGATGACGTAGCGCACGTCCGATGGCGGCGACGGCGGCATGCCGCGCACCGGCTGGTAGGAGGTGTCGGTGGCGCCGCGCAGCAGGCGGTTGAATTCCTCGAGCTTGCCGCGCTTTCGTTCCCAGCCCATCCATTTCTGCTGCGATTCGTTCCAGCGGCGCGCGCGATGAAACAGGTAAAAGCGCGCCGCGCCACCTGGCATGGGGCCGTGGCGCGCGTTCAATGCCGCGATGCCGGCGGCCGCCGCCTCGAGCAGCGCGATGTCGCCGGCGCACATGGCGGCATCCGCGTCCAGCCAGTCCGAAAGCAGGGCGAAATGGACTTCGCCTCCGGCATTCGCGAGATAGTGCGCCTCGAGCTGCTCGACTTGCTGCCGCACGGCGGCCTCCGAGGCCAGCATCGTCGGCACGACGACGAACGTGCGCAGGCTCTGCGGCACGCCGCCCACGAGCTGCAGCCGTGGAAGATGGCGCGGCCCGATGGCGGCGGTGACGAGCCGCGTCATCACCAGCATGGCGATGTCGCACGCCGGGAAGAATCCGAGTAGCGCAAGGAGCATCACGCCCGCCGGCGACCCGCCGGCCTCGACCGTGAGCCATGCAGGCAACGCGACCAGTGCCAGCGCAAGCATGCCGACGATGCCGAAGTAAGCCGTCGGCGCGTGCAAGCCGGGCGAACGCAGCACGCGCTGGCGCAGCGACGGCCGGAAACGGATCTCGCGCTCGATCTCGGCGCGCCCCGAGGAAATCAGGTAGTAGCCCGGATCGGCCCTGCGATTGGATTCGCTCGCGCGAACGTCCCCTTCAGCGGCTCGCGCGCTCTTGGCGATGACGGTGCGCGCGACGTCGATTTCCGTGCGCCTGGAGCCGAGTGCCAGCTCTTCGAGCGCATGCCGGTAGCGATCGCGGGTCGCGAAATCCATGTCGCCGAACGACGGAACGCCGCGCAGCAACGCGTCCACCGCGCTGATTTCCTCGACCCACGATTGCCAGTCGAAAGCCGCCATCGTGCGCATGCTCGTGATGATGTTTCGCACGGTGAGGTTCGCCGCGGCCTGGCTCGTGTGCTCGGACTGGACCAGCGTGTCGGCATCCATGCCCAGCAGCGCCAGCCGTTCGTTGAACCGCTGCAGCGACACGTCGCGATAGCGCAGCCGCTGGATGAGCTGGACGGCGAATGCGCGCGTGACCTGGCGATCCGGCAGGTCGCGCTGCGCCTTGTCCGCAGCGTCGGCTGAATTGCCGGCAAGGACCAGCAGTTCGTCCGCGAATGCGTCCGCCTCCATGCGATCGGATTGCGATCTGGCCAGGCGCCGCGCCAGCCGGCGCAGGTTCTCGACCAGCACGGCACCCAGCATGAGCGGCACCGCCCAGACTTCGCGGATCGCGAGCGTGTCGACGCGCTGGTACGCCAGCAGGAAGCGCCGCAAGAGCGCGGCGTCGAACCGGCTGTCCGTGTGCGCCACGAATTCCGAGGCGATGTCGTAGACGCGCGCATGGCCCGCCAGCACACCCGTAGACAGAACGGGCAGGCTGCGTACCAGCCGCGGCGTCAGGCCGTGCTCGATTTCGCGCAGGCGCTCTTCGACGACGTGGAAGTTGTCCAGCAGCCATTCCGCGGCCGGCGTTATCGCGCGCTTCTGCTGCGCCGCCGCCGCGACGGCGCGATAGCAGTCGAGCAGCACGCGGCCGTTGGACCGCGCGCGCGCGTCGATCGGATGGCGCGGGATCGAGCCGTCCACGGCCACGCGCTGGGCCGATGCCAGGCTTTCCGCATGGCTTTCCATGCGCTCCGGACTGAACAGCTCGGCGCGCAAGGGCTCTTCGGAAAGACCCGACGGGCCGTGACCCGCCTCGACGAATTCCAGGACGCGTTTTGTAAACAGCATTCGAATCTTTTTGTGTCCGCCGAACGTGGCCGGCGGGCAGCACCGCCATGGAAGGCACACAGGCCAATGCGGTTTCGACAACGAATCCGCAGAATCGTCCGCGATTGCAGCAATGTTGATGCCACGGTCGCGCGAACGCG
>DASZTG010000057.1:0-16956 GCA_035548375.1 Burkholderiales bacterium
TTGGCGTGGCCGATGAACGCGATGCTGCGCCGGAAGTCCTCGCCGGCTTCGGCAATGCGCTTGCCGTTCCACAGCATCGCCCCGGCTTCCACGGGCGCGAGGCCGGCAACCATTCTCAGCAGGCTGCTCTTGCCGCTGCCATTCTCGCCGCCGACGCGCAATGCCTGATTGGGTTCGAGCCGGAACGACAGGCCCGCGAACAGGCGGCGGTGACCGCGGATGCATTCGATCTGACGGGCCTCAAGCATTGGATTCCGGGCTGACGCGGGCGCGCCATTATAACCGAGCACATGACGCAACCCGCTGATGATGCGGCTACTTCGCTTGCTCGGCGCAAACCTTGCGCATGCTTTCGCCGCCGGGCGCATCCGGATTGACCCATTCGAAGGCGATTTCCGGTTCCGGCGTGCGATAAACGTCCATGACCTCCCCGCTCGCCATGCGCCCGCGATACAAGGTCGACTCGATGTTCGCGCGTCCGCCCTTCCTGCATTCATAGCGGGTCAGGCGAGTGGCGGACAGATAAGGCTTGATCGGCCGGCGGGTCAGTTGCACCTCCGGGAAATCCCACAGCAACAGGACTTCCACGACATCGCCGTCGCGCTTCAGGCTCGCGCGATCGAAGTAGAACGAGGATTCGTAGTCGGTGGAAATCTGCACCCAATCCGCAGCCTGGGCGGCAAACGGAACGAGCAGCGACAGTAACAAAAAGAATCTTGACGGGCTCATGCGGCGGATCCGGTGGCGATCCGCGCAGACGAACGTGCGCCACGCGGCATCGAGGCGGCATTCTAGCCGACCCGTCACTTCGAGGTCGGGATTCGCGCGACGCGAGCCTAGGCGCGCACCCTCGACTTCCGCATCAGGGCGAACTGGGCCATGACCTTTCGCGACATTTCGGACAGCGAGACGACTTCGTCGACCGCACCGGCCGCGATGGCTTCCTTGGGCATGCCGAACACCACGCAGCTTTCTTCGTCCTGCGCGAACGTATGCGCGCCGGCGCGACGCATTTCGAGCAACCCGAGCGCGCCGTCCTTGCCCATGCCGGTCAGGATGACGCCGATCGCGTTCGGCCCCGCGGCTTTCGCCGCGGAGCTGAACAACACTTCCACGGAAGGGCGGTGCCGGTTGACCGGATCCGCCTGGCTGAGTTCGGTCACGAAGCTCGCGCCGCTGCGCCGGAGCAGCAGGTGCGAATGCCCGGGCGCGATGTAGGCGTGGCCCGGCTGCATGCGCTCGTCGTGCGCCGCCTCCGAGACTGTGATGCGGCATTGCTTGTCCAGGCGCTGCGCGAAGGAACGCGTGAATCCCTCGGGCATGTGCTGGGCAATGAGGATGGCCGGGCAATCCGGCGGCAGGTCGGCGAGCAGTTCGCGGATCGCCTCGGTGCCGCCCGTCGACGCGCCGATGACGAGCAGCTTTTCGGTCGACACGCCGCGATCGTCGAGCGCAGGCAGTCCCGCCTTGGCCGCCGTCGGGACCGCGCGGCGCAGGCGTGCCGACGATGCCACGCGGATCTTGTCGGTGATTTCGCGCGCATATTCCATGAGGCCGTTGGCGAGGTCGATCTTCGGCTTGGCCACGAAATCGACGGCGCCCAGCTCCAGCGCGCGCAGCGTGGTCTCGGAGCCCTTCTCGGTCAGCGTCGACACCATCACGACGGGCGTGGGCCGCAGGCGCATCAGCTTCTCGAGGAATTCGAGGCCGTCCATCTTCGGCATCTCGACGTCCAGCGTGATCACGTCCGGATCGAGCGCGCGGATCATTTCCCGTGCCGCGATCGGATCGGGCGCCGCGCCGACGGCCTCCATGTCGGGCTGGGAATTGATGATCTGCGCCAGCATCTTCCGCACCAGCGCCGAGTCGTCGACGATGACCGCCCGGATCTTGCCGGACGGGCTTCGCGCTGCCGTGGGGTTCTGGTTCATCGCCGGCCTCATCCGAAGAGTTCGATTTCGCCGCCGCGTTCCAGCGTCGTGATGCGGTGGCCGTAATCGGCTTCGCGCTCGAACACGGTGTTGTTGACGCTGCGCAGCTTCTTCACGAGCACCCGTCCCTCGTGCGGAAAGTAGTACACCTTGCGCGGATACACGCCCTCGAGGTCCTGCGCCCGCACCGGGATCTTCTCCACCTCGAGGAACTCGAGCACGAAGTCGGCGTTGCGCTTGCCCACATGGCTGTGGTTGAGGCTGCGCATCACGTTTCCGCCGCCGAACACCTTCGCTTCGAAATACTGCCGGCGCGCGCCCATTTTCAGCAGGCTGTTGATGAGCACCTCCATCGCGAACATGCCGTAGCGCGCGGGCGCCCCACCGCGTCCCTGGGATTGGCCGTCGGGAAGCATGAAGTGGTTCATTCCGCCCATGCCGTTGGAAGCATCGCGTATGCACGCCGCCACGCAGGAACCGAGCACGGTGACGAGCAGCATCTTGTTCGGCGTGACGAAGTATTCGCCGGGCAGCAGCTTGGCCGCCGGCAGGTGGTGCGAGGGATCGAAATACGTGTTCCTCGCCAGTGAATCGTCGGCGAATTCAATCATCGACGCTTCCGGCCTTCGCGCCGGCGAGCCGGTACACGGTCTTGCCGCGCAGGCTGAACAGGTCCGCCGCGTGCTGCAGGCTTTCGGAATGGCCGGCGAACAGCAGGCCGTCGGGTGCGAGCACGGCCGCGAAGCGGCTCAGCAGCTCGTACTGCGTCTTCCGGTCGAAGTAGATCATCACGTTCCGGCAGAAGATCGCGTCGAGCGGGCCGCGCACGCCCCAGTTCGGCTCGAGCAGGTTGATCTGGCGAAAGGTGATCATGTCGCGCAGTTCCGGGCGCGCCTTCACCATGCCTTCGCGGCCGCCGGTGCCGCGCAGGAAAAACTTCCTGACCTGATCCTCAGGCACCTTGCCGATGCGTTCCGTGGGATAGGCGCCGAAGCGGGCCTTTTCCAGCACGCTCGTATCCACGTCGGAAGCGAGGATGCGCACGGCGTCGCGATCGACGCCGAAGGCCTCCGCCATGGCCATGGCAATCGAGTAAGGTTCTTCGCCGGTCGAGCAGGCGGAAGACCAGATTTTCAGCGGCCTGCGGTTCAGCCGCCTCGCATGCTCGACGAGGATGGGGAAGTGGTGCGGCTCGCGAAAAAAAGCCGTCAGGTTCGTCGTCAGCGCATTGGTAAATGCCTGGCGCTCGCCGTTGTCATCGGTTTCCAGCAAACCCAGGTATTCGCCGAAGTCTTGCAGCCCGAGTGTGCGCAGCCTGCGTATCAGCCGGCTGTACACCATTTGCCGCTTCGCCGGACTCAGCGAAATGCCCGCGTGGCGATGTATGAGCTCGCGTACGCGTTCGAAATCCGCGTCCGATAGCTCGTATTCGCCGGCGGGCGGCGCACCCGTATTCAGTCCGGACCTGGTTGCCACCGGCGCCGCCGCTTCAGAATTCCTGCCAATCTTCATCGGCCAGCGCCACCGCGGCCTTGCTGGCGCCGCGCGGCGACGACGCCGCGCCAGGCCGCCCCTTGGCGGAAGGATCCAGGCGCACGATTTTCTTCGGCCGGGAGGAAACGATGGCGCCCGGCGCCGGCGCCGCTCGCGCCGGCCGTTCCTGGCGATGGCCCGAAGCCGACATCTCGACGCCGACGAAGAACGCGCCGATGACCCCGCCCCCTGCATCCACGATCGGCACGTAGCGCGTCATGTACGCCTGCCCGAACAACACCATGCTGCCTTCGTAGGACTGGTTGGCACCGAGCGCGGCGTGCGCGGGGTGCGAGCGATCGAGCTTCGTGCCCAGCACCCGGTCGCCGCGCTCGTCGCGGATCGACGTGCTGACACGCACGAATTCGCCGCCGTCGCGCGCGAATATGGTGGCGACCACGCCCAGGCGGTTCGTCAGGCCGTCGACGATCGTCTCATCCGCGCTGATCCTGCGGCTGCCGCTGCGCAACACCGGCAGCTTCACGCCGTTTTGCATTGCCAGCGTGCCGGCTTCCGCGCTCACGCCCGCGGGAAACTGCCGGGCCAATTCGTTCGCCGCCGCGCGCACGCGCTCCAGGAAATGGTCCTGGCTCTCGAGCTTGAACACGAGCGTGGCCTGCACCAGCTTCGCGGCTTCCTCGCGCAGGCTTTCCGCCGCTGCGGCCGCCTCTTCCACCAGCGCCGCGTTCTGCTGCGTGGTCTCGTCCATCTGGCCGACCGCCGCGGATACCTGCTCGATGCCCGCGCTCTGCTCGGCGGACGCCGCCGTGATCTCCGCCATGATGTCGGCCACGTGCTTGACCGACGACACCAGGTCGTCCATGGTCTTGCCGGCCTGGTTCACCAGGCGCGATCCCGCGTCCACCTTGTCGACGGAATCGCCGATCAGGGACTTGATCTCCTTGGCGGCGGTGGCGCTGCGTTGCGCGAGGTTCCTGACTTCGGTTGCCACGACGGCGAAGCCGCGCCCCTGCTCTCCGGCGCGCGCGGCTTCCACGGCAGCGTTGAGGGCGAGGATGTTGGTCTGGAAAGCAATGCCGTCGATCACGCCGATGATGTCGGCGATCTTGCGCGATGCCTCGCTGATGGAGTCCATCGTCTTGACGACTTCCCCGACCACGGCACCGCCGCGCGCGGCGATCTCCGAGGCGCCGATGGCGAGCTGGTTCGCCTGCTTCGCGTTGTCCGCGTTCTGCTTGACCGTGGACGTGAGTTGCTCCATCGACGAGGCAGTCTGCTCCAGGCTGCTTGCCTGCTCTTCCGTGCGCTGCGACAGGTCGGCATTGCCGGACGCGATTTCCCGGCTGGCAATGTTGATGGTGTCCGCGGAATCCTTGATGCGCACGACGATCTCGCCGAGTTGCGCGGCGGTCTTGTTGGCATCCTCCTTCAGCTTGCGGAACAGGCCCTGGTACTCCTTCTGCATGCTCTGTGTCAGGTCGCCCTGCGCCAGCGCACTCAGCATGCGCGACAGGTCGGTCAGGCCCTGCTCGCTGGTTGCCACCAGCGCATTGACGTCGCGCGCGATCTCCAGCTGGAAGCCCTGCATGCCGGATTCGTCCACTCGCCCGCCGAAATCGCCGTGCGCGGCCGCGCCGACCACCTGCTTGATGTCCCGCATGACGCGCGTGAGCGCCTCCTGCATGTGCTTCATCGCCAGCAGCATGCTGCCGCGATCGCTCTTGTCGACCGGGATTTCCGCCGAAAGGTCGCCCGCCGCGATCCTCCTGGCGAGTTCGATCGCATGGGCCGGTTCGCCGCCAAGCTGGCGGATGACGGCGCGCCCGATGACCAGGCAGAAGCCGACCGTGATGACGAGGACGGCGACCAGCACGACGACGGACAGGACGCCGCTCTTCCACACCGCGCCCTGGATATCGTCCAGGTAGGCGCCGGTGCCCACCACCCAATTCCAGGGCTTGAACAATTTCACATAGCTGACCTTGTCGACAGGCCTGCCGCCGCCGGGCTTCATGTACTGGTAATCCGAAAAGCCGGCGCCCTCGGCCGTGGCGACGTCGACCATGTCTTTCACGTAGAACTTGTCGTTCGCATCCTTCGCGTCGCGCCGGTCGACGCCCTCCAGTTCCGGCTTGGGCGGCTGCAGGACCTGGCGATATGCCGTGTCGATGACGAAGTAGTAGCCCGCGTCCTCGAAATGCATGCCGCGCAGCACTTCTTTCGCGGCGCGCCTCGCTTCCTCGTCTGACAGGCGCCCCTCCATCGAAAGCCGGTGAAAGTGCTCGACGACTCCATAGGCGGTTTCCGTCAGGCTCTGGATCTTTTCCCGCCTGTCCTCGAGCTTGCTGGCGTGCAGGTTCGTGAGCGTGGCCACGGCATTGGCGCCCACGCCCGCCGCCATCAAGGCCGCAAGCAGGAACATGCGCGTGCGGATGCTCAAGGCGTTCAACCTGTCTGACATTCCAGTCTCCATTTGTTGGCCATGCGTGGTTCGTGCGGGCGATGCGAGCGCCGGGCGAGCACGGGCGGGGAATCGCCCGCGACTCCTCCGGCTGTTATCGGTATCCGGGCGCAAAAACTGAAAGGGAGCGCCCCGGGCGAGACGCCGTCAGTGCGTAGCCGGGTCGCGCAGCGCCATCTCGTTCGAGGACATCAGCTTTTCGATGTCCATCAGGATCAGCATGCGCTGGTCGACCGTGCCCAGCCCCATGATGTAGCCGGTGTCCAGGCTCGATGAAAATTCCGGTGCCGGGCGCACGCTTTCGCCGGATAGCGTGATCACGTCCGAGACGCTGTCGACGACGATGCCCACGACGCGCTTGTCGATGTTCAGGATGATCACCACGGTGAAGTCGTTGTAATCCGCGCTGCCGAGGTTGAACTTGATCCTCAGGTCCACGATGGGCACGATCACCCCGCGCAGGTTCAGCACGCCCTTGATGAAGGCCGGCGTGTTCGCGATCGCCGTGACGGTTTCATATCCGCGGATTTCCTGCACCTTCAGGATTTCGATCCCGTATTCCTCGTTGCCCAGGACGAAGGTCAGGAATTCATTGCCGCGATTGCCTGCCGCGGCCGCCTGCCCGGCGGGACGCTCGATCGATTGCGTGGCTGGATTCATGCGAATGGCTCCCTGTGCGGTTGTTTGCGAATGGCGCGTCAGGCGGTGGCGCGCGCCGGCGTGGCGGATTCGCGCACGATCGCCGCCACGTCGAGGATCAGCGCCACGCGCCCGTCGCCCATGATGGTCGCGCCGGACACGCCCTGCACCCGGCGATAATTCGATTCGAGGCTCTTGATCACGACCTGGTGCTGTCCCAGCAGCTCGTCGACGAATACCGCCTTGCGCTCGCCGTCCGATTCCATGATGATCATGATCCCCTTCTCCATCTCCGGGCCGCGTCGCGGGATGTGGAAATAGCGGTGCAGTTCGACCACGGGAAGAAAATCGCCGCGCACCTGCACGAGCTTCGCGGTACCCGCCACGGATTTGATTTCGGCGGAACGCGGCTGGAAGCATTCCACGATGCAGGTCAGCGGCACGATGAAGGTCTGGTCGCCGACGGCGACGGAAAGGCCGTCGAGGATGGCAAGCGTCAGCGGCAGGCGGATGCTCATCTGCGTGCCCTGGCCGCGGACGGACTGGATGTCGATGCTGCCGCTTAGCGCGTGGATGTTGCGCTTGACGACGTCCATGCCCACGCCGCGGCCGGAGACGTCCGTCACCACTTCCGCGGTCGAGAAGCCGGCTTCGAAAATCAATTGCCAGACTTCGCCGTCGCTCATGCCGTCATGCACGGCGAGGCCGCGTTCCATCGCCTTGGCCAGGATGCGCTCGCGATTCAGGCCGGCGCCGTCGTCCGAAACTTCGATGACGACGCTGCCGCCCTGGTGGAAGGCGCGCAGCGTTACGGTTCCCTTGGCTGGCTTGCCGGCCGCTTCGCGCACGGCCGGCGATTCGATGCCGTGGTCGAGCGAGTTGCGCACCAAGTGGTTCAGCGGATCGGCGATTTTCTCGATCAAGCCCTTGTCGAGCTCGGTGCCCTCGCCCACTGTCTTCAGTTCCACTTCCTTGCCGAGCTTCGTGGCCAGGTCGCGGACCACGCGCGGGAAGCGGCTGAACACGAAGCTGACCGGCATCATGCGGATGGCCATCACCGCTTCCTGCAGGTCGCGGGTGTTGCGCTGGAGCTGGCCCATGCTCTTGGCCAGCGTCTCGTTCGCTTCCTGGTCGAGCCTGGAGGTCGTCTGCGCCAGCATCGCTTGCGTGATGACGAGTTCGCCCACGAGGTTGATGAGCTGATCGACCTTTTCGATGTTCACGCGAATGGACGTCGCGTCCGTGTTCGACGAGACCGCGACCTTGTCGCTCGCGCGGCGCCCGGTGCGCAGGCCATCCACGCCGGGCTCGTCGGATTCGCGCCGGCCTTCCGGCCGGGATTCGCCGGCGCCGGGCGCGGCAGGGTTCACGAGGGCCTGGTAGAGCGGCTCGAAAAAGCCGTAGCCGGTGGCATCGGCGGCGGGCGCTTCCTGGGCGGGCGGCACGCCGGCATCGATGCCGATCTTCAGGCCGGCGGGATCCACGACGAAGGCGAGCGCCTCCCAGATATCCTCTTCCGAAATCGCCGTGGCCAGCCTCAGGACATAGTGCCCGCCGACGGATGCATCCGGGCGTTGCACGATTTCCATGCGTCCCCTGCCCTGCAGGTCCTTGAGCAGGTTATCCAGCACGGCCGGGTTCTTGCCGCCGGCCGGAAGGTCGAACTCGATCGCAAAGGTCTGGCCGCCTTGCACGGGCGCCGCCTCCACGGCAGCGCCAGGCACGGCAGTCGCGATCGGCGCGCTGCCCTGGCCGGCGAGGCTTTTCAGCGTCGCGCACACCGCCGCCGCGGCAGCCGGATCGGGCGCGCCTTCGCCGCGATGTCCCGCCAGCTGGGCCTTGAGCACGTCGGCGGCGTTCAGGAACGCATCCACCATGACGCCGGTCAGGCGGGCTTCGCCCTTGCGCACGCGGTCGAGCAGCGATTCGAGGATGTGCGTGACCTCGGTCATGTCGGCGAAGCCGAACGTGCTGGCGCCGCCCTTGATGGAATGCGCCGCGCGAAAGATCGCGTTCAGCTGCTCCGGATCGGGCGCGTCGATGTCGATGCCGAGCAGCAGGTTCTCTTTTTCGGCCAGCAGCTCGGCGGCCTCCTCGAAGAAGACCTGGTAGAACTGGCTCATGTCCGTGCTCATCGGACCCTCCTCGCCCGGATTACGGCGGCGTCGGGCGACGGACGCCTGGACGTGATATTCACTTGAGCACTTTCTTCACGACATCGAGCAGCCGCTGCGGATCGAAGGGCTTCGCCATCCAGCCGGTGGCGCCGGCCGCGCGTCCGCGGGCCTTCATTTCGTCGCCGGCTTCGGTCGTCAGCATCAGGATGGGCGCGGTCCGGTAGGCCGGCAGCGACCGCAGGCTTTGCACCAGGGTCAGGCCGTCCATGCGCGGCATGTTCTGGTCCGTCAGCACCAGCTGCACGACTTCGCGACGTGCCTTGTCCAGCCCGTCCATGCCGTCTTCGGCCTCGATGACCTCGTAGCCGGCGCCGCGCAACGTGTGCGAGACCATGCGCCGCATCGTCGGCGAATCATCTACTGCAAGGATCTTCATTCCCATGCCGTTGTCCCCGCCCTGTGCACGGCCGCGCGCCTAGAAAAGGTCGACGTCGCCGCTTTTCTTGTCGAAATCGATGTCCGGCCGGCTTTTGGTCAGGCGCAGCGCGTCCGCCAGCAGCCGCGAGCGCGCATCCACCATGGAATCCGGCGTGGCCGCGAGCGCCGCCATCTCGAGCAGCTCCGCGCGGCCGCGCAGGTTGCTGATGATCTGGGAGGCGACGTCGTGGAATTGCAGGCAGGTGACCACCCGGTCGGCTTCCACGCGAACGCGCTTGCGCGCATCCTCGTCCGGCGCGATGCCGGCGAGCGTGTCCGACATCGCGCAGAAGGAACGGGAAAGTTCCTCCGTCGCGCCGTCCAGCAGGATTTGCAGGCGCTCCAGATCCCGCTCCAGGCCGCCCCACAATTCGGCGTGCGCGGCGGGTTCGTTTCCAGCGCTGAGTTTCTGACCCATGAGTTCCCTCTCCGCCCACGGAAACATGCGATGCGGGACTGCCGCGAACATTCATCCTCCTTCGTCGTACGCCTTTAACGGCCCCCGGGACGCCGGCCTTTAGCAAGCCGGCGACCGGCGAAGCAACAAGTCGTACGGAATCGAGCAGGCATGCATGCGCGATCCGCCCCGGCCGTTTATACTTTTCGGGCGGGCAATGGAATCGTCGTTCCCGCCGGTCCAGCCGGGCCGTATGCAGCAATCAAAGGTGAAGCGGCGCCAAGGCAGGCGAAGAACCGGAACCGGGCCTGCTTCACCGGGGAGACGGCAACTTGCAGTCGCATTCCGGCCGAGCGATCGGCCGACCGCATCGAGGGGCTCGACCGGGGATGGCATGTTCGTTCCCGGTTTGAGCGACCCGGGAATCTATACCGCTGCCATAGCAGGGGCCGCGACTTTGCTGTCGCTGCTGCCGGGATCGCTGCCCGAAGGCGCCACCGGATTCAACGCCTCCTCCGTGCGTGACGCCCTGAGCATGGTTGCCCTGGGCGTCTCGCTCACGGCGATGGTGACGGGCTGGGGTGCCGCCAGCACCCAGCTTCGAACCGGCACCCGCTCGCTCCACCGCGCCTTTGCCGGCATCGGCATTCTCGGCACGGCCTCCCTGACATCGGCGAGATTCCCCGAAACCGCTGCCGGATTCGGACGCGCGCTCGCCGGCACGCTGGACGCCGGCATGGGCCTGACCATCTCCGCGGGATTGCTTGCGGCGGCCCTGGCATGGCCGACCAACCGGCTCGAAACGGCGAACCGCCGACTGGTCGGGCTGCTGCCGGCGCTGGCAATCGCAGCCGGCTTGCTCGTTCCGTATTCCGCGGCCCTTTATGGCGCCTCCCCGGCGGCCCTGCGCGCGATCGCCGTCGGCATGTGCGTGATCGCCTTACTCATATATATCCGGGCAGGGCTGAAGCTTTACCCGTCGCGGCACCTCCCCCACGCGGACGACGTGCGCTACATGCTTGCCGCCATTGGCACCGGCCTGCTTGCCGAAGCGCTGCTCGCCTGCGCCGGCGGGGATTCGGACCTGCCGGTACTGGTCGCCGACGCGCTCAGGGTGGCAGGCCTGCTGCTCGCCTACGCGGCGTTTTTTCACCAGGCCGCACGTGGCCCGCTGATCGAATTGCAGCGCGCGGAACTGGATCTGCACGACGAGCAACGCCGGCTGGCGCGCGCGCGCCGGATCGCCAGGCTCGGCAGCTGGGAATGGCAACTGGGGACCAACGAGGTGTGGACGTCGGAGGAAGTCCGCCAGATGTTCGGCATTCCGCGCGACAAGGCGGGAATGACCCGCTCGGAATTCGAGAACCTCATCTATCGCGAGGATGTCGCCAGGTTGCGCGCCGCGGCAAAGGCGGCGCTGGAGGATGGCGCGCCCTACTCCGTCGACTATCGCATCCTTGGCGCGGACGGCAGCCCGCGCACCATGCATAGCGAGGCCCAGGTCGAACGCGACGAAGGCGGCCGGCCCGTCAGGATGGCGGGCATCGTGCAGGACATCACCGAGCGGGTGGCGGTGGAGCATGCCCTGCGCGAAAGCGACGCTCAGATTCGCCGCATGAACGCCGAGCTCGAAGAGCGCGTCGAGCAGCGCACGTTGCAACTTGCCGCGGCGAACAAGGAGCTCGAGGCGTTCAGCTATTCCGTTTCCCACGATCTGCAGGCGCCGCTTCGGCGCATCGAGCGCTATGCCGAGCTGCTGTCGGCGAGCAATGGCGCGCGGCTGGACGATTCCGGGCGCGACATGCTCAGGCGCATCGCCGACGCCACGTCGCAGACCAAGCGCCTGATCGCGGACGTGCTGAAGCTGTCGCAGGTCTCGCGCACGGAGATTCGCCGGGTCGCGGTGGATTTGTCCGCGCTCGCGTTGCGCCTGCTCGAACAGTTCGAGCGATCCACCACCCCCGCGCGCAAGGTCGACGTCACGGTCGATTCCGGGATCGTCGTGGAGGCCGATTCCGCGATGCTGCAGATGCTGCTCGACAACCTGCTCGGCAATGCCTGGAAGTTCACCGCCAGAACCGACAATCCGCGCATCCGGGTGGGCGCGATCGAGCCGGCGGAAGGCAAGGGCTTCTACGTCAGCGACAACGGCGCGGGCTTCGACATGCGCTACCACGAGCGCCTGTTCGGCGCCTTCCAGCGCCTTCACAGCCAGGAGGAATTCGCTGGCACCGGGATCGGGCTGGCGATCGTGCAGCGCATCGTCAACATCCATGGCTGGCAGATACGGGCCGTCGGCGAAACCGGCCGCGGCGCCACATTCACGGTAAAGGCGCGCTGATGGATGAACGCGTAATACGGGTTCTGTTGGTCGAGGACTATGAAGAGGACGCGCAGATCATCCTCGCCACGCTCGCCTCCGGCGGATTCTCCGTCGTCAGCCGGCGCGTCGAGAATGCCGAGCAGCTGCGCGGCGCGTTGCAGCACGACGAATGGAGCGTGGTCCTTTCGGATTTCAACCTGCCCGGCTTCAGCGCGATCGAGGCGCTGGAAATCCTGAAGTCGCTCAAGAAGCAAGTGCCGATGATCGTGGTGACCGGGGCCATCGGCGAGGAATCGGCCGCGGCCGTGATCAAGGCTGGCGCCACCGACCTGGTCACCAAGCAGGGTCTGCACAGGTTGATCCCGGTGGTGGAGCGCAACCTGCGCGAAGTGGATTCCCTGCGCCAGTACGAAGCCGCGCTGGCTGCGCTGAACGAAAGCGAAGCGCGCTTTCGGGCGATAGCGGCCAATCTGCCCGGCGTGGTATTCCAGGCCCTCCTGTACGAAGACGGCACGGCGGACCTGGCCTACGTCAGCGAGGGCAGCCACCTTGTCCTCGGCGTCAAGGCCGACGTGCTCATGAGCCATCCCGAGCTGATCATGGACATGATCCTGCCCGAGGACAGGGAGACCTTCCTGGCCACGCGCATCCAGGCCGCGACGCAACTGGCGCCGCGCAACTGGGAGGGCCGCATACGCATCGGCGTCAACGGCGAGGAGATCAAGTGGGTCAACCTGCGCGCGAGCGTGCGCAAGCTTTCCTCCGGCGTGGTCGTCTCCGACGGCATCATTTCGAACATCACCGAGAGCAAGCTCGCCCAGCATGCCATCGAGGGCCAGCAGCTCCAGTTGCGCCAGCTTGCGTCCCACATCGAGCGCGTCAAGGAAGAGGAGCGCGCCCACGTAGCGCGCGAGATCCACGACGACCTCGGCGGCACGCTGACCGCTGCGAAGATCGACCTGGCCTGGATACGCGGGCGGCTCGATCCGGGCCAGACCGCGCTCGCGGAGAAGGCCATGGCCATGGAGGCGCTGCTGAATTCGGCGATCGAGGCGACCGGGCGGATATCGCGCAGCCTGCGGCCGCTGGTGCTCGACTACGGCGTGTCGGCGGCGATCGAATGGCAGATCAAGGAATTCCGCAAGCGCATGGGCATCACCTGCGATTTCGTCTGCTCCCGCGAGGACGTTTCCCTCGACACCGAATTCTCCACTGCGCTGTTCCGGATCTTCCAGGAGACGCTGACCAACATCGCCAAGCACGCCAATGCCTCCCACGTGGACATCTCGCTCGAGGACGACGGCAACGAGGTGCTGCTGACGGTCACCGACGACGGCAGGGGCATCGATCCCTTCGACATGCACAAGAGCGGCTCCTACGGCATTCGCGGCATGCGCGAACGCGCGGGCTTCCTTGGCGGTACCATAGACATCTCGGGAGCCTCCGGCGCCGGCACGCAGGTGCGGGTGTGCCTGCCGGCGAAGCGGCCGACCAATTGAACGAATTCTTTCGAGCGGAGTTCGCTGACCATGACCCATCCTGACCTTCGCGATCCATCATGATCCGCCTGCTCATCGTCGACGACCATGCCATCGTGCGCCACGGCCTGCGCCAGGTCGTATCCGAGTCTGCGGACATCGAGGTGGCCGCCGAGGCCGGCTCCAGCGCCGAGGCCGTGCGCCTGCTGCGCGACAACAGCTACGACCTCGTCCTGCTCGACATCTCGCTGCCCGACAAGAACGGCATCGAGACGCTGAAGCAGATCAAGCGCGACAAGCCGCAGATGCCGGTCATCATGCTGAGCATGCACGCGGAGGACGAATTCGGCGTGCGCGCGCTCAAGGCCGGCGCGTCCGGCTACGTGAACAAGCAAAGCGCTCACGACCAGCTGGTGACGGCGATCCGCCAGGTCGCGGCCGGCCGGCGCTACATCAGCCCCGACCTCGCCGAGGAGCTCGCCCGGTCGATCGGGGAAGGCAGCGAGAAGCGCCCGCACGAGCTGCTGTCCGACCGCGAGTTCGATACGCTGCGCATGCTGGCGAGCGGGAAATCGCTCGCCGAAATCGCGGAATCCCTTTCCATCAGCCCGAAGACCGTCAGCGTCTACCGCACCCGCCTGCTGGAAAAAATGAAGCTCAAAAACAACGCCGAGATCGCCCATTACGCGGTAAAGAACGGCCTCGTCGATTGAGCTGAATTCCTCAAGTTTTTGCGCGAAGGCTCCGTTAGTGCCGGAAGCCTGCCGCGTAAGCTGCGCCGCGAGGAGGTCCGGTCCGGGGCAGTTGCCGGCCGAAAACGATGCGCATGCGCGTTCCGCGGGGCCGGTCACCTCCAGCCATGAATGCACCCTTGAATCCCACCGACATCGCGCGCGAGACGCTGCGCGAGCTCGCCACCCGTCGCATCGCCCCGACGCCCGACAACTACCGCGAGCTCTATCATCGCATCGCGGGACACGCGGCCGGCGACGAATACGAGGAGGACCTGATCGCCAAGCTGGGGCGGTTCTCCGAGCACCTGGTCAAGGGCGCGCAGCACGGCGAGGCCGCGGCGACCATGGAAAAGGCCCTGGCGAAGCGCGACTGGAAGGTGCTGTCGGCAGTGTTGCTCGCGCTCTCGTCCGAAGAATCCAACGGCAAGGCCGGCCACGCGCCCGACCGGCACGCGCCCAAGGAGTGGGCAAGGACGCTGCGCTCCCTCGTGCAGGCCTTCGAGGTCAACCATGCGGGCTGGACGCGAGCGCGCAAGCGCGAGGCGTTCGAGACGCTGCTGAATTCCTCGCCACGCGACACCGACGCATTGCTGTCGCGGCTGCGCGGACTGATCACGAGCTGGGAGGAAACGCCGCCCGTCGCAGCCGGCGTAGAGGCCGCGGATGCCGCTGCGAGACCGGGCGAGGAATCCCCCGAGAGCATCGTCCAGCAGTTGCGAGACTGCCTGTTCTGCGCACTGGACCTGGCACTGCCATCGCTGCTGCGCCACGCGCCCGACCTCGCCTGGGAAGCGCGCACGCTTGCCGGCCGCGTGCGCCAGGCCGACAGCGTCGAGGCGCTCGTGCAGCTGGGCAACGATCTGCAACTGTTCAGCCGGCGCGCCGAGCTGCATGGCGGCGGCGACGGCCAGGTGCGCGAAGCCCTGCTGCGCCTGCTGCGGCTGATCGTCGACAACATCCGCGAGCTCGTCGAAGGCGACCACTGGATACAGGGTCAGGTCGCCATCGTCAAGAACGTGCTGGACCGCACGCTGACACCCGAGGTCATCGAGGAGGCGGAGCGCGCCATCAAGGACCTCATGGTCCGCCAGGGCGCATTGAAGCGCTCCCTCGACGAAGCGCGCGCCAGCCTGAAGGCCCTGCTGCAGGACTTCATCGAGCGGCTGGGCGGAATGTCGGATGAAACCAGCAACTACCAATCGAAGCTCGAATCGTATTCCGGGCGCCTGCAGCAGACCGACAGCATCGCCGCGATGAACGACATCGTTCGCGACCTCCTGCGGGACACGCGCAGCATGTACGAGGCCACGGAGCAATCGCGCAAGGCGCTGACCACGGCCCGCCAGCACGTTCAGGCCGCGGAAGTGCGTATCCAGCAAATGGAACGCGAACTCGAGAACCTGACCGAGCGCGCGCGCGAAGACCAGCTGACCGGAGCGCTCAACCGTCGCGGCCTCGACGAGGCCTTCAAGCGCGAATCGGCGCGCGCCGACCGCCAGAGCTCGACGATGTGCGTCGCCCTGCTCGACATCGACAACTTCAAGAAGCTCAACGACACGCTCGGGCACAAGGCGGGCGACGAGGCCCTGCTCCACATCGTGCAGGTGGTCCAGGAACACCTGCGCCCGGGGGACTCGCTGGCACGCTACGGCGGCGAAGAGTTCGTCATCCTGCTGCCGGATTCGGACGTCGAGGTGGCAGTGGACGTGATGTCGAGGCTGCAACGCGAGCTGACCAAGCGCTTCTTCCTGCACAACAACGAGAAGCTGCTGATCACGTTCAGTTGCGGCGTATCGCAACGCGCCGCGGGCGAGGAGCTGGAGCCCGCCGTCTCACGTGCCGACCGCGCGCTCTACGAAGCCAAGCGCAAGGGCAAGAATCGCGTCGTCGCCGCCGGACACGCCTGACCGGGCCGTAGCCGGCCACGGCGCGCACGCGCCTGCGATCCGCCGATATGCCGCCCTTTTCGGCTGTTGTTCGCGCGTTTGGCCTTGACTCCCCGGCGCTAGATTGGCTCCCTCGCTCCGTGGATCGCAGAGATCGGTCCGTACCGGAGCCGGATACGGGGAAAGCGCATGGCGGCGGTTCTGAACGAGGTGATGGGATTGATCGTGCCGGGCGCCGCGCGCGCGGCATCCATGGGCATTCCCGCGGATTTGCCGGCGGTGCCGGCCGGCTACTACCAGCGCATCGAATCCATCGCCAGGCGGATTCGCGCCACGCGCGACCTCGACCAGATCGCGCTCATCCTGGACGAAGCGCTCGAGCACACGCGTTCGCTGCATGACGACAGCCCGCTCGCCGTGGCGGAGGACAGGATCCGGCGCGCCGACCAGGAAATCCAGGCGCTCAAGGACGAATTGAGCAAGGCGATCGAGTTGACCAACGTCGATCCCCTCACCGAGCTGCTGAACCGCCGCGGAATGAAATCGGCTTACGTCGCCGAAGCGGCGCGCAGCGACCGCCACGGCACGCCGCTGTGCGTCTGCTTCATCGACATCGACGATTTCAAGCGCATAAACGATACCCACGGCCACGCGGCGGGCGATGCCGCGCTGAAGCACCTAGCCAGGATCATGCGCGCGACACTCAGGCCCAACGACGTGCTGGCCCGCATCGGCGGAGAGGAATTCATGGTCCTGCTGCCGGACGCCGGCGAGCGCGCCGCGTTCGCCGCGCTCAACCGGTTGCTAAAGTCCGTGAGCGCGACCGCCGTAATCAGCGACAGGCAGCACGTCGGCGTGACGTTCACCGCCAGCGTGACCGCGCGCGGCCTCGGCGAAACGCAGGATGACGTCGAGCGGCGCCTCGACGAGACGCTGAACCGCGCGAAAGCTTCCGGCAAGAATCGCGTCATGTTCGCCCCAGGCGGCTGACAAGCCTCACTCCTCCTTGAGAATCGCCC
>DASZTG010000058.1:0-49203 GCA_035548375.1 Burkholderiales bacterium
GAACCACGGAGAACACGGAGAGCACGGAGAAGAAACAAAATTCCAGAATTGGTTGAATAGAATTCCCATGCCGGATCGTCCTGAAGATGCGAACCCGCGCGCAGCGGCTTATCTGGCGCGATGCTCACCTGAACTTTATTCACAGGATTTTTCTCCGTGCTCTCCGTGTTCTCCGTGGTGAAACGACTTTACCTTAGCCGCCCCAGATGCTGAGTTCCTTGTACCCCGTGGCCGGATCGGGCACGCGTGCGAATCTTACGCCGGCCAGGTCGGCGACGACGAGCTCCACGGTCGTGTAGACGGTGCATCCGTGCACAAGATGCCCGCCGATGGTCTTGCCGTCGGCGCCGGCGATCGAAAGATGCAAGTGCACGCCGTTCGGCGAGATGGTGCCGGACAGCGACACGATCTCGAAGGGCCCGGTGAATTGCGCGTAGTCCTCCGCGCCCGCCAGTCGCAGCGTGGCCGTCTTCAGGCTGCCCACCACGCTGACGACGCATCCCGCCTCGACATGATGCTCGTGCGCGAGGCGTTCGATGGCGTCCCGCAAGTCCTCCCCCGGCGTCAGGCGGGCGGCCACGGTGCGCAGGGAAAGCGATTCGGCGGATTGCATGGCCGCTTCAGCGCACGGCTTTCAGGTAATCCGCGGCGATGCGCGCCAGCATGATGTAGTCGGTGCACAGGCCGATCACCTTGTAGCCCTGCTGCAGGTAGCGCTTCGCATGGTCAGGCGAATGGCAGTAGATGCAGCGCGCGATGTCGCGCTTCTCGCAAGCCTGGATGACCTTCGTGATCGCCTCCTGCACCTGCGGATGATTGATCTGGCCGGGCAGGTCCATGCTTCCGGACATGTCGAAGGGGCCGACGAACACGCCGTCGATGCCTGGCACGTCGAGGATGGCATCGATGTTCTTCACTGCCTCAACGTGCTCGATCTGCACGATGACCGCGATCTCGTCGTTGGCGCGCTTCATGTACGACTCGAAATCGAGATCGAAGCGGTGCGCCCGCGTGACGCCCACGCTGCGAAAGCCCATCGGCGGATACTTGCAGCGGCCGACCGCAAGCTTCGCGCCTTCGACGTTGTTGACCAGCGGCACGATGATGCCGGTCGCGCCAATGTCCAGCGCCTTCTTGATATGCGCCTCATCGTTCCAGGGCACGCGCACCACGCACGGGATGCGGGTATCCACCGCCGTGAGGATGTCCAGCGCATTACGCGCATCCATCGGCGAATGCTCGAGATCGACGAACAGCCAGTCGTAGCCGGCCTCGGCGTAGATCTCCGCGCACTCAGGCAGCGGCATCTGCATCAGGGTGCCGATCAGGGGTTTGCCACTCTTGAGGGCGGTGCGGAAGGAGCGGGTTTTCATTGCTCTGTGAAGGTTGTTTGTTCGTGACTGTCGTGACGGCGTGACGGTCGTGACTGTCGGATTTTCCTGAAACTTCCTAGAACGACAGTCACGTCGTCACGATAGTCACGGCAGTCACGGATTCCCGTGCGTCACCGTCTCAAATTCCGCCGGCGAATCTATTTCAATCAGTTCCAGATCGGAGGAGTGCGCGCCGGACTCGTTAGCGACGCAGTCGCCCGTCTGCGGGCAGGCGCGCCACAGTGACGACCACCTATGCATCTTTATCATCGACTGTCTGAAAATCCGCAGGCGTCACTATCTCAATAAGTTCCAAATCGTCACTGTGATCGATCTCGATATGCCTGATGCCCGGCGGCTGATGCACGCAGGAGCCCGCCTTCAAGGTCACTTCGCCGACGCCGTCGTAGTGGAACTTCACCCAACCCTTGAGCACGTACACCATCTGGAAGCCGACTTCATGGTGGTGCAGCGTGGGTTCGGTATGCATGCCGGGCTTCGCGCGGATGACATGCGCGACATAGGCGCCGTTGGTCGAATCCCGGATGCCGAGGTCGCGGTACTGGAAGAAAGGACGCAATCCGTCGTCCTTGAACTCGCTGGTTTCCGGATGGCTCACCGAGAATTTGAAGCTGTGTTCCATTTTCGTCTCCTCAGAAAATCCACACCAAACCACCTTCACCGCAGAGGCGCAGAGAGCGCAAACCCGAAGCTTCCGATGTATTGGAAGGTTGTCCGCTCGTGTCCGGAACAGTGACTACAAATGTGCCACGCGTTCCAAAATGCCCTTTTATCTTTCCTCTGCGTTCTCTGTGCCTCTGCGGTTCAAACTGCTTGAGTCGAGCTATTTCTGGTAGTGCAGCCGCAGGCCGGGACGCGGCCAGTCGACTTCGAGCAAGGTACCGTAGTTCGACAAGGTGATGTAGGCCTTGCGCATGTCGGGGCCGCCGAAGCAGATGTTGGTGCAATACTGCTCCGGCGCCTCGTAGAACTCCACGAGCTCACCCGCCGGCGAAATCACGCTGACGCCGCCGCGCATGAGCGTTGCCACGCACACGTTGCCGTTTTCCTCGACGGCCATGGAGTCGAAGCGCTGGTAGCCGGGCAAACCGGCCACGATCTTGCCGCCGTGCACCGAGGGCCAAGGCTGCTTTTCCAGCTCCCCCTCGCCGGTAATGCGGAAGGACCACAGCCGGCTGGTTTCGGTTTCGGCGAAATACAGGGTCGAACCATCCGGGGACAGGCCCACGCCGTTGGGCGTGATGATCGGGAAGGCCGCCTCCTTGATCAGGCTGCCGTCAGTGCGCGCGTAGTAGAGCGCGCCGCGGTCCATCTGGCGGTCGTAGACCTTGCCCAGGTCGGAGAACCAGAATCCGCGCTTGCCATCGAAGACGATGTCGTTCGGGCCTTTCAGCGGGATACCGTTGCACTCGCGGTAAAGCACCTCGACCCTGCCGGTGGCAATGTCCACGCGCTCGATGCGCCCGCCGGAGTAATCGTTCGCCCGGCCGTTGGGTCGTGTGTAACCGCCGTCCTCGTGGTGCCAGTTGAAGCCGCCGTTGTTGCAAATGTAGACCTTCCCGTCCGGCCCCAACGCGGCGCCGTTGGGGCCGCCGCCAGGTTCGGCCACGACCTCGACCTTGCCGTTCGGATACGCGCGCGAAAGCGTGCGACGCTCGATTTCCACCAGCAGTACCGAGCCGTCGTCCATCGCGATCGGGCCTTCGGGGAATTGCAGGCCGGTCGCGAACTTGCGGCCGGCGAGCTTGGCCACCTTGGTCATGCTCTCTCCTCTCGTTATTGTTTTGCCGCTAACGGCCTGCTCAACGCGTGAACGTCAGCACCGTTGCGGAATTCGCGCTTTCGAGCACGAGTTGCTGTCCGTCGATCTTGAACAGTGACGTGCGCCGCAGGGAATCCAGAAAGGCGCGCTCCTGCGTCATCAGCGCGGGCGGCCCGGCCATGCGGGTGACCGCGAAGCCGCTCGGGGGCCAGCGCAGGCGTCCGTCCACGTCGAAGCGATAGGTGCCGCTGAAACGATTCACGGATGCATCGCCCGACACCTTGCCCGACGGGGCGAACGCCACCGTCACAACCGAATCAGGTACCAACGTCTTTTCCGTGCCGTTGGCTATCCATTTCACCAAGCGCCATTCGTTGCCGCGCGGTGCGTTGCCGGCGGCATCCGCCGGCGCTGCCGAGGGGGTTTGCGCGGGCGCCAGGGCCTTGTCCGTATCCGCTGCCACCGGCTCGGGAACGACTCGCTTAACGATGACCGGCTCGACACCGGGTTGCTGCTCCACGACAGGCACGGGCGGCGGCACCGCAGGCTCCGGCGCCTTTGCCGTTTTCGCCTCGGCGTCCGGCTGCGTCGGCACGACGGAGATCGCTGCAGGTTCTTCGCTCACGAACTCGGCAAGCTCGCGCTCGCGATCGAGCGTCGCGCGGATCTGGCAATCCTTCACGTATTCGGCGCTCGCCGCGGGATTGGGCGCGCGCACGCCCTGCCAGTTGCACTGCGCGTCGCGGTAAGCATTGAACTTGCGCTGGCTGTCGATGAAGGCGCCGATCACCGGGCGCTTGCCCTTGGCCTGCATCTGCTCGAGGCGTTCCTGCGCGGCCTTCAGCGTCGCGTTCAGTTGCTGGTTCGCCGCCTTGAGCTTCGCATCCAGGCAGGTCGTTGGGGTCGCCGACCCGGCGCAATCCTGCAGCGGGGTCGCGAGTGCGGATGCGCACACAATGCTGGAAGCCGCCAGCGCGGCCAGGAACAAGGCTTTCACGAGTGGGCTCCCGATCTGAATTTCTCTGGAGTATTTCCGCGGCGCTACGCCGCAAGCGCCTGTTCGATCCAGCGCGACACGCGCAACACCGTCGCATCCGCGCCGGGCCGCCCGACCACCTGCAGGTTGACCGGCAGGCCTTCGCGAGACTTGCCGCAGGGCATCGACAGCGCCGGGAACCCGCAGAAATTGATCGGCGACGTGAAGCGCGTCATCGTCGGCGCAACGTGCATGGCCTTGCCGCCCAGGTCGACGGTCATCGTACCGTTTTTCGGCGGCAGGATAGGCATCGCCGGGATGACCATGACTTCGGCGTCGCCGAACGAATCGATCATGGACTGGCGCACCTGGCGACGCAATTGCTGCGCCTTGATGTAATCCACGGCGAGATAGAACTGCCCGATCTCCAGCCGCAGCCGCACGTCTTCGCCGAGCTTGTCGGCGTTGCGCGCTAGCAACTGCGCGTTGGCCTGGGCACCTTCGCTGGCCATGATGATGAGCTGGATGCCGGGTGCCAGCTCGATGCCGGGCACGTCGACCGTGCCGATGGAAGCACCCGCGCCGCGAATGCGCGCCATCGCGCCGTCCATCGCCGCGCGCACCTGGTCGTCGAGCAGGTCGTAGAAAAACTTGCGCGGCTGCACGATGCGCGGCGCGGAGATCGTGCCCGAAGGCAGCATCGAATGTTCCGGCAGGCCGGCCATGACTTCGAACGCCAGTGCGGCGTCCTCGACGGTGCGCGTCAGCGGGCCGATGTGATCGAGCGACCACGCCAGCGGGTAGACGCCTTCTCGCGGGACCGCGTCGTAGGTCGGCTTGAAGCCGACGATGCCGCAGCAGGCCGCCGGCAACCGGATCGAACCGCCCGTGCAGGAGCCCACACCCATCGCGACGAGGTTTGCCGCGACCGACGCCGCAGAGCCGCCACTCGAGCCACCGGGGAAATGCCCGGGGTAGCGCGGGTTCTGCACATGGCCGAAATGCGGGTTGGCGCTGTTCACGCCGAAGGCGAGCTCGTGCAGGTTGAGCGTGCCCATGATCAACGCGCCGGCGGCGCGAAGCCTCGCAACCACGGGCGCATCATGATCCTGCACCTTCGCTTCTATTGCGCGCGTCCCCGCCGTCAGCGGATAGCCGCGCACTGACATCAGGTCCTTGATGCCAACCGGCACGCCGGCGAGCGGGCCGATGTCTTCGCCGCGCGCAAGGCGCTGGTCGAGCGCGCGCGCTTCCTCCATGACCTGAGCCGGATTGACGGTGATGAATGCGTTCAGGTGCCTGTGCGCCTCGATGCGGCCGAGGAAAAGTTCCGCGACCTTTCCCGGCGACAGCGCACGCGTACGAACCTGATGGGCAATCTGCGCGGCACTCGCACCGGCCAGCTCGCCCGCCGCCGCGGGGACATAGCGCGCCGGCGGATGCCGCTCCACCGCGTTCGTCGCCGGCATTTCCAGCGAAGGCGGCGCCGACACGGCGGCTTCGAATACTTGCTCTATGTCGGCCAGGCCGAAGCCGAAACGCTGTTCCCACTCGGCAACGCGATCGACGGGGGCATATTGGCGGAACGCCGAGACGGCGCGCAGGAATTCGGTGAGGGGACGCATGAGGATCCGTGACTATCGTGACTGTCGTGACGACGTGACTCGTAAATTCAAAGGGGATTTCCGAAGGGCGGAAGCTTTCTCGGGTTAGCCTACACCGAAACCGGGCAGTCGCGCTTTTCGACAGTCACGGCAGTTACGGCAGTCACGTCGTCACGCTCTCTCACAGGAACAGCGTCAGCACTCCCGTGTATCCATAAAGGCGGTTGTGCGAAATCTCGCCGTTGCAGAAGAAGCCGACCAGCGGAATGTCGCCCAGCGCCTCGGCCACCATGCCCGCCTCGGCGGATTCGTCGCTGAACAGGTTGGGGCCGCGCCCGACGCAGGAGTAATACAGCCCGCCGCGCGGCCGCCCGAACAGGCCGCTCTTGATGCTATCGAGCATGCGCGACATGTCCTGCGCCGCGCTCGGCTCGTCCCGGCGGCAGAACATGATCTGCGCGCCGGGCTTCGGGATCTCGCCGATGGCAACCAGCTTGTGGACGGGATCGATGCCGACGAGATTGCGCACCAGGTAGTCGCCCGAATCCGAGCCTGCGATCGGCAGGCCGGCAAAGACGTTGCCGCCGGATTGCGAGAAATTCTTCCACTCTGCCTCGCCGACGTCTTCCTTGAAGACATCGAGCGCTGCGCGGCCGTCGAGCGAAATGATGATGTTCTGCTGGCTGCCGGTGATGAGGTGGCGCGGACCGATGGGCGAGCAGCCCTGGGTGAGCCGCGTCGAAACCACGACGTCGTCGGAGAACAGCACGCCGGAGAGGCCGCCCCTGGAAACGCCGTCGGCGATCTGCACGACCTCGCGGCGCGAGCTCGTCAGGCCGCCGGCGACGAAGCCGCTTTCCAGGCACCCGGCGAGGTCGCCGACCAGGCGCGGCAACTGCGCGTTGCGCGGATCGGCGTGCACGATCGCGAAATTCGCGGGAAGCTCGCCCAGATGCAGCGGCTGGCGCTCGAGATCCTGGGGCGAGCGCACGCCTGAAAACACGCGGAAGCTGCCTTCGTCGAACGCGCACAGCATGATTGCGATCGCCGGCTCGTCGTAGTACTCGCGCCCGCTCGCGATCACGCCCATGCCGACCGTGCCCGACCAGTGCAGGATGCCGGTGTTGGCGCGGAAGTAGCTCACCATGTCGGCGACTTCGGCGGCGAAATTGTCGGTCACGTACAGGAAGCCGAGGTTCGCGCCCGCCGGCCCCTTGCCGGCCTGCTGCAGGCATTGCGCGGCGGCATCGCGCCAGTTCGGTGAGGAAGCGTGGCCGCTGGTGAATGCCGAGGTCATGGCTAGAGCACCAGCACGGTGGCCAGGCTCAGGAAACAGCCCATGCTCGCCACGTCGGTGGCCGTCGTCAGGAAAATGCTCGACGCGGTGGCGGGATCGAATCCCAGCTTCTTCAAGGTCAGCGGGATCATCGCGCCGGCGATGCCGCTCACCACGCAGCTCGCCGTCATCGCCAGCAGCACGGATATGCTCAGCTTCAACGCCGCGGGATTGTGCTGCGTCATCGCGGTGACATACATGCCCGCCGCCGCGACCAGGCCCACCAGCACGCCGTTCAGGAAGCCGAGCGAAGCCTCCTTGGCGACCAGCCGGCGCTCGGCACCCGGACGCAACTCACCGAGCGTCATGCCGCGCAAGGTCACGGCCAGCGCCTGGCAGCCGGTGTTGCCGGACTGTCCCGCGAGCACCGGCAGGAACAGCGCGAGGATGACGAGCTTGTCGAGCGTGCCCTGGAAGACGCCGACCACCGCCGCGGCGAGAAACGCCGTGAGCAAATTGAGCTGCAACCAGGGATGGCGGAATTTCAGGCTGCGCGGCCAGGGCGTGGACAGGCGCTCTTCCTCGACGCCGACCATGGACGCGGGCTGCGCGCTGATCTCCAGGCTTTGCTCCTCGAACATGGTCGAGCCGCGCACCTGGCCGACCAGCCGGCCGTGTTCGTCGCACACGGGATAAACCGGATAGTGGCGATTCAGCACCGGCTTGATGGCGTCGGACAACTGCGTGCCGGCGTCCAGGCAGAACACATCGGCGAGCATCAGTTCCGAGAGTTTCCTGTCGCGCGCGCCGAACAACAGGTCGCGCATGGTGATGAGCCCCAGCAGCTTGCCGGACTCGTCGGTGACGTAGCCATAGGTCACGAACGCCGTCTTGATCATGTTGCGCAGCCGCTCGGTCGCGTCGCCCACGCTGATGTGCGGCGGGAAGACGGCGATGGCGGGGTCCATCATGCGGCCCACGCTGCCGTCGGGCCAGGCCTGGTTGCGCGCCCACTGCCGTGAATACTCGGCCGGCACGCTGGACAGCACGCGGGCGACGTAGTCTTCGGAAAACCGCTCGAGGATCGCGCCGGTCTGCGCGGGGTTGAGTTCCAGCAACACCTGGCCGGCGGTGTTCGGCGGCTCGGCCATCAGCAGCCTGGCCGCGTCGCGGCCGTCGCGCCGCCGGATTTCCGCAATCAGCGTGCGGCGGCGCGCCTGCTCGGCGCCGAAGGTTGAGTTGGTCTGGCCGTTTTCCATCCGCACCACCCCGATGTCGATCGCTTGGCGATATCGCGGCGGAAGTTTACCGCGACGATGGGCCGCGGCGAAGTCGCGACGGACAAGGCGGCGGTGTACAGTTGCACCGTCCGGACTTTCCAGACTGCGCACCAACATGAGCCTAGACCGCGTGAGCGCCGGGCAGAACCTGCCCGACGACTTCAACGTCATCATCGAAATCCCGATGAACGCCGATCCCATCAAGTACGAAGTGGACAAGGCCACCGGCGCCTTGTTCGTCGACCGCTTCATGATGACGGCCATGCACTATCCGTGTAACTACGGCTACATCCCGCACACGCTGTCCGAGGATGGTGATCCGGCGGACGTGCTCGTCATCACACCCTTCCCGGTCAATCTCGGCGCGGTGATCCGCTGCCGGCCGATCGGCGTGCTGCAGATGGTCGACGAGGCCGGCGGTGACGCCAAGCTGCTCGCGGTTCCGGTCGATTCGGTCCTGCCGATGTACAAGCACTGGCGCAAGCCGGAAGACCTGCAGCCCGAGCGGCTCGCGCAAATCCGCCACTTCTTCGAGCACTACAAGGACCTCGAGCCCGGCAAATGGGTCAAGGTGACCGGCTGGCTGGGCCCGACCGAGGCACGCGCCGAAATCATGGCGAGCATTGACCGATATCGCTCGGCGAGCCCCAAGCCGAATTTCTAGCGGGGCCGCCCGAGAAACGCATCGCGCCGCGCGGGCAACCGGGGTACACTGCCGCGCAGTGATCACAACAAGAACGCCGTGACGCCGGAACTTCCGGCCCCCGTCGAGCGCCCGCGAACCCGCGAGCGTCTGACCGCCTTCCTGATCCCGGGGCTCGCCGCCCTGCTGGTCGTCACCCTCTTCACGCTGTCGTTCTTCAGCCTCGCCAAGTCGCGCGATGCCAGCCTGCGCGACGCGGAGAAGACCACCCGCAACCTCGCCGAGATCGTCGAGCAACGCAGCTCGCGCCTGCTGCAGTCGGTGGACATGGTGCTGCGCAGCGTCGCGGACTCATGGCAGCAGATGCCCGCCTTGCGCGACCCCGCGGGCAATGCCATGCATGCCCTGCTCGCGCAAAAAATCGCGCTGCTGCCGAAGGCCAGGACCTTGTTCGTGCTGGATGCACGCGGCATGCTGGTGCACGACTCAGACCTGCCGCAGGCGGCCGCGCGCGACTTCTCCGATCGGGAATATTTCAACTGGCACCGCACCCACGCCGGCCGGATTTATGTCGGCAAGCCGATCGTGAGCCGCAACGGCAACGACTGGTTCCTGGTCGCGAGCCGACGCATCGACGATGCCGAAGGACGCTTCGCCGGCGTCGTCGGCGTCGCGCTCGAGCCGGCCGCCTTCCACGCGATATTCGACGACCTGCCGATCGGGCACGACGGCGTCGGCGCGCTGCTGCACGGCAACGGCGAACTCATCGCCAGCGTGCCGGAAGCGCCGTCCTGGCTCGGCGTGCCGACCGGGGGCAACCTCACCCTCGAGGACTTGCCCAATGGCCCGCGGTCCTGGCGCAGCGTCAGCGCGGTCGACGGCATCGCGCGCATCTACGGCGTGCGCGCGGTCACGGATGCGCCGCTGATGGCCGAGGTGGGCTTGAGCGAGGACGAGGTGCTGGCCGGCTGGCGCGCCGAGAAGAAAATCACGATCGCGATCCTGATCGGCTTCACGCTCGCGACCGCCGTGCTGACCTGGCTGCTGATGCAGGAGCTGCGCCGGCGCAACCGGCTCGCGCTCTCGGTCGGCCAAAGCGAACAAATGTTGCGCCAGGTGCTGGATACGCTGCCGGTCGGCGTCTGGGTCGCCGATCGCGAAGGCGACCTCATATTCGGCAACGCGGCCAGCAAGCACATCTGGGGCGAAATGCCGGAAAGCGGCGTGCAGCGGTTGGCGAACATCAAGGGATGGCGCGACCATCGCGGGGCGAAGGACGCCGGCATGACGCGCGCGCTGGCAAACGGCAAGCCCGCGCTGAACGAGGTCATGGACATCGAATGCTTCGACGGCAGCCGCAAGACCATCCTGTATTCGGCGGCGCCGCTGCTCTCGCGCGACGGCGAGATCGTGGGCGGCGTGGCGGTCAACGAGGACATCACCGAGCGCCGCGCGCTGGCGGAGAGCCTGCGCGAAAGCGAAGCGCGCTATCGCGCATTGTTCGAGCACGCGATCGACGCGGTGTTCCTGATGCGGCCCGACGGCAAGATCCTGTCGGCCAACGCGGAGGCCTGCCGCCTGCTCGGCTACACCGAGGACGAGCTGCGCAGCCTGGGCCAGGAAGGCCTCACCGAGCCCGGCGATCCGCGCGTGGCGGCGATGCTGGAGGAGCACAACCGCGAGGGCCGCACGCGCGGGGAATTCAGGATGCGGCGCAAGGACGGCAGCTGGGTGCCGGTGGAAGTGTCGTCGACGACCTTCCAGGATCGCTCCGGCGAATTGTGCGCGAGCCTGATCATCCGCGACGTCACCGATCGCAAGCGCGCGGAAGAGCACATTGAATACCTCGCCTACCATGACGAACTGACCGGCATCCCGAACCGCGCGCACTTCCAGCGCGCCTTCGAGCACACCATCGCGTCGAGCCAGCAACGCGGGCTGAAATCCGCGCTGATGGTGGTGGACCTCGACCGCTTCAAGAACATCAACGACATCATCGGCCACGAAGCCGGCGACCAGTTGCTGAAACAAGTCGCCGCGCGCCTGCGCACCTGCCTGCGCGATTCCGACGTGCTGGCGCGCCTCGGCGGCGACGAGTTCGTGATCCTCATGGAGGACGCTTCCAGTATCGACGCCGTGAATGCCGTCGCGGACAAGATCCTCGAGGTGACTTCGCTGCCGCTGTTCATCGACGAGCAGGAGTTCCTGATCACCGCGAGCATAGGCATCAGCATGAGCCCGCACGACGGCACAGACCTGAAGACCTTGCTGCGCAACAGCGACGTCGCCATGTATCGCGTCAAGGAATCCGGCAAGAACGGCTACCAGTATTTCTCCCCCGACATGCACGCGCTCGGCCGGGACAGGCTGTCCATCGAAACCGCGCTCGGCCGCGCGCTGGAGCGCAGCGAATTCCTGCTGCAGTTCCAGCCGAAGATGCAGGTCTCGTCGCGCAATATCGCCGGCATGGAGGCGCTGGTGCGCTGGCGCAATCCCGAGCGCGGCGTGATGCCGCCCGGCGATTTCATTTCCATCGCCGAGGAGACGGGCATGATCGTCCCGATCGGCGACTGGGTGCTGATGGAAGCCTGCAAGCAGGGCGAGCTGCTGCGCAAGGCCGGCCACATCGACCTGCGCGTTGCGGTCAACCTTTCGGTGCGCCAGCTCTACGACGAAGGCCTGGCGACGCGCGTCGCCGAAGTGTTGCGCAAGACCGGATTCCCGGCGGCCAACCTCGAGCTCGAGATCACCGAAAGCATGGTCATGCACGACGCCGAGGAAGCGATCAAGGTGCTGCAGTCGTTGCGCGATACGGGCGTGCGCATCGCGATTGACGATTTCGGCACCGGCTATTCGTCGCTCGCGTACCTCAAGCGCTTCCCGATCGACAGCCTGAAGATCGACCGTTCGTTCATCCGCGACCTGCCCGACGATCGCGACGACGCGTCGATCACGCGCAGCATCATCGCCATGGCGCACAACATGAAGCTGGAAGTCGTCGCCGAAGGCGTGGAGACCACGCCGCAGCTCGATTTCCTCGATGCCTACGGCTGCGATGAAATCCAGGGCTACCTGTACAGCGAGCCGCTCGGGCTCGATGCTTTCGAGCGCTTCCTGGACGATCGCGGCCGCGGTTCACAGCCGCAGGCCGTGCACGCCTGAAACGCCCGCCCGCCGCCCAAGTCCGGCCGCGGCGCCTATAATTCCGCTTCGACCCCTCGCCTTCGGAGACTCCCAGATGCCCGATACCGCCCCCGCCAGCGAAGCCGTCCTGCTGCGGCAGGATTCCGGCGCCGTCGCAACCCTCACCTTGAATCGCGCGAAACAGTACAACGCGCTTTCCGAAGAGTTGCTGTCCGCATTGCAATCGACCCTGGACGCGATCGCCAAGGACGACAGCGTCCGCGTGGTCGTGATCGCCGGCTCCGGCACGGCGTTCTGCGCCGGGCATGACCTGAAGCAAATGCGCGCGAACCCCAATAAGGCCTACTACGACAAGCTGTTCGCCCAGTGCAGCGACGTGATGCTGAAGGTCCTGCACCTGCCGCAGCCGGTGATCGCGCGCGTGCATGGCATCGCCACGGCGGCGGGCTGCCAGCTCGTCGCGCAATGCGATCTCGCGGTCGCCTCGGATGCCGCCAAATTCGCCGTCTCGGGCATCAACGTCGGCCTGTTCTGCTCGACGCCGAGCGTGTCGCTTGGCCGCAACGTCTCGCGCAAGGAAGCCATGGAAATGCTGCTGACCGGCGACTTCATCGACGCGGCCACCGCGAAGGATCGCGGACTGGTGAATCGCGTCGTGCCGGCGGACAAGCTCGATGCCGAGGTCCGCGCACTGGCGGACGCGATCATCAAGAAATCCGCGGTTGCCGTGAAGACCGGCAAGAACATGTTCTACAAGCAGATCGAGATGGGCATCGAAGGCGCCTACGAATACGCCGCCGACGTGATGGCCTGCAACATGATGGCCGAGGACGTCGGCGAAGGCATCGACGCCTTCATGCAGAAGCGCCACCCGGTGTGGAAGAACAAGTAACCTGACTGCGCCGGCGTCACTAAGACGAAGGCCCCTCGCGGGGCCTTCTTGTTTTCTACTTGCCGGCCATGCTCAGGATCAGCTCGTTCAGCCTCTTCACGAACGTCGCCGGGTCGTCGAGCTGCCCGCCTTCTGCGAGCAGCGCCTGGTCGAACAGGATGCGGCTCCAGTCGCCGAAGCGCGCGTCGTCGCTTTCGTATCTGAGCCTGGTCACCAGCGGGTGGTGAGGATTGATCTCGAGGATGGGCTTCGTCTTCGGCACGTCCTGGCCGGCGGCCTTGAGCATGCGCTCGAGGTTGCCGCTCATGCCATGCTCGTCGGCGACGAGGCAGGCGGGCGATGACGTGAGGCGAGAGGTCACGCGCACCTGCTTCACCTGGTCGCCCAGGGTCTTGGTGATTTTCTCGACGAGATCCTTGTTTTCGCCGGCTTCCTTTTCTTCTTCCTTCTTGTCCTCGTCCGCGAGCTTGCCCAAGTCGAGCTGGCCCTTCGCCACCGAGGCAAGTTGCTTGCCCTCGAACTCGGTGAGGTTCGATCCGACCCATTCGTCGACGCGATCCGACAGCAGCAGGACTTCGATGCCTTTCTTGCGGAATATCTCCAGGTGCGGGCTGTTCTTCGCCGCGGCGAAGCTCTCCGCCGTGATGTAGTAGATCTTTTCCTGGCCGTCCTTCATGCGAGCGACGTAGTCGGCCAAGCCGACGTTCTGCTCTTCCGTGTCGGCCTGCGTGGAGGCGAAACGCAGCAGCTTCGCGATGCGCTCCTTGTTGGCGAAATCCTCGCCGATGCCTTCCTTCATGACGCGGCCGAATTCCTTCCAGAACGTCGCGTACTTGTCCTTCTGGTTCTCGGCGAGGTCTTCCAGCAGGCCGAGCACCTTGTTCACGCAGCCCTTGCGGATGGTCTCGACGTCCCTCGACTGCTGCAGGATCTCGCGCGAGACGTTGAGCGGCAGGTCGGCGGAGTCCACCACGCCGCGCACGAAGCGCAGGTAGGCCGGCAAAAGCTGGTCGGCATCGTCCATGATGAAGACGCGGCGCACGTAGAGCTTGATGCCGTGCCGGTGCTCGCGATCCCACAGGTCGAAGGGCGCCCGCGACGGGATGTAAAGCAACTCGGTGTACTCGGACTTGCCCTCGACCTTTGCGTGCACCCAGGCAAGCGGCGCATCGTAGTCGTGGCCGACGTGCTTGTAGAACTCCTTGTACTGGTCCTCGGTGATTTCGGACTTCGGCCGCGCCCACAAGGCGGAAGCCTGGTTGACCTGCTCCAGCTCGTCCTTGACGACGTTTTCGCCCTTGTCCTTGTCCCACTCCTGCTTGTTCATGAGGATAGGCAGCGAGATGTGATCGGAATACTTGCGCACGATCGCCTGCAGCCGGTAGTGGTCCAGCAGGTCGTCTTCGCCTTCGCGCAGGTGCAAGGTGACCTCGGTGCCGCGCGTGGCCTTGTCGACGATCTCGATGGTGTAGTCGCCCTCGCCCTTCGATTCCCAGCGCACGCCGTGCTCGTGACCGAGGCCGGCGCGGCGCGTGACCAGCGTGACCTTGTCGGCGACGATGAAGGAGGAATAGAAGCCGACGCCGAACTGGCCGATCAGGTTGGCGTCCCTGGCCTGGTCTCCCGTCAGCTTGCCCAGGAACTCGCGGGTGCCGGACCTGGCGATGGTGCCGATGTTCTCGATCACTTCCTGGCGCGACATGCCTATGCCGTTGTCGGCGATGGTCAGCGTGCGCGCGGCCTTGTCGAAGCTCACCAGGATCTTCAGGTCGGCGTCGTCCTCGAACAGCCCGGCGTCGGTCAGCGCCTCGAAGCGCAGCTTGTCGCAGGCGTCGGAGGCGTTGGAGATCAGCTCGCGCAGGAAGATCTCCTTGTTGCTGTACAGCGAGTGGATCATCAGCTGCAGCAGCTGCTTGACCTCGGTCTGGAAACCCAGGGTCTCCCGGGTAGCGGATTCCGCCATGTCTTGCTCTCCTGTGATCTTTTGTAACGACTATTCCAACTGGGGGCGTTATCTTATGCGTTCAAGCCGCCCGCCGGAACCCGCCCGCGCCGGCGGCTGTCTTTCGAGGACCCTGCAAAACCGGACCCATCCATGAAGCCTGCAATCCCGTTGTTTCTTGCCGCCTGCTGGGCGTTCGCATCTGCCGCGACCGCGTTCGCCGCTCCGCCGATTGAGCGCCTGAAACTGCCGCCCGGCTTCAAGATCGATGTCTATGCGGACGACGTCGAGAGTGCGCGCTCGCTGGCGCTGGGCGACAAGGGCACCGTTTTCGTCGGCTCACGCTCGGGTGGTGCGGTCTACGCCTTGGTGGACGCCAAGCGCGAGGGCAAGGCCAGCGAGGTCATCACCATCGCGCGCGGCCTGAACGTGCCCAACGGCGTCGCCTTCCGCGACGGCGCGCTGTACGTGGCGGAGATCAACCGCATCCTGCGCTACGACAACATCGAGGCCGATCTCAGGAACCCGCCCAAGCCGGTGGTGATTTTCGACAAGCTGCCGCGGGAAAGCCACCACGGCTGGAAATTCATCGCCTTCGGCCCGGACGGCTGGCTGTATGTGCCCGTCGGCGCGCCCTGCAACATCTGCGAAGCGGATCCGGACATGTTCGCGGCCATCCACCGCATGAAACCCGACGGCAGCCGCTTCGAGGTGTTCGCGCGCGGCGTGCGCAACACGGTCGGCTTCGACTGGGATCCGGACACCAAGGAAATGTGGTTCAACGAGCACGGGCGCGACATGATGGGCGACGACCTGCCCTCCTGCGAGCTCAACCACGCGCCCAAGGCCGGCATGCACTTCGGCTTCCCGTATTGCCACCAGGGCGACACGCCCGATCCCGAATACGGGTCGAAGCATGCCTGCACGGAATTCACCCCACCCGCGCTCAAGCAGGGCGGCCACGTGGCACCCGACGGCTTGCGCTTCTACACCGGAAAGATGTTTCCGCCGGAGTATCGCCGGCGCATTTTCATCGCGCAGCACGGCTCCTGGAACCGCAGCCAGAAGAGCGGCTATCGCGTGATGATGGTGACGCTCGCCGCCGATGGCCAGTCGGTGGCGAAATACGAGGCGTTCGTGACCGGCTGGATGGAAAACGAGAGGGCCTGGGGCCGCCCGGTGGACCTGCTGGTCATGCCCGACGGTGCGCTGCTGATTTCCGACGACACCGCGAACGCGGTGTACCGCGTGACCTACCCGAAGTAGCTAGGCGGGACGGGCGTCTTCGCCGGCATCGACCGGCTTCAACATCGCGGCAGCCAGCAGGCGCCGGACGGCATCGCCTTCGGTCAGGCTCTTCAGCGCCACGTAGTCGATCTTGCCCGAGGCGAGGATGGGCAGCTCCCTGACCTGCACCAGCCGCCTCGCCACCGACAGGTCGTGCGTGCCCAGGTTCCTGGCCGCTTCCTGCAGCCGGCCGCGCGTGAGCTTGGGGTCGGTGGTGAACAGCACCGTCGTCTCGCCGCCGAAATCCTGGACGTTGAGCACCGCGGCATGGTGGAAATCCGGCGAGGCCTCGCGCGCCACGTGCTCGATCATGTCGAGCGAAACCATCTCCCCGGCGATCTTGGCAAAGCGCTTGACGCGGCCGGTGATGTAAACCAGGCCGTCCTCGTCGTGCTCGACGACGTCGCCGGTGTCGTACCAGCCCTGGCCGACGCCGGATCTGGGTGCCTCGATCACGCCGGGATTCTGGTAGCGGTAGTAGCCCAGCATCAGGTTGGGCCCGCGAACGTGCAGCACGCCGCCCTTTTCGATGCCGTCCATCGGCTCGATCCGGTATTCGACGCCGGGCAGGAAACTGCCTACCGCGCCGCGCCGGAAGGCAGCCGGCGTCGCCAGCGATATAACGGGCGCGCATTCGGTCGACCCGTAGCCCTCCATGATGCGCACGCCGAATTTTTCCATCCATACCCGCGCGACTTCCGGCGAGAGCTTCTCGCCGCCCGAGATCACGTGGCGCAGCCGGCTGAAGTCCATCGGATTGGCATAGCGCGCGTAGTAGGAGAGGAAGGTGCTGGTCCCGAACAGGATGGTGCAGTCGCGCTTGTACGAGACTTCCGGAATCGCGCGGTAGCGCAGCGGCGACAGGTAAAGGTTCACGCGCGTACCGGTGATCAGCGGCAGCATCACGCCGGCGGTGAAGCTGTAGGCGTGGTAGAGCGGCAGCGGATTGAGCACCTTGTCGGCCGGCGAAAATTCGAACACCGCGCGCATTTGCGCGACGTTCGCGACGACGGCATGGTGCGAGAGCACCACGCCCTTGGGCCTGTCCTCGGAGCCCGAGGTGAACAGGACGACGACCGGGTCGAGCGTGGATTGCTTCTCGATGGCCAGCCGCGGCAGGCGCATCGCGAATGCCACCAGCCACAGCTTGTCGAGGACGCCGAACTGCTTGCGCAGGTCCTCGAGGAAAAGCACCGTGCAGCCCGGCAGGGCGTCGAGCAGCGGCTGCAGTTGCGCCTGCTGGATGAAGCGCCGCGAGGTGACCACCGTGCGCACGCCGGCGGCGACACGCGCGCCTTCCACGGCGAGCGGGCCGGCGGAATAGTTGAAGATCGCAGGTACGCGGCGCGCTGCCGTCAGCCCCAGCACCACGGCCACCGCCGCCACCACGTTCGGCAGCAGCACGCCGACGGTCTCGCGGTCCCGGGTATGGCGCCGCAACAGGCGCGACAACGCCAGGCTCATGCGCAGGATCTCGCCGTAGGGATGCACCTGGTCGCCCTGGTCTTCCATGACCGGCGCGGCTCGCCCATGCCGCTCGACCGCATCCAGGAAGCATTCGTACAGCGGCTTGAACGGCGTGGCCTGCACCGTCATCGTCTGCATGATGTCGATCAGCCGGCGCGTCGCCAGCGCGCGGCGGCGGCGCGCGCTGCCGCTCGTGCCGCCGTCGATGTGCGTCGCCGAGAAAACCTGCAGCCGCGAGGCCGACCATGCGTACCGGCCGGCGTCCACGTGGACGGGCAGCACATTGGCCCCGCTCTTCAAGGCGATCAGCGCGGGCACGGGATAGATTTTCATGACCGCGCCGTTCTCGGCAAGGCGGCCTTCGGGAAACAGCACGACCGGCCGTCCGGAACGCAGCAGGCGCAGCACGCGCTTCATGCTGGCCGGGTTGCCGAGGTCGTGGACCTCATGGGGGATGTGCGACAGCAGCCAGCCGGTCAACCGGCCGGCCGTCTCCTCCGGCGGCACCACTACCACGGGCTGGCGCGGCAGGAAAAGCGCGAGCAGCACTACATCCAGCCGGGAATGATGGTTCGCGACGATCAGCAGCCGGTCGGCGTGCGCAAAAGGCGTCAGGTCGCCGAGGACTCGGACGCGCAGCGCGACGCGCAACAGCAGGCGGATCAGGAATGACATCAGATTCGGGGGATCGTTTGGGGGACGGAGAAAAATTCGTCGCGTTTAGACAAGAAAATCCGGCCTTTGCAAGGCGATATTAAATCACTTACGTAAATGTCATTACAAATCCGTTTTTGAATTTTGTCTGAATCTTTTGTCGCCTTAGAGTGACATGCTCATCCAACACTTTGACGAGTCAATCAAATAGACAAACCTATCAGAGTGTTAGATTTGCTTTTCCGCATTCTCTTCGTCTAGAGTCAAACCGACACCGCTTCCGGGGGAAACACGAAGCGGTGCCCGCCAAATTCAAACACTCGCAAGGAGAAATAAAAATGGACATGAAAGTCCCGCAGGAACTGCTCGCGCCGGCGCCGGCAAGTGCCCAGCCTTCAGTCTCTCCGACCACCGAATACTTCTTCTCCGAACAGCTTTCCTCGTTGTACGACCGCGAGCAGCATGCGATGTGGCTGCGATGGAATCCCAGTCCGCGACCGAATTTCAACCCCGAGCTGCTGCAGGACCTGGACCGCTACTGCCGCTTCCTCACGCACAGCAAGGGCACCATCGATTGCCAGGGCGAGCGGATGCCCCTGGAATACACGGTGCTGGCGTCCCGCGTGCCCGGCGTCTTCAACCTCGGCGGCGACCTTAACCTGTTCAAGTCCTTGATCGACGCCAAGAATCGCGACGCCCTGCTCGAATACGGCCGGGCCTGCGTCGCCGTGCTGTACCGCAACTACCTCGGACACGGGCTGCCGATCACGACCATTTCGCTGGTGCAGGGAGAGTGCCTGGGCGGCGGGTTCGAGGCGGCGCTGTCGTCGGACGTCATCATCGCCGAGAAGCAATCGCGCTTCGGCTTCCCGGAAATCCTGTTCAACATGTTCCCGGGCATGGGCGCCTACTCCTTCCTGGAACGCAAGGTCGGCAAGCGCGCGACCGAGGACATGATCTCCAGTGGCCGGATGTACAGCGCCGATGATATGCTGGCATTGGGGGTAGTCGACCAGGTGGTCGATGCGGGGCGCGGTGAAACGGCGGTTGCCAATTTCATCCGCTCGCGCGAGCGCAACCGCAATGCGATGGCCGGGATTGCGGCGGCGCGCCGCCGGGTCCAGAAGCTGGACTACGAGGAGTTGCTGGGCGTGGTCGAGGTGTGGGTGGATACCGCGCTCAACCTCTCCAGCCGCGACTTGAAGTTGATGCAACGCCTGGTATCGCGCCAGAACGACCTGCGCCCGCTGTTGCGCCAGGACGAGAACGTGGTGGCGAGGCATTTGCACTGAATATGCGCCGGCAGGAGCTTGCCGCCGGCCCGATCAACCGGCGAAGACGGAGCGTTCGGCGCACACGCGTCGACCAGGACATGGCGCAAGAGCTTCCCGAATACACGATCCAGGAAGCCGCGGCGAGGCTGGGCATCCCGCTGCAGAAGCTGCGGCGATGGGATGCGCAGGGCGTGCTCGTGGCACGGCGCACGGACGGCGGGCATCGCCGCTACGCGCGCGAAATCATCGACGGATTGGCCGGTTCCCCGCTGGCTGCCGGCGAAAAGCACGACGCCGCCAGGCCCGAAGCCGGCAAGATGGAAGACCAGCTGGCCGCCGCGAGGCGCACGCTGAAGGAAAAGCGCCGCATCATCCAGCTGCTGCTGGAAAGCGAGTCGCGCTACCGCGACCTGGTCGAAACCTCGCATGACCTGATCTGGACGACCGACGCGCAAGGCCGTTTCACCTACCTGAACAACGCCTGCGTCGACCTCTTCGGCCTGAAGCCCAAGGATTTGCTCGGCCGCTGCTTCTTCGACTTCGAGGCTAGGCCGCAGCACGTATCCAACCGGCGCTTCCTGTCCGCGCTGCGCAAGAACGGCGAGGTCAAGAACTACCTGACCCACCTGATTTCCACCGACGGCACCGACCGCTGGGTGGGAATCAACGCGCGCGTCTCGCACGACGAGGAAGGCCACATCGTCGGGTTGCGCGGCACCGCGCGCAACGTCACCGAGCAGCGCGACGCCGCCATCGAAATCGAAAGGCTCGCCACGCACGACGGCCTGACCGGCCTGCCCAACCGCGTGTCGCTGCAGAAGGCGCTCGAGGCCGCGCTGGCCGACGGCGACAAGGGCTCGGTCGTCCTGCTGGACGTCGACCATTTCAAGTACATCAACGACAACTTCGGCCATCGCGCCGGCGACCAGTTGCTGATCGCCATCGGCGGGCTGCTGAAGGACCTGGCCAAGGACGAGAACATCCATGTCTATCGGCTGGGCGGCGACGAATTCGCCCTGCACCTGCCCAACACGCTGCGCACGGACGCCGCGCAAACCGGCGAGCGCGTGCTGTCTGCGCTGCGACACTACAAGTTTCCCGTCCCCGGGCAGGGATGCCTGTCGACCCTGACGGGTTCCATCGGCGTGGCGACGTACCCGTTCCACGGCGCCGACGTGGCCACCTTGCTGGCCAACGTCGACATCGCGATGTACCAGGCGAAGGACAACGGCCGCAATCGCGTGCGCCTGCACGACCAGAACCCCGACGACCTGCGCAGCACGCACAAGCGCGTGCACTGGGCGCGCGAGCTGCGCGAGGTGCTGGACGAGAACCGCGTGATGCTGTGCTCGCAGCCGGTCGTGCGCCTGTCCGACCGCACCTCCGTGCACCAGGAAATCCTGGTGCGCATCATCGATCGCAACGGCTCGATGGTATTGCCGGGACATTTCATCGAGATCGCCGAGTCGCTGGGCATGGCGCAGGAGATCGACCTTCGGGTCGTCGGCAAGGTCATCGAGGTGCTGCAGGGGCCGGAGTACCGCGGGCGCAAGGCGCGCTTCTTCGTCAACCTGTCGCGCACCAGCATGTCGGATCCGCACTGGGTGCGGCGCTTCCAGGCCATGCTGGCCGCCGCCCCCATAGACCATTCGCAGCTCGTGTTCGAGATCACGGAAACGGCGGCGATGTCGAGCGTCGACGTCACCCAGGAATTCATCGCGCAGATGAAGCGCATGGGCTGCCGCTTCGCGCTGGACGATTTCGGCGCCGGCTTCAGCTCCTTCTACTTCCTGAAGCGCTTCGACGTCGATTATCTGAAGATCGACGGCAGTTTCGTGCGCGACCTCGCCTCCGACCACGCGAGCCGGCTGTTCGTGCGCGCGCTGTGCGACGTGGCCCGCGGGCTCAACAAACAAGTGGTCGCGGAATGGGTCGAGGACCAGGCGGTCATGGACATCCTCGTCGACATGGGTGTGCAATACGGCCAGGGCTTCCTGTTCGCGCGCCCGCTCCCCTTCCCCGCCGTGGCGGTCGTCGAACAGGAAGACGAAGCCGCCGTCCAGCAGGCGGGGCGTCGCGCCTAGCGCGCGGCCCGCGTTCCTACCAGCCTTCCTTCAGGATGCGCTCGGCCCAGAACAGGCCGAGGATGGTCTTGGTGTCGGTGATGCGGCCGCGGCGGATCCAGTCTATGCCCTCGGCAAGCGGCACGCGCAGCGTCTCCAAAAATTCCCCGTCGTCGGGCTTCGCGCCCTTGAACTCGAGCTTGCGCGCCAGGAAAAAATCGATGCGCTCGTCCGAATAGCCGATGCAGGGATGCACCGTCCCCAGCTCGCGCCACTCGAAGGCGACGTAGCCGGTTTCCTCGAGCAACTCGCGTTGCGCGGTGACGAGCGAGGCCTCGCCGGCCTCGAACTTTCCGGCGGGGAGTTCATAAAAGTGCTGTCCGACCGGGTAGCGATACTGGCGCTCGAGCAGGACGGCGCCGTCGTCGAACACCGGCAGGATCAGCGCGGCACCCGGATGCAGCACATACTCGCGCAGCGCCGTGCCGCCATCGGGCAGGCTGACCTCGTCTTCGTTGACGCTCAGCAGCCGGCCGCGATAGGCGGCGCGCGACGAAATCTTCTTTTCCGTGAAATCGGAACTCACAACGACAACTGGATCGCGTGCTGGCAGATCGCCAGCAGCGCGCCGGGCGCCAGGCCCAGGCCTATGATCGCGAGGCCGTTGACGGACATCAGCGCGCGCACGTCTGCGTAGGGTTCGATCGCATGCGTGTCGGACGGCGTGTCGAAGTACATCAGCTTGACCACGCGCAGGTAGTAGAAGGCGCCCACCAGCGAGAACAGCACCGCGACCACCACCAGCCAGCCATAGCCCGCGGCGAGGGCCGCCTGCAGCACGAACAGTTTCGCCCAGAAGCCCACCGTGGGCGGGATGCCCGCCATCGAGAACATCAGCAGCAGCATGATGAAGGCGTACCACGGATTGCGCTGGTTCAGGCCCTTGAAGTCGTCGAGGTTCTCCGCCTCGAAGCCTTCGCGCGACAACAGCAGGATCATGCCGAAGGTGCCCAGGCCCATGAGCGCGTACACGATCGAATAGAACATCGACGCGCTGAAGCCTTCCACCGAGCCGCTCAGGATCCCCAGCAGCAGGAAGCCCATGTGCGAAATCGTCGAGTACGCGAGCATGCGCTTAAGATTCGTCTGCGCGATCGCGGTGACGTTGCCGATGCCCAGCGATGCGACCGCGAGCAGGATCAGCATCTGCTGCCACTCCACCTGCAGTTGCTGGATGCCGAGGGCTTCGACGAGGATGCGCATGATGAAGGCGAACGACGCGAGCTTGGGCGCGGTGCCGATCAGCAGGGTGACCGCGGTCGGTGCGCCGTGGTAGACGTCGGGCACCCACATGTGGAAGGGAACGGCGCCCAGCTTGAAGCCTATGCCGGCGACGACGAACACCAGGCCGAATATCAGGATGGTCGGAACGGCATCGCCGTCGGCGATGCGCTGTGCGACCTCGGTCACTTCCAGCGAGCCGGTGGCGCCGTAGATCATCGACATGCCGTAGAGCAGCATGCCCGAGGCCAGCGCGCCGAGGACGAAATACTTCATGGCCGCCTCGGTGCTGATGCCCGAATCGCGCGGCAGCGCGACCATGGCGTAGAGTGAAAGCGACATCAGCTCCAGTCCCAGGTAGAGCACCAGGAAGTGGTTCGCCGAGATCATGACCATCATGCCCAGCGTGGAGAACAGCGACAGCACGAAGAACTCGCCGCGATAGATGCCGCGAACCTTCGCGTAGGATCGCGAGTAGGCGAGCATCACGAACACGCAAAGGCACACCGCGATCTTCAGGATGTCGGCCATCGGATCGCCGACGTACATCCCGTTGAACGTGTACGCGACGTCTTCGCCGCCCGCGAACAGGATGATCGCGGCCGTCGCGACCAGCGTGACCTGCGACAGCACATAGGTCCAGACGCGCTTGCCGTCGGGAATGAACAGGTCGACGACGAGGATCGCCGAGACCATCGTCAGCAGGAAGATCTCGGGGGCGGCCAGCAGGAAGTCGGGCATCTCGTATTGCATTTTAGATTTTGCTCTTCATCGCCAGGGCCAGGACGTCGGTGACGGAATTGTGCAGGACCGACGCGAACGCCTGCGGGTACAGGCCCATGCCGAGCACGGCGATTGCCACCAACGCGAGCACGAGCACCTCGCGCATCTCGATGTCGGTCAAGTGCTCGACATGGCTGTTGGCCGCGGCCCCGAATATCACGCGCTTGTACATCCACAGGGTATAGGCGGCGCCGAACAGCAACGTGGTGGCCGCGATCGCCGCGTACCAGAAATTCACGCTCATCGTGCCCATGATGACGAGGAATTCGCCGACGAAGCCGCTGGTGCCCGGCAACCCGGAGTTCGCCATCGCGAACAGCATGAAGAACGCCGCGAACACCGGCATCTTGTTGACGACGCCGCCGTAGTCCGAGATCTGCCGCGAATGCATGCGGTCGTACAGCACGCCGACGCACAGGAACAGCGCGCCCGAAACGAAGCCGTGCGAGACCATCTGGATGACCGCGCCCTCCAGGCCGAGCGCATTGAACAGGAACACGCCGAGCGTGACGAAGCCCATGTGCGAGATCGACGAATAGGCGATCAGCTTTTTCATGTCGGCCTGCACCAGCGCCACCAATCCGATGTAGACCACGGCGATCAGCGAAAGCGCGATGACGAAGGGTGCCAGCACGTGGCTCGCATCCGGCAGCACCGGCAGCGACAGCCGGATGAAGCCATAGCCGCCGAGCTTCAGCATGACCGCCGCGAGCACGACCGAGCCGCCGGTGGGCGCCTCGACGTGGGCATCCGGCAGCCAGGTGTGCACCGGGAACATCGGCACCTTCACGGCAAAGGCCGCGAAGAAGGCGATGAACAGCAGGATCTGCGCGCCGAGTGGAATCTGCAGCGCGTAGTACTCGGCAAGCGAGAAGCTGCCGCCGGAGGACGTGTACAGATAGACGAAGGCCACCAAGGTCAGCAACGAGCCCAGCAGGGTGTACAGGAAGAACTTCAGCGCGGCATAGACGCGGTTCGGGCCGCCCCATACGCCGATGACGATGAACATCGGGATCAGCGTGGCCTCGAAGAACACGTAGAACAGCGCGGCGTCCATCGCGCAGAACACGCCGTTCATCATGCCCGAGAGGATCAGGAAGGCCGCCATGTACTGCGCGACGCGGGAATCGATGACTTTCCAGCCGGCCAGCACCACCAGCACGGTGGTGAAGGTGTTCATCAGGATCAGCAGCAGCGAGATGCCGTCGATGCCGAGGTAGTAATTGATCTTGTAGCTTTCGATCCAGGGCGTCAGTTCGATGAACTGCATGCCGTGCGCGGCCGGGTCGAAGCGCGCATACAGCGGCAGCGCGACCACGAAGCCGGCGACCGCACCGACCAGCGCCAGCCAGCGCGCGAGGTTGGCGTTGCGGTCGGAGCCGGTGAACAGCACGGCGATGCCGGCCAGGATCGGCAGCCAGATGACGGTACTCAAGGGCGCGAGTTCGGGCATGGCCTAGCTTCTCGCGAACCAGATGGTGAGCAACACAAATACGCCGATGATCATCGTGAAGGCGTAGTGATAGATCAGGCCGGACTGCAGCTTGCGCGCGACGACCGCGAACCAGGCGACCACTTTTGCCGAGCCGTTGACCAGGAAGCCGTCGATGATCGCCACGTCGCCGACCTTCCACAGGCCGCGGCCCAGCCCGCGCGCGCCGCCGGCGAAAAACCAGTCGTTGAAGCGGTCGAAATAATATTTGTTCTCGAGCAGCGTCGTGATCGGTCCGAACGCGCTGGCGATTTTCGCGGGCAGGTCGGTGCGCTTCAGGTACAGGAAAGCGGCCGCTGCTATGCCGGCGATCGAGAGCCAGAACGGCAGCGTGCCGAGTGCGTGGACCATCATGGCCACGACGCCGTGGAATTCCTTGCCCATCTCGCCGATGACGTCGTGGGCCTCGGCGACTTCGATCGCCTTGCCGAAATAGTCGCCGTACAGGATCGAGCCGATCCACCAGCCCGCGCACACCGACGGGATCGCCAGCACGATCAGCGGACCGGTCACGACCGCAGGCGTTTCATGCGGGGCGTGGCCGTGCCCGTGCTCGTCGTGGCCATGATGATCGTCATGAGCGTGTTCATCATGAGCATGGCTCGCGAACCGCTCCTTGCCATGGAAGGTCATGAACATCAGCCGGAAGGTGTAGAACGCCGTGACGAAGACGCAGGACAGCACGCAGAAGTAGGCGAAGCCGCTGCCCGGCACGTGCGAGAGCTGGACCGCCTCGATGATGGCGTCCTTGGAGAAGAAGCCGGCGAAGCCCGGAATGCCGGCGCTCGCCAGCGCGCCTATCATCATGGTCGCGTAAGTGATCGGCATGTACTTGCGCAGCCCGCCCATCTTCGTCATGTCCTGCTCGTGGTGCATGGCGATGATGACCGAGCCGGCGCCGAGGAACAGCAGCGCCTTGAAGAAGGCGTGCGTGACGAGGTGGAACATCCCGGCCGCGTAGGCCGAAGCGCCGAGCGCCACCGTCATGTAGCCCAGCTGGGATAGCGTCGAGTAGGCCACCACGCGCTTGATGTCGGTCTGCACGATGGCCACCAGCGCCATGAACAGTGCGGTGATGCCGCCGATCACCATGACAAACGACAAGGCCGTCTCCGACAATTCGAACAGGTGCGACATGCGCGCGACCATAAAGATGCCGGCCGTCACCATGGTCGCCGCGTGGATCAGCGCGGAAATCGGCGTCGGGCCTTCCATGGAATCCGGCAGCCACACGTGCAACGGGAACTGGGCCGATTTGCCCATCGCGCCGATGAACAACAGGATGCAGATCGTGGTGATGAGCGGCCACTGCACGAAGGCGACCGCTTCGACGGTCTTGTCCGCCATTGCGGGAGCCTTTGCGAACACCTGCGCGTAGTCGAGCGTGCCGAAATACACTAGCACCAGCGCGATTCCGAGCAGGAAGCCCAGGTCACCTACCCGGTTGACCATGAATGCCTTCAGGTTTGCGTAGATCGCTGTCGGCCGCGTGTACCAGAAGCCGATCAGCAGGTAGGAAACCAGGCCGACCGCTTCCCAGCCGAAGAAGAGCTGCAGGAAGTTGTTGCTCATTACCAGCATGAGCATGGAAAACGTGAACAGCGAAATGTAGCTGAAGAAACGCTGGTAGCCGGGATCGTCCGCCATGTAGCCGATGGTGTAGATGTGCACCATCAGCGAGACGAAGGTCACGACGACCATCATGGTTGCCGACAGCTTGTCGATCAGGAAGCCGACCTGCAACGAGAGGTCGCCGTTCGTGATCCAGGTATAGAGCGGCCCGTTGAAGGTGTTGCCGGCGAGAACGTCCTGGAATACCAGGAACGCCGCGATCACGGACACGACCATCCCGGCGATGGTGACCACGTGCGACGCCGTCCGGCCGATGATCTTGCCAAGCAGGCCGGCAATCAGCGCACCGGCCAGAGGCGCGAGGGGGACGATCAGATAGAGCGATTTCATGGGCGAAGCACGAGGCGCGAGGCGCGAGGTGCTATCCCCCTGCTTCCCGCCCATCCTTTCTCAACAAATTCGGTTGTCTCTCGCGCCTCGTGCCTCACGCCTCACCCCTTCAATTTGTCCAGGTCGTCGACGTTGATCGTGCGCACGTTGCGGAACAGCACGACAAGGATCGCCAGCCCGATCGCGGATTCCGCGGCGGCGACGGTCAGGATGAAGAACACAAAGACCTGTCCGGCCGTGTCCTCGAGGTAGTGCGAGAACGCGATGAAGTTCAAATTCACCGCCAGCAGCATCAGCTCGATGGCCATCAGCAGGATGATCACGTTCTTGCGGTTCAGGAAAATGCCGACGACGCTGATCGCGAACAGGATCGCGCCGAGGATCAGGTAATGCGAAAGCGAGATCACTTCGCTTCCTCCGGCGCCGGCTTCTCCACCGGCATCGACACCATGCGCACGCGGTCCCGGCGGCGCACCTTGAGCTGGGCCGCGGGATCGATGTACTTGGTGTCCTTGCGATGGCGCAGGGTCAGCGCGATTGCGGCGACGATCGCGACCAGCAGGATCACCGCCGCGATCTCGAAGGGGTAGACGTAGTCGGTATAGATCAGGCGGCCGAGCTCGCGCGTGTTGCTGTAGTCGGCGGCGTGCGGCGCAGGCTGCGGCATGCCTTCGAGGTTGAAGTAGCGCCCGCCCAGTACCAGTGCCATTTCCGCGACCATGACGCCGGCCACGATCAGCGCCGGAACCAGGTAGTCCCAGTAGCCTTCGCGCAACCGGTCGAGGTTGATGTCCAGCATCATCACCACGAACAGGAACAGCACCATCACCGCGCCGACATAGACCAGCACGAGCGCGATGGCGAGGAACTCCGCCTCCAGCAGCAGCCACAGTCCCGCGGCCGTGACGAAGGACAGCACGAGGAACAGCGCGGAATGCACCGGGTTGCGCGCCGTAATGACGCGCAACGCGGCGAATACCATGATCGCCGCGAAGAAATAGAATGTGGCCGCCCTGAAATCCATGTTCTTGTTGGTAAGGATTGAGGAGTGAGGGCTTTGTCCCCCCACTCCTCACGCCTCACGCCCTTCGCTTCACCGGTAGCCCTTGTCCTCCGTGCGATCCTTCGCGATCTGGTCCTCGTAGCGGTCGCCGATCGCCAGCAGCATCTCCTTCGTGTACAGCAGGTCGCCGCGCTTCTCGCCGTGGTATTCGAGGATGCGCGTTTCGACGATCGAGTCGACCGGGCAGGATTCCTCGCAGAAGCCGCAGAAAATGCACTTGGTCAGGTCGATGTCGTAGCGCGTCGTGCGCCGCGTGCCGTCGGCGCGCTGCTCGGATTCGATGGTGATGGCCAGCGCCGGACACACGGCCTCGCACAGCTTGCAGGCAATGCAGCGCTCCTCGCCGTTCGGATAGCGGCGCAATGCGTGCAATCCGCGGAAGCGGCCGGATTGCGGCGTTTTCTCCTCCGGGAACTGCACGGTGATCTTGCGGGCGAAGAAATACCGCCCGGTCAGCGCCATGCCTTTCACCAGCTCGAACAGCAGGAAGGTGCGGAAGAATTCGCGCATGCGATCGATTATGATGGACGCCCCCGCTTCACCACGGCCACCACGACGTCTGCATCAGCCCGCCGATCAGCACCAGCCAGACGATGGTCAGCGGAATGAAGACTTTCCAGCCCAGGCGCATGATCTGGTCGTAGCGGTAGCGCGGGAAGGTCGCGCGAAACCACAGGAAGCAGAACAGCAGGAAGGCGACCTTGGCCAGCAGCCATAGGAAGCTGTCCGGGATGAACGGCAGCGGCGAAAGCCAGCCGCCGAGGAACATGATCGCGGCCAAAGCAGAGACCAGGATCATGTTCGCGTATTCGGCCAGGAAGAACACGGCGAAGGCCGTGCCGGAATATTCCACGTGGAAGCCGGCTACGATTTCCGACTCGCCTTCGGCGACGTCGAAGGGCGCGCGGTTCGTCTCGGCGACGCCGGCGATGAAATAGACCAGGAACATCGGGAACAGCGGAATCAGGTTCCAGCCGAGCAGGCCCCAATTCGTCTTCTGTTCCATGACGATGGTCGTCAGGTTCAGGCTGCCGGACATCATCAGCACGCACACCAGCGCGAAGCCCATGGCGATTTCGTAGGACACGATCTGCGCGGCAGAGCGCAACCCGCCGATGAAGGCATATTTCGAATTCGAGGCCCAGCCGGCGACGATGACGCCGTAGACGCCCATCGACGTGATCGCCATCACGTACAGCAATCCTGCGTCGACCTTCGACAGCACGGCGTCGGGCGTGAATGGCACGACCGCCCATGCCGCGAGTGCGGGCATGATGGAAAGCACCGGCGCCAGGATGAACAGGAACTTGTTCGCCCCCGACGGCACGATGACTTCCTTGACCAGCAGCTTCAGCACGTCGGCGAACGGTTGCAGCAGGCCCTTGTAGCCGACGCGGTTCGGCCCGATGCGCGCCTGCATGTAGCCGATGACCTTGCGCTCCGCGAGCGTGAGATAGGCGACGGACAGGATGATCGGCACGGTGATGCCGACGATCTTGGCGAGCGTCCACAAGGCACTCACCGCGTCCACGCCTATCATCTGCTCGAGGAAGGCGAGGTTCATGCGTCGACCTTCTCCTGCGCCGCCACGCGCTCGAGCTCGATGTTTCCGAACATCGGGCCGAGATCGGCCGTGGCTGCGCAAGCCGCCGGAACGCGCGCGCTGTCGGCCGGCAGCCTGTCGTCGCGAAGGTAGGGCAATACGGTTTCGGCACCTTGCTGGCGTATGCGCACGCGATCGTCCTGGCGCAGGCCCAGCTTCTCGACCAGCGCGCCCGGCAGCGAGACGAACGCGGCCTGGGCATCGCGCGTCTGTTGCAACGCCTCGGCGCGCCGCACGATGCCGTCGACCTGGTAGATCGGGACTTCGCCGATGCGCTGCACGCCTTTCGCCGGCGCTGCGACTGGTACCAGCGCGACGTCGGTCGTGTTGTCCAGGCGCGACGCGACCTCGCCGATAGCCTTGACGCATTCCGCGCGCACGTCTTCGACGCTCTCGTACTCGAAGCCCGGCACCTGCAGCAGGTTGCCGAGCACGCGCAGGACTTTCCACGCCGGCCGGGTTTCCCCCAGCGGCCTCGCCACGCCCTGGAAGCTTTGCACGCGGCCTTCCATGCTGACGAAGCTGCCCGCGGTTTCGGTGAACGGCGAAACCGGCAGCAGGACTTGCGCGTGGTCATGGCCGTGGCGGAAAGGCGACATGGACACCACCAGCTCCGCGGATTGCATTGCGGTGCGCGCCACGCGCGCGTCAGCGGTGTCGAATTCCATCTCCGCATTCAGCAGCAGATAGGCCTTGCGCGGCTGCGCGAGCATTTGCGCGACGTTCAACGCACCACCGGCCGGTACGGCGCCGGCCAGGTAACCGCCAGTGCTGTTGCCCGCATCGCCGAAGAACCCCAGCTTCGCGCCGACGATGTTCGCAAGCTCCTGGGCGAGGCGATGCAGCTCGGCGGCACGCGGATGATGCTGGGCGAGCTGGCCGAGGAAAATCGCGCGGTTCTGTCCCGACGCGAGGCTTTCCGCGATCTTGCGCGCGGCAGCCTCGACGTTCACCGCGGAGGCCGCAGGCGGCACCGGGACGGACTTGATTTCCGCCGCCGCGCGAACGACCTGCGCCAGCGCACCCGCCATCGCATCCGGAGCGACGATGGCCTTGTTCGCCACGCGCATGAGCAGATCGTCGTCGACGGGATTGATGAGGTTGAACTGCGCGTGCTTCCTGACGGCCTGGCGCATCCGGTGCGCGAGCAGCGGCTGCTCCTTGCGCAGGGTCGCGCCGACCACGAGGATGCGGTCCAGCGCCGGAACTTCCGCGACCTTCATGCCGAGCCAGCGCGCGCCGCGTTCGGCCGAAAAATCCGAGCGCCGCAGGCGAAAGTCGACGTTGCCGCCGGCCATGCCGCGCGCGAGTTTGCCGAGCAGGTACAACTCTTCGAGCGTGGAATGCGGGGCCGCCAGCGCGCCGATCGCTTCATCGCCATGCGTGCCGCGAATGCGCGCGAGCTCGCCGGCGACGAATTCCAGCGCCGTGCTCCAGTCCACCTGCTCCCATTTGCCGTCGCGCTTGAGCATGGGCGCGGTCAGGCGCTCGCCGGAGTTGAGCCCTTCGTACGAGAAGCGGTCGCGGTCGGACAGCCAGCATTCGTTCACTTCTTCGTTCTCGAGCGGCAGCACGCGCATCACGCGGTCGCCCTTGACCTGGACCACGAGGTTGGAGCCGAGGCCGTCGTGCGGCGCGATCGACTTGCGGCGCGCCAGTTCCCAGGTGCGCGCGCTGTAGCGGAACGGCTTGGACGTCAGCGCGCCGACCGGGCAGACGTCGATCATGTTGCCCGACAGCTCCGAATCCACGGTGCGCGCGACGAACGGCATGATTTCCGAGTGCTCGCCGCGGCCGGCCATGCCCAGTTCCATGATGCCCGCGATTTCCTGCCCGAAGCGCACGCAGCGCGTGCAATGGATGCAGCGGGTCATCTCCTCGGCGGACACCAGCGGCCCCAGGTCCTTGTGCGCGACCACGCGCTTGTCCTCGCCGTAGCGCGAGCTCGATCCGCCGTAGCCGACCGCCAGGTCCTGCAACTGGCATTCGCCGCCCTGGTCGCAAATCGGGCAATCGAGCGGATGGTTGATCAGCAGGAATTCCATCACGCCCTTCTGCGCCTTGATCGCGGCGTCGGAATGCGTGTAGACCTTCATGCCCTCGGTTACGGGAGTGGCGCAGGCGGGCAGCGGCTTGGGCGCCTTCTCGACCTGCACGAGGCACATGCGGCAGTTGGCGGCGATCGACAGCTTGCGGTGGTAGCAGAAGTGCGGGACGTAGATGCCGAGCTTGGCGGTGGCATCCATGATCATGCTGTTGTCCGGGACTTCGACCGCGCGGCCGTCGATTTCGAGTTTCGCCATTCTGCGTCCTAGTGCTGTCCGTGTACCAGGCACTTGCCGTTGTCGATGTGGTACTGGAATTCGCTGCGGAAATGCTTGATGAAGCTCTTCACCGGCAATGCTGCCGCGTCGCCCAGCGCGCAAATGGTCCGGCCGGCGATGTTGTCCGCCACCGCGTTGAGCTTGTCGAGGTCCTCATTGCGGCCCTGGCCGTGCTCGATGCGATGGACCATGCGGTACAGCCAGCCGGTGCCCTCGCGGCAGGGCGTGCACTGGCCGCAGGATTCCTCGAAGTAGAAATACGAGAGCCGCTCGAGCGCGCGCACCATGCAGGTAGTCTCGTCCATGACGATCACCGCGCCGGAGCCGAGCATGGAGCCGGCCTTGGCGATGGAGTCATAGTCCATGTCGGTCGCCATCATGATCTCCGCCGGCAATACCGGCATCGACGAGCCGCCGGGAATGCAGGCCTTGAACTTGCGGCCGTCGCGCATGCCGCCCGCCATTTCCAGCAGCTTCGCGAACGGCGTGCCGAGCTTGACCTCGTAGTTGCCGGGCCGCGCGACGTGGCCGGACACGGAGAACACCTTGGTGCCGCCATTGTTGGGCTTGCCGAGATTCAGGAAGGCCTCGCCGCCGTTGATGATGATCCAGGGAACGGCTGCGAAGGTTTCCGTGTTGTTGATCGTGGTGGGCTTGCCGTACAGGCCGTAGCTCGCCGGGAACGGCGGCTTGAAGCGCGGCTGGCCCTTCTTGCCTTCGAGCGATTCGAGGAGAGCAGTTTCCTCACCGCATATGTAGGCGCCCCAGCCATGGTGCGCATGCAGCTGGAAGCTGAATTCCGAGCCGAGGATCTTGTCGCCCAGCAGTCCCGCGGCGCGCGCCTCTTCCAGCGCTTCCTCGAAGCGTTCGTAGACGTCCCAGATCTCGCCGTGGATATAGTTGTAGCCGACCGTGATGCCCATCGCGTACGCCGCGATCGCCATGCCCTCGATGACGATGTGGGGGTTGTAGCGCAGGATGTCGCGGTCCTTGAAGGTGCCCGGCTCGCCCTCGTCGGAATTGCAGACGAGATACTTCTGTCCCGGAAACGCGCGCGGCATGAAACTCCACTTCAGCCCCGTCGGGAAACCGGCGCCGCCGCGGCCGCGCAGTGAGGATTTCTTCATTTCCGCGATGACCTGCTCGGGCGTGATCTTCTCGGAAAGGATCTTGCGCAGCGCCGCGTAGCCGCCGCGCGCTTCGTAGTCCTTCAGGCGCCAGTTGAGGCCGGTCAGGCCTTTGAGGATGACGGCGTCGGGGCCGTAGATGTCCGGCGCGAAAGGCGGCAGGGGCGCATTCATTTGCGCAACTCCTCGATCCATGCGTCGAGCTTGTCGGGTGTCATGAACGACACCATGGCCTTGTCGTTGTGCAGGCACACCGGCGCGTCGCCGCATGCGCCGAGGCATTCGCCTTCCTTCAGGGTGAACATGCCGTCGGAAGTCGTGGCGTTGAAATCGATGCCGAGCTTTTCCTTCAGGTGCGCGGCGGCGACGGCAGCGCCCGACAGCGCACAGGGCAGGTTCGTGCAGATGGTGATCTTGTTGCGGCCCACCGGCTCGAGGTTATACATGCCGTAGAAGCTCGCAGCCTCGTACACGGCGATCGCGGGCATATCGAGATAGCGGGCCACGAAATCCATCGTTTCCGGCGCCAGCCATCCTTTCTCGCCCTGTGCGATCGTCAGCGCCGCCATGACCGCGGATTGCTTCTGGTCGGCGGGATATTTCGCGACGGCCTTGTCGATGCGGGCCAGCGCTTCGGGCGATAGCATCATGGGTGCGTTCACCGGTCGACCTCGCCGAACACAATGTCCTGGGTGCCGATGATGGCCACCACGTCCGCGATCATGTGGCCGCGCGCCATCTCGTCCAGCGCGGACAGGTGCGCGAAGCCGGGCGCGCGGATCTTCACGCGGTAGGGCTTGTTGGCGCCATCCGAGATCATGTAGATGCCGAATTCGCCCTTCGGCGCTTCCACCGCCGCATAGGCTTCGCCCGGCGGCACGTGCATGCCCTCGGTGAAAAGCTTGAAGTGGTGGATCAGCTCTTCCATGTTCATTTTCATGTCGACCCGTGACGGCGGCGCGATCTTGTGGTCGCCGGTGATCACGGGGCCGGGATTCTTGCGCAGCCACTCGATGCACTGCTTGACGATGCGGTTCGATTGGCGGAATTCCTCGATGCGCACGAGGTAGCGGTCGTAGCAATCGCCGGTGACGCCGACGGGGACGTCGAACTCGACGCGATCGTAGACTTCGTAGGGCTGCTTCTTGCGCAGGTCCCACTCGATGCCGGAGCCGCGCAGCATCGGCCCGGTGAAGCCCAGCGCCAGCGCGCGCTCGGGCGTGACCACGCCGATGCCGACCGTGCGCTGCTTCCAGATGCGGTTGTCGGTCAGCAGCGTTTCGTACTCGTCGACGTAGCGCGGGAAGCGGTTCGTGAAATCCTCGATGAAGTCGAGCAGCGAACCGGTGCGGTTCTCGTTCAGCTCGCGCACCGCGTCGGCGTTGTGGATCTTCGACGCCTGGTATTGCGGCATGGACTCGGGCAGGTCGCGGTAGACGCCGCCGGGGCGATAGTAGGCCGCATGCAGGCGCGCGCCGGATACCGCCTCGTAGCAGTCCATCAGGTCTTCGCGCTCGCGGAAGCAATACAGGAACACCGTCATCGCGCCGATGTCGAGCGCGTGCGCCCCCAGCCACAACAGGTGATTCAGGATGCGCGTGATCTCGTCGAACATCACGCGGATGTATTGCGCGCGCAGCGGCACCTCGATGTTCAGCAACTTCTCGATGGCCATCACGTAGGCGTGCTCGTTGCACATCATCGAGACATAGTCGAGCCGGTCCATGTAGGGCACCGACTGCAGGAAGGTCTTGTGCTCGGCGAGCTTCTCGGTGGCACGGTGCAGCAGGCCGATGTGCGGGTCGGCGCGCTGGATGACCTCGCCGTCGAGCTCGAGCACCAGCCGCAGCACGCCGTGCGCGGCCGGATGCTGCGGGCCAAAGTTCATCGTGTAATTTCTTATCTCAGCCACTTGAACGTTCCGAGTGCGCGACCTGACTCGTTCCGCGAGCGCACGAGACACGATGAACTTCAGTGAAGGCTAATGTCCGCATCGCGGACGTTACGCCGGAACTAAAATTCATTCCGATGACCCACTGGTTTGCACTCATTCCACATCCCCGTAATGCTCTTCCCGCACCACGCGCGGCACGATCTCGCGCGGCTCGATGCTGACGGGCTGGTAGACCACGCGCTTCTGCTCGGGGTCGTAGCGCATCTCGACGAAACCCGACAGCGGGAAATCCTTGCGAAACGGATGACCGATGAATCCGTAGTCGGTCAGGATGCGGCGCAGGTCCGGATGGCCCGGGAACATGATCCCGTAGAGATCGAAGGCTTCCCGCTCGAACCAGTTTGCGGACGGCCACAGGCCGACAACGGAATCCACGACCGGAAACGCATCATCCGGCGCGAATGCCTTCAGGCGCAGCCTGTGGTTGAGCGACACGGACAGGAGGTGGTAGACCACTGCATAGCGCAGGCCGTCATGCCGGCCGTTGCCGTAGTCCCGGTAGTCCACACCGCACAAGTCGATGAGCTGCTCGAACTTGAGCGACGCATGGTCGCGCAACGTTTCGGCGGCGGCAAGCAGATCGGCGGCCTTCACGATCAGCGTCAATTCCCGTCCACTCTCCGCCAACCCGGCGACTTTGTCGCCAAGCGCGGCTTTGAGGTTTTCGGCAAGTGAGGCGAGGCTGGCCATCGTGGATTCAGCGGGCGATGGTATTGGTGCGCCGGATCTTGTTCTGCAGCTGGATCACGCCGTAGAGCAACGCCTCCGCGGTGGGCGGGCATCCCGGCACGTACACATCGACCGGCACGATGCGGTCGCAACCGCGCACGACCGAATAGGAATAGTGGTAGTAGCCGCCGCCGTTCGCACAGGACCCCATCGAGATGACCCAGCGCGGCTCGGACATCTGGTCGTAGACCTTGCGCAGCGCGGGCGCCATCTTGTTGCAAAGCGTGCCCGCCACGATCATGACGTCGGACTGCCGCGGGCTCGGCCGGAACACGACGCCGAAGCGGTCGAGGTCGTAGCGCGCCGCGCCGGCGTGCATCATCTCCACGGCGCAACAGGCCAGGCCGAATGTCATCGGCCACATCGACCCGGTTCGCGTCCAGTTGATGACGTTGTCGATGGTGGTGGTGACGAAGCCTTTTTCGGTGACGCCTTCGATGGTCATGATCTCAAGCCTCGAACGAAATCGTTCTCCACCGAACACGTAGTCGGGTCATTGTTCGCATTTGCCGCCTCCGTACCCGCGAAGGGAACACAGACGCCTTGCGGTCGGCGGCGGAAAACACTCTCCTTGCCGTCGATCCCCCAAATACCGGGGGCCCCTCGCCCGGTGGTTCGTGTTTTCACTCCCATTCCAGCGCTCCCTTCTTCCACTCGTAGATGAAGCCGACTACGAGGATCGCAAGGAACAGCAGCATGGCGAGGAAGCCGAAAGCCCCGATCTCGTGCAGCACCACCGCCCACGGGAAGAGGAATGCGATTTCCAGGTCGAACAGGATGAACAGGATGGCGACGAGGTAATAGCGCACGTCGAATTTCATGCGCGCGTCCTCGAAGGCTTCGAAGCCGCACTCATACGGGGAAAGTTTCTCGGGATCGGGGCGGTGCACGCCGAGCAGCCTGCTCAGGCTGCCGCCCGCCAGCGGAAGCGCGACGCCGACGGCCAGGCCGACGAAGATGAACAGCAGAATCGGAAAGTACTGCTCAAGCATTGCCTGCTCTCAATCCCGCCGCTGAGCGGGACTCAATGGCCGTTAGGCCGTGCCGCGCGTGTTCCTGCAACGTCTTCGACCGCAATCGTGCAAGCAAGCTTCGCGCTAGGGCCGCCCGCCCGCATGTCTGCCGCTAATTCCCTGGTGCCGACGGGGAGACTCGAACTCCCACGGGTTACCCCACCACCCCCTCAAGATGGCGTGTCTACCAATTTCACCACGTCGGCCTCGCCGCGGCGCCGCTCGTGAGGCTGGATTGCCGCAAGTACGAGGGACTTGCGCCTCACTGCCCGCGCCTCGCCGCTACTTCGGTATTTCGTTCGCCTTATCGCCACCGGCGGGTTGCGATGCCGGCGCGCCTTGGGCCGGTGCACCGGGCACCGGAACGGCCGGCGCAGGAACGCTCTTGGCCGGCTCGACGGGCAATTCCTGGTGCGTCGACATCACGCCTTCCGAGCGGCCCTTGTGGCTGGAGACATACGTCAGCCCGAGGCTGGTCAGGAAGAACACGCCTGCAACGATCGCCGTGGTCCGGCTCAGGAAGTTTGCCGATCCGCTGGATCCGAACAAACTGCCGGCAGAACCGCTGCCGAAGGCGGCGCCCATGTCTGCGCCCTTGCCGTGCTGAAGCAGCACGAGGCCGATCACGCACAAGGCGGCGAGCACGTGAAAAATCAGAATTACCGTTTCCATTGAATTCCCGTTCCTTCCCTAGCGATCCGCCGCCCGGCAGATGGCGAGAAACTCATCCGCCACCAGCGACGCCCCGCCTATCAATCCGCCGTCCACATCCGCCATGCCGAACAATTCGGCTGCGTTCGCGGCTTTCACGCTGCCCCCGTACAAGATCGTCATCGAGGCCGCGACAGCCGCATCGCGCTTGGCCAGCACGCTGCGCAGGTAGGCATGTACCGCCTGTGCCTGGTCCGGCGTCGCCGTCTTGCCCGTGCCGATCGCCCATACCGGCTCATACGCCAGCACGGAGGACTTCAATCCCGCCGTCCCGATCAAGTCCGCCACCGCATCGAGCTGGCGGCGCACCACTTCTTCCGTCACGTTGCGCTCGCGCTCGGCCAGCGTTTCGCCCACGCAAACGATGGGAACCATGCCTTCGGCCAGCACCGCCTTGGCCTTCTTCGCGATGGTCGCGTCGTCTTCGCCGAACAGCTGCCTGCGTTCCGAATGCCCCACGATCGCATAACGACAGCCAAATTCGCGCAGCATTCCGGCGGAAACCTCGCCGGTAAACGCTCCCTTGGAGTGTTGGCTGACATTCTGGCCGCCCCAGGCCGCTTTCGACCCCGCCAATGCCGTTTTCGCCTGGGCAAGGTAGGGAAAAGGGACGCAGACCGCGGCAACCGCCGATTTGAGACTACCCGCCGCCGCCGCAACCTTGTCGAGAAGGGCCTGATTTTCCGGAAGCGTGCCGTGCATCTTCCAGTTGCCCACCGCCAGCCGCTGCCGCATGCGCTATCCCACCGAAAAAACTGGTGAATTTTACCCGCCGCGGCAAGGGGGGGTCAATGCGGTGAAGCTTACAGGCGGGCGGCACGGCCCGCCCGGGCACCGCTCCCTGGCGGGGCGGTGCTAAAGCGTGAAGGGGGAATGCGTGAAGGGAGCAGGGTAAAAGCCTTAAGCCCTACACCCTTCCTCCTTCACGCCCTTCGGCTTAGCCGAAGCGACCAGTAATGTAATCCTCGGTGGCCTTGTTCTTGGGCTTGATGAAGATCGTGTCGGTCGCATCGAACTCGATCATCTCGCCGAGATACATGTAGGCGGTGAAGTCGGAGACGCGCGCGGCCTGCTGCATGTTGTGCGTGACGATCAGGATCGTCACCTTGTGCTTCAAGTCGGCGATGAGTTCCTCGATGCTTGCGGTGGCGATCGGGTCCAGCGCGGACGTCGGCTCGTCGAACAGCAGGATCTCGGGCTCCGTCGCCAGCGCCCGCGCGATGCACAGCCGTTGCTGCTGGCCCCCCGAGAGATTGAATGCGAGGTCGTTGAGCCGATCCTTGACTTCGTCCCAGAGTGCCGCGCCGCGCAACGCCTGTTCAACCTTCTCGTCGACACGGGCGACGCCACGAACCCCGCGCACGCGCAAGCCGTACGCGACGTTTTCATAGATCGATTTCGGGAAGGGATTCGGCTTCTGGAACACCATGCTGATGCGCATGCGAACCTCGATCGGATCGACCTGCGGATTCAGCAGATTGGTGTTGTCCGGGTGCAGGCGGATCTCGCCTTCGTAGCGGTTGTTCGGATACAGGTCGTGCATGCGATTGAAGCAGCGCAGATACGTCGACTTTCCGCAGCCGGACGGGCCGATCAGCGCGGTGACCTTCTTGTCGTAGATCGGCATGTTGATGCCTTTCAGCGCATGGAAGGAGCCATAGTAGAAATTCAGGGCCCGCGACTCGGCCTTGAGCACCAGGTTCGCCTGCGCGGCTGGGCCGTCAATGATCTTCGACATTCGAGACTTTCACCACTTGATGTTTTTCCGCAGCCGGTAGCGGATGTAAATGGCCAGCGCGTTCATCGACAGGGTCATCACCACCAGCACAAGACCGGCCGCTGCTGCATTCTGGTGGAAGGCTGCCTCAGGGCGCGAGGTCCAGTTGAACATCTGGATCGGCATGACGGTGAAGGGCGCGAACAGCCAGTCGAACAAGCCTGCCGGCGGATCGCCGCTGAACGGCGCCGGCGGCAAGAATGCAATGAAAGTCAGCGCACCGATCGTGATGATGGGGGCCGTTTCGCCAATGGCACGCGCCAGCCCGATGATCACCCCCGTGAGTATCCCCGGGATCGAATACGGCAGGATGTGATCCGCGGTCGTCTGCCATTTCGTCGCCCCCAGCGCGTAGGCACCTTCGCGAATCACGCCGGGAATCGAGCGAATGGCTTCGCGCGTGGCGACGATCACGACGGGCAGGATCAGCAGCGCCAGCGTCAATCCAGCGGACAGGATGCTCTGGCCGAAACCGAATTTGTAGACGAACAATCCAAGCGCCAGCAGGCCGTAGACGATGGACGGCACGCCGGCGAGGTTGGTGACGTTGATCTCGATGACGTCCGTCATCCAGTTCTTCGGGGCGTATTCCTCGAGATACACCGCGCCCGCGACGCCGACCGGAATCGCCGTCACTGCCGTGACCAGCATGACCAGCGTGCTGCCGACCCAGGCGGAAAGGATGCCGGCATGCTCGGGGCGCCGCGACGGGAAGTTCACGAAAAAATCCCATGACAGGCGGTGCGCGCCGTCGATCACCATGCCCGTGAACAGCGAAACGAAGGTGAGTACGCCCACCATCAGCGCGAGGACTCCCACGCAGGCGAATATGAGGTCCCAGCGTTTGAGCCTCGCGATCAGCGCGCGGATTTCCCCGACCGTCATGTCGGCCATGTCAGTACGCCTGCCTGAACTTGCGCTTGAGCACGTGGCCGACGACGTTGAAGAACAGCGTCATCAACATCAGCGTCAGGCCGGCCGCGAAGATCGTCTGGTAGCCGATGCTCCCGTGCGGAAGGTCGCCGAGCGCGACCTGGACGATGTAAGCCGTGATGGTCGCCGCCGGCTCCGCCGGATTCCAGGTGAGGTTCGGCTGCATGCCGGCCGCCACCGCGAGGATCATGGTTTCGCCGACGGCGCGCGAAATGCCGAGGATGTAGGCGGCGGCAATGCCGGAAAATGCCGCGGGCGTGACCACGCGGATCGCCGTCTGGAAACGCGTCGCCCCCATCGCGTAGGAACCCTCGCGCATGGCCATCGGCACGGAACGCATCGCGTCCTCCGAAACCGAGCTGATGTACGGGATGATCATGATGCCCATGACGAGGCCGGCCGACAGCAGGTTGAATCCCGGCAGGCTCGGGAAGAAGAACTGCAGGGCCGGGGTCACGTACAGCAGCGCAAAATAGCCGTAGACGATAGTCGGCACGCCGCCGAGCAGTTCGAGGAAGGGCTTTGCGACCTCGCGCACGCCGAACGGCGCGAATTCGGAAAGATAGATCGCGATCGTGGTGCCCAGCGGGATCGCGACCGCGAGCGCAACGAAGGAGCTCACGATGGTCCCCGACAGCAGCACCATGATGCCGTAGTGCGCGTCGTCGAACAGCGGCGTCCACTGCCGGTCGGTCAGGAAATCCGTCAGCGAAACGTGCTGGAAGAACTGGTAGGACTCGGTCACCAGGATCAGGACGATGCCCACGGTGACGACGACGGAAACGGAGGCACACAGGAACAGCAGCGCCTCGATGACGCGCTCGCGGATGTGGCGCGTCTTCTTCTTGGCAAGCCGCGCGCTGACAACGTGATCCGTCAAGGCAGTCAGGGTATGGGTGGGTGCTACGGAACTCATCGGTCATCAACCGGAAAAACAGTTTACAGATTTCCTTCGGCGGCCGCCGACGGCGCAAAAAACAGGAGGGGTCGCGCCCCTCCCGTCCGATCCCGCAAACCTGCGCCGACTCCCTACAATTTCGCTTCCAGCGCCATCAGCTGCTCTATCGTGAGGCCGACCTTGTTCTCGCCGCCGAACTTGGTGCCCACCACTTTCTTGCCGGCGGCTTCCATGTTGTGCGTATACGCCTTCTGCGGCAGGGGAACGTATTTCACTTCCTTCACCAGCGATTCGGCGTTCTTCATGTAGAAGTCCACGAATTCCCTGACCTCGGGGCGTTCGATCGCCTTCGAATTGACGTAGATGAAGATCGGGCGCGATAGCGGCGTGTACGAACCGTTGATCACGGCATCGAAGGACGGCTCCACACCGGCGGAGGCACCCTTGCCGACGATTTTCGCGGCCCTGAGCTTGTCCTTGTTTTCGACGTAGTAGGCATAGCCGAAATAGCCGAGCGCATTGACGTCGCGCGACACGCCCTGCACCAGCACGTTGTCGTCTTCGGAAGCCGTGAAATCGCCGCGGCTGGACTTCGCCTTGCCGTTGATCGCCTCGGTGAAGTAATCGAAGGTGCCGGAGTCGGCGCCGGGGCCGAACAGCTTCATGGGCTGGTCGGGCCATGCCGGGTTGACCTGCTTCCAGGTCTTCACCTTGTTCTGGGATTCCGGCTCCCACATTTTCTTCAGGTCGGCGACCGTCAGCGTCTGCGCCCACTTGTTGTCGGGATGGATCACCACCGTCAAGGCATCGTAGGCGACCGGCAGCTCGATGTATTGCACGCCGGCGGCCTTGCAGTCGTCCATTTCCTTCTTCAGAATCGGGCGCGACGCGTCGGAAATGTCGATTTCGCCGCGGCAGAATTTCTTGAAACCGCCGCCGGTCCCGGATATACCCACGGTCACCTTGACCTTGCCCTTGGTGGACTTCTGGAAATCCTCGGCCATCGCTTCCGTGATCGGGAACACGGTGCTGGAGCCGTCGATCTTGACCAGTTGCGCATGCGCGGCGGGCGCCGCCGCAGACAGCGTGCCCGCGATTGCAGCGGCCAGCGCTGCGAATGCGATGCGGGAGGGCTTGAACATGGGATGCATCTCCTTCGTGAGAATTTCGAATCAGGACGGGCGCGATTTTATGGCTGCAATGTGACAGTTTGATTGCATCCTGTCCGGCCACGCGGCGACGTCACGCTCCGTTGCGCGCCTGCTGCCTTATGGTCTGCGCGAGCGATTCCGCAAGCCCCGAGATGAACGCCTGGCCTTCGCCTTCCACCATGACCCGGATCACAGGCTCGGTACCGGACGCGCGCAATAGCACGCGACCCTTGTCGCCGAGTTGCGCGCGCGTGGCGCCGAGTGCGGCCGTGACTTTCTCGTCCGCGGCGAAATCGAAGCCTTTCGCGACCTTCACGTTGACCAAAACCTGCGGATACAGGCGCATTTGGGCACAGAGCTGGGCGAGACCCTTGCCCTCGGCCTTCAAGGCATGCAATACCTGCAATGCCGACACGATGCCGTCACCGGTCGTGTGCTTGTCCAGGCAGATGATGTGGCCGGAATTCTCGCCGCCGAGATCCCAGTCCTTGGCGACCAACTTTTCCAGCACGTAGCGATCACCGACCGCGGCACGCTCGAACGGGACGCCCATGCGCGCCAGCGCCTGCTCCATGCCCAGGTTGGTCATCAGCGTGCCCACGACGCCGCCGTTGAGCGCCTTGCGCGCGCGGCGAAACTGCGCGATCACGAACAGAAGCTGGTCGCCGTCGTAGATCCTTCCGTCCTGGTCGACCATGGTGATGCGATCCCCGTCGCCGTCGAGCGCGACGCCCAGATGCGCCCTGTGCGCCACGACCGCCTTCGCCAGGGTCTGCGGATGCGTTGCACCGACTTCGTGGTTGATGTTGATGCCGTCGGGTTGCGCGCCTATCGTGGCGACTTCCGCGCCCAGCTCGTGGAACACGTGCGAAGCGATGTGATAGGTCGCGCCGTGCGCGCAATCCACCACGAGCTTCAGGCCGCGCAGGTCGAGGCTCGTGGGAAACGTGCTCTTGCAGAATTCGATGTAGCGACCCGCGGCATCGTTCAGCCTGCGCGCCTTTCCGAGCTGCGCGGAAGGCATGACTTCGATCGGCTGGTCCAGCCTGGACTCGATCGAATACTCGACCGCATCCGGCAGCTTGTTGCCGTCCGCCGAGAAAAACTTGATGCCGTTGTCCTCGAACGGGTTGTGCGAGGCGGATATGACGATGCCCGCCTGCAATCGCAATGCGCGCGTGAGGTAGGCCACCGCCGGCGTCGGCATGGGTCCTGCGAGGTAAATGTCCACGCCGGCGGCGGACAACCCCGCCTGCAGCGCGGATTCCAGCATGTAGCCGGAAATGCGCGTGTCCTTGCCGATGAGGACGGCTGCGTGCTCGCCGTGCGGAAGTTCCTGTTCGGCCGCAAGCACCTTGCCGGCGGCGTAGCCCAGGTGCATCACGAAGTCGGGCGTGATCGGCGCCTCGCCCACGCGTCCGCGAACCCCGTCGGTGCCGAAATACTTTCTGGTTTTTTTCATGTTCATGGAATTGAATGGGATGAATCGTCGATCGCGCTCAGGACCAGCAGGCTGTCTCGCGTTGCCGCGACGTCGTGCACGCGGACGATCGCAGCGCCCCGCTGGGCCGCCAGCAACGCGCCCGCGGCGCTGGCATGGACGCGGTCCTTCGCGTCTCGCCCCGTGATTTTACCGAACAGGGCCTTGCGGGAAAGCCCCGCCAGGACGGGAAATCCGAGCTCGCGCAATCGCGCCAGCGCGCGCACGAGCTCGAGGTTGTGTTGCGGCGTCTTGCCGAAACCGATCCCGGGATCGACAACGATGCGATCGCGGGCAATTCCGCCAGCCATGGCCGCCCGCGTCCTCTCGGCCAGGAATTCGCGCACCTCCTCCACGACGTTTTCATAGCGCGGTGCCGTTTGCATGCTGCGCGGCTCGCCCTGCATGTGCATCAGGCAGACGGCCGCATCCGAAGCCGCAACCGCCTCGAGCGCGCCGGGCGCGCGCAGCGCGAAAATATCGTTGATCAGCGCGGCCCCTGCCGCGATTGCCGCGTGCATGACCGCCGGCTTGCAGGTATCAACCGACACCGGTACCGGCAGCTCGACCACCTTTTCCAGCACCGGCAGCAGGCGGCGCAGTTCTTCCTGCTCGGAGACGGGCTCAGCACCCGGCCGCGAGGATTCCGCGCCCAGATCCAAGATATCGGCGCCCTCCTCGAGCAGCTGCCTCGCATGATCGATGGCGCGACCGGCATCGAAGAATATTCCGCCGTCGGAAAACGAATCCGGCGTGACGTTGACGATGCCCATGATCAGCGGGCGGTCGAATTCCAGGCGGAAACGGCCCGCCTGCAGCGAGGGGAGAGGAGTGAGGAGCGAGGGGCAAGCAAGAACCGTTGGCTGCATATCGATCAATCGCAGGTGCAGAAAACAAAAAGGGCGAGGCTTTTACCCCTCACCCTTCACTCTTCACCCTTCACCGATTTTCTACGCTTCGCGGGCCGGCGTGGTCGAAACCGCGGGGGCCGATGCGCTGCCTTGCGAAGGCGGGGGCGGCGCTTGCGTGCTGGCCGGCGGCTTGGGCGGACGTGGCGGCCGGCCTTCCATGATGTCGCCGACCTGGTCCGAATCGATCGTCTCCCATTCCATCAGCGCCTTGGCCATGGCTTCGACCTTGTCGCTGTTGTCCTCGATCAGCTTGCGGGCAAGCCCGTACTGGCCGTCGATGATGCGGCGGATTTCCGCGTCGACCTGCTGCATGGTCGCCTCGGAGACGTTCTTGTGCGTGGTGATCGAGCGCCCGAGAAAGACTTCGCCCTCGTTCTCGCCATACACCATCGGGCCGAGCTCGTCGCTCATGCCCCATTGCGTGACCATGCGCCGCGCCATCTCGGTCGCGCGCTCGAAGTCGTTCGAGGCACCCGTGGTCATCTGCTTCATGAACACTTCCTCGGCGATGCGCCCGCCGAACAGCACAGCGATGTTCTGCAGGATCTGCTCGCGGTCCATGCTGTAGCGGTCTTCCTGCGGCAACTGCATCGTCACGCCCAGCGCGCGTCCGCGCGGAATGATCGTGACCTTGTGCACGGGATCGGTGCGCGGCAGCAACCTCGCGACGACCGCGTGGCCGGACTCGTGGTAGGCCGTATTGCGCCGCTCGTGCTCCGGCATGACCATGGATTTGCGCTCGGCGCCCATCATGATCTTGTCCTTGGCGCGCTCGAAATCGTCCATGTCGACCAGGCGCTTGTTGCCGCGCGCGGCAAACAGCGCCGCCTCGTTCACGAGATTGGCGAGGTCGGCCCCGGAGAAGCCGGGTGTGCCGCGGGCGAGGATGTCAGGGCGAACGTCCGGCGCGACCGGCACCTTGCGCATGTGCACCATGAGAATCTGCTCGCGGCCGCGAATGTCCGGCAGCGGCACCACCACCTGGCGGTCGAAGCGGCCCGGACGCAACAGCGCGGGGTCGAGCACGTCCGGCCGGTTGGTCGCCGCGATCACGATCACGCCGACACCGGTCTCGAAGCCGTCCATTTCCACCAGCAACTGGTTCAGCGTCTGCTCGCGCTCGTCGTTGCCGCCGCCCAGGCCGGCACCGCGCTGGCGGCCGACCGCGTCGATTTCATCGATGAAGACGATGCACGGCGCGTGCTTCTTGGCCTGCTCGAACATGTCGCGCACGCGCGCGGCACCGACACCGACGAACATTTCCACGAAGTCGGACCCGGAAATCGAGAAGAACGGCACCTTGGCTTCGCCGGCAATCGCGCGCGCCAGCAGCGTTTTGCCCGTGCCGGGCGAGCCCACCATCAGCACGCCGCGCGGGATGCGCCCGCCCAGCTTCTGGAATTTGCTCGGGTCGCGCAGGAAGTCCACCAGCTCGGAGACTTCCTCCTTGGCTTCCTCGCAGCCGGCCACGTCGGCGAACGTCACCGGGTTGGTGGATTCGTCGAGCATGCGCGCGCGACTCTTGCCGAACGAGAACGCGCCGCCGCGCCCGCCGCCCTGCATCTGTCGCATGAAGAATATCCACACGCCGATCAGCAGAAGCATCGGGAACCACGAGACGAAGATGTTCATCAGCAGCGAGGGCTCTTCCTCGGGCTTGGCCTCGATGATGACGCCGGCCTTGAGCAGGTCGGACACCAGCCACGGATCGGACGGCGAATAGGTCGTGAACTTGGAGCCGTTGCTCTTGACGCCCTTCAGCACCCGGCCCTCGATGGTGACCTTGGCGATATTCCCCTGCTTCACCTCTTCGATGAACTGGGAATATTCCATGGAAGTGCTCGCCTGCTGGCGGGCGCTGAACTGGTTGAAGACCGTCATCAGCACCAATGCAATGACCAGCCAGATCGCCACGTTCTTGATGAGATTGTTCAAGGCTTCTCCTTGCCACCGCGGGCATGCCGCCCGCAGATCGATGATTCCATTCTAATCCGATTCACCCGCCAGCGCCCCGGCTAGCGCCTTCCCCGCGCCAGCAGGTAGAACTCGCTCGAACGATCCCGCGATGCCTTCGGCTTGCGCACCGCAACGGACGCATACGCCCCTGCAAGCTGCTTGCGAAACTCATCCAGCCCCGACCCCTGGAATACCTTCACCAGGAGGTCTCCCCCCGGCTTCAGGTGCGTTTGCGCAAAATCCTGGGCCAATTCCGCCAGTCCTATGGAACGCGCCCGGTCGACGAGCGCCACCCCGCTGATATTGGGCGCCATGTCGGAAACTACAAGATCGACCGGCCGGCCGCCGGTCAGTTCCTCCAGCTGGGCCAGCGTGGCGTCCGTGGAGAAGTCGCCGCGAAGCACCGTCACTCCCGATATCGGCTGCATTTCCAGCAAATCGAGGGCGATGACCCTTCCTTTTGCCCCCACCAGCGGGGCCATGACCTGCGACCAGCCGCCAGGCGCCGCGCCGAGATCGACGACGGTCATGCCGGGGCGAACCAGCTTGTCCTTCTCCAGGATCTCGAGCAGCTTGAAGGCCGCGCGCGAGCGATAGCCCTCCTGCCTGGCGCGTTTGACATAGACATCCGTCACGTGCTCGTGCATCCATGCCTTGCTGGTCCTGGTTCTTGCCATCGCCTAGAATGCCTCCGGAAGGAGATTCACTTGCCGCTGCAACTTTCGCCCGCCGAACGCCAGGCCCTCAAGGCCCGTGCCCACCGCCTGCAACCCACCGTCGTCGTCGGCAACGACGGCCTCAGCGCTTCCGTGTCAGCGGAGATCGACCGCAGCCTGACCGCGCACGAGCTCGTCAAGGTCCGGGTCATGGGGGAGGACCGCGATGCGCGCGATGCCGTCCTCGGGCGCATCTGCGACGACCTCGGCGCCGCGCCGGTCCAGCACATCGGCAAGATCCTGATCGTCTATCGTCCCCGCCCGCAGGAGCCGCGTAAAGCCTCCGCGACAACGAATCCGCCCGACCGCGCGAAGCGCAAGCCGCCGCGGCCGCTAAAACGCAGCTTCCAGAACCGGGCCTGAGCTAACGGCCGCGCCCGTGCTGGACCACCAGCACGAGGCCGAGCACGCATTCGATCAGGTAGAGCACGCTCGCCACGCCGTGCCAGGTGGCAAACCGGTCGCGGAAAATGCTTTCCATGACCTCCTTGGGCAGCGCTTCCCGCCTCAGGCCCGCCATGATCGGCTGCACGCCGAATTGCCCGATCGCATCCAGCGCAAGCATCGCCACCAGCGCCCAGAAGAACAGTTGCCGCAGGGCATGGCTGCCGAAGATCGCCAGTCGGTACAGCAACAGGTACGCACCGCAGCCCAGGCCCATCCAGGAGATGACGGTGAAAAGGTGGCCGGCCAGCAATCCCGCCTGTGTCCGGTCGGTCAGGATGTGGAAGAGGAAGGGCGCGACCAGCAGGCCGACGATCCAGATGCCGCCTGCCCACAGGGTGACGGCTATCGATTGCAGGGAATCGGCGATGAATCGCAAAATTCAGGCGCGAGGCAAGAGGTTGGAAAGCCGTGCGGCACTTCTCTCGTGCCTCGCGCCTCGCACCTCGCGCCTCATAGGTACTTTACATCCAGGATCTCGTATTCCTTGATGCCGCCGGGCGCCTTGACCTCGGCCACGTCGCCCGAATACTTGCCGATCAACGCGCGTGCGATCGGCGAGCTGATGGATATCTTGTTGCTCTTGATGTCCGCCTCATCGTCGCCGACGATCTGGTAGGTCACCGTTTCGCGGCTGTCGACGTCCTCGAGCTCGACCGTCGCGCCGAACACGCAGCGTCCGTCCGCATCGAGGTGGGCGGGATCGATGATCTGCGCATTGGCGAGCTTGCTTTCCACTTCGACGATGCGCCCCTCGATGAAGCTCTGCCTTTCCTTGGCCGCGTCGTATTCCGCATTTTCCGACAGGTCGCCGTGCGAGCGCGCCTCCTGGATGGCGGAAATCACCTGGGGGCGGTCCACGGTTTTCAGGTGGTGCAGCTCGTTGCGCAGCAGCTCGGCGCCTTTGACTGTCAATGGAATCTTGGACATCGTTTGAATCCCCGCTAGTAAATGGAATCGCCGCGGTCAGTGCAGCCTGGCGTGCAGGGACTGGACCGAGTAGGCATTCAATTCCTGCATGTGCTGCATACCGGTGCACGCCGCGCGCGCGCCGGCGATGGTCGTGAAATAGGTCACCCTTCCCTGCAGCGCGGAGCGCCGGATCGAATACGAATCCTGGATGGCGCCGCGCCGGTCTTCCACGGTGTTCACGATCATGACGATCTCGCCGTTCTTGATCATGTCCACGACGTGCGGCCGCCCCTCGGCCACCTTGTTCACCGCGGTGACCTGCAGG
>DASZTG010000059.1:0-3631 GCA_035548375.1 Burkholderiales bacterium
ACGATCATGGCCGTCTCCTGGTCCAGCACCTGGTTGATGGTCACCATGCTGCCCAGCTTCATCAGCACCTTGATGACTTCGGCGGCCTTGACCGACATCTTCTGCGCCAGCGCCGCCACGGTGATGGTCTCGGGCACCAGCACCTCGCGGACGATCGGCTCCGGCGCGACGAACGTCTGCTCCGGTGCCGCCGTCTCGGTCTTGTGCCGGCTGCCGCGTCCCGATCGCGTATGCCAGCTCTGCGCACCGCCGGATACGTCCCCCCGCGTTTTCAGGCCCCGGCGCTTCGCCGATTCGTCCTTCCACGCGTCCGGTTTTTTTGCGGGCTTGGGCTTCGCGGTTTTTTCGGCGGGCTTGGCCGCGGGCTTGTGCAGCGTGCCTTCCGTAGTCGCCTTCTTCGTCTCTTCTGCGGGCTTGGGCGCTTCTGTCACTGGCGCCGCCACCTCGGGCTGCGCGGGCGCGACCGGCGTTTCCTTCGCGGACTTGCGCTTGCGCTGTTGCTTCTCCGCGGCATCGGCTGCCTGGCGCGCGATCAATTCCGCCTGCTTGCGCGCTTCCTCTTCCCTCAATGCCGCCTGGTCCGCCCCGACCGGCGTCGGCGCCGGCGATGGCGCGGCAGGCTCTGACGCGGGAACTTCGGGTGCTTCCGGTGTGGCGTCACGCTTCACCAGCACGCGCTTTTTCTTGACCTCGACCTGGATCGTGCGGGCCTTGCCCGTGCTGTCGGATTTCTTGATCTCGGTGGTCTGCTTGCGCGTCAGCGTGATTTTCTTTTTCGTATCCTTCGCGCCATGAACGCGCCGCAGGTAGTCGAGGAGCTGGGTCTTGTCGTGTTCGGTCAACACCGTGTCATCGGCAAGCGCCTTGTCGATGCCGGCCGCCTGCAACTGCTCGAGCAGCATGGCCGACGCCAACCCCAACTCCTTGGCAAACTGAGCAACGTTCATTTGCGCCATATGTGGTCTCTGTAGCCTCCGGCTATCGTTACTGGCCAGCCTGCCCCTGGTTGCCTTCGAACCAGGGTGCCCGGGCGGTCATGATCAGTTGTTTGGCGCGCTCCGCGTCGATTCCCGTCAGTTCCACCAGGTCGTCGACCGCCAGATCCGCGAGGTCTTCCTGCGTCTTCACCCCTTTGGCCGCCAGCACTCGCGCAGTTTCCCCGTCCATGCCATCGAGCGTCAACAGGTCGGTGGCGACGTTTTCCACGTGCTCTTCGCTCGCGATTTCCTCCACCAGCAACGCATTGCGGGCGCGGCTGCGCAGTTCGTTGACGGTATCCTCGTCGAACGACTCGATCTCCAGCATTTCATTCAGGGGCACGTAGGCGACTTCCTCCAGCGTGGTAAAGCCCTCCTGGATGAGGATGTTCGCCACTTCCTCGTCCACGTCCAGCCGCTCCATGAATACCTTGCGAACGGCGGTGCCTTCTTCGTCGTTCTTTTTCTGGGACTCCTCTTCCGTCATGATGTTGAGTTCCCATTGCGTCAATTCGCTCGCGAGGCGGACGTTCTGCCCGTTGCGGCCAATCGCCTGCGCAAGGTTCTCCTCATCCACCACGACATCCATGCTGTGGGATTCTTCATCCACAGTGATCTTGCTCACTTCCGCCGGAGCCAGCGCATTGATGACGAACTGCGCGGGGTCCTGTGACCAGAGGATGATGTCGACACGCTCGCCTGCCAGTTCGGCCGTCACGGCCTGGACGCGGGAGCCGCGCATTCCGACGCAGGTGCCGATCGGGTCGATGCGCTGGTCGTTCGACTTCACCGCGATCTTGGCCCGGGACCCCGGGTCGCGGGCTGCCGCCTTGATCTCCAGGAGCCCCTCCTCGATTTCCGGCACTTCCAGCTCGAACAGCTTGATCAGGAATTCCGGAACCGTGCGCGAAAGAATCAATTGCGGACCGCGATTGTTGCGGTCCACCTTCAACAGGTAGGCGCGCACGCGATCACCGATGCGGAGATTCTCCTTCGGGATCATCTGGTCCTTCGGCAGCGCCGCCTCAATGCGACCGGATTCTATGATCGCGCTGCCGCGCTCCATGCGCTTGATCGCACCGGTGACGATGAATTCCTCGCGCTGCAGGAAATCGTTGAGGATCTGCTCGCGTTCGGCATCGCGAATTTTCTGGAGAATGACCTGCTTCGCGGTCTGCGCGCCGATCCGGCCGAACTCGACAGGCTCGAGCGGCTCCTCGACATATTCGCCGAGTTGCTTGTCGAGCTTCTGCTCGGTTGCATCCGTCAGCGCGATCTGCTGCGCGGGCATCTCATGCTCCTCGTCGGCGACGATCTGCCAGCGCCGGAACGACTTGTATTCGCCGGATTCACGATCGATCTCGACGCGCACGTCCACATCGTCCTTGAACCGCTTCTTTGTGGCCGAAGCCAATGCGAGTTCCAGCGCGGCAAAAACAATGTCCTTCTCGACATTCTTTTCGCGCGCAAGGGCGTCGACCAGCATCAACAACTCTCGGCTCATTGCTTCATTCTCCAGTCAAATGTTGGGGATCAGGCGCGCCTTCTCGACGTCGGCAAACGCGATTTTCACGACGTCGCCATCCGCATCGAGATCGAATCCGCTCGCTCCCACATTCCGCAGAACGCCCATGAATTTCCGGCGCCCGTTCAGGGGCATCCTGATCTTCACTTGCGCACGCTCTCCGGCAAACCGCTCAAAATCCTGCGGCCGCTTCAGCGGCCGGTCCAATCCCGGCGACGATACCTCCAGCCGGTCGTAATCGACGCCCTCGACCGCGAACAACCGTGTCAACTGGTTGCTGACCGCCGCACAATCGTCGACGTTTACCCCGCCTAACTTGTCGATGTAGACGCGCATGAGCCGACCCCTGTTGCTGAGTTCCAGGTCGACCAGCTCATATCCGAGCCCTTGAAACGTCTTTTCGATCAGTCCGGCCAGGTCCACAAAGCGTTTCCACAAACAAAAAATGGGCACGCGGCCCACTGTTCTTTTTGAATCTTTTCGATTTTAGCAAAATTCCCGTTCGAATCAAACAGGAACCGCTGCCGCCCGCTATCGGTACGCGCGGTTTCTCGCCGCACGAATTCGAATGCGCCGGCGCATGGCTGAGTAAATGGTTGCAGGGGAACGCGGATTCAATCGGTTGATGTGTTTTTTGGTTTTTGCGTCGCGATTACCGCAAAGGGAGCGAAGACGTTTGCGGCCTTGGGACGGGGAAGGATCTGTTGGCTGCTGCGGGCAGTGATAGGGTTGGTTTTGGCGGCGGTGGGGTCTTGCTGCGCGGTGACCTGCTTTAGCTTCCACTAGCCTGCGGTGCGGGTAAGTGTTCGCAGCAACAAGCCCGCGAAGACTGCAGTGGCGATCTCGCGATTGCCCTGCGAAGCCAGGGTCCCGGGGCGGGTGTCCGCTGCGGGCGTGTTGTCGTTCCGAAAGCAGGTCGCCCTTCAAGGACGCCAAATAAAAAAGCCCACCCCCGGTGGGAGTGGGCTTTTTCATTTGGGGCGCCTGACGGTGACCTACTTTAGTTCCGGCACGTCTGGCCGCGGCGGCCAGACTTAACCTGCGGTGGGGCTGCAGGTTAGCCTGCACTGAAACAAGCCCTCGGGAGGTCGATGAGAAGGGGGATGCCCGAAAGGCAGAGCGTTGTGGT
>DASZTG010000060.1:0-81523 GCA_035548375.1 Burkholderiales bacterium
CAGGCGAGGTGGTCAGGTTCAGCACCGTCCCCGCCGCCGGCGACACCGCCGTGTGTGTCGCGTCGTGCGCGATCACCCTCACCGCCGACACATCACACGTCACCCCGCTCGTGCTCCCCACCAATGCATAGTGGTCGACGAAGGAAACGCAGGGGCGCGTCTCGTTGAATATCGTCGTGACTTCGGAATCGGTGACGACGCGATCGTAGATCCGGATTTCGTCGAGCTGGCCGTTGAGATAATCGATCGTGCCGCCGGTGTCCTCGATCCGGCCCAGGCTCGTGAAGGCGGTGCCGATGGTTCCGGTCGCGATGGCGCCGCTGACATTGAGCGCGCCGTCGATGTAAATCTTGTATGTGCCGGCCACGCTGTCGCGCGTCAGCACGACGTGGCGCCACACTCCATTGTTGATCGCCACCGTGGACTTGGTCGTATAGGTGTCGCCCACGGAAACGCCGATGCGCCCGCTGGCGTCGATCCAGCCCCAGAAGATGTCGTCCGTGCCGCCGGTCAGTTCCACACCGGTGACTCCGGGCGCCTGCCAGCCCGTGTCGCTGCCGACCTGCGTGGTCTTGATCCAGAAAGCCAGGCTCGCGGTCGCATTGAGCATGCCGGATAGCCCCGGCACCTGGATGTAGCGGCTGGAGCCGTTCAATTGCACGCCGTTGCATACCTTCGCCGAAACGGGAACGGCGCCCCCGCTGGCGGTGCCGTTGTTGCCGTTGCCGCTCGAATCCGTGACCGCACCGCTCCCGCTCCAGACGTTTTCATCGAGCTTGTAGAACGCGACCGGCCCGAGCACGCCGCAAAAGTGCGACAGCGAGGCACGCGGGATGAACTGGAAGCCGCCGGTGGTCGGACCGCTCCAGCTCAGTTGCGCGACGGCATTCCCGCCGCGTTCGTAATATTCCATGGTGACGGCGACACGCGTTCCCGCGGTCAAGGCAATGGCCGCACTGTCGTTCGTGGTCGCGGAGTGGTCGGTCCAGTTGTCTATGACCAACACACCGTTCACGTACAGCCGGACGCCGTCGTCGCTGTTGGTTTCGAACGTATAGTTGCCCGTCACCGAAGCGGTGACGAAGCCAGTCCAGCGCACGCTGAAATTATCCGCGCCGATTCCGGCGGGTCCGGGCGCCGAAGCGCCCCAGTCGAAGTTGACCTGGTTGTCGGTCTGGGACACCGACGTACCGGTAAAGAAGGCGCCCGACGTTCCATTCTGGCCGTAGTACGTGCCAAGAAGGCCCGACAGGTAACCGCCCTCGGTGAAGAAGTGCGCCTGCGAGCTGGCCGCCAACACTCCACCGTATGTTCCCGTGATGTTGTTGACCGTGAGGGTGTAGCCCTGCCCGGGGTTCATTCCGGAAACCGTCAGCGTCACAACTTGTCCGGCGCCATCCAGTACCGCTGCCGTCACGGCCGCACCGCCGTCGAGCGAGTAATTCGCGATGTTCTGCGCGCTGGCAGATGTGACCGTGGTCGAGAATTGCACCTCGACTTGCGTGGTGGAATCGCACAGCGCGGAGACGTTGCCCAGGGTGGGAACTTCGGGCTTGAGGGCGATCGTCAGAAACGCGTTGATGGAGCTGGTTACGGTCGCAGTGGTGTTGCCCGTCGCCCCGGCCGTCGCCTTGGCGCCGTCCCACACCCCGAAGCCGCCGCCGTTGCCTGAAGTCGTGCCGGCATCGGATTGCTCGGTGATTCCAGTGAGGTTCGCGTTCGTCTGCGCACTGAACGCAGCCGCGGCGCTGTCGTTGTCCCGCGCAACGGCCTGCACGACCAGCGTGTTCGCCACGGTCGTCGTCACGCCGGAAACGGTCACCGAAGTGCTGGCCGTCGCTTTTACCCCACCGCCCGTCACGTCCCAAGGATTGCCGGTTGCGATGACACCCCGATAAGTCAGGATCTGGGCATAAACGTGGTCGCCGGGATCGGCCACCACGGGTGACGCCATCGCGCTCGAGGTCGCGCGCGCCCAGAATACGGTTATTCGCGTGCCGTTCGTCGTCGTGCCCGTGTTCTGCGGGCTGTTGGTCACCTGGACGAATCCCGCCGCCGTAGAGAGGGTCGCGGCCTGGCCGCCGGTGGACTCGACGAATAGAAGTGCGATGTCACCCGGTTGATGGGTCGGCCATGGCACGGTGGCCGTACCCGTTGCGCTTTGCGCAGTGCCGGCGGCTTGAAATGCGGGTGCGGCCCACGCCATGCTCGTCGCGAGCAACGCAATGCAGAGTGCGATGATGCGCGCGATCATGCTGCAGGCGTTGCACCGAAGCCTCGTCAATCGATTCATGGCCAGGTTACTTGTCGATCATGACTTCGATCTGCCGCTCGACGTAGTACCCGCTCGATGTGCCCGGACACGCGCTCGCGTTGGGCGGGCTGCATCCGGTCGAGGTCAGTCGATAGACATTTCTGCCGCTACCGTTTTCCGTATAGGCCGTTTGCGTGCAGGCGACGGTGACGGCGAACCCGCTCAGGTTGCCGGTCAGCGCAAACGAAGTGCCGGTGCAACTGCCATTCCTCAAGACCTGGAAGGCCCCCCACTGGATGCCAGCGTAGGCCGACTGGTAGGCCTTGGCGCCCTGCACGTCCAGCGCCGCCGTCGTCTGCTGGGTGGTGGCAACGCTGGCGATGTAGGCGCCCAGCATGGCGATCACCACGAGCAGGAAGATCGCCGTGAGCATGGACACGCCGCGCTGGAATCTACGGGACATTGTTGACGTGGATCTGGTGAATCAGGCTGACCGATTCGCCCTTCCTGGTCAGGCCGAGTTCCAGCGTGACGATGGCGTTGAGCTGGTTGAGCGACTGGTACGCAAAGCGGCAGCGCGACACGTTGATGGCGACCACCGCCGGCGTTCCCGATGGCGGCTGCGGCTGCGACGTCGCGAACGCGTAGCCGGAATATCGTTGCAATTGGCCTGCGCCGTTGCATACGTAGCTGACCGGCGTGCCGACGACCTGGAAGCGCCGCGCGGGTGACGCAAACGGAAACGGCGACGCCTGGCTCGTGAACGTGACCGTGGCAAGGCCGATGCCGACGCCCCCGGCGGGCACCGCGCGCCGATTCGCGCCGGCATAGGCATCGGCACCCGGAATGCCGAGGTTGTAGACGACGATGGAGTCCCCCGATTGGACGTCCACGCCCGGCCCGAGCACGTCGAACGTGGTGTCGCTGGCGCTGTTGAAGTCGAGAATGTCGCCGGCAGGCGTGCCGCCGGTCACGGCTTCGCGATAGCGGCCCGCGGACTTGATGGGCACGTATTCGAGATAACAAGTCGACGTGCCGTCGCAAGCACCGGTGCTTCCCAGCCGTATGCTGTTCGGCAAGGCCGCGCGGATGTCGCGTGCGGCGCGACGCAGCGCCGTGTCGGCGATGTCGGTCAGTTCCGCGCGGTTCGAGACGTCGAAGTAAGCCTTGATCGGCGGGGCGATGAATACCGCCGCCATGCTGGCGAGAATGCCGGTCAACACGATGACCACGATCGCTTCCACCAGCGTGAAGCCGCCGGCGCCCTGGCGCGAGCATGTCGGCATCGTGTTCATGGAACGGCGTTGGGCGCGTAGCGCGTGCGGTAACCCTGCAGGCTCATGGTTGCGCCGCCCGGTCCGGTCACCGTCACTGTGATCGCAAGGGACTGGGGCGCGCCGTCCCCATCCGTCGCCGCAACGGTACCGAGTGCCTGGGCGGCAATGGCGATCTGTGCGCTGTAGGCTCCGAGGCCGCTGATCGCGGTACCGCTGACGTCGGAAATGGGGCTGATGGTGATGCTGCCCGTGGTGCCGCCATAGTCGCCCACGTTGTCGAACGGGTTTGTCGTGCTCGTGCGTGTCTCGGACGTCGGGTGGGTCTTGTTGTCATTCTGCGCGTCGGTTGCGCAGCCGCCGGTGCCGACGATTGCCCGCGTCGCCGTCGTCGCATTGGCATCGTCCGGATCGCAGTAGGTAAAGGGCTTGCTCTGCACTTCCTCGAGCAGCGCCTCCGCGATCGCGAGCATCTGCTTCTGGATCAGCGGATCGGAGCTTTTGCGCACCGTCGTGCTGAACACCGCCAGCAGCGCCGTGACGCCGATGCTGACGATGATGATGAACATGATGACCTCGATCAGCGAAACGCCGCGCTGCCGGGTCATTCGAGGATGAACTTCGGCGTCTTCTGCGTCTGCCCGGTGGCGGATGCGCTCAGGTGTGGACATAGCCGGTTTCCGGCTCGACGCTGAACGTTCTGACGATGTCGCCCGTGATGGAGATGGTTTGCACCGCCGAAAGCGGCAACCCGGTCGAAGTCGCGAGGGGGCGGCCAAGCGCATCGAATGTGATGCCGGCCGGCACGGCAGTGAAATTCACGACCGATTTATTCTCGGGCGCGATGGAAAAAGCGGTCTGGCCGGCGGGGCCGGTCAGGCTGGTGTTGCAAGCCGATGCAGAGCCGGCGGCAGACGCAAAGGTGAACGTCACCGTGGTCGACGTGAAGGCGGCGCATACGTTGCGGCGCTTGGCGATCGCCTGCTTCTGCGCATAGCGCAATCCTTCCATCACCCGGTCGGCAAAGCCCATGGTGTTGAAGCTTTCCACGCCCCTGAACCTCGGGATGGCCACCGCCGCCAGCACGCCGACGACGATCAGCACCACGACGAGTTCTACGAGGGTAAAGCCATGCTGGGTTCGCATGCGCTTCCGGGCATCGCGGTGAAACGGGTCTGCGCAGGATTGTGTGGACATATCCTGCGCAGAGTCCGGAGAAGCGCCCGGATTCCCTAGGCGGAAATCAGGGGTTGGCGCAGATGTAGGTGACGGTCGCCGATGCGGAAGCTTGTGTCGCATCGGAGACTGTGCAAGTACCGGTCTGGCCGTCCTGCGCGGTCGAAGCGCAGCTCGTCGTCGTGCCGCCCGGGGCGACGGTATAGCCGGAGGGAAAGCCGCCGGTCATGACACCCGCGAGGCCGGAGCCGTTCGCTGCGCAGATCGTCGCATTGGCCCCGTTGACCGCCACCGAGTTGGCATTGCTGGCCTTACGCGCGCCGTAGTTGATCGCGAAACCAGAGGTCGCCGCCGAAGCGACGCCCTGGACGGCCGCGCTGCGGGCCTGGCTGGACAGGTCGATGAATTTCGGCAGGGCCGTCGCGGCGAGAATGCCGAGGATGACGATCACGACCACCAGTTCGATCAGGGTAAAGCCCTTTTGCTTCGCTTGCATTTGCTTCTCCTTTTTCAAATAACGGACAAAAAGCTTGGTACACACTTCACTTCTGTTGCGCATCAAAAATCTGAACGGCTAGCAGCCGCTGGTATCGATTGCAAAGACCGGGGAACCGTTTCCCGCCGCCGGCGAGGTGTAGCTGACACGGCAAGTCGGCGCGACCCCGCCATTGATATCCACGGTCATCGTGGCATTCGCGCCCGCACCGCCCGGAACGATCACGACGCCTTCGGTGGCATTCGAGATCTGCAATGCGGTCTGTATGCCGGCCAGGTCGGCCGTCGGATAGCCGTTGATCAGCGTGACGTTCTGGCTTTCCATCTGGATGGTTGCCGTTCCGGATGCCGTCGTATTGGTGGCGATCGCCTGCGCATGGGCCAGCGCCGCGGCCGAGCGAAAGCCGCCGAACAACGCCTGCGCCTTGGCTCCCCTCGCCTGCTGCTGCAGCGTGATGTAGCGCGGCAGCGCGACGGCGGCCAGGATCGCGATTACGCTGATGGTGACCACCAGTTCGATCAGCGTAAAGCCGTGAACGTGTTTTCCGCCTGTCATTGACTTCCCAACTTTCATGGTGCGTTCTCCTCTTGAACCAGCATCGATTTCACGCCGGACCATCCAGCGCTGTTTTTGCACTTTCCATGCCCACCCATCAGGGCGTCCACGCAAAGTCGGCCTGTCGTACCAGGCTCACCCAATCCCGCGACTTCGACGTCTCGGCAGTCATCGCATTCGCCGCTGCCACGCGCCGCGCCTGATAACGAATCGTGAAATCCCGGCCGTTCGACGGCACAAAGTGGCGTCGATTGCTCACTGTATAGATGAGTTGTCGCGTGCTTCGGTCGAAATACCACTTCCCCGACGGATCGGACTGCGGCAGGCCGTCGAATTCGCCCAGGTAATTTTCCGGCGGTCCCTGCAGCCAATTGACCGGATTGTCGTCTGCGAGTGTCGGAATTTCCGACACTCGGTTGTTCATGATCAGGTCGGCCACCTTGTATCGCAAGCCGCTGCGAATGTTTGCAACTGTCATTTCCATGGCCGTCTTCTCGGCCTGCTCCTGGTAATAGAACATCCGCTCCAGAAACACCGCCATGAAAATTCCGACCAGCGCGATGCAGACGACCAATTCCAGCTGGCTCGCGCCGCGATGCGGGTTCCGCCATTTCCGTTTGCACATCGATCACTTCTTCAGCGCCGCGTGACCGAGGTCCCAGATCGGCAGGAACACACCCAGCGCGAGCACGAGAACCAGCACCCCAAGGCATACGATCAGGATCGGCTCGATCTGCGCGCCCAGCGTCCGCAATTCGTACTCGACTTCGCGCTGGTAGATGTCGGCGATCTCTTCCATCATGTCGTCCAGCGCGCCGGATTCCTCGCCGACCATGACCATCTGCATGACCACAGGCGTGAAAATCTCCGAGTGCATCGCCGTGCGCAGCACGCTTTCGCCGCGCTCCACGCCTTCGCGCATTTTCTCGATCTTCTCGGCGACGAAGGTGTTGTCCACCGTCTGCGCAACCAGCGAGAGGCCCTGCACCAGCGGCACGCCGCTCTTGATCGACAGCGAAAAGCTGCGCGCGAAGCGCGCCAGCGTGGCCTTCAGCACGATTTTCCCGGCGACCGGGACGCGCAGCTTGAAGCGATCCCAGGCGTAGCGTCCCTCGCGCGTGCGCGTGTAGGCACGGAACGCGAAAAATGCGCCGACGAGCGCCGCCAGAAGGAAGGGCCAGGACGCCACCATGAAATTCGAAAAGCCGATGAGCACGCGCGTTATCGTCGGCAGCTCCACATTGAAGCCCTTGTAGACCTTCGCGAATTCCGGAATGACGAACAGGTTGATCACGACGATGGCGATCGCCATCGCGACGATGACGAAAATCGGGTAGCGCAGCGCCGACTTGACCTGCTGGCGCATGGATTCCTGGAATTCGAGGTGATTGAACAGGCGCAGGAAGACTTCTTCCAGCCGGCCCGTGGTTTCGCCGACGTAAACCATCGCGACGTAGAACTGCGAGAACACGCCGTTCTGGCGCTGCATGGCCACCGACAACGGACGCCCGCTGTCGAGATTCTCGCGCACGCCGAGCAACACGTCCCGGAAAGCGGGATTGCTGGCGGATTCCTGCAATCCGGCCAAGGCGCGCATGATCGGCACGCCGGCCTTCAGCAGGGCGAACATCTGGCGGCTGAACAACAACAGGTCTTCGTTGCGAACGGAACCCTTGTTGCCGCGCTTGAATAGTTCGTTCAGCGGCAGCGACCCACTGGCCTTGGATTCTCCGATTTCCACGGGCGTGATGCCGGAGCTGGCGAGCTGGGCGGCGACGGCGCCGCTGTCGTTGCCCTCGAGCACGCCGCGCACGAGCTCGCCGGCAGCGTTGCGTCCCTTGTAGGCGAAGAAGCTCACTTGTCTTCCGCCTGGCTGCTCATGCGCATGGCTTCATCGACCGTCGTGCGCCCCGCGATGACCAGCTGGACGGCGTGGTCCATGAGCGTCTCACCCTCGATCTGCGCGCGGCCCACTGCCATGAAGATTGCCGGATCCGGCTGGTTGGCAGCCTCGACGACCGGCTTCGTCATCTCCAGCATCTCGTAGACACCGGTGCGTCCGAGGTAGCCGGTGCCGTTGCACTGCGTGCATCCCCGGCCTTTCATGTAGGTTCGCTCGTCGGTGGACGTACCGAGCCGTGCCCGCATCCACTCGTGCTCGCTCGGGGTAAGCGGCGTGCTCTCCGCGCAGCTTTCGCAAACCAGCCGCAGGAGGCGCTGCGCGACCACGACTTGCAGCGACATCGCCACCATGTAGCGCGGCGCGCCCATGTCGAGCAGGCGCACGGGCGTGCTCACGGCGTCGTTGGTGTGCAACGTCGAGAAAACCATGTGGCCCGTCATGGCGGCACGCAGGCCGGTCTCGACGGTGGCCTGGTCGCGCATTTCGCCGACCAGGATGACGTCCGGGTCCTGGCGCAGGGCGGTGCGCAGCACCCGGCTGAAAGTCAGCTCGATTTTCTCGTGGATCTGCACCTGGTTGATGCCAGGGAGCCGGTACTCGACGGGGTCTTCCACCGTGATGATCTTGCGCTCGGTGGTGTTGAGCTCGTCCAGCGCCGCATACAGCGTCGTGGTCTTGCCGCTGCCTGTCGGCCCGGTGACCAGCACCATTCCACTCGGCCGGTGGATGATGGAACGCAGGCGCTGCAGCATCTTCGCCGGCAGCCCGATGCGATCGAGCCCGAGGATGCCGCCGCTCTGGGTCAGCAGCCGCATGACCGCCGATTCGCCGTACTGGGTCGGCATGGTGGAAATGCGCACGTCCACCTGCGTGTTCCTGACCTTGATGTTGAAGCGTCCGTCCTGGGGCAGGCGCTTCTCGGAAATGTCCAGCCCCGACATCAGCTTCAGGCGCAACGTCAGGGCCGAGGCTATTTTCTGGTCCGCTTCGGTCTGCACGTGCAGGACGCCGTCGATGCGGAAGCGGATCTGGACCTTGGTCTCCTGCGGCTCGATGTGCACGTCCGAAGCGCGCACCTGGATCGCGTCCTCGAACACCGATTGCAACAGCTTGACGACCGGCGCATCTTCGAGGCCGGGGGTCAGGCCCAGGACGGTGAAGTCGGTGGTCTCGCCCAGCTCCTCGCCGAGTTCCTGCGCCAGCCCGCTGATTTCCTCGGTGCGCCGGTAGACGCGATCGATGGTCTGCAGCAACAAGGACTCGGCCACCACCGCGAGCTGGATGTCCCGCTTGAGGACGCGGTTGATCTCGTCGTAGGCGAACAGGTCGGTCGGGTCCGCCATGCCCACCCGGTAAAAGCCGCCCGTTTCCTCGAGCACGATGGCGCGGAACCGGCGCGCGAGCGTCTCCGGCAGGCGCGTCGCGACCTCGGGACGGATGTTGAAATGCTTCAGGTTGATGAACGGAACCTGCAACTGGCGCGCAAGCGCGCTGCCGATCTGCTCCTCGGTGACATAGCCCGCGTCGATGAATATGCGGCCGAGCTTGCGGCCACTGCGCTTCTGCTCGTCGAGCGCGGCCTTCAGCTTGTCCTCCGTCAGCAATTTCTGCTGGAGCAGGATCTCGCCCAATCGAATTTTTTCCGGTCTGCCCATCTATGCCCGATTCATACTGAGACGTTCTTTCGGTCTAACTTGAGGTTTAACTTGCAGCCCTTTGAATTACAAGATTAAACTCCTAAATCTCGAGATTTGCAACAAAAAATGTTCGATATCGTCCTGTTCGAGCCGGAAATTCCCCCCAATACCGGGAACGTGATCCGGCTTTGCGCCAATACCGGCTGCCGCCTGCACCTGGTCGAGCCCTTGGGATTTCGACTGGAGGATCGGCAGCTGAAGCGCGCCGGGCTCGACTATCACGAATACGCTTCGGTCCGGGTTCACAAGGGCTGGAACGAGTTGCTGCATGCTCTCGGTGGGCGCAAATTTGCCTTTAGCACCAAGGCTCAAGTCCGATTCGACGAAGTCGAATTCGCGCCGGGAGACGTCCTGGTTTTTGGACCCGAAACGCGCGGGCTACCCGCAGATATATTGGAAAGTTTCGATTCGCAACGGCGATTGCGATTGCCGATGGTGCCCGGCAGCCGCAGCCTCAACCTGTCGAACGCCGTCGCGGTGGTCGTCTACGAGGCGTGGCGCCAGAGCGGCTACGCCGGGAAGAGTTAGCGCACGCTCTCTTGTTTTGGCTCGCGCTGCAAGAGGCTGCTGACGAGATCCGGGGCGGAGGTGGTACCGTCGAGAAGGCTGGAGACGGCCTGGGTGATGGGCATCTCGATGCCCGACTTCTGGGCCAGTCGCAAGATCTCGCGCGCGGAGTGCACGCCCTCTGCGACATGGCCCAGTCCGGTGAGGATGCTTTCGAGGGAATGTCCCTGCGCGAGCCGCAGGCCGACCTGGCGGTTCCTCGACAAGTCGGAAGTGGCAGTCAGCATCAGGTCACCGGCACCGGCGAGCCCCATGAAGGTTTCAGTGCGACCGCCGAGCCGGATGCCCAGCCGCATGATTTCGGCCAGGCCCCGGGTGATGAGCGCTGCACGCGCGGATGCGCCCAGGTTGAGGCCGTCGCAAACTCCGGCGGCAATGGCGATCACGTTCTTTGCCGCGCCGGCGGTCTCGACGCCAATCAGGTCATCGCTGGAATAGACGCGCAGGCGGCCCGTGTGAAGCTCGCGCGAAGCAAGCGCTGCGAAACCGCCATCGGATGAAGCCAGCGTGACAGCCGCCGGAAGGCCGCGGGCGACGTCGGCCGCGAAGCTCGGCCCCGACAGGGCGGCCCGCGGCTGCATTGCATGCAATTCCTCCTGCGCGACCTGGTGCGGAAACTTGGCAGTTCCCGTTTCGAAGCCCTTGCACAGCCAGACCACGCCGCTGCCATGATGGCCGGATGCGGCCACGAGTCGCAGGGTCTGGCGCAGCGCCGAGCTGGGAACGGCGACGACGATGAGCTGGCATTGCTCCATGGCCACCGACAGGTCGTCGAGAATGCGTATCGAGCCCGGTATCGCCACGTCCGGTAGATAGCGCGCATTGTTGCGGGTTTGCGCAAGCTCGCGGGATTGCTCCCGGTCGCGCACCCACAGGCTTATCTGGTGGCGGGACGCGAGGGCGATGGCAAGAGCCGTCCCCCACGCACCGGCGCCGAGGACCGCAAGCTTCATGTGCCCCAGATCTGGCTTAGCTTGACGTAGCCGATTGCTCCATCCCGGTGGCGCACTTTCACCCAGCCGGAGGACATCTCGAGCAGGTCGAGGTATACGCCTTTCTCCGCGGTGAAGACGACCGGCGAAGCGTCACTAGCCGCCTGGCGGATTTCCGCGCTCGCTATCTTCACCATTACCGTCTGCTTGTCGGACAGGTGCGCGTTCTCGATCCAGGCGAAATCGCCGGCGTCGTCCCTCACCTTGGTCCAGCCTTCGACCTTGACGACCACCTCGACCGGATAACCGCTCGAAAGCACGAACAGTTTTTGCGCCTTGGTCGACGGGGCGTCGTACAGAATCGCCGCCGGCTCCGTCACCGACTTGAACTCCAGCGCGACCGCTTGCGGGGCGACGAGCAGTCCCGCGATGCCAAGCCAGACGATCCTGACGCTCATTGGGCCTCCTAGTGGGGAACTCCCGCGCCAGCTTGTGCCTTCGCGTCCCGCTGCGCCTGGAAGATCGCCTCGAAATTCACCGGGTTCAACAGCACGGGCGCGAAGCCGGCGCGAACCACCGCGTCGGAAACGACTTCGCGGACGTAGGGATACAGGATGTTCGGGCAGGTGATACCCAGTACCGGCTGCAGCTCGTCGCCCGGGATGTTGCGTATCTGGAAGACGCCGCCCTGGCTTGCCTCGACGAGGAACACGGTCTTGTCGCCCAATTTCGCCGTCACGGTCACGCTGACGACAACCTCGAAATACCCTTCGTCTATCGGACTGGCGCTCGAATTCATTTGAATCTCGACTTGCGGCGTGTCGCGCTCGAGATAGATCCTGGGCGCATTCGGGACTTCGATCGAAAGATCCTTGACGAAGAGTTTTTCGATCGCGAACACCGGTTGCGCGTTTTCCTTGCTCATGACTTTCGTTCTCTTTGATGGGTAGTGAGGTTGGATTCAGGCGGCAGGCTGCGCCCGCAGCAACGGATCGAGGCCGCCCGCGGCATCGAGCGCGGCGAGGTCGTCGAAGCCGCCGACGTGGGTCTCGCCGATGTAGATCTGCGGCACCGTCCGCCGCCCGGTGCGATCCATCATTTCCCGGCGGCGCTCCGGCTGCAGGTCGACGCGGATTTTCTCGATTTCCGCGATGCCCTTGCTCTTGAGCAGGCGTTCCGCCGCGACACAGTAGGGACAAACCGCCGTGCAATACATGCTGATGTTGCTCATTTCTTTTCCACCGGCATGTTGGCCTGCTGCCAGGCGCCCATGCCGCCGGCCAGCACCACGACTTCCTTGAATCCGATCTTCCTCAGCGCCGCAGTCGCCGCGTGCGACCGGCCCCCCGTCTGGCATACCACCAGCGCGGGGCGATTCTTCCATTTCTCCAGCTCGCCGGCGCGCTTGTCGAGCTCGCCGACCGGAATGTTCTTCGCATTGGGGGCATGGCCGCCGTTGAACTCGGCGGTTTCACGCACGTCGATCATCACCGCATCTTTGCGATTGAGCATCTCCACCGCCTGCAGCGCGCCGACTTCCGGCACGCCGCTCATGCGCCGGTTGATGAGCGGCCAGACCAGCATGGAGCCGCTTACCACCGCCGCCAATACCAGCCAGATATTGTTCATTACGAACTTCACTTCGTTCCCCTGTCTTGTTGCGCGTTCGCGTATGCCAGCAGCTCGGCTATGCCCGGCTCGGATGCGGAAGCCTTTTCCAGAACCCCGATGATGCCTTCGCCGGCGCCGCGATAGTTTGCCTGCGCGAGATCCCATTGCCGATGGGCGGCGCCAGCCTGTCCATCCAGGGCCAGCAGCGCGGCGTGACGGTATACCACGTCGGCCGACGGCGCAAAATGCATTACCGCCTCGTTAACCACCAGCTTGTCCTCGATTTGCTCCCGGTTGAGCGCGATCGTCCGCGACAGCGCCAGCTCGACGTAAGGCGTAAACAGCGAATGTTGCTGCAACCCCAGCAGGATTTCCGTCGTGCTGCGCCCGTCCGTGCCGGCAGAAGGAGTTTGAATCCGATGTAGCGATTGGAGCGTGCGATAGTCCTGGTAGGTGTTCGCTGCAGCCACCCAACCCAGCAATACGACGAGGATCAAAATCCGCCTGCCGCCGATCCTGACCGCCGCGGAATCGGTCGCGCCCATGAGCACGGCAGCGATGCCCAGGAAGTAGGCGTACCACAGCGGGTACTCTAGCATACTGTGGATGCCCAATATGACGGCTACCGACATCGTCCAAAGCATCGGCGGTGAAATCTGCTGCTTGCGAATGCCGGCGAGCCAGCAGGCGATGCCCGCAGCCAGCACGGCAATGCCGGCGAGGCCGAATTCGGCCATCAAGTGCAATACGAGGTTATGGCCGTTGTCGTACTGGACTTCGCCCATCCACTGGTAGGGCAACTGCGCATTGCGCAGGAAATGCTGCCAGGGAAACTGCCGGAACCCCTGGCCGAGCACGGGCGCATCCTTGAACATCAGCCAGCATTCGTACCAGAGGCGGGAGCGCACGTCCGGGTCTGCTTTCGCGGCAAACAGGCGGTCGGTCACGGTTTCCATCTGCAGCACCGTGGAACCCGCCAGCGATTCAACGATCACCTGCGCGATGACGAACGCGACGACCACTGACGCGCCGAACCAGAGAAGGCGCGAGGCCGCCGGCGACGGCCTCAGCTTTCGATGCACGAGCGCAAGGAAAAGCAAGGCCGGCAGATACAGCCAGACGGCGCGGGAGCCGGATTCGGCGAGGACGACCAGGGACGGCAGGACGGCGGCGATGACTAACCCCATCCGGATCCGGCCGGATGCGTACAGGAAGCCGAGCGAGGCGATGCCGAGGCACAGGTAGTCGGCGAAATGGTTGGGCTGGCCGGTATTGGCGTAGATGCGACCGTGTGCCTGGGGCACGATGAACGGCGTCAGCAGCGACGGAATGCCCCACAACTGCAGCACGCCGATCACTGCGCTGGTCAGCGCGCCGGCGATGACGAACCATGACAAGGCCGTGACCAGGGCTTCGAGCCCGAATATTTCCCTCAGCCGCCAGGCAAGCGCCGCCATGGCGACAGCCCAGACCAGGTAGAGCACTGCCAGCAGGTTCGTCTGGACATAGACGTCGCGTCCGAGGGCAACGTCCAGCAGCACCAGGGCCGCGAAGCCGAGGAACATGAGGCTCGTCCGCGGCAGCCGGATTTCCGGCCATGTCGATTTGCCGGAGAGCACCGTGAGCGCCGCGAGGCCGAGCACGAAGGCAGTGGTCTCGCCGTAGAAGCTGGAGATCGGCGCGAAAAAATTGGGACTCAGGAAGGGAAGCACCCAGGCAAGGCCGACGAGGATGAGCGACAGCCTTGCCCGCAACGGCACGCGCACGCCAGAATTCGAATACGTCAGATCAGGCCTTTCATCGCGAACGCGGAGAACTCAGGCAACGCCTTGAGCCGGGACGCGAGCCGAGGCTGGGAATACAATCATTCTATCCGGCCGTTGCCGCATCCGCATTCTCCAATCTTCCATCATCCGACCGATACTCCAATGAACAAGATCGTGCTGTTGCGCCATGGCGAAAGCGTCTGGAACAAGGAAAACCGGTTTACCGGCTGGACCGACGTCGACCTTTCGGACAAAGGCGTCGAGGAGGCCCGCGAGGCCGGACAATTGCTAAAGAAGGAAGGCTTTACCTTCGATCTCGCCCATGGCTCCGTGCTCAGGCGCGCGATCCGCACGATGTGGATCGTGCTGAACGAGCTGGAACTGCACTGGATCCCGCAGCAGCTTTCGTGGCGGCTCAACGAGCGTCACTACGGATCGTTGCAGGGATTGAACAAGGCGGACATGGCGCAGCGCTACGGCCCCGAGCAAATCCTCGTCTGGCGGCGCAGCTACGACACGCCGCCGCCCGCGCTGGAAAAAAGCGACGAACGCTATCCCGGCAACGATCGGCGCTACGCCGCGATGAAACCGGCCGACATACCGGTCACGGAATGCCTCAAGGACACCGTGGCGCGCTTCCTGCCGCACTGGAACGATGTCATCGCGCCGCAAGTCAGATCCGGCAAGCGCGTTCTCGTCGCGGCACACGGCAATACTATCCGCGCGCTGGTGAAGTACCTCGACAATGTTTCCGAAAAGGACATCGTGGAGCTCAACATCCCGACGGGAATTCCGCTCGTGTACGAACTCGACGACGCGCTGAAGCCGCTGCGCCACTACTATCTCGGCGACCCGGAGAAGGCCAGGAAGGCCGCCGCCGCGGTGGCGGCCCAGGCACGCGGAAAGTCTTGAGCGGAGGCCTCCGAAAGCGCCTCGGTGCGCATGTCGCAGGCGTGGTCCTGGCGCTTGCCTGCGTTGCCGCGACCGCCGGACCGAAGGACGAGCTGAAAGACGTCCGCGATCGCATCGACGCGATCAAGAAGAAGCTCACGGAATCGGAAAGCTCGAAGGCGGAAGCCGCCGACGCGTTGAAGGACTCCGAGCGCGCCGTCAGCGAAACCAGCCGCAAGATCTACCAGCTTTCCGGCCAGCGGCGCGAAGTCAATTCCACCGTTTCCCGGCTGCAATCGCGCATCCAGTCGCTCGAGGCGAGCATCTCCGAGGAACAGTCGGCCCTGGGCAAGCTGCTGTACCAGCAATACGTCGGCGGCCAGTCCGATGCGGTCAAGCTCGTGCTGACCGGCGAGGACCCCAACGAGATCGCGCGCCAGCTTCACTATTTGAGCTACGTCTCGCGCGCCCGGGCGGAAATCCTCGCGAACCTTCGCGAAAACCTCGCCGACCTGGAAAAGCTGACGGACGAAAACCGCCGCAAGGGCTCGGAACTGCGCGCGTTGCAGAACGAAGAAACCCGGCAGATGCGCAAGCTGGAAAAGCAGAAGGCGGACCGGCACGAGGTCTACGTCAAGGTCTCGGACGACATCGAGAAGAACCGCAGGCAGCTTTCGACGCTGACCCGCGACGAGGAGCGCCTGACCCAGCTCATCGACAGGCTCGCGAAAGAAGCGGCTCGCAAGAGCAAGAGCCGAAAGCCCGGCAAGAAGCTCGCGAACAAGGCGCTCCCCGGCGCCGACAGCGGCTCGGGACCGTTCCGGCAACTGAAGGGCAGGCTGCGCTTGCCCGTCATCGGGGAACTGACCAATCGCTTTGGCAGCCCAAGGCAGGACAGCGGGCTTTCGTGGAAGGGATTGTTCATTTCCGCCAGGCCCGGCAAGGAGGTCAAGGCCGTGGCCGGCGGGCGGGTGGTCTATGCCGACTGGTTGCGCGGCTTCGGTAACCTGCTGATTCTGGATCACGGCGACGGTTACATGAGCCTCTACGGCAACAACGAGTCGCTGCTCAAGCAGGTCGGAGACGAGACCAGGGCCGGCGATACCATCGCCGCGACGGGCAACAGCGGTGGCAACCCGGATTCGGGTTTATACTTTGAACTGCGATTTCAGGGTAAGCCCTTCGATCCCATCCCCTGGGTAACATTCAAGTGAGTGCGCGCGTCTGGTGTCGCGCGCTAGAGGAGTCATGAAGATGCACAGCAAATTTCGGCAGATCGGGCTGATCGTGCTCGGCGCGGTTCTCGGCGTGCTGATCAGCCTGAACTTCTCCGCGGTCGCGCAGAAGAATGCCGGTCCCCTGCCGATCGAAGACCTGCGCGCGTTCACCGAGGTGTTCGGCCGCATCAAGAACGATTACGTCGAGCCCGTCGACGACAAGAAGCTCATCTCCGAGGCGATCAACGGCATGCTCTCCGGCCTGGATCCGCACTCGGCCTACCTCGATGCCGAAGCCTTCCGCGACCTGCAGGTCGGCACGCAGGGCGAATTCGGCGGCCTGGGCATCGAAGTCGGCATGGAAGACGGCTTCGTGAAAGTCGTCGCCCCGATCGAAGACACGCCCGCCTGGCGCGCCGGCCTCAAGTCCGGCGACCTGATCATCAAGCTCGACGACGCCAACGTGAAAGGCATGACCTTGAACGACGCCGTCAAGCGCATGCGCGGCAAGCCGAACACGCCGATCACGCTGACCTTCGTGCGCAAGGGCGACGCCAAGCCGCGCGTGGTGACGCTGACGCGCGCGATCATCCAGATCCAGAGCGTGAAGGCGAAGCTGCTCGAGCCGGGCTACGCCTACTTCCGCGTGACCCAGTTCCAGGAACACACGGGCGAGGCGCTGGCGAAGTTCATCGACAAGCTGTTCAAGGACAACAACGGCCCGATGAAGGGCCTGATCCTCGACCTGCGCAACGATCCGGGCGGCCTGCTGAACGGCGCGGTGGCGATCTCGTCGGCATTCCTGCCGAGCGAAGACCTGGTGGTCTACACCGAGGGGCGCACCGAGGACGCCAAGATGAAGCTGTTCGCGCGGCCGGAGTATTACCTGCGCGGCAGCAAGGACGATTACCTGAAGAAGCTGCCCAAGGAGGTCAAGACGCTGCCGATGGTGGTGCTGGTCAACAGCGGCTCGGCGTCGGCTTCCGAAATCGTCGCCGGCGCGCTGCAGGATCACAAGCGCGCCGTGGTGATGGGCACGCAGACCTTCGGCAAGGGCTCGGTGCAGACCATCCTGCCGCTGGGGAACGGCACCGCGATCAAGCTCACCACGGCGCGCTATTTCACGCCGAACGGCCGCTCCATCCAGGCCAAGGGCATTACGCCGGACATCGTCGTCGAGGAAGCCACCGTGACGGAAGGGGAAGCGGCCGCGCGCCTGCGCGAGGCCGACCTCGAGCGCCACCTTGCCAATCCGCAAGGCGGCACTACGGAAACCAAGCCCGCACCGCCTCCGCAGCAGCAGGCCGTGCCGGCACCCGCGCCCGCGGCGCCCAAGGGCGATGAAAAGCCTGCCGACGACGGCACGCCGCCGGACATCGTCTCGAAGAACGACTACCAGCTGAACCAGGCGCTGAATCTCTTGAAGGGCCTGCAGATCATCGGCAAGCGCTAGGCTCCGGCAGCAATCGCATAAACCATGGAAGGCCCGCCCCGCGCGGGCCTTCCGCATCAGACGATTCGGATTTCGGCCCGGGCGACCACATTCGAGCAACGTGATGGATGACGACCAGCTACTGCGTTACAGCCGCCATATTTTGCTGCCCGAGATCGGCATCGACGGCCAGCAGAAGCTGCTTGGCGCGCATGCGCTTATCATCGGCGCCGGCGGCCTGGGCGCACCGGTAGCGCTGTATCTCGCGGCGAGTGGCGTGTCACGGTTGACGATCTGCGACGACGACGACGTCGACCTCACGAACCTGCAGCGCCAGGTCGTGCACTTCACGGATTCCATCGGCCAGCCCAAGGTCGAGTCCGCCAGGCGCACACTGGCGCGCATCAATCCGCAAATCGAAGTCGCCGCCGTCGCGGAGCGCGTTGCCGGCGAAAAGCTGGAGCAGCTGGTCGCTTCCGCGGACGTGGTGATCGACTGCACCGACAACTTCGCCACCCGGCATGCGATCAACCGCGCCTGCGTGCGATTTTCCAGGCCGCTGGTGTCGGGTGCTGCGATCCGATTCGACGGACAGGTCGCCGTGTTCGACCTTCGGCGCGCGGACAGCCCCTGCTATCACTGCCTGTTTCCGGAAGCAGGCGACCACGAGGAAATGCGATGCGCGGTCATGGGCGTCTTTGCCCCGCTCGTCGGCATCATCGGTTCGACCCAGGCGGCGGAGGCATTGAAGCTGCTGATGGAACTGGGTCGCGACCTGACCGGAAGGCTGCTGCTGCTGGACGCGCTGTCCATGGAGTGGCGCAGCGTGAAGCTGAAGAAGGATCCCCAGTGCGCCGTGTGCAGCGCCGGCAACACCGCCCAGCGCGCCGCGGTGCATGCCTGCGCACCGTGACCCCCTACTGTTCGCGATACTCCACGCGGGTACGGCCACTGCCGGCGGATTCGTAGATCATTTCCTTGCCGGTCACCTGCCTGAGCTTCCAGGCCGCCGCGAACCCTACCGGCATCAGGCTGGGCAAGGTCGACGATTCGATCTTCGTGTGCAGGTAGCCGTCGCGAACGTTCCAGTTTCCGCTCGCCGTGAAGTAATACACCAGCCTGCCGTTCCTGACCTCGTAATTCGGGCGGTTGGGCAGGTAGAAATCCGGCGGCACCAGCATGCGCAACTCGCCCTGCCAGTTGACCCTTCCACCTGGCAACAGCGTGAAGTGGGTCTCCACGATGACGTCGTCGGGCGCGACTTCGCGGGAGCCCCAGGTGCCGACGACGACCTTGGCGAAATCGTCATCCGAGGCGCCGCATCCCGCCACCAGCAGCAACAGCAGCAGGAACCGGCGCCAGCCCGACCTCAGACCAGGGCCGGCCACTGCGCGGTCCACTGATCCATCGGATCGCGCCGGAATCCGCTCTTGGCGAACTGGTGCCAGCGGCCCACGACGAACGCGATCATGAGGTTCGCCTGCGCCGCGGTGTCGGTCGATTCAGGTATCTGCTTTTCCGACATCGCGAAGCGCAGCGATTGCTTCAGCGTGGATTCGAGGCGGTCGTGCAACTGGTTGATGCGCGCCTGCAAGCGCTCGTCTTCGTTGACCAGTGCGTCGCCGATCAGCACGCGCGTCATGCCGGGATTCTTCTTCGCGAAGCCGAGCAGCGCGGCGATGATCGCCTCAAGCTGCTTGAGGCCGCTCGCTTCGTCGGCGGTGATCTTGTTGACCAGGCCGAACAGCGTCTGCTCGATGAACTCGATCAGGCCCTCGAACATCTGCGCCTTGCTGGCGAAATGCCTATACAGCGCGGCTTCCGACACGTCCAGCCTTGCCGCCAGCGCCGCCGTGGTGATTTTCTCCCCCTTGGGATTCTCGAGCATGCTCGCAAGGGTCTGCAGGATCTGCAGCTTGCGTTCTCCCGGCTTCGTCGGCATGGGGGCTCTGGATGGAAGTGGGAACGGGCGAAGGGTGGTCCGGACGACAAGGTTACCCGAACGGCGGGCAATTTAACACGCGCCCCGCAGGCGGTGCAGGAGCCGGGGAAGTCGAAACAGGTGTCGAACGCTCGCATCCACCCACGCCGGCGCGCACCCCGAGGCGCCGACCCAGACCGTCGTCATGCCCAGGCGCCTCGCGGTATGCAGGTTCTCCAGGCTGTCCTCCACCATTATGCATCGCGATGCCACGAGGCGGTGCTCGCGCATGAGCCGCAGGAATCCATGCGCCTGCGGCTTCGGGCGGAACCGCGTCCGTTCGATCGAAAACACGTCGTCGAACAGGTCGCGCACGCCGAGCACGCCGAGCACGAGCTCGATGTAGTGCGCGGGCGCGTTGGAGAACACGAATTTGCGTCCCGGCAATCGGCGCAGCACGTGGCGAAGCCCCCGGCGTCCAACCACCATTTTCGAGATGTCCGGAAAGCGGTGCGTCTCCTGCAGGAAATGCGCGGGATCGACGTCGTGGTGGCGGATCAGTCCCAGCAGCGTCGCGCCATAGCGCCGCCAGTAGGCATCGCGCAGGTGGTTGGCGCTCTGCTCGTCGACGCCGAGGTGCCTGGCGACGTACTCGGTCATCGACCGGTTGATGTGCGGAAAGATGTGCGGATCCGCATCGTGCAGCGTGTTGTCCAGGTCGAAGATCCAGACCCTGCTCCCGCCGGATTCGGAATGCATGAGCGCGATGCGCGCTAGCGGTTGCGGATCAGCGTCCCAACACCCTGGTCGGTCAGCACTTCCAGCAGCAGCGCGTGCTCGACGCGGCCGTCGATGATGTGCACGCTGCGCACGCCGCTCTTGGCGGCGTCCAGCGCCGAGCCGATCTTCGGCAGCATGCCGCCGCTGATGGTGCCGTCGGCGAACAGGTCGTCCACCTGCTTCGGCGTGAGGCCGGTCAGCAGCTTGCCATTCTTGTCCAGCACGCCCGGGGTATTGGTCAGCAGGATGAGCTTTTCCGCGTGCAGGATTTCCGCCAGCTTGCCGGCCACCAGGTCCGCGTTGATGTTGTAGGACTCGCCATCCTCCCCCACGCCGATGGGTGCCACGACCGGGATGAACTCGCGGCTTTCCAGCAGGGAGATCACCTCCGGGTCGATGCTCTGGATTTCGCCGACCTGGCCGATGTCGAGCATGTCGGCGGCGTCGTCCTTGTTCGGCAACATCATTTTCTTGGCGCGAATGAACGAACCGTCCTTGCCGGTGAGCCCGATCGCGCGGCCACCGTTCTGGTTGATGAGGTTGACGATCTCCTTGTTGACCAGGCCGCCGAGGACCATCTCCACCACGTCCATGGTTTCGCGGTCGGTCACCCGCATGCCCTGGATGAATTCGCCTTTCTTGCCGATGCGCTTCAACATGTCGTCGATCTGCGGGCCGCCGCCGTGGACGACCACCGGATCCATGCCGACCAGCTTGAGCAGCACCACGTCGCGGGCGAAGGAGTGTTTCAGGTTCTCGTCCGTCATGGCATTGCCGCCGTACTTCACGACGATGGTCTTGCCGTGGAAGCGGCGGATGTAAGGCAGCGCCTCGGCCAGGACTTGCGCCTTCTGCGCGACTTCGTTGGCGGACAGGGACATGGGGCACCGGCTGCGTTGGGGTGGCGCGAATTTTAACCGACCGGCCTGCGGCCCCACCACCAAAGAAAAAGGGCGGCAAGATGCCGCCCTTCATCGTGGAACCGGGTGGTGCTTACTGGATCGTCAACTTCTTGGCGGATTCCGCGGCCTTCTTCGGCAATCGCAGTTCCAGCACGCCATCGGCGTATTTGGCCTCGGCGGCGGCTTCGTCGACGTCCTGCGCCAGGCTGAACGCACGATAGACCTTGCCGTAATAGCGCTCGGATCGCAGCGACTTCTCGCCTTTTTCCTGCACCCGGTTCTTGATTTCCGCGGTCACGGTCACCTGGTTGCCGTCGATGGTGACGTTGATGTCTTCCTTCTTCACGCCGGGGACCTCGGCATGCACGACGTAGGCGCCGTCTTCCTCGGTGACATCCATGCGGAACTGCGCGGCGGGCGCGGGCGTGTCAACGGAGACCGGGCGCACGAGGAAGCCCTTGAAAAAATCGTCGAACGGATCGCTGAACGGGGTATAGCGGGACAGGCTTGCCATGATTTCTCTCCTTGAAAATGAGTGCGGGCTTTCTTCGCCCATGTCGCGAAAGTAGGCCCGCCATGCGCGGTTTCAAGGGGATTTTTTTGATCCAACCGGCCTTGAGTTCCTGGAATCCAGCCACTAGATACGCGGGCTTGCCCGAGGCCAGCACCTCCACCTCCGCCACTGCGGCAGGCACGCCAGCCATGGTCCTCCCGCCACCCTGCCGACGAATTAAGTCACGCCTGCGTGCATCCAGATTCCGGATCACGTCGTAGTTTCTTGTGCGGCGGGCAGGACCGGCCGCAATCGCGATCATCGTCAACCTTTCGGAAGGAGCAGGGACATGGAAAGCAAGAAGCTATTGGGCATGGCCGTCGCGGCCTCGGCGGCGGCGCTGTTCGTCGCAGGGTGTGCGAACATGGGCGGCAGCAGCGGCGGCAGCGAGGCAAAGGTCGCCTGCAACGGCGGCAACGCCTGCAAGGGCCAGAGCGAATGCAAGACCGGTGCGAGCTCGTGCAAGGGACAGAATGCATGCAAGGGACAGGGCTTCGTCAGCCTGACCCCGGAAGAATGCAAGAAGGCCGGCGGCCGCGTGTAATGCCGCCAGGGCGGGCAACCCGGACCAAGGGATTGCCCGCCGGTCCAATGCCCTGGAGGAATGAAGCGTGACGACGGAACTGGGATTCGGGCTCGGCCTGCGAACGGACCACTACGAGGCCATCCTCGAGTCGCGCCCGCGTGTCGACTGGTTCGAGGCGCTCACCGAGAACTACCTTGTACCCGGCGGCAAGCCGCTGCACTACCTCGACCGCATTCGCGCCGACTATCCCGTGGTCCTGCACGGCGTATCGCTGTCGATCGGCAGCGCGGACCCGCTGGACCGCGACTACCTCGAGGCCCTGAAGGCGCTGGCCGCGCGCGTGCAGCCGGCGTGGATTTCGGATCATTTGTGCTGGACCGGCGTGGCGGGCAGGAACCTGCACGACCTGTTTCCCATTCCCTATACGGAGGAGGCTATCGACCATGTCGCCTCCCGCGTGCGCGAGGTCCAGGACTTCCTCGGCCGCCGCATCCTGCTGGAGAACGTCTCCAGCTACGTCACCTTCCGCTCGTCGGCCCTGAGCGAATGGGAGTTCCTGTCGGAAATCGCGCGCCGCGCCGACTGCGACATCCTGCTCGACGTGAACAACATCTACGTGAGCGCGTTCAACCACGGCTTCGATGCGCTGGATTTCCTGGACGGCGTCGAGCCGGATCGCGTGCGCCAGATCCACCTGGCCGGACACAACAACTGCGGCACGCACATCATCGATACCCACGACGCCGACATCGTCGATCCGGTGTGGGACCTGTACGCCCAGGCGGTTCGCCGTTTCGGCAAGGTGGCGACCATGATCGAGCGCGACGACCATATCCCGCCTCTGGCCGACCTGGTGGCAGAGCTCGGACGCGCGCGCACCGTTGCCGCAGGCGCCTTACCAGCAAAATCGAAGGCCGCATGAGCAAGCTGGCCGCCATCGAATCCCGATTCCAGGAAAACGTCCTGTCCGGGAATCCAGCAATCCTCGCCGAAATCGGGGGCAGGGACGACGGCTTTCGCGACGAGCGGCTTGCGATCTATCGAAACGCCTACCGGCTGAGGCTGGCCGAAGTCCTCGGCAATGATTATGGCGTGCTCCACACCTGTCTCGGCGACGAGGCCTTCGAGGCCCTGGCGCAGGATTATCTGGGTGCGCATCCCTCCACGTTTCGCAACGTCCGCTGGTTCGGCGGCAGGCTGGCGGATTTCATCGAAGGCAATCCGCGTTACGCCGCGCATCCCGAACTGGGCGAACTCGCACGCTTCGAATGGGCGCTTGGCCTGGCCTTCGATTCGCAGGACGAGGGGTTTGTGCGTTTCGAAGACGTCGCCGCTGTACCGCCCGAAGCCTGGGTCGACTTGCGATTCCGGCCGCATCCGAGCCTGCAAACCCTGCGGATGCGCAGCAATGCCGTGGCCATCTGGAAGGCGATCACGGACGAGCAACCGGTTCCCGAGCCGGTCGTTGCGCCCGAGTCGGTGACCTGGGCGGTATGGCGCAAGCAGCTTTCGCCATTTTTTCGGTCGGTCGAGGCCGACGAAGCCTGGGCACTGCAGGCCATGGTTTCGCAGGCAAGCTTCGGCGAGCTTTGCGCCGGCATGTGCGAGTGGATCGCCGAAGACCAGGCCGCCGCCCGCGCGGCGGGATTGCTGCGCGGCTGGGTCGAGGAAGGCTGGATTGCGCAGTTACGTCTGTCCGCCTGAAGGCGGGCGACGTCCACTCAGTGCATGTCGTGGCCGCTGGCCATGCCCGCGTCGCGATCCCGGATCAGGGCTTCGACCGGAATCCGGTGCTGGATTTTCGCCGCATCCTCGACCACGAGCTCGAGCTTGAGCTTCTGCCCTTCGACCAGGGAATTCTTGAGGTCGAAGAGCATGACGTGGTAGCCGCCGGGCCTGAGCTTGACCGTTTTGCCCGCGGGCAGCGCGAGAAAGGGCACGGCTCGCATGCGCATCATGCCCTTCTCCATTTTCATCTGGTGCACTTCCGCGGTTTCCGCGGCGGCCGTGCGAATGGCGACCAGGCGCAGCGGCTCGCTCGCAACCAGGTCCATGTAGACGCCGCCGACGCTTTGCCCGGGCACGGTCGCGCGCGACCACGGATCGACCACTTTCACGAGTTCCGCAGCGTGCACGGAGCCGGCAAAGACAAATGCAACCCAGGCGAGGAAGTTCGGCGCGAATCGGATCATGGCGGTCAGCGCGCATTGTTCCAGACGCGGCCGCATGCGGCAATCGGCGCGGACCCCTCCTGTATAATTCCGCGTCCGCAGAATGAAGAAATTCCTCATCCTCCTCGCGCTCCTCACGAGCCAACTGGCGATGGCCCAGGCAAAGGGAGGCGGCGTTACGGTCCCCCTGCTGTATTCCAGGGCTTACCTGCTGGTTGACTACCAGAGCCGCCAGATCCTGTCGGCGCGAAACGCGGACGAGCGCGTCGAGCCGGCGTCGCTGACCAAGCTGATGACGGCGTACGTCGTATTCGGCGCCCTGCGCGACCGCCAGGTCACGCTGGCGCAATCGTTCGCCGTGTCGGAGGCAGCGTTCAAGGCCCCGGGCTCGCGCATGTTCCTGAACGTCGGCGAGAGCGTCACGGTGGAGAACCTGCTGAGCGGCCTCATCGTGCAGTCCGGCAACGACGCGGCAAAGACCCTCGCCGAAGGCGTGGCGGGCAGCGAGGAAAGCTTCGTCGAAAGCATGAACCGCGAGGCCGTGCGGCTTGGCATGAAGAACTCGCATTTCGCGAACGCCACCGGCCTGCCGAATGCGCAGCACTATTCGACCGCCGCCGACCTCGCAATCCTCTCGCGAGCCCTGATCGAGGATTTCCCGCAGTATTTCCCGATGTACAAGGTGCGCGAGTTCCGCCATAACGGCATCACCCAATACAACCGCAACCAGCTGCTCGGGCGCGATCCCAACGTCGACGGCCTGAAAACCGGCTACACCGAGAGCGCGGGCTTCTGCATGATCGCCACCGCACAGCGCAAGGATCGCCGGCTGATCGCGGTGGTCATCAATGCCGGCTCGGAAAACGGCCGCGCGGCGGACGCCCAGAACCTGCTGAACTACGGATTCGAGGCCTTCGACACCTTCAAGCTGTATGCGGGCGGCCAGCCGATTCATTCGCTGCCCGTGTGGAAAGGCAATAGCGGCGCGCTGCCGGCGGGACTGCCCGAGGACTATTTCATCACGCTGCCGCACGGATTTTCCGATCGCCTGAAGGCGAGCATGGAAAGCATGCAGCCGCTGATGGCGCCCATTCGCGTCGGCGACAAGGTCGGCACACTGCGGCTCACCTTCGACGGCAAGCCGTTCGCGGAGAAAAACGTCGTCGCGCTCGAAAGCGTGGGCATCGCCAACCTGTTCATCCGCAGCTGGGACAGCCTGCGCCTGCTTTACCGGGAACTCGTCGGGGTCAGCTCGTGATCCACCTGAACGGCGAGTTCATGCCGATCGAGCAGGCCCGCGTTCCGGTGCTCGATCGCGGCTTCATTTTCGGCGATGGCGTCTACGAACTGGTTCCGGTCTACTCGCGGCGCCCGTTTCGCCTGTCCGAGCACTTGCGCAGGCTGCAGCACAGCCTCGACGCCATCAGGCTTGCCAATCCGCATGACGAAGCCGGGTGGAGCCGGCTCGTGGCGCGGCTGGTCGAGCTCAACGAACCGGACGACCAGTCGCTCTACCTGCATGTCACGCGCGGTCCGGCCAGGCGCGACCATGCCTTTCCGAAGGTCGTCACGCCGACCGTTTTCATGATGAGCACGCCGTTGACGACACCGCCGCCCGAGCAGGTCAGGAACGGGGTAAGCGCGATCACGGCCACGGACAATCGCTGGATGCGATGCGACATCAAGGCCATCGCGCTGTTGCCGAACGTGCTGCTGCGCCAGGAAGCCGTCGATGCGGGTTGCGTCGAGGCCGTGCTGCTGCGCGACGGCTTCCTGACCGAAGGCGCGGCAAGCAACGTCTTCGTCGTGAAAAACGGCGTCCTGCTCGCGCCGCCGAAGAACCACCTGATGCTGCCGGGTATCACCTACGACGTCGTGCTGGAAATCGCGCAGGCGAACGCCATTGCGCATGAAGTGCGGGAAATCCTCGAAACCGAGCTGCGCAGCGCCGAGGAAATCTGGCTGACGTCGTCCACGCGCGAAGTCCTCGCCGTCACGCGGCTCGACGACAAGCCGGTGGGCGCCGGCAGGCCGGGACCCGCGTTCACCCGCATGTACGCGCTGTACCAGGACTACAAGGCCCGCGTCATGCGCTCGGGTTGATTTTCCCGCCGCCGGCCACCATGTTGCCTACATGACTACCGAACCCTCGCTGATCGAATATCCGTCCGATTTCCCGATCAAGATCATGGGAAGGCGGCAACCGCAACTGGTCAAGACCCTCGTCGACATCGTGCAAAAGCACGCGCCCGATTTCGACGCCGCGACGGTCGAGATGCGCCCGAGCAAGAAGAACAACTACCTGGGTGTGACCTGCGTCGTGCGGGCGACCTCGCGCGAGCAGCTCGACGCGCTGTATCGCGAGCTGTGCGACCATCCCGCCGTCGTGATGGTCTTGTGACGGCTGGCGGGGCCATCGTGCAGGGGGGAGACTCGGCGCGCCAGGTTCCGCACGCCGCCCCCGTGGTGAGGCATCTTGGAACTTCGCCTTATGAAGTCGTCTGGCGAGACATGCAGGCATTCACGGCCGCGCGAACACATGTCACGGCGGACGAGTTCTGGAGTGTCCAGCATCCGCCGGTCTACACGCTGGGGGTCGCTTCGAAACCCGAACACCTGCCGCGCGTCGACAACGGCATTCCGGTCGTCAACTCCGATCGCGGCGGCCAGATCACCTACCACGGACCCGGCCAGGCGGTGATTTACGCGCTGCTCGACCTGCGCCGGCGCCAGATCGGCGTGCGCGTACTGGTACGGAAGCTGGAAAGCGCGGTGATAGAATTGATGGCCGGTTATGGCATCAATGCGCACGGGCGCGAAGATGCGCCCGGGGTATACGTGGGCTCGTCGAAAATAGCCGCGCTGGGATTGCGGATACGCAATGGCTGCTGTTATCACGGCGTCAGCCTGAACGTGGACATGGACTTGTCGCCTTTCGATGCCATCAATCCCTGCGGCTATCGCGGACTGGAGGTCACGCAACTGCGCAGCCTCGGCATAGCCGATTCCCCGGCGGCCGTCGCGGACAAATTGCTCGGGAAGCTTGCGGCAGGACTCTGAAGCCATCATGACGACCAAGCTCGAACGCCAGACCGGCGAGCAGAAGACCGCCCGCAATCCGGTCAAGATCATTCCGATCACACCGCTCAAGAAGCCGGACTGGATCCGCGTGAAGGCGCCGGGCAGCGCGCGCTTCCTGGAGATCAAGCAGGCGCTGCGCGAAAACAACCTGCATACCGTTTGCGAGGAAGCCTCCTGTCCCAACATCGGCGAGTGCTTCGGCAAGGGCACCGCGACGTTCATGATCCTGGGTGACCTGTGCACGCGGCGCTGCCCGTTCTGCGACGTGGCACACGGCCGCCCCAAGCCGCCCGATGCAGCGGAGCCCGCCAACCTGGGCCGCACCATCGCGGCCATGAAGCTCAGATATGTCGTCATCACCAGCGTGGATCGCGACGACCTGCGCGACGGCGGCGCCGGCCACTTCGCCGACTGCATACGCGCCGTGCGCGAACTCTCGCCGCAAACGCGCATCGAGGTGCTGGTACCCGATTTCCGCGGTAGGCTTGAAGTCGCGATCGAGAAATTGTCGGTCAATCCCCCGGACGTGATGAACCACAACCTGGAAACCGTGCCGCGGCTCTACAAGCAGGCGCGGCCGGGTGCCGACTACGCCAATTCGCTGAAGCTGCTGAAGGACTTCAAGTCACGATTTCCCGCCATTCCCACGAAATCGGGGCTGATGCTGGGCCTGGGAGAAACCGACGAGGAAATCCTGCAGGTCATGCAGGATCTGCGCAGCCATGACGTCGAGATGCTGACCCTGGGCCAGTACCTGCAGCCCACGCTGGGGCATTTGCCGGTGCTGCGATTCGTCGAGCCGGCGCGCTTCAGGCAGTTCGAGCAGGAAGCGCTGGGGATGGGATTCCGCCATGCCGCGTGCGGTCCGCTGGTGCGCTCCAGCTATCACGCGGACCAGCAGGCACACGACGCCGGGATCGAGTAGCCGGTCGGCGCTGCCGCGATTCAGACCGCGGCGGCTTCGATTTCGGGCGAAAGGCTGCGGCAGGCTGCCAGCACTTCCTCGACGCCGATGTCCGACACCTGCCGGCTCGGCACCATCAGCAGCCTGTGGTCGACCTGCCAGGGATGCCAGCGATCCGGATCGGCGCCGAACATCGCCACGATTTTCTTGTCGAGGCCGGCGGCGATATGCATTGCGCCACCGTCGCTGCAGATCACCGTATCGCACAGCGACAACCCGGCGATCAAGTCCTCGAGCTCGTCGGTCGGACAAGGGCGCACGTTGATCATGGCACACCGGTTCAGGATCTCCTCGGCATTTGCGTCGTCGCCGGGATGCAGCGCATTGTTTTCCGCGCCGGGAGACCAGAACAGCAGTATTTGCGTTTCTTCCGCGCGCGCCAGCCGCCCGATGAGCGTTACGAATTTATCCACCTGCCAGCGTCCTTGCGCAAGTCGCGCGCTGATGTGGATGCCGATGATCCTGGCACCCCCGGACAATCCCATCTCTCGCCGCAGCCGCTTCACGCGGTGCTCGTCCGCGTACACGCGCACCGGCGGGGAAGGCCCATCTATGCCCAGCGGCCCGAGCAGCCGGTTGACCGCCATGACTTCATGGATGACTTCGCCCGCCGTCTTCTCGACGACCTTGTCGATCGCTCGCGCCGATCGCCCGCCGGCGGCGTAGCCGATGACGTGCCGCGCTCCGATCAGGCGCGCAAAACGCAACGCCCCCGCCTGGAAATTCGAGTTTCCGAGGATGATGAAGTCGAAGCGTTGCCGGCGCAGCCGCCAGATCAGCGATAGCCGGTCCAGGTGGGCCTTGCACACGCCCATGCGCCCGTGGACGTGCTTGGCCTTGGTGTAGTGATGGACGGCATCCAGATGCGGATTGCCCGCGAGCACGCCCTTGTTGTAGCCGTTGACCAGCGCGGCGATGTGCGCGTTCGGGAAGCGCTCCCTTAGCAGCGCCACCAGCGGCGTTGTGCAGACCAGGTCGCCGATGTTGTCCCTGCGAATCACCAGGAACCTCGCGAGCGCAAGGTCTTGCGCAATCAGATTTTCAGCCACGTCATGACAAGCAGCGGGTGCCCGCGCCAGGCGTGCATCCCCACGCTTCCCCCCCGGGTCGTAGACGGTTCGCTACAAGACTGCCGATTCAGGTTCGCCCATTTTCCCCGATGGACGACCTCTATCCCCTTGCCAGTTCCCCTTCGATCAGCTTGCCGAGCCGTTCGAAATCCGGCTCGCCCTCGAAACGATGCACGATTTTTCCCTGGCGATCGACCAGGAAGGTCGTCGGCGTGCCGCGAATGCCGCCGAAGGCATTCATCGCCTTGCCGAAGATATCCAGCGTCACCCGAAACGGCAGCTTGTTTTGCTGCGCATAGACGAAGACATGGTCCGGCGGGTCATAGGACATCGCCACCGCCACGGTCTCCAGCCCCTGGTCGCGATATCGCTCGTAGGTCTGCACGATCTTGGGCATCTCGCTCTTGCAGACCGTGCATGAGGTCGCCCAGAAATTGACGAGCACGACCCTGCCCTTCAACGACGACAGCGAAAACTGGTCGCCTTTCACGCCGATGAAAGCGACGTCCACGGCGGGCGCAGCCTGATTCCGGTTGGCGTATATCCCGGCCGCCATCGCGGCGATGGACAGGGTAAGCGCCAGCAGGACGATTTTCTTGTTTGCGGTCATTCCGATTGCGACTCCGGCGGCTCGATGCCGCACGAATTCATTTATCCATCTCCGCCGCCAACGATTGCATGGCTTCGATCGCCATGTCGGCGCTCAGCGCATGCATGCATTTGGCAAAGGAGCATTGCGCGGTCGTGCGTCCGCAATGTTCCGCCCAGGCCAGATGCCGCCGGAATACCAGATTCTCGTCACGACAGGGAAATTTCGCAATCGTGACCTTCCGTTCCGGCACGGTGCGCCAGAACTCCCCGCCACCGACGAGCGTCGCCGAACCCGGCCCGAACAATACCACGGATGGCACGCCCGCAAGCCGCCCCAGATGGCCCACCCCCGTGTCGGGACACACCAGCATGCGGGCACCCGCCAGCAGCTTCCACATCTGCGGCAGTGACAAAGTGCCGGCATACGCGCGGTGCCGGCCCTCCGGATCGACCTGCCCCACCAGCGCCTGCTCGCCCGGGCCCGCGGTCAGCACGGGAGCAAGGCCGAGCGCCTCGGCTTTCGCGATCAGCGCACGCCATTTTTCCGGCGCCCAGTAACGCAGTGGCGAGCCGGCACCGAGATGGAATACGCAATAAGGCGACGGCGGCAGCTCGAACGGTTGCGCGGATGGCGCGCGCCATTCGGAGACGCCGTAGGGTGCCGGCGCCGGCCCGTCGACCAGGCATTGCGCGAAGATGTCGCCGATGGCCATCGCGTGGTCGGGAAACGAGCGGAACTCGTCGACCAGCCAGTTCTTGTAGGCCGGGCGATCGCCTTCGAAGGCCACGACCCAGCGTGAATCCAGCGCCCGCGCCAGCCAGCTCAGCCGGTTGTCCGCCGGCAGCAAAGCAAGATCGAACCCACGCCGCCTGAACAGCGCGAGGAAGGAGTGCGCGTCGCGCGGATCGAACGCCACCGCCTGCACGCCGTAGGGCCGGTTCTCGAACAGCGGCAGCATCGCCGGCTTGCAGGTCATGCCGATCTCGGCGTCCGGGTAGCACGTCCGCAGCTTTTTCATCAGCGGGGCGAGCATGATCGTGTCGCCCAGCAGCAGGTTGTGCGCGATCAGTATGCGGGCGGGCGCGGACGGCTTGCGTCGGCGCGCCAGGCCGAACCGCGCATACCACAGCGCGAGCGCGATGCAGAGCAATCTCGTCGGCCAGCGGCTTGCGGATTTCATCGGTGCCTGAGGCCGTCCAGCTGGCCCAACGACTCGTCGAGGATCAGCAGTTGCAGCATGCCCTCGGCAAGGGATTCGTCGCTCGCGAGATAGGATTCGCCCATTGCGTCGACGGCTTCGCCGGAGAGCATTCCTCCGCTCAGGGATTGCAGTCGCTCGCCCAGCCCGGCAAATCGCGGCCGCAGCGCACCGCGCAGCCAGGGCTTCAGGGGCGGGTTGAAGCCGCGCTTCTTGCGCGCGAACAGATCGATGCCCTTGAGCCCATCCAGGCCCGGGGCAAACAGCAGCTTCGGCGGCGTCGTGAAGCGCTGTTCCTGGGGAACGCCGAGCAGCGTCTGGAACAGCACGTGGTCGAGCAGCGGGGCGCGCAACTCGAGACCATGCGCCATGGTGCACAAGTCGCCTTTGCGCAGGATGTACTCCGGCAGGTAGTTGGTCCAGTCCGCGAGCAGCATGTCCGTCAACGCATCGTCTGCCACTCCATCGGCGGCACGCCAATACAGCAGATGCCGCAGCTGCCGGCCGCCTTGCAGGAAACGCCGCTGCTGCGGGCGCAGACCCGAGAAGCGCAGGCTGTAGGCGTCGCGCCAGGGCATTTTCATCTCGATCGCGATTTTCGCGATGCCGCCGCGCGCCATCGAGCTGGCGACCGGCAGGCCGTCAACTTGCAAGCCGCGACGCCAGCGACTGCGAAGGTGCTGGCCGATGCGCTTGTAGCCCGCCAGCAATTCGTCGCCGCCATCGCCTCCGAGCACCACCTTCACGTGTTTCGTCGTTTCCCGCGCGAGATACCACGTGGGGAAGCTGCTGGGATCCGCAAAGGGTTCGTCGAGGTCCGCCACGATGCGCGCGAAGTCGCCGGCGATGTCCTCCGCGACCGGAATCGTGAGGTTGCCCAGTCCGAGCTTGCCGGCGATCTCCTTCGCATCGGCGCTTTCGTCCATGGACGAGCCGGCGAATCCGGCGGTAAACGTCCGCAGGTCCTTGTGGCCGAGCCTGGCCAGGCGGCTGGCAACCAGCGATGAATCGATGCCGCCGCTCAGGAAAACACCGAGCGGACGATCGGCGACCGTTCGCATCTCGACGGCGCGATCCAGCGTGTCGAGCCAGTCGCCTTCGCGCGGCGCGGGCTGCCAGTAGCGCACCTTCTCCAGGCGACGCGATTCAAGGTCGAAGCTGAGATAGTGGCCGTTCTCGAGCCGGCTGATCGATGAGAACGCGGTGCGCGGCGCCGGGATGTAGCGATGCGCGAGGTAGGCGTCGATGCCTTCCGCGGAAAACTGACGCTTGTCCGCCGGCAAAAAAGGCAGCACGGCGCGCACGGTGGATCCGAAGGCAAGGTTGCCGTCGAACGCGGCGTACACCAGCGGCTTCAATCCCATGCGATCGCGCACCATCCAAACCGTGCGCCGACGCAGGTCGACGATCGTGAACGCGAACATGCCGCGCAGCCGGGACAGGCAATCGACGCCCCAGGCTTCGTACGCGTGCAGAATGAACTCGGTGTCGGACCGGTTGCGAAAAACGTAGCCCAGCGCCTTCAGCTCCTCCGCGGAGCGCGCCCAGTCATAGACCTCGCCGTTGTAGCAAATCCAGACGTCGCCGGCGTCGTTCGCCATCGGCTGGTCCGCTTCAGGCCGGGGATCGATGATCGACAGGCGGGCATGCAGCAGCGCGTTGGCGGCGCCCCCCTGCGTCCGCTCGAAGCGCCGGTTCCAGAGCACGGCATGTTGCGCGTCAGGGCCGCGCCGGCGCAAGACATCGAGCATGCGCTCAGGCGTTTGCGGCGCAACGGGTTCGAGCGAGAAGAATCCGGCAATTCCACACATGGTTCAGGAGACTCGGTCGTCCCGGCGCGGGGGCCGGCACGCATCCAAAGGTAGCAAGCGGTTCATGTCATATGGGGCGCGCGGCCGGGGCCTGCAACAGGCGCTGGTACAGTTCCAGCAGTTCGCGGGTCATGGCTGGCAGGGAGAAGCGTTCTGCGAGTGCCCTGGCGGCGGCTCCCGCCGCCGAGCGCCTGCGGCCGTCGGCGAACGCGTCGATGGCGCTGGCAAACGCGGATGCATCGAGCGCATCGCACACGTATCCCGTCCTGCCCGATTCAAGGATCTCGGCGGCGCCGGATTTCGTGCTAACGATGATCGGCAATCCCATCGCCAGCGCCTCCAGGCTGGCATTGGCGAACGGCTCGTACAGGCTCGCCATCGCGAACACATCGGCTGCCGCATAGAATGGTCTGGGGTCGGCTTGCGCGCCGGCAAAATGGACTCGCGCCAGCACGCCCAGCGCATCCGCCAGCCGGCGGTATCGCGCTTCGTGCTTGTCGCGCCCGACCACGACCAGGTGAAACGGCGCCTTTGCGATCGCGAGTGCACGCAACAGCACGGCGACGCCTTTGCGCTCGAACCCTGAACCCACGTGCAAAACGATCAATGCATCTTCCGGAATGCCCAGCTTCCTGCGTACGGCCGGCCCCAGGCGCGGTCGCAAGCCGGGATGGAACACCTCCAGGTCCACGCCGTTGTAGACGACATGCAGCTTGTCGGCGGCGATCCTGAAGTGCCGCAGGATTTCATCCCTGACCATGCCAGAATTGCAGATCACCGCTCGCAGACGCATGCTTTCGAACATGTGCTTTTCCGCGCGCAGCAGATACCAGTGGTGGGGATTCAGGTACACGCCGATTCGACCGGCCGGGCTCATTCCCCGCGCGCGTTGTGCAAGCCACTCCTTGTGCACGCCGTCGCCCGCGCGAAAGAGATCGCAACATTCGAGCCGTTCATGGGACTGCACGAGGTCATAGCTCGCATGCGCCTGGTGGCGACAGACTGCATTGGCGAATCCCCAGTCGCGCCAGGTGCTGCCGAGGTACCAGGGCTTGAGTTCCACGACCGCCTGGCCGGGTTCGCGGTTCCATTGGCGGGTGATCAGCGTGACTTGCGCGCCGCGGTGCGAGAGTTCCTGCATCGCCCGGCCGACGAAGCGCTCGGCGCCGCCCGCGGGATTGTATTTCTGGCGGACCAGCGCAATGCGCGGTCCGCTCAAGCGGTCTGCTCCAGCAGGGAATGCACCGCATCCAGCACTTGCTGCGGCTCCAGCACTTCCAGGCAGTCGCTGCGCTTGCCGCCGCCGCAGCCATCCTTGCCACAGGGCCGGCATGGATGAGACGACGTGACGATGCGATTGGCTACCTGCCAGGGGCCCCATTCGATGTCGCCGCTCGGGCCGAACAGCGCCACCGTCGGCGTACCCATTGCCGCGGCGATGTGCATGGGTGCGGAATCCATGCCGAAGTAGAGGCGCGCCTTCGCGATGAGGGCAGCCAGCTCCTTCAGCGAAAACGTGCCCGGGAAATGCGGGACCGGCTGCGCCAGATGCCGCATGGCCTCGGAAAGCAGGCGCTTCTCGATCGCGTCGGGGCCGCTGACCAGCACGACCTGCCTGCCTTCGGCAACCAGCGCATCGCAGAACGCTGCGACACGCTGCGGGGGCCAGCACTTGAAGAACCAGCGGGAACCCGGATGGACGAGGATGAACGATCGTTCGCGCAGTCCGTTTTGCGCCATCGCCTTTTCCACCGCCGCGACGGCTGGCGCATCGACGGACAGCACGAGCCGGCTACCCGCCTTGTCCGGATAAACGCCGATCCGGCGCAGCGCGTCCAGATTGATGTCGACGGTGTGGCGGCGATTGCCGCCGATTACCGGATAGCGATGCGTGAAGCTTTTGCGGTAGTACCTTGCCGGCCGCAGGTCGGGCGCCACCGAAAAACGCGGCCGCAGCAAGCGAGCCGCCCAGATGCCGCGCACATGCTCGGTCAGGTGCACGATCAGGTCGTAATTTCGACGACGCATCGCCGAAAGCAATCGCAATTCGCCGCGGAAGCGCTGCCAGGCACCCATGCGCTTCCACGACCGGTCGATCTCGTGCAGGACGGTGAGGCCTGGGTGACCGCGCAGCATGTCGGCGGTATCGGCATAGACGAGGGCATCGACTTCGAGATGCGGGGCCCGCGATTTCAGCGTCGAGATGACGGGCGACGCCAACAGTACGTCGCCCAGGTTGCGCAGCTTGATGACCAGCACGCGACGCACCTGGTCGAGCGGCACGGCGTCCGGCGGAAGGAAAATTTCGGACAAGCTTGGAGGGCTCCAGTGCCGCGGTCGATGCGCGGTGCGCGGCTGCAGCCCGGATTATAGCCGTGGCGCGGAAAGAATCCGAAGCGAGGCTTCGAGGCGCACCGTCGGCTATCTTGCCGACTGCCTGCGCCAAAGCGCGAACAGCTTGGCGTTTTTCGCAAAAGTGTTCATGCAGCCGATCGAGATGTGCACCAGCCCCGGTATCCCATCAAGGAACCCGCCTCGGAAGAGGTAAAACTTGATGAAGCGCACAAGCGGCGACAGGACCAGCCTAAGCACGCTCGGGCGCACGCCCCGGCGGTAGAGCTCCTCGGCCTGGACGGTCGTATATTCGTTCTGCTTTCGGAGGTAGGAATCCAGGGATTCGGCGGACTCGTGCAGCAGGTCGCCCTGGATCCTGCCGACCGGCACGCCGGTCATGACTTTTTCGTGGACGGGATCTTCGGACCACTGCGCGCTGCGCCGATCGAACAGCCTGACGATGCGATCCGGATAGCCCTCGCCGTGCCGAAGCCAGCTTCCCATGAAGCGGTTGCGTCGCGTGATCTCGTAAGCCTGGAACTGCACCGACGCAAACGCGTGTTCGATGCCAACGCGCAATTCGGGGCTGACGATTTCGTCGGCGTCGACGCAAAGCACCCAGTCGTTCGCCGCCTGGTTGACCGCGAAATTCTTTTGCGGTCCATAGCCGCTCCACTCGTGGTCCATGACCCTTGCCCCGCGGGCCCTTGCCACTTCGCGCGTGCGGTCGATGCTGCCGGAATCGACGACGACGATTTCCTGGCACCAGGCGAGCGCGTCCAGGCAGGCGCCGATCGCGACCTCTTCGTTCCTGGCGATGACGACGGCGGAAAGATTCATCGTCCGCGGGCGAATCCCGATCTCATGGGCGAATCATCACATTCACACCCGGGGCGCGCAACCGGGGCTCTCGATTGCGGCAGCCTATGCGACCCGCCGGGGCCGTAGTATATTGCGGCGCCAAATGCTTCCGTTTCAATCGAAGTTGCCCGTCAGCGGGCATTCCCCCTGACGATGAGGCACCCGAGCGAGTTCACCGCGCTGGAATGGCTGGAGCTGCTGCCCTTGCGGCACGCGGCCAAGCAACTGCGCAACGACGCGTGGTTGAGCTTTTACTACTCCAAACGTCCGGCGCAACTGGATGCTTTTCTCGACTCGCAATCGCATCTTGCAGGCAAGAGTATCGCCGCCGTCATCGCATTCGAGCAGCCGTGGGCGCTGAACTGGCTCCTGCGCATGGCGAAAAGGAATGTTTCCGATACCAACGTGCTGGTGTTCGACAACTCCCGCGATCATGCAAAACGACGAGACATAGAGCGGGCCTGTAACGACAACGGCGTTGCTTACCTCGGGCTGCCGGCCAATCCGACGACACACGTCAACCGGTCGCACGGCATGGCGATGAGCTGGGTTTACCGGAACGTGATTCGCGCGATCAGGCCGCGCAGCTTCGGCTTCCTCGACCACGACCTCATCCCGGTGCGCAAGGCGACCGTCGCGGACAAGCTGGAGAACCAACCAATATATGGACTGGTCAATGTCGGCAAGTTCGGCTTCTGGTCCTTGTGGGCGGGTTATAGCTTCTTCGATTTTGCGTTGACCACGGGTAAATCGATCAACTTTCTCTATGACTTCTCGCGCGATCTCGACACCGGCGGGCGGAACTGGAACAGCCTGTACCGCGACATCGACAGGACCACGATGCGGCTCGCCGTGTCCCTCCAGGTGGAGATGAGCGTCCCTTCGCTCGGAATTTCGCGGCCCGTGCAATTCATCGACCGAAGCTGGCTGCATCTGGGCGGCATCAGCTACAACGACACCCTGCGAGATCGCATGGCTTTCTTCGAAGGTTTGGAGGAATGGTCAGAAAGCGCCAGCTCGTGAAATATCGTACAAACGCTCGCGGCAACCCCGCGATCCAGACGCTGACGAATTGCGATAATTGACCGCGATGTCGAACAAGTCCAGGTTGGGCAAACGCAGTCCCCACCCACGCGCTCCCGGCAGCACGATCGAAGAAATTCGCCCACGCAATCCAAACCCTGGCCACAACAAGCAATGCTGACTTCATTCAGGCAACCGCTTCTCAATGCAGCACCTGCACTGTTGCTGTTTTTCCTGCTTCTGGCCCATGTCACGGCCCTGAGGTCGATATCGCTTGTGATAGCCGCCGTCACGGCGATCTACGTCTGGCGAAAGGAAGGCTGTCCACCCATCCCCCTCAAGCTGCCTCTGCTGGTCTGGGCCGGCATGGCGCTCGCCTCCTTGGCGTGGGCGAAAGATCGCTCCTATTCGTTTTCGGAGATTCGCGTAGAGATCGGCTATTGCGTCGGATATTTCCTGGTTTTTTTCGTGCTGACGCGCAATCGGCAATGTTGGAACCTATTCCGAGCCGCCTTGCTTGCGGGGCTGGCCGTCATGACGGCGGTCGCGGTCCGGCTGTATACGCTCAATCATGACCTGCATGCGGACAGCTATCTTGGGGGCGTGCTGACGACATCGACGCTCCTCGTCACCGTCTTTCCGATATTGCTGGCAGCCACATACGAATTCCGGCGCGAGGTCGCGCTGCTCGCCTTGAATTCCATTGCGATCGCGGCCGCCCTTGCGGTGGGATACCTGACCTTCATCCGCAATTTCATATTGTCGATCGATGCGATCGTCTTGACAGTGGCTGCCATGTTGGTCGGGCGCCATGCGTCCAGCAAACGCAGGCTTGCGGTGTTTGCATTGGTCGGCATCCTGGCGGTCGGAGGCAGCCTGGCATTCCTGCTCTCGGTCGCAAAGCATCGCTCCGGCACGCAAAGCATCGACGCGACGGTTCAGACGACGATCGATCGGGACCCGAGGTGGAGTATCTGGGAATTCAGCCTGGACCTGATCCGGGAGCGCCCGCTTACAGGAGTCGGATTCGGACGATTCGCCGCCGTGGACCTGTATCGAAAGAACTTCCCGGATGAGATTTTCTATTCGCACGCGCACAACCCCTTTCTGAACTATGCCGTACAGATGGGGGTTGGCGGCGTGGCCGCCTTGTCGTTCCTACTCTTTGCGCTGCTTCGGGAGTTCTGGAGGCTCTGGAAATCCGGCCTGCCGCAGGTGGCATACATAGGGCTGACCGGCATCGCAATGCTGGTCGGCGTGCTGGTCAAGACACAGACGGACGATTTGTGGACCCGGCAGCAGGGCTACCTGTTCTGGGCACTCACGGGGATGATGCTCGGGTATGCACATCGCTTGCAATCGGCCGCACCAACACCGACAAATCCGACCGCCGACAAATCCCATACAGCGACAACCGGGCGCGCCCGAAGTCGCGGATAGACCCGCGCGGGACGCAAGCGCCTAGACCGGGGACGAGCGGTACTCCGGCACCAGGTTGCCGAGTGCAGCTCGCACTTCGGGATCCTCGGGACAGGCGGATTCTTGCAGCCACGACAACGTCGTAACCAGCCATTCGGATTGAACGGCGCGCGCGCGCGCGATCCGCAATTTCGGATGGGGCGTAGTCATCGTCTGCTCATTGTCCGCCAGCACTTCCTCGTACAGCTTTTCCCCAGGTCTCAACCCGGTGAAGACGATCTTGATGTCATCCAGCGAAAAGCCCGACAGCCGGATCATCTCGCGCGCGAGGTCGACTATGCGCACCGATTCCCCCATGTCCAGCACGAAGATCTCGCCCCCGCTCCCCATGGTCCCGGCCTGAAGTACCAACTGCGCCGCCTCGGGAATGGACATGAAGAATCGCGTGATTTCCGGATGCGTAACCGTTATCGGCCCTCCGGCCGCGATCTGCTCGCGGAATTTCGGAATGACGCTGCCTGTGCTGCCGAGCACGTTGCCGAACCGCACCATGACGAATCGCGTCGGGCCGGCATGCTGCAGCGCCTGGCATACCATCTCGGCAAGCCGCTTGCTCGCCCCCATTACGTTCACGGGATTGACCGCCTTGTCGGTGGAAATCAATACGAATTTCTCGACTCCGTGGCGGATGGCTTCCGACGCCATGACATACGTCCCGTACACGTTGTTTCGGACCGCTTCCCAGGCATTTTCCCGCTCCATCAACGGAACATGCTTGTACGCGGCCGCATGAAAAACGACCTCGGGCGCGTATTTCTCCAGCGTGCGCGAGACGCGCAGCGGATTTTTCACATCGCCGACCACGCAGATGACCGGGACGGCCCGGAACGTCGCCTGGAATTCCTGCTCGATCTGATACAGCGCGAATTCCGACAGTTCGTATAGCACCAGCCTCGCAGGACGATAGCGCGCGATCTGCCGGCAAAGTTCGGCTCCGATAGACCCGCCGGCACCGGTCACCATGACCGTCTTGCCTTCGAGCAATCCCTGCAAGCCCGCGCTGTCGAGCGTAACCGGGTCTCGTCCGAGCAAGTCGTCCAGCTCGATGTTTCGTATCTGCGAGATGCTGACCTTGCCGCTCATCAGATCGTCGAAGGAAGGCACGGTCATGATCCTGATGCCGACATTCCGACAGATACCGATAGCCAGGCGACGCGTTTCACGGGATGCATCCGGCATGGCGATGATCGCGTGTTCGATCGCAAAGCGCGGGGCCAGCGTCGCCAGGTCGGCGATGCGCCCCAGCACGCTCGCGCCAAGGAGCTGGCGTTTCTGCTTGGTTTCGTCATCATCCAGAATTCCGATGACGCGCCATTCCGTGCTGTTCGCAAGATCCTTCAGCAGCGACACCGCGGCATCGCCCGCCCCCAGAATCACGACTGCCTTGCCGTTTATCGCGCCAAGCTTTCCGATGTGACGTTCCTTCAAGGCCCGATACAACAGGCGGCTTCCACCCATGGCGAACAGGAGAAGCATCGGATGCAGCACGTAGACCGACCTTGGCACCACGAAACCGGGCTGAATCAGAACCACCAGCGCGGGAAGAGCAACCGCCGCGATGCCCACCGCGATCAGGATCAGGCGCAGATCGTGGATGCTCGCATAGCGCCACAGACCTCTGTAGAGGCCGAATCGCCAGAAGCACAGGGCATCCAGGGCCATGACCCAGCCCACCGTCGTCCACATGGCCGGCAGATACTCGGCCGGAATGTCGAAATTGAACCTGAACCAGAAAGCGGCGAGCCAGGTTGCCGCGGCCGCCACGAGGTCATGCAGGAAAGCGAGAGCAGATCGCGGGTTGATGACGGGCAATTTAGCCATTAGGCGCCAGGGAAAACCTTTTCCAGCGTCTGTCCACCAGCCACATGGCCGTTGCAATGACGACGGCCACGCCGATCAGCAGCATTGCCTGCCCGGCGGCGGATTGATTCAGGCTTGCCACGGCGGCGATGCCGCACAGGAACATCAGGCAATATTCCGACAACATGGTGCGACGATGGCTCCATCCGGAAAGGATCAGGCGCTGATAGTAGTGCTGGCGGTGCGCCTCCCATACGCGCTCGCCACGCATCATGCGGCGCACGAGCGTCGTAGTCGCGTCCACGATGAAGGGCGCGAACACGACGACCGGAAACCAGAGCGGCCAAAGGCCTTCCCGCCACCCGGCAATGCCGAGCGTTGCGGTCATGAACCCGAGCGGAATGGAGCCCACGTCGCCCATGAATATTTTCGCCGGCGGGAGATTGAAAACCAGGAAGCCGGCCGCCGCCGCAGCGACGGACCATGCCACCGATGCGAGTTCCTGGTCGCCTCCGATCCACGCCGCCAGCGCGTAGGCCGAAAAGCCCATCACCGCCATGCCGCCGGCGAGACCGTCCGAGCCGTCCATGAAATTATAGAGATTCGTCATCCAGCCTATGGCGAGCCAGAGAACGGCAAGCAGGATTGCCGTCGAACTCCCGGGAGTCAGCCACAGAAATACCGCAGCGGCCACCAGATGCGATGCCAGGCGGACTGGTGCTGGAAGCGCGCGCCGATCATCAGCGTAGGACACTGTCGCCAACATTGCCGCGGGTATCATCGTTGCCGGACTGGAATGGAGCCACAAGGCGGCCGCAGCAAGGCCTGCCATGATCGCGATACCGCCGGTGCGTGGCACGGGCACCACATGCAAGGAGCGTTCGTTAGGTCTGTCGAGCGGAAGCGATCGGCTTCTGACCAGCACGAACATCACGATCGTTGAAATTGCTCCGGCGACGAATGGGGCAAAGGTGAATGCGAGAGCGCCGGAATCCATCGCGGCGATTATATAGGACGATATTCTCGTTTGTCCGCGATCTTGCGGCGTTCGCGCGGGATTGTCTCACCAGGGACTCGATGTCGCGACCGACAAGACGCAAGGAACGCGGCGACGCCGGAACAGCCGTTCTGCGATTCGCCTCACGCCGCTCAGTTACCGGGCGTCTCGATTCGCTTCCTTGATCGGCGCGGCGAATTTTGGCAGTTTCCGCACCAGCATCCCCCAGAGAAAGAAACTCATTATTCCCGGATAAGGTTGTCGCAGCGCCACCTTCAGATTGTTGTCCACTACCAGTAGAAAAAGCACGATCGCGGCGACCCACTTCCACCCAGGGTCGAGTCTCTCCCTGCCTCGCCACAACAACAGCGAGGTGTAGCCCAGCAGCCCGATAATCGGCAAGGCCGAGATCGCACCGAAGTTGTAAATCAAATCCAGGTAGTAGTTGTGGGCGCTGGTTGTGATTTCGCGCGGAATCGGTTCCGCATGGCCAAAGACGGCGGCCCTGCCGCTTTCCACGATCCCCCGGCCGTACAGCGTCCAGTCGGTGATCCGGTCCCGCACGTTTTTCGGCACCATCGCCGACTGCACGAGATCATCGTATTTGCCGACATACAGACTCTTGCTCCAGTTGAAATAGATCACGAACGAAAGAACGGTCGCCATCGCCAGCACGACGGCCGCCGCCTGGCGCGTCATCTGATACTTCCGCGCCGCAAAAGCCGACACGAACATTGTCAGGCCGCCCATCGCCAGCATCGAATTACCCGCGGCGACGTACGCCCCCATCAATGCTCCGAGCACGATGAGCTGCCACTTGCAATGATCCCAGAACCAGATCAACGTCATTGCATAGGCACTCACGAAAATAAGCGGGACGAACTGAAAATGCTGATAGATGCTGAACGCGTAGAGGTGGTGAGTCAGCAGAATCTTCTGTTGCATCCAGGTCGCAAGCAACTGGATCGGGACAACGATGCTCAATACGAGCAGGAATGCCTTCACGATGGTGCTGTCATCGTCGACCATCTGTGCCAGAACAAACCCCGCAGTCGGCAGGATGAACTGGATTAGCAGGATGAGCTTCCTGCGGTCCAGCGCAACGTCGAGTGCCGTGACGCTCGAGGAAATGATCATCAGCAACAACATCGCCCCGATCAGCAGCATTCCCGTGTAGGCCCTGCGATACGCGCCCAGAACCAGAATGCCGCCATAACAGGCGAGAACGGAAATGGGAATGGGCACCGCCTTCAATTGCCCGCCCGAATCGATCATCGGGACGCCGCTATTGCCGTAGATCGACCCCGACAACTGAAAAAAGAGCGGGAACAACAGCGCAATGCCTATGGCCCACGTCGTCGTCCGGTTTCGATTGACCTTCAATTCACCCCCCCGGTAAAAAACGTACAACAGGCCTGCGTTGGCGAGATAGAGCGCCGCCATGCCGTCCTGGCCCCATTGGAAATAGAAATAAGGCACGCAGAAAACGAGCATCAGGTGTGAAATCAGATCCGGACCGAGCGTGTCCTGCGTTCTCATGAGCCGAATGCGCGAGCATTGCGCCAGTATCATGACGGCGCCGCCGACGATCGAGAGACCGACCGCCCGCCAGTAGAAATGCGGCATCGCCGCGAGTACGCCGCCCACCGCGGCCCAGGCCCACAGAAGGTAAACGATCGGGCCTTGCAGCTTGTCGCGGCCGACCAGCAGGCTGGGCCCGACGATGTTCGCAAAAAAGGAGCCGACGAAGCTGCCCATGGCAAAGGCCGAAAAGAGCGCTCCGGCAACCTCCTTTCCGACGATCAGAAGGATCAGCCAGCGAAACGCATACAGGCTCACGCCAATAACCGTCGTCGAGCCAAAATGCGGAACAAGGCTCGTGAGCCTCTGGATCCGCAGGTGGCTGCGGAGAAAGCCGAGGCTGTAGAACAGCGGCACGACAGCCCACGCGCAGAGGAATCGAAGGTCGAGCAGGACCAGGACGAACAACAAGACCTGCAGTGCCAGAAAGCAGAATGCCTTGCGCTCCCGTCCGCCGCGCTGCTCGGCATCGGTGAGATCGACTTCATTGATCCATTCTATGGAGCGGCGCGCAATGACGGACAACGCGATCCAGGGCTCGGCGCCGGCCAGATGAACGCTCAGAAAATAGCAAAACGCCGCCAGGGGCAGCATCAGCGCGACGCGGGAGAACAGGACGGCCTCGACCGACTCGCTTCCGGAGAGGATGACCGTTCTGGCATTTGCCGAAAGCGCGTAGAACGTCGCCAACGTGGCGCCTTGCGCGATGCCGATATCCGCCGCAACCACCGTCTTCCCAAGCAGGCCGAAGGCGATCAGCAATCCGGTAATCGAGTATGTGACCGACGAATACGCGGCAACATGCGAGGCTCTCACGGAAAAGGCGGATGCCATTCGAGGGCGGCGGCGTTCTCGTCGGTTGATTACCGAGGGCGGAGTTTATACTATGCCGATGTCTTGGAGATACCGGAAAATGACAATGTGATGAATGGATTCGACGCGGAATGCCGCAGTTGCCGTTCTGGCGAGTACGATCCGGAGGCGGGGAGGCCGCACCCACGCAATCGAGGTGCGCACGGCTATGCAATCGCCCGTACGGTTACCGAGGATGCGAATGGCGGTACCAGGAGCCGGTGCGTTTCAGCCCTTCTTGCAGTGATATTCGCGGACGCCAGTCGAGCGCCGTCTTGATCGCCCCGATGTTCACCTGCAAAGAATCCGTCAGGCGGGCGACCTGATCGGCACTTCCCGTCGCCGCGGCGATGGCCGCCAGCAGTCCCATGGGAAATGGAATCAACCGGGCCTTCTTCCCGAGTGCCCCGGCAATTTCGCGCACGAGCTGCGGAGTCGAAACGTCGCAATCGTCGCTGACGAAGAAGACGCGATTGGCGGCGGCAGGATGCGTCAGGCACGCTTCAAGGGCGCTGGCCAGATTGCCGACGTACACGAGGCTGCGCCTATTGTCCATCGAGCGGAAAGGCAGCGGCAGGCCGGCATCGACGATGCGCAGGAGGTTCAGGAAATTCGCTTTCACGCCCTCGCCGTACACCAGCGGCGGACGCACGACCACGACTTCCATGCCGGTTTGGGCACCGATGCTCATGATTCTTTTTTCGGCTTCGGCCTTGGATGCGCCGTACGCATCCCCTGGCATCGGCGGATCGCTCTCGGTGAAGGGGCGACTCGGGCTTCTCTCGCCATTCACCTTCACCGAGCTCAGGAATACGAACCTGCGCACGCCGGATCTAGCTGCCTGCCGCGCGAGCTCTTCACTGCCTTCGGCATTGATCCGATGGAACATGCCTTCATCGTCGGCGGATTTGCCCGCCACGTGCACGTGCGCCGCCAGATGCACTACGGATTCGCATCCCTCGAGCGCCGCTTTCCAATCTGTTTGGGGCCCGATGTCGCCAACCGCGATCGTGGAAAATGGCTGCGCGGGCTGATCCTTTCTGCTTGCGCGCCGGACTACGTAGCCCTGCGAATCCAGCAAGTCGCAAAGCGCCCGGCCGACGAAGCCGGAAGCGCCGGTGATCAGGATGCTTTTCAACTCGGGAGCCTCGCATGCCGCGAAGCCGTCGGCCTTCCACGTTTAGACGTCATGCGACGCTTGTGGCAAACTGGTTTGCGCTCGTTGATTGGAGTGGGGTCGGGTGGTTGCCCCGGCTTCGATCAACATCAATGCGGACTTGCCGATTGCTTTGCAGGACCGCGCAAATTGGCTCGATGCAAACACCTACCTCCTCCCGGCATTCCCCTCGCATTACAGTGTCCATCGTGAGCCACGGCCATGGCGGACTAGTATCTTTGCTTCTTGCCGACCTTGCAAAGCATTGTGGCGCGGATATACGCGTCATCCTGACGCTTAACGTGCCGGAAGCCCTTCCCTTGAACGACGAGCCCTGCCCGTTTCCGATGGATTTCATCCGCAACCGCTCACCCAGGGGCTTCGGCAGTAATCACAATGCCGCGTTCAGGAACTGCCGGACGCCCTATTTCTGCGTTCTCAATCCGGATATCCAGCTGCGGGAAAATCCTTTTCCTGCGCTCATCGACGAACTGCATCGCCAGGCGGTGGGCGTGGCGGCGCCGCAGGTAACGGATCCCGCAGGAAACATCGAGGATAGTGCGCGCCGATTTCCCACCGCGGGGATCATCATGCGCAAGCTGCTGGGACTTTCGGACAAACAGGATTACGAGGCAACCCGGCATGCTTTCTCTCCCGACTGGATAGCGGGAATGTTCATGCTGTTCCGCAGCAACGTCTATTCCGAGGTCGGGGGATTCGATGAGCGATATTTCCTTTACTACGAGGATGTGGACCTTTGTCGCCGCCTGCGAGGGCGCGGATACGATGTTCGCGTGCTTCCCTCAGTCAGCGTGACGCATGATGCGCGGCGGAGCAGCCATCGAAACCTGCGGCATCTGCGCTGGCATGTCGCCAGCATGATCAGGTTCCTGGCAAGCGGCTAGCATCGCGGCCATGGCCGCCCGCGCGCGAATGCACGCCAGAGGCGGCCGGTCGATATTTGGCGCAGGCGTTTGACCTGCGCCCTCTTTTCCCACGCACGCGCGACTCCCCGCAGGGCATCGAGCTTTGCCCTGGCCGCAACGCGCCCTCGCCCGTGCAACGCAAAATCAAGCAAAGCCACGACGTTTAGCAGCAAGTGATACGGCAGCAACATCCAGAACAGCGTCGCCGGCATGTTCTTGACGAAGACCCATACGATATTGCGCTGGCCGTGATAAATGGAAAAATCGCTGCGCCTTCCGGTCACGGCGGAGCCATGGTGGAGCGCGATCGCCTCCGCCAGATATAGGCATCCGTATCCGGCAAGCTGCAATCGGAATCCCAGGTCGACGTCTTCGCCATAGCAAAAAAAGGACTCGTCCATGCCGCCAACCTGCTCCCAGGCGGCACGCGAATACAATGCGGCCGCGGCACATGCCGAAAATATTTCCTCGGATTTCGCATGGCAGACCGAGGCGACGGCACCGTGTCCCCGTCGCCAATAGCGTCCGCTCACGTGATATGCATCCCCCGCGCCGTCGAGCACGCGCGGGTCCGCGGCATCCAGAGTCCGGCTCGCCAATGAGCCGACGTCGGTACGATGGCGTCCGGCTTCCACCAGCCGGCGCAGCCAATCCGGTTCGGGGACGGCATCCGGATTCAGCAGCGCCAGCCAGTGCGAGCCTGGCATTGATTTCACCGCAAGGTTGTTTGCCGCGGCGAATCCGATGTTCGAGCCGGCATGAAGAACCTCGACTTCCGGAAAGCGCTCGAGCATCAGGGAAATCGAATCGTCGGTGCTGGCGTTGTCGACGACGAGCAGCCTGTAATTCGTGAAGGTCTGCCGCCTCATCCCTTCGACTGCATCGGACAGAAGGGCGCCAGCGTTGAAATTCACGATGATTACCAGGACTTCGGGCGATCCGTCCGTCGGGCTACCTGTTGTCGCCGTCATGCGATCCCGAGGTTATCTTGATGGGTGACAGCCAGCGGTGGTAGACCCGTCGAACCGCGCCAAGGCCCGTGAAATCGAGCACGCGGCGCACGCTGCCGACGAAAATGCGCCTCACGACATAACCCCACATCACGAGCCAGTTGTCCGCTCCGGCAATATGCAATGCCCTTGCCCTCGCCACCTCGCGCTGGGAATCGCGCCATCTCCTGTCGCCGATGCCGCCACCTTGCATGTTCGCCAGGCAACGATCCAGGACGACGAACGTCGCGCCTTTGGACTTGGCACGCAATAGCCATTCGTAATCCATCGCCAACCGGAAGTCGAGGCGAAATAGCCCGAATCTCCGGTAACTATCGCGCCGGACGAACACGGTGGGGTGGCCGACGGTCATGCCGCGTGCCAGCTTGGCGGGGTTGGAGCCGACCAGGTAAGTACGCCTTCCGCCTTCCCAATACTGCAGGCCGCCGCATGCGATATCGGCGCCGGTCTCCGTCATTCGCTGCACGATCGCGCTGATCGCACCGGGCTCGTACCAGTCGTCGCTATTGAGCAAGCCGATGATCTCACCGCGAGCCAGCACGATCCCCTTGTTGAAGGCGTCGCTGATCCCGGCGTCCGGCTCGCTTATCCAGATGGCCAGCCGGTCTTCACTGCGTCGAACGATCTGCAGGCTCGCATCCGTAGAACCACCGTCGACGATGAGATATTCGACGCTGGCGAAGTCCTGGGACAGGACGCTTTGCATCGCGCGTTGCAGCGTTACTTCTCCGTTCCGGACTATCGTGACGATGCTGACAAGCGGTGTCTCCGGATCTCCTATCCTCGATATGCGCTCGCCTCGATCTGCCAATTGTCTTGCCGTTGCCGAAGCCGAATAGTCCTCCCACGAAGGGACCACTCCGATCGGCAAGCTGGTGGACGTCATTGCACCGTGTCAGGTATTGCGTCCCGACGCACAAAGAATCCGTCCAATTGCAAAGTCCGGCCAGATCGCTCGTGCACATAGCCCGGGAACACGGCGAACAATTCATAGCCCACATCCTCGAGATTGGAACGCATCTCATCGAACAAGGGTTGGCCAGCGTAGAGTGGAACCAGCGACAGTTCGGCCTGGATAGCGAGCACGCGGTCGAGGACTGCCCGGGCGCCCGCGAGTACCCGATCTTCGTAGCCCTGCGTGTCGATCTTCAACAGTACGCGCCGGGCATCCGCGAAGTAGGAGCCCGCAACGGCGTCGAGCCTTCGCATCGGCACATTTTCGCGGGACACAAAGCTGGACCCGGGTGCCGCCTGCTCGTGCTCGGGAAGCATTTGCAGAATGGAACTGCTCAAGGAATTGCCTGCCACATTGATGACGGCGTCGCCGTCTGCACTGCCGAGGGCCATCGCCGGCGCAACCTGCCACCCTGCATCGGCCTGCGCGGCTTTTTTCAACCTCGCATGCGCGTCGGAAAGCGGTTCAAAGGAAACAATGCGTCCCATGTAGCCGTTGGCGCGAAGCTGCGCTGCATAGTGTCCGCTGTTGGCCCCGACATCGAGGACAAGGTCGATTGCGCAGAACTCGAGCAGGCGATTGAGTTGAGCGGCCGTAGAAGTGTGGATTGTGCGGCGGTAAATCTCGATTCCCGCCTTTCTAAACAATCGCCTGATTCCGCTTTTCATGAAAGCAGCCCATCAACGAAATTGCGCTTGCCCGGTTCGCGCCACATCGCCCGATTCACTCCCAGCATTTCCGTCGTAAGGCAAATCTTTCGAGATGACGAAGCAATTGTTGCTCCGCCGCCGCGCGTTGTTGTTCCACTTTTGACAGTTGGAGCACGCCCAACCTTATCAACCTCTCGGAAACGTCGGGTCGAGTGCAGGTTTCCATTGCAGTTGCGAGATCCTCGGCGTCGTCGGGATCAACACAAATCGCGGCATCCCCGGTTTGATCCCGGAAGTATGACGTATAGATCAATGGTCGTCCCATTGTCCATGCCTCAAGCGGGGGAAGATTCGTGGGCCCGAAATAAGTTGGCATGACGACGGCGCCGCAGCCAAGATACAACCCGCGCATTTCATCCGCAGGAACGAACCCCAGGACATGAACTTGGGCCTGCAACGCATTCTTGCGGATTGCCTCCTCGACATGGCGGCGGTTGCCCTTGTCGCCTCCCGCAAACACAACGTGCGGCTTGTTCCCGCGAAGTCGCAAAATGACCAGCGCCTCGACAATCCGGATGTGATTCTTGTGAGCCCAAAACTGGGCTGGATAGAACAGGTATCCCTCCGGCAGATCGTATTTCCGGATCACCTCATCCTTGCCTATCGCAGCTTTCGTGTCGAGGAAAGGTGCAGGCGCGAAGGGCATGGGCAATAGGCGCTCCCGATCTACGCCGTATCGGGCGCTGGCGTTATCTGCCAGCGCGGGCGAGTCCGCAATTACAACCAATGCACCCGTCAAGTGAGTGTTGAAGTAGCTCTCCCTTTCCTGGAATTGACCGTACTGCCGGACTTCGGGAAATTCCGGCGCGTCGCGATGACACAAATCGAATAGCGTAGTAATGAAATTGAGCGTTTGAAGCGCAAGAGATAATTCGGATTGCTTGACGAAATACACCAGATCGCACCCGCCGCGCCGCAATTTTTTTTCAATGGGGGAGAGCAATTTCATTTTTGACTGCAGTCGATTCCACCATGCATACAAGCTCAGGTGGGACAGTAGCTTGTCCAAGAAGGATATTGAAACGGCTTGCGTCCGGATTCCCTGATCCCTGAGAAGATCGACGTTCGCTTCGTGCGTGGCAAACACCTCGAAGTCGAATCGTCCATCGCAGATCCTTCGCATCTGCAAAATGGCGTTCAGCGATTGATTGAATCCGCCCCCAGTCCGGATGTCGTCTTCCAGGACCGCAATGATCTTCATTCTCGTCAAATGCGTGTCAGGACCTGCAAGGCGGCCCACGAATCAGCCGTCGGATGCGCGGTTTCCATCCACGCGCATGTTGCGCGCTCGCGAAACGAGGGTGAGTAATAGTGGACGAGCTCCGCGGGAAACAGGTAACGCATCCGGTGGGTTTCGCATAGTTTTTCAAGGGCCCCCGTATCGTTGCGTTCGACGAACACCGTGTAATTCACGTCCACGACGTTTTCGTTCCAATGCACCACGGGTTCGGCGATTCGCGTCACGTCGACATCTGCATCCCGGAGACGTTTGACGCGGGTATCTGGCTTCTGGGTAAGTACCGCCGGGCCATACCAGAAGTCATACAAAAACAACCCGCCGGGACGCAGGTTGGCCGCGGCAGTCTTGAATGCCGCCGCCAGCGCGTCGTTGGTGACCTGGTAGCTCATGACATGGAAGAGGGAAATGACCACGTCGAATGGTTGTCCCGCTCGAACCGAAGCCACGTCAGCCCGGCTGAAAGACAGCCGCGATGCGACATCGGGCGGCAAGCGTGATTTTCGTCGCTCCGCGGCAGCAAGCATGGACTCGCTGAGATCGATGCCGTGCACCGAAAATCCCATTTGCGCCAGTTGTTCGGCATGTGCGGCGGTACCGCACCCTAGCTCCAGGATTCTTCGCGCATCAGGAGCATGGCTTCGAATCTGTGAGGCAACATACCCTGCTTCGGCGACGTAGTCTTTGTCGCGATACAGCAGGTCGTAGTAGCGAGCGTATGCGTCGAATACCCCGGTCATTGCATCAACTTCCTGACGGCGGCGGCAGATCGCTCGATCTGGTCATCGGTCAGTGCCATGCCGCTGGGAATGTAGAAACCGCGACGGGCGATCCTTTCCGCGTTCGGATGCCGCTCACCCCGGAACATGCCCTTTCTCATGAACACAGGCTGCTCGTGCATGGGCCAGAAGAACGGCCTGCTGCCGATTCCCGACTTTGCCAGCCTGGCCATCGCCTCCGAGGCGTCAAACGAAACCTCATCGTCGAGCACGATTCCATAGACCCAGTAGATATTGCTGGCCCACGCCACTTCCGGCATTGGCAACTGTATTCCGTCCGTTCCCTTGAGCAATTCGGTGTAGCGTGCGCCCATCCTGCGCTTGATGCCGACGAATTCATCGAGGCGCTCGAGTTGCGCGACTCCGAGCGCCGCCTGAAGATTCGTCATCCTGAAATTCCAGCCCAGATCGTCGTGCACGAACCGCTTCTCCGGCTTGAAGCAAAGGTTTCGCAAACTGCGGCATTTCTCCGCCAGTTCGGCATCGTCCGTGACCATCATCCCGCCTTCGCCAGTGGTTACATGCTTGTTGGGATAAAAGCTGAACGTGCTGATGTTCCCGAAGCTGCCACAGGGCTTTCCCTGACAGGTTTGCCCATGCATTTCCGCGGCGTCCTCGATGATTGCAAGGCCATGCCGGAGCGCCACCGCTTCCAGCGATGCCATGTCGGTCGGAAGGCCAAAGATGTGGACAGCCATGATCGCCTTGGTGCGCGCCGTGATGCGCTCCTCGATGCGCGAGACATCCATGTTCCAGGTCTGCGGATCGCAATCGACGACGACCGGCACGGCGCCAGCACGGACGATGGCGGCAGCGCAGGAAATGATGGTGAACGTAGGAAGGATGACTTCGTCGCCGTCGCCGATGCCCAAGGCCACGACCGCGGCATCGAGCGCCACGGACCCGTTGGCAACCGCGATCGCGTGGCGACGACCGACGCGGGCGGCGAACTGTTCCTCGAATTTCCTGATAAAAGGCCCCTCGGAGGAAATCCAGCCGGTGCGAATGCATTCAACGAGGTATTTCTCCTCATTGCCGTTTAGCAACGGCTCGTTGACCGGAACGAACGGCGCCTGGCTCATGAATCGCCGTTTAGGCGGACCTTTTCGGAACCCACCGGGTCGAACCGTGTCTTGTCCGCATCCCCTGCGTAGGGCCCCTGCTTGACTTCTATCATCTCGCTGGGCTCCAGCATCTCGAAGCCATGGCCGCCATACGCCAGCAACACGAAGTCGCCCTGCTCCAGGATTCGGCTCTCCAGGTAGTTTTGTTCGTCGTCGTAGAAGTCCACCCGCACCTTGCCGGACTTTATGAAAAGCACTTCCTTCGTGAAGTGGACTTCGCGGGCAACGGGATTGTGCACATGGGGTGCAATGACGTAACCCCGGGGACGATTCATGTAGCCAAGCTGCTGGGAAAAATCGCTCGGAGTGAAAAACTCGATGCCGTCCGCCCGATATCCCGCGCGCAGGATCAGGGCCAACGGATTGCCGCGATGGAGAATTCTTTCGATCACGATGTGAGCCTTCTCGTCCCGCCGATGTAAGCCAGGATCTCCGAGCCTTCGCGCGCCAGCGAATCGATGCTGAACCCCTCCCGCACGAGCTCATTGCACCTGGCCGCCATGTCCCGCGCGAACGCCTTGTCCGCGATGAGACGCAAAATCGAATCGGCAAACCCCTTGGCGTCATCCGCTATGAGGATGTGCCGCCCATCCACCACAGGAATGCCTTCCGCGCCCAGTGTAGTGGAAACCAGGGGAATTTCACACGCGCCCGCCTCCAGAATCTTGAACCTCGTTCCCGATTCGAATTTCAGGGGCACAAGCGCGACGTCGGCATGGACCAGATAGGGCAGGACGGATTCCAGGCGGCCGGTAGCGGTGATGTTCGGGCCGTTCAGATGGCCAAACCCTCGATCGGAGTTGTTGCCAACAATGTAAAAATGCAACGTCGGAATTCTCTCAAGCAGGATCGGGAACACCTCGTCCAACACCCATCTGGCAGCGGAATCCATCGGACTGTTGAAATGACCGAAAGTCCCGGCAAGATAGATGCACGGACTCTTGAAGCCAGCCGGGACCCGCGGCCGCACCGCGTAGGAGTCCACGTCGATGACATTCCTGAAAACCCGCACGCTTTGCTTGTCCGCAGTCAACTGCCGATAGTATTCGGCGTCGACATCCGAGACGGCCGTGGTCACGGTGCAAAAATTCGTCCATTCGCGCTCTTCTTTTTCCTTTCTCCTGCCCGCCCTTGCAATGCGAATTTTCCTAATCCCCCTTGTATGCGGCAATTCGCGCAGGACAAATCGCGACCAGACGCTGTCGGTATCGCATACCATCGGAAGCGACGGCCTGAGTCGCCGGATGCGCTTCATCAGGCCATAGGAAATATTTCCATAGCCGAACCAGATCGCATCCGCCCGAATTCGATCGAGACATTGCAGGATGAAGTCGGCGTCCGACGGTGTATTGGAATCGAATGCCCGCTGGTAAAGCCTGCTTGCGATGCGCACCAGGCGATTGCGTGCTGGGTCCTTTGTCACGCGCGGAAGATGCGTGAACTCCTGGCAATACGGCTTGAAATAGTCCTCTGTGTGCAACCTCTGCGCATCCGATGCAATTGCGCGCGACACGATGTAAAGGTCGCATATCCTCGAGAGGGCCTTTATCGAATTTTCTATCCTCAATTGTGGGCCTCCCGCCGCCGGATGCTCGAGGATCGGGCTCGTGAACAGCACCTTCATCTGCTGGCGGTCAGGCTCTCGAGGTCGGCCTGCACCATTTCCGAGACGATTTCCGCGAAATTTCGCGACGGTTTCCACCCCAGTTCGCGCCGCGCGAGGCTGGCATCTCCACACAGCAGCACGGTTTCACTCGGACGGAAATAATTTGAATTGATGCTCACATAATGCCGATAGTCCAGGTCGACGGACGAGAATGCAATCTCGAGAAAATCCCGGACGCTATGGGTAATGCCCGTGGCTACAACGTAGTCGCCCGGACTGCCCTGCTGCAGCATGGAATACATGGCCTTGACATAGTCCGGCGCGTAACCCCAATCCCTTTTCGCGTCGATATTCCCCAGTTCCAGGATTTTGGTAAGGCCGAGCTTTATCTTCGCCACGGTCGAACTGATTTTCCTGGTGACGAACTGGTGTCCTCTCCTCGGCGATTCGTGGTTATAGAGTATCCCCGCAGAGACGAACATCCGGTGGTGCTGCCGGTAATTCCTGGCAAGGTGGAACGCCGCCAGCTTGGAAATGCCGTATACCGAGCGCGGATTGAACGGCGTGCTCTCGTCCTGGGGCGAAGCCTTGGCGTCACCGAACATTTCGCTCGATCCCGCGAAATAGACGCGGCATTCCGGAACGATTTCCTTGATGCTGGACAGCAGCGAGTGCGTGGCGTTGAAATTGTTCGAGACGATGGAGGATTCGTCCTCGAAGCTGTAGCTCACAAAGCTGGAAGAGGCAAGGTGATAGCACTCGTCCGGCCTGGCGGCAGTGACGATCTTGTAAATGCTGAGGTGGTTGTCCACCGCACCCACGTGCATCGTCAGACCGCCGCGTATCGCCTCGATGTTGGATAACCTGTGTTCGGGATCCTCGAGCGCATCCCTGCGAACGACGCCGTGCACCTCGTAGCCTTTTTCGAGTAGCAGCTCCGCAAGATAGGAGCCGTCCTGGCCATTGATGCCCGTAATGAGCGCCCTTTTCATTTGCGGAATATGAGGATTTTTCTTGTTTCAGGATGGGAGTCGCGTATTTCCACCGAGCTGAAATGCCGCCGGCCTATTTCCCGCGCGCGGTCGAGATTGTACGTCGTGGCATCGCTTCGATCGAGGTTGGCGAAGAACGTCGGCTCATTGACGATTTTTTCGTCATCCAGGCACACGAATTCGAGCACGAGCACCTTCCTGGCGAGCTTGCCGAAAATCTCGAATACTTCCTCCAGCGTGCGCCCCTCTCCGAGGACCAGGTGGTGGACCAGTCCGAGCACCAGTACGAGGTCCGCTTGAAACCGTTCGAGGCCGGCACGGTAGAGGGGGATCGTGCCGATTTGCCTGTCCGGATACTCACGAGCCAGATCCCGGGAACTGTAGATTTCCGTTTTCAGATCCGAAAATCCGACCCGAAGCGGCAAGATCCGCAGTTGCCTGCCCTTCGCTTTTCTGTAGAGGATGTCTACGCACGACTCGTCCTGTTCCAGGGCTATCACGCTGGAACCCAGGCTGGCCGCGAGGCTGGAATACCAGCCGGTATTGGCTCCTATGTCCAGTACGCGCGCGGGGCGCTCTGCGTGCAATAGTTCATATACGGCCTTTTGCTTCGGCAGGAAGACAACCGGGTCGGCAAGGGACAACTGCTCCCTTTTTTCATCGTAGTACGACGAATAACCGCTCAGGGGGGGCGTAACGTCCACTCCGGCAACCAGGCGCGACAACTCGTCAATCGTTTCCAGAAATACCCGCCCCTGCAATCTAGGCAATCGTCGCTTCAATATCCGCAGCCTGGCGACAAGCAGCAACCCCCGGACATAGCCGCGCAAGGCGTAGCCGCTTCGACGCGCAGGCAGATTGATCAGCTCTCTCCACGATGGCGGCGTACCACTTGTATTGCAGGCCCTGATAGACAGCAATTCACGAGCGATTTTCTGCTCGTCCCGGGCAAGGAATAGGAGCGGAAGAACCATGTATGGCAAAAGCATGCGGTCGACCACCGCGAAGCGCCGATCCTCGTACCCCCCGGAATCCAGCCATTCCTCCTCGTCCAATTGCTCGGGGGGCACCACCGAAAGGAAGTCGATGAAGGAAGGAGTCGTGCAATCAAAAAGGATGTTGTTCGGCAGGGCATCCTTGAGCGTCAGATGCGCTTTCTCCAACTCGGAGAAGAGCCTCAAATGAAACAGGACCGCATCCTTGTACATGTTCGCCGGCCATTCATGGGGATACGAGATGACCAGCTTGCGATGCTCCAAATCGCCGTCCGCTCGCAATACGGTTTCGACTATTCCCTTCTGGTCGAGCTTTGCATCTAGGAATGTTTGATGAATGCGCGCGACGGACTCCTTCTGCTCCGGCTTTATTCTTCGGAAGATGACTTCGCCATGGTCGAACACTTCTCCATGACCGTCGAACCCAAGCAGCCGATTGCTCCCACCGTTGCTCAAGAAAATCCGATCATTGAAGCTGCTCCACGGGCTCCAGGTCCCTGGGCAGCAGGAATTCGTTGTCATCAATCATGCGGTCCACGATGAAATCGACATACCTGTCGCCTCCAGGAATGAGTAGATTCCGGGATCGTATGTTGAACTCCCAGAAATTGGATTCCTTGGAAGCTCTCCGGTTGACGACGGGTGGAAACGGCACCTGCCGCTGAACAAAGTAGATGTACGAATATCGTTTCGCCAAATCCTGCTTCTCCGTGGATATAGGACCGACGTCTCGGGCCGAATGGAGCAATTCGTAATATTCCTCCCTCGTTCCCGGGTCGTAGGTAAACCCCTTTCCCGCATAGTGCGCGCGCCCCGCCATGATGACCGGCTTTCCCAGGTAAGCCATTTCCAGACCGGGCGTGCCATAGACCGTCACGGCGCCATCGATCAGGCCGTAGAAAACGAGGGGATTGATGTCTTCATCGAACCCGACTATGCGTATATGGTCCGGCAATTTCTGGAAGCGCTCTTTGACCATTGCCTGAACGCCAGTGGCGGGGTTGTCCCACGCCTCCGCGGGGTGCACTTTCAGGAGCCAGTTTACCGAATCGTCGTTTTCGAGCGCCGAAATCGTGGAGGCTATCCATTGGTTGAAGTCATCGAAAAGCATCGGAGCGTAGTCGGTTACGCAGTCCCAGTTTACGTGGGCGAAGATCGCCCACGTCTTTTTCCCGTTGTTGAAAACGAATTTTCTGCGGAATTCCTCGGAAACGCTGCCATAGCTCTTCAATTCCTTCACGTCGAAGGTCTTGCCTTTCACGTACCTGTTCACCAGATAATGATCAAGTCGCCTTGCCTCGACTTCAGAGAGCGGCGATTTTTCCTTGATCCAGGTCGATTCATCGATATTGTGGAAATCGAGGTTCACATAGTCCTTCGGGTGCCTGAAGTAGAAAGCGGCGTGCAGATACGATCCCATCCAGCACGTCATTTTGAGCCCCCTGTCGATCGCGCTCCTCAGTGCGGGGCCCCAGTCGACATAGATGCCGTGTGACATGAACACGTTGGTCGCTTTTTCGCGCGTATAGGAATTGTTGGCCGCAACCAGCGCGACCAATCCCGCAAAAACGTACTCGCGCAGCAATCTTGCGTCGCCATTGAAATCCATGCCTCTCAAATAGCGCAATATGCTGGACCGGATGCTCGGTCCGACCTTGACGCCCTCGAATTCGAAGGAGGGAAGATCCTTCCATTCGACGGTGCCGGCAATCGACCTGAGTTCTTCGACGCGTGCCGGCGAAATATGGTCGCCGAAAACAGAATAGTCCAGGTTGAAGAATTTCAGCTTGTTCTCGCAACTCTTGCGACAGGATGCGCATTCCTCGGACCATTTCTCGATATCGGGGTCCACCGTTATTTCACGCTTTACGCATGCCTTCGCAACGCCGTCGCAAATGACCGCATGCACGTCGTGCCCTCGAATCCTCGCGGCAACGGCGATGGCGGCCTCGACATCGAGCATTAGCGGCATCCCCCCCGGGACCCAGAACAAGAATTTCTTCCGTTGCCCCGCGGGCAACCGAACGCGATGCCATTCGAGCGAACGCATCCACATTCTCTTGATGAAGCGGTAGATCACCCTCAATGGCCATAGAAACTTCATTTCAGCGATCGCCCGGATGCCTCTGCAAGTCCGATAAGTCATCGGGAAAACGTCGCGCCAACTGTTCCTTCATTGGAAACGCTGGAAGACGCGCGGATTCGTCGATATTCTTGCCTTTGCAATTTCATTCCAATCGTTATGCAGTATCGTCGATGCCGGCCCCAGGAGATCCGTCGACAGCTGAATTTCGAGAATGAGTCGATGGTCCCGCTCGAGCATTTTTCCCTTGTGTAGCGCCTGCGTGTCGACGGCAATCACGGTGCCCGCCTCGCCAAGCGCTTCGACCGGCGCGCGCTTGCATCCGGCGATGACTTCCGAATCCTCGTACCGTCGATCCGATCGCAACCGCAGCGGCCTGTGGCGATGGCTTCCGGGCACGACCACGTGCGGACCATTTCGGGTCGTCACATCCGTCAGATAGACGAAAAATTTCACGAATGACAATCTGCGCCGGTCGGAGTGGAACATCTGGGCGCCTAGGCTCGCAAATTCCGCCGGCTGGGGGAATGTCCACCAGGCAACCGTCTCGTCATGAACCGGAGGCGCATTGAAATATTTCCCGGCAATAAAATGCCAAACGGGATTTGTCACGTATTCCTGGATCGCGGAGGGGACCATCAGATCACTTTCCCGGATATCGAACAAACCGGTACCGTCGACTCCTCGGCGGAACGGAATATCTTCATCTTTCCCGCTGCGAAAATATGCCGGCAACGTGCTCACGGAGCGCTGAAGCGCGGTCAACAGGGATGCGGGCAATCGCTCCGCGAACACGTATATGCCGTCTTGCTTCAATGTCGCCAGACAACGTTCGATCTCACTTCTTGAAAAGAGAAATTCCGATTCGTCGCCAATGGCCACGGCAGATCGCCCTTCCTGACGATCTATGACCCTGGCACGGAACCTTGCTACCCACCTCGGTATGGCCGGATGCACGGAAGCAATGCCGCGAATCGCGATCGTTTCGTCGTAGGTATGATGGGGAATTGGCCGAAAAACAACCCGGAGAGACGCGAGAAACCTGAGCATATCCACAACGGCCAGGAGTAATTTCTTCACGGCTGAATGCTCCGCGGGATGTGAAGAGGTCATTGTCGGTCGCGGCTCGGAATTGAACGATCACGCAAATGCATTACAGAAGAGAAATCGATGGACTGCGGGCCGTCGCGGTGCTGCCGGTGATCCTTTTTCATGGAGGATTCGGATGGTTCAGCGGAGGTTATGTTGGGGTTGACGTATTTTTCGTCATCAGCGGCTATCTCATCACTTCGATCATTCTAGCGGAGAAAAAAGCGGAAACTTTCACGCTCGCGGGCTTTTACGAGCGTCGCGCGAGACGCATTCTGCCCCCGCTGTTCCTTGTCCTGACGGTCTCCACGGCGTTCGCCTGGTTTTTCCTGCTGCCGAACCAGATCAAGGAGCTTTCCAGAAGCCTGATTGCGATATCGATATTCGCCTCGAATATCCTGTTTGGCAGGGAAGCCAACTATTTCGCAACCGCTGCGGAACTCAATCCCCTCTTGCACACCTGGAGCCTCGCGGTAGAGGAACAGTTCTATGCGGTCTTCCCCCTGTTCATTCTGCTCCTCTGGCCGGTGAAGAAACGCTGGTCAGTCGGCTTTCTGGCCGTATCCATCGTCGGTTGCCTCAGCTTTATCTATGCCGATACGCGATCGGTGTCGGCGCCGGAGATAACCTTTTACCTATTGAAGGCACGCTGCTGGGAACTGTTTCTGGGAGGCTCCATTGCGTTCCTTGCAGGCCTGACCAAAACCGGTGCGCCATATTCCCTAACTTCCAAAATCAACGAATCGGGAAGCCTCCTGGGTATTTTTCTGATTGCCTATGCGGTAGTGGCCTTCGACAAGGGTACGAGGTTCCCGGGTGCATATGCCCTCGTTCCGACCGTAGGCACCGCGCTGGTCATCTTGTTCGCCATTCCTTCCACCTTAGTCGGCCGCGTGCTCTCTCATCGATGGCTCGTCGGGCTCGGATTGATCAGCTACAGCGCATATTTGTGGCATCAGCCGCTCTTCGCCTTTTCCCGCCTCCTGAGTCTCGGCGGCCATTGGACGATGGCAATATTGGCGATCTGTTCCATCGTGCTCGCGTATTTTACATGGCGGTTTGTCGAGCGCCCATTCCGCGACAGAACGCGGACGAGTCGCAAAACCATCCTGCTTGCAGCAATTGCAATGAATGCGACGACGCTCCTGACGGGGCTGGTGCTCGACAGCAACAACGGCTTTCCCGAGCGGATTTCCGACACGCAAGCGAAGGTCCTGGCATTCCGTGCCTATCCGACGACGGAGTTGTACAGAACCGGGAAGTGCCTGCTGAAGATCGATCAGCCGCCCTCCGCTTTTTCGCCGGAATGCGGCGCGGCAGGAGACGGTTCATCCGAAGAAATCTTCTTGTGGGGCGATTCTTTTGCCGCGCATCTGTATCCGGCAGTGAAGGAGCTTTCCCGCTCCACGGTCAGTCAGTATTCCTCCGTTTGTCCGCCGCTGATTGGCGTGCAATTCGACTATGGGCGCGACTGTGCCGATGTCGAACTTTACATCCTCGAAAAGATCCGCAGGCACCATCCTTCCCTGGTCGTTATCTCGGCAAATTGGCGAAAGCACGCGAAGTATCTGGCTAACATCGGTCCGACCATCGAACGCATTCACTTGCTATCGGCGAACTCCAGGATATTGCTGGTTGGCAATGTTCCCCACTGGGAGCCCAGCCTGCCGGAAATCCTGGCACGCTCGCGCACGACCCTTGAACTCGGGCTGCGCTTTCGCAATTCTCTTCTCCAGGAATTACGGCTGGTCGATACGACGCTTCGCGAGGCCGCCTCCGCGCATGGCGCGCGATTCGTGGCGCCCATCGAATTTTTTTGCGAACTCGACGACTGTCTCGTCGTGGCATCCGACCACGGTGCTCTGGAGCCAATTGCGTACGACTACGGTCATCTCACCAAGGGCGGCTCCGATCTCCTCGTGAAAGGTGTCATGTCCTCATTCCGGAATCCAACTGCCAAAGCCAACTGACGTCTGCCGCGGTCACGACGATGCGGGAATCACCAGTAACAGCATGCCAATCGGCGGAGGCGCCGGCCGGAATTGCCTGAAAAGCCGTTAGCCTCCATCCCAGATGTTCTGTTTGCACCATCTCTTGTCCGCAAGCCACCAGACCCGGGAGTCGCGAAACGTGTCGGCAATCGCGTCAAATTCATCCTCGCTCATGCCGACATACTCGCACCACCGAACGATATCGCTCGACCTGACGGCGTCGTGCTTGCGAACGAGTGCAACGGCATCCGCGCGGCTGAGCGTACCCAGACGGATATCCTTGCTGGCGTGATCGGAACACCTGCCGTAGCCGAATTTGACGAATTTCAGGTAGTCGTGCGCGCCATTCTCGTGCATGTCATCGAGGTTGGACGCCTTGCGATAAGTTCTTTCGAACGGCAGGTCGCCGAACTCGAAGCCGTATTTTTCGCGCATCAGGTTGGCGTTGGCGTTCCCGTCCCAGGGCACGTAGTTTCCGAGATAGATTGCACGCAGGCCAAGCTCGAAGATTTCCTGGTCGCTCGGATACTGATACGCAGCCATCTGGGCCGCCGTGATGCCTTCCCTGCCGACCATGTAGTTCCATTCGTATCCGCGCGCAAAATGTTCGAGCCGGTTTCGATATGTCCACTCGACGAAATCATTCATCGAAAATTGTCCGCACAGATCGGCATATCCATGTTCGCCATACACAACCAGCGGAATCCGGTTCTGCGTGGCGATGCGCAACGGCAGCGTCGCGATGCCGACATGATTGTGCCAGTTCATGTCTCCCATCACGATGAAACCGAGCCGGTTTAGTTTTTTTAGCAACCCGACGCCAGGCGTGTAGATGATGTGATCCACGTCGAACACCTCGGCCATGCGCCTGAGATTACGCTCCCCGGCCGGCGTGTAGTTGTTCCCGTAATAGGTTACGAGGAGGGGGTTGTATCCCAGCACGTTCTTCACGTAATGCGTCTGGAAGTAGCTGTCCTTGCCCCCCGAAACCCCGATGACGCAATCATGCCGATCGCCCGTCTTGCTGCTAGCCTGCTCCATGATGTCGGCCAGTATTCCCTTGCGGCGTTCCCATTCCTGGGATGGCGTATCCACCCGCATCTCGGCCATCCGGCAGCCCATGCAAACGCCTTCGGCATCAAACTCCATCGGAGTCGCGCTGAGCGAAGGATAGACACAGCGAGTGCACCAGCGCACCTTGCGGGTCGCGGAGATTTCCATTGAAGGAAAGCGCCGTGTACGCGCACGTTCGAGGCGGGATTCGATCCTGGCGTCTTCCACTTTGACGTCGTAGGCGGGCTCTCGCGGAAACCAGCGGCTGCCGAGGCTGACCGGACGCATCGCTACGCCCGAATCGATGCAGGCCTTTTTCGCGTGGGCGTAGCTCAGCTCGAAGTAGTTGAAGATGTTCGCGGCAGCCGCGGCGGAAGCGCCGGCCTGCTGGATGGCTTGGGGGAATTGCTCATACGACCCCACGCCGCCGCAGGCGATGACCGGAATCGATACCGCATCCGTCACCTGCCGGACGAGATCGAGATCGTAGCCCCAGCCGCTGCCATCCCGGTCGATGGAGTTCACGAGAATCTCTCCGGCACCCAGGCGCTCGCATTCCGCCGCCCAGGCTCCGGGTTGCAATCCCGTCGCCGTCTTGCCACCATCAATAAATACCTCAAGAGAGCCGTCCTTCTTTCGCAGGGCGTCGATGCTTACCACGACGCACTGCGAGCCGAATGCCTTCGAAGCCGCTTCAATCAGTCCCGGCGAGCGCACCGCCTCGGAATTGATGGCGCATTTGTCTGCACCGACGGACAGCCGCGCACGCACGTCCTCCACGGACCGGATGCGTCCGCCGACGGTCAGTGGCATGAAACTGATTTCGGCAACCTGCCGCAGAACACCGATCGAGGTATTGTCCAGGTAACGGACTTGCAGGTCGTCCCGGCGCATGTCATGAAAATCCTCCGTGGATATGTCCAGCAGGATCAATTCATCCACGTTCCAGTTGGACAAACGACGGATCGTATGCAGGGGATTGCCGATGGTCTGGTGTATACGGAACAACTGGCTGCGAACGATCAAGCCGTTTTTCAGGAGAATAACCGGTATCAATCTATGGAGTGTCACGTCGATTCCTCGTCAGCCGGCGGAGCCGATGTGCTTCATGAGCGAACTCAGAAGGTTCAATCCCGCGTCCTGGCTTTTTTCGGGATGGAACTGCATTCCGAAAATATTGCCTCGTTCAATCGCAGTCACGACCGGCCTTCCGCCGAATTCGAACGTTGCCGCCACGTCGCCGGCGTCCCTGCACACGAGATGGTAGCTGTGCACATGATAGAAGCTTTCTCCGTCGACACCCGATGGAAACATCGACGTCGGTTTGCGTGCCGTTACCGTAGTCCAGCCTATGTTGGGTACGCGATAGATCGGGGGGCGTGGTTCCAGTTGCACGACTTCTCCAGCGATGAGGCCAAGCCCTGCGAATTCCCCGTGCTCGAAGCTTCGATCGGCAAGAAGCTGCATTCCCAGGCAGATTCCGATGAGAGGCCTGCGCTTCTCGAGGACGTGTCTTCGGACCACCGGGCCGAGGCGTTGTTCGTTCAACCGGGTCATCGCCCGATCGAATGCGCCGACGCCAGGCAGCACAAGGATTTTCGCCCCGTCTGCCGCGTCCGCCGTGCGGGCGATGGATATCTCCGCTCCGACGCGGGTGAAGGCATTTGCGACGGACTGGAGATTGCCCGTATTCAGATCAATGATCGTAACCATGGTCATTTCCGGCGCCTGTCCATCCCCTTTGGATTGGGAATTTTTCCGACGGCTGAGGCCACTCTAGCCGATCAGGTTCCATCGAGCGGGCGTGCCGCGCTTGACGGAGCATATGACGCGCTTACCCATCAACTCGTCGATGAATTTCGGTGCAAGGCCGTACCCCGGCCGGATCGCGCGCAGGTTTTTCGGCGTGAGAACGTCACCCGCCTTGAGGTCTTCGCAAATGTATAGCGAGCGTCGGAAACGCAGCGACTTCTTCTCCGCTTCCGTCGGACCATAGCTGACGGCACCGAGGCCCTGCCATGCGCGGGAGGTTTCCGCGACCAGCGCGGCCATCTCCGCCGGCTCCATCGAGAAAGTGCTGTCGACGCCACCGTCGGCCCGGCTGAGCGTGAAATGCTTTTCGATCACCGTAGCGCCGAGAGCCACGCTTGCCACCGACACGCCCAATCCCAGCGTGTGATCCGACAGCCCGACCTCGCAATCAAAAAGCTGCCGCAGATGCGGAATGGTCTGCAGATTCGAGTTCTCCGCCGTCGCCGGATAGGTGCTTGTGCATTTGAGAAGTACCAGGTCCTTGCACCCCGCATCGCGCGCGGCGCAGACGGTTTCGCCCAACTCGGCCACTGTCGCCATGCCCGTTGAGATGATGACAGGCTTGCCGGTCTTCGCCACGCGCCGGATCAATGGCAGGTCGGTATTCTCGAACGAGGCGATCTTGTAGCAGGAGACTTCCAGAGCCTCGAGAAAGTCCACGGCGGTATCGTCGAACGGCGTGCTGAAGGGAATGATGCCCAGTTCCCGCGCCCGTTCGAAGATCGCCTGATGCCATTCCCACGGCGTACAAGCCTCGCCATAGAGTCTGTAGAGCGAAGTGCCGGCCCACGGACTGTCCGTATCGCCAATATGGAATTCGCCTTCGTCCAGGTCGAGCGTCATGGTATCCGGCGTATACGTCTGGATCTTCAGGGCATGCGCACCAACCCGGGCGGCCGCCTCCACGATTGCGAGCGCCCGCTCGAGCGAATGATTGTGATTGCCCGACATTTCCGCTATCACGAACGGGGCATGATCTCGCCCGACCATTCTGTCGGCAATTCGGATTGATCGATTCATATGCGGCCGATTTCCTTCGAATATGAGGTTGCCTGCCTGCGAAATCCGCAGGTTTCGAACAATGCGCGAGATCTCGAATTGTCCCCCAGCACCTCGGCCGTCAAGATCGAGACCTCCGGCCTGTTCGTGGCCAGCCAGGCTTCTGCGGTGCTCAACAAATCCGGTCCGTAACCCCGCCCCTTGAGACGGGGATCGAGGTAGATCGAGACTTCAGCCCGGAAATCCTCGACGTCGAAACGAATCACGCCGACGGATTCCCCTTTGTCCTCGCCCAGCAGCAACAACTTGTTCTCGTCAGCGAGAACGCCCGCAAACCAATTCGCGTGCACTGACGGTTTTATGGGTTCGGGATTTCTCGAAACGACCCGGACATCCGGATGATTGCGCCATGAGAATACCTTTTCGGAATCAGACGAGGTCGCTTTCCGAACCGTCAATCCGGCGAAACCCATCTCTCGCATCACACGCCGGGTTCCCAATCCATCCACTTCCTGCATTCCCCTTTCCGACATCGCGCGAAGCAGTGAACGATTGTCCATGAGGGCCCTCAGGTGCAGCGCCATGGCATCTTCTCCGCCCTGCTTAAGGTCCGGCGCGTAGATGAGCCCGCGAATTACGGAATCCTTTACCAGCTGCTCCTGGTTATCGGCGACGCATAGCGCGAGCGTGGGCAAGCCCATGCAACACCTCTCCCACGTAGCCGTCCCTCCAGCGCCAACTGCCAGATCGGCGGATGCCATGAGGCGCGCCATGTGCTCGGTTTCGGCATGAAATCCGAAAGCGCTCGATCGGCACGCCTCCTCGATAGCTTCGCGATGGGAGTTTTGCGAGCCGACGACTACGTCCACCTGAAGGTCCTCAAGCCTGAGTTTGCGCAGTGCGCCGATGGCGACCATGGTATAGCCGGCGGCGTCGACCCCGCCGAGGAAAACCAGCACACGCCTCACACTTCCGTCCCGCGACCTGACATGACTGCGCAGCTCGCGAAACTCTTCCCGCAACAACGCGTAGCGATAGCCGAGCAAGAGCCGGCAACGGCTTGCCACCTTTCCCGAATACCGGGCTTCGGGATCGATCGACGCGCTTTGGTCCAGCAGCAGGTCGCAATCGTGTGTCCGATCGGCAAGGTCGTCTATGACCATCAGCCTGCCAACGAATGGGCGAAGCGCGGACTCCCAGCGCGCATCCAGCGCGTAGTGGTCAACGACCAGCCAATCACACCGGCTGCGGGAGACTATCGCCAGGGTCTGGTCCGCATCGACTCTTTGGCTTGCGCCCAGCCACGCCGAATGCGCAAGGTCGCCCGGTTCATCCTGCCTCGAATGGAATAGAGGTTCGAAGCCGTGGCCCGAAGCGATCAGCTTTTCATGCAACCGGTCGGGCATGTGCCTGCAGACAAAGTGGCTACTCACGCCGCCAAGCCTGAGGCGATCCGCCAAAGCCAGGCAACGCATGACGTGGCCGGTACCCGATCGCGCCGAAGCGTCTACCCGAAATACTACGTGTCCGCGATCGGCCTTCATGTCGGCGCCTGCGCACCTTCGGCACGCCGCCCGCGGATCGCAGGCGCGAGCAACTCGGCGCGCAACCAGTCTGCTTCGGTGTCTATGTCCTGAACGCGCCATCGGGGCAGCAGGATCGGCAGGGATGTCGGTGCGAAAATTCGGATGCCCTCCAGCCATGCGGATGGGCGACCCCAGTAGAAAAGCCCGGCATCATGCAGGGCGACGGGCAAATCCTGCGATCGGGTCGAAAAATGTTCCGGGAAAAACATTTCGACTCCGCCATCTCCATGTCTCTTGAACGCGCGGAAAATCGGCGCGCCGAACTCTGTCGCCGCAAAACTGAATTTCCATTGCCCGGTTTGGATTCCTTGCAGGCCCGAAGCGATATCTCCTGCAAGGAGGAAGGGCGCCGTCGCCTGAATGCAGCAGACGAGGGACAGGGGCCAGCCCCTGTCCGACATCCATTGCGTGGCGTGGCAAATAACTTCGGTGATGCCCGCATGATCGTCTGCGAGCTCGGGCGGCCTCATGAAAGGAACCTCGGCTCCGTAATTGCGCGCAACATCGGCAATCTCGGGATCGTCCGTGGAAACGACGATGCGGTCGAACAAGCCGGAATTCCCGGCGACTTCCAGCGACCATGCGATCATCGGCTTGCCACAGAATGACCTGATGTTCTTTCGGGGGATTCGCTTGCTTCCGCCGCGGGCGGGAATGACGGCGACCCTCATGCCGCGCAGGCCCTCTTGATTTCGTCAACGACGACATCCTGCTGGCGCGCGGTCAATGCGGGATACAAGGGCAGACTGATCGCTTCGGAGTAGTATTTCTCCGCCTCCGGAAACTCGTCGCGAACGAACCCCATGCGCGCGTAGTAAGGTTGCCGGTAGACGGGAATGTAGTGGAGGTTGACGCCTATTCCTGCCGCGCGCAGTGCCTCGAATACGGCTCGGTGGCTTTGCCCGATGTTTTCCAGGTCGAGGCGTACGACGTAAAGATGCCAGCTTGAATCACCTTCCGAAGGCCGTGAAGGCCTCTTGACCGGTAAATCCTCAAGCAGTTTGTCGTAGCGAGCGGCGATTGCCGCCCGCTTCACGACAAATTCGCGCAGCCGCCGCATCTGGCTCAATCCAAGCGCCGCCTGCATATCGGTCATCCGGTAGTTGAAACCCAGATCGATCTGTTCGTAATACCAGGGCCCCTCCGATCCCTGGCTCATCTCCGACGGATCACGGGTAATTCCGTGAGCGCGCAGCCGCCTCATGCGGTTTGCCAGGGACGAACTGTTGGTAACCGCCATTCCGCCTTCAGCGGTCGTGATGATCTTGACGGGGTGAAAGCTGAATACCACTATGTCGCTGAACCGGCAGTTGCCCACCGGTTCGCCGCGATATCCTGCACCGATGGCATGGGATGCGTCTTCGATGATCTTGAATCCATACTGGTCGGCCAGGCTGCGAATTGCGGTCATGTCACACGGTTTTCCCGAAAGATGGACGGGAATCACGACCTTCGGAAGTGCGCCATTTTTTTTCGCCAGCGCCAGCTTGCGCGCGAGGCTTGCGATGCCGATGTTGGCGGTGACGGGATCGATATCCACAAAGTCGACTTTTGCCCCGCAATACACGGCGCAATTTGCGGAGGCAACAAAAGTAATGGGACTCGTCCAGACTGTGTCTCCCGGCCCGACGTCCAGTGCGAGACAGGCAAGGTGCAGGGCGCTTGTCGCACTGTTTGCAGCGATTGCAAATCGAACGCCGCAGAACTCTGCAACTACGTCCTCGAACGCCGGAACCGTGGGTCCTTGCGTAAGGAAGTCCGAGCGCAGGACGTCAGCAACGGCCTGGATGTCACCTTCGCTGATGTCTTGCCTGCCGTAGGGGATCATGTAAACCCGCACGCGCGATTCAGTTTCCCGATTTCAGGGACGGTCAGGAAGTGGCGATTTTGGCCGGAGTTGTATTCGAAGCCTTGATCGACCGGACGTCCTTTTTCTGCAAGCCGGTTTGACGAATAGTCGTTGTCTCGCTCTGCGAATGTGATCGTCGGCGAAATGACGAAGTGATCTTCGAACTCCAGCGTGAGGTGCGAATCGTCTGCGGGACACATCACCTCGTGGATTTTCTCGCCGGGACGAATGCCTACGACTCTCTGCGCCAGCGTCGGCGCCATGGCGCTTGCGAGGTCAACTATGCGGACGGACGGAATTTTGGGAACGAAAATCTCCCCGCCGCGCATGCGCTCGAAATCCTTGAGCACAAAATCCACGCCCTGCTGCAGGGTGATCCAGAACCGGGTCATGCGTTCGTCGGTGATCGGCAAGTGGTCCGATTTTTCACTCAAGAGCTTCTGGAAAAAAGGCACGACCGATCCCCGGGAGCCGACGACGTTGCCGTAACGAACTACGGCAAATCGAGTTCTGTGTCCGCCGACTATGTTGTTCGCGGCCACGAACAACTTGTCCGACGCCAGCTTCGTTGCGCCATATAGATTGATAGGGTTCGCGGCCTTGTCCGTGGACAGCGCGATGACTTTTTCCACTTCATTGGCGAGCGCCGCCTGAATGACGTTCTCCGCCCCATGTATGTTTGTCTTTATGCATTCCATGGGGTTGTACTCTGCCGCGGGCACCTGCTTGAGCGCTGCGGCATGAATGACATAGTCGACGCCCTGCATGGCTTGGACCAGCCTGTCCTTGTCGCGCACGTCACCGATGAAATAGCGCATGCATGCGTATTTGTCAGTCGGGAATTCCTGCGCCATTTCGAACTGCTTCAGTTCATCCCTCGAATAGATTATTAGCTTCTTTGGTTCGAAGCGATTCAGTATGGTCCGGACGTATTGCTTGCCGAACGAACCGGTACCGCCGGTAATCAGAATGGATTTGTCATTGAACATGTCGGATTTTGTCCAGCCCGTCAGACCGCCTTGGAAAGTCGCAAAACTTCATCCGGTTTGCCTTCTGCAGCCACTTTCCCGTCTTCGATCCTGTAGAGACGATCACACTGTTGAACCGTCGTCAGCCGATGGGCGACGATAAGGACCGTCTTGCTTCCGCGAAGGGCCATCACGGCTTGCATTACGCCGTGCTCCGTAGCGTTATCCAGTGAACTGGTGGCTTCGTCCAGAACGAGTACGGCTGGATCGTGGTACAAGGCACGGGCAATGCCGATGCGCTGGCGCTGCCCTCCCGAGAGTCTGATGCCGCGCTCCCCGACGACGGTATTCAACCGGGCGGGCAGGCCGTCCACGAATTTGTCCAGCTGGGCGGCTTGGACGGCGCGAGCCACGGCCGAATCGTCGATCTGCCCCTCCGGCAGACCGAAGGCAACGTTACGACGTAGCGTGTCATCGGTGAGATATATGGACTGCGGAACATAACCGATCTGATCCTGCCATGACCTCAGCGCAGTCTGGATATCTTGCCCATCGATCTCCACTGTTCCTTCGCTCGGGGTGAGCAATCCAAGGATGATATCCACCAACGTGCTCTTGCCCGAACCGCTGGCGCCGATCAACCCAACGGTTTCCCCCCTCACGATCTTTATGGAGAGCCCCTCCAGGGCATGATCCACTGCGCCGGGGTAGGCAAATTTGACATCGATGACGTCAAGTTCCGTGTGGAGGCTCAACGCAGATCCGGAGTGGCGAGGTGAACTCGGGGCCTCTTGGTGGTTTCCTATCGTGCCGAGCTCCTCGTACAGACTGCCTATGACAGGAGAGTTATATCGCAATGCCTGGATTCCGGAGAGAACGCGATTGGTCGAAGGCATGAGGCGGAACGCAGCGGCGGCAAACAGCCCCAGCGTTGGCACGACGCCCGCCATGTTTCGACCCTGATACAGCATGGTGATGACCAGCGTCGCAAGGCCGACAATTGCAAGAAATTCGATCCAGAGTCGCGGCATCTGTTGAACAGTGGCCTGGAGCCGGCTCACCCGCGAGCTACCGGCATTGTGCACCCGGTATTGCTCTATGAAGTCGCGTTCCCGTCCCAGCAACTTTACGTCTTTCGCGCCTCCCAGCCCCTGTTGCAGGTGCTGCATGCGCAAACCCTCATGGTACTGCCTGGCGATGCCCCAACGGGCAATCCGACCACGGGTTACCTTGTAGAAAATCCAGGCGGCGCCGCCCAAAACAAGCACGACGATGGTTGCACCGACCGGTTCCACGGTCAGGAGCAGCGTGGCCACGCCCAAGAGAACGAGCGATTCCGTGGCAACGAGCAGCGCGCTCATGATTGCGTCCGCGAACATTCCGACTTCGGTCGTGACATTTCGAATCAATTTCGCCGAATTTCGCTGAAGGTGGAAAGTGTAGGGCTGGCGCAGGTATCCGGTGAATAGTCTCTGTGAAAGCTCGGTCTGCACCGCATATGCATAACGGGTTTGCCACCAAGCGAGAAATGCAAGAAAAAGATTCTTCAGGAGATAGATTCCGACGAGGGCCAACATCGCCATGCGGATGAGCTCGGCCTGGGAGGGCTTGCCGAGTGCCTCGACCAGCGGATGCAGCACGGGATAGCGTTGCGCCAAATCCTCGCTCGTCATCAATGCAAGCGTCGGAATGACCAGACCGATGCCCAAGGTCTCGAACATCATCCCGACAACCAGCAGGCCAACAAGAATAACGGCGCCCCGACGCTGGGATGGCGTCAGCAGAGAGCGAACCTTCGCGAAGCTGGAGGTCGTCATCGGCGCCTCCTGTGCTCCTGGTTCGCCGCGCTGGCCTCGCGCTGAAGCTGGGCTACTTCCCGCTTGAGAAGCTCGTACTCATCGAGCTTGACCTTCAGAAACCGCAGCGTCACGCGCGACTTCTCGCGGATGCCGCTGGGTGTAAGCAGATAAAGATATGCCCGCTTGCTTTCGTTCTCGCGAAAATTGTTTACCTTGATCAGGCCCCTTTCGATCAAGGCCTGCAGGCAATAGTTGACGCGCCCGAGGCTGATGCCGAGCTTGCGTGCTATCTCGCGCTGGCTCGCCGCGGGGTTGTCTTCGATGATCTTCAGTATGCGATATCGATACTCGTCAGTCAGCATCGGCAGGTGTTCAATGATTGAACAGTGCGCGCATTAAACCGCGAAATTCGAATCAAATCAAGTGCAGCTGCTCAGGCCGCGACGGGATTGCGCTGCAGGAAGTCCGCGTATGCCGCCTTGATGCCCTCTTCCAAAGGCGTTTGCGGACGCCATCCCAGGGAGAAAAGGCGGCTGACGTCAAGCAGCTTGCGGGGCGTGCCGTCCGGCTTGGAGGTATCGAACCTGAACGAAGTTTCGATTCCCAGCGTGTCAGCGACGAGTTCCGCCAGCTCCTTGATGGTCAGATCGCTTCCACAGCCGATGTTTATGACTGGCGGCTCTTGCGTGCACTGGCGGTCGAAAATCACCTCGTCGAGGCGCATCAGCATCACGCAGGCGTCGGCCATGTCCTCGCTGTAGAGAAATTCCCGGCGCGGCCGGCCTGTCCCCCAAACCGGGACCTCCGCGTCCCCACGCTCGCCGGCCTCGTGGATTTTACGGATCAGGGCCGGCAGAACATGGGAGCTCTTCAGGTCGTAGTTGTCGCCCGGCCCGTAAAGGTTGGTCGGCATGGCTGACAGGAAGCGCGTTCCGTGCTGCCGGTTGTACGCCCGGCACATCTCGATGCCTGCGATCTTGGCGATCGCGTACGCCCGGTTGGTAGATTCCAGCGGGCCAGTGAGCAGATATTCTTCCCTGATCGGTTGCGGGCAGTCGCGCGGATAGATGCAGGACGAACCCAGGAACAGCAGCCGCTTGACCCCGGCACGCCACGATTCGTGGATCACGTTGTTCTGGATCGCGAGATTGTCGAGTATGAAATCGGCGGGATAAGTATCGTTCGCGAGGATGCCGCCGACCTTGGCAGCGGCCATGAATACATATTCAGGCCGATCCATTTCGAAGAATTCGCGAACGGCGCCAGAGTCGGTCAGCTCCAGCTCGTCGTGGGACCGCGAGACGATATTCAAAAACCCGGCAGCCCGAAGTCGGCGCACGATGGCAGAGCCCACGAGTCCCTTGTGGCCGGCTACATAGATTTTGCTATCACGCTGCATGCGTCACTCGTTGTAGTCATACGGCCGGTGACCGTGCCGCTTGACCAGCTCGTCCCGCTCCGCGGCCTTCAAGTCCTGCGAAACCATTTCTTCGACCAATTGCTCGAAGCTGACCTTCGCCGACCAGCCGAGCTTGCTTTTCGCCTTCGACGGGTCGCCCAGCAGCGTCTCCACCTCCGCCGGGCGGAAATAGCGGGGATCGACCGCAACGATGGTCTTCCCCCTGTCGTCCACGGCCTTTTCGTCGACTCCCTTGCCCGACCACTTGATCGATAGTCCGAGCTTGCGCGCGGCGACGTCGACGAATTCGCGCACGCTGTGCTGCTCGCCGGTGGCAATGACGAAGTCCTCGGGTTGTTGCTGCTGGAGGATCAGCCACATCGCCTCGACGTAGTCGCGCGCATGCCCCCAGTCGCGCAGGGAATCCATGTTGCCCAGGTACAGGCAGTCCTGGAGCCCCAGTTTGATGCGGGCGAGCGCGCGCGTGATCTTGCGCGTGACGAAGGTCTCGCCGCGGATCGGCGACTCGTGGTTGAACAGGATGCCGTTGCAGGCGAACATGTCGTAGGACTCGCGATAGTTCACCGTGATCCAGTAGGCATAGAGCTTGGCCACGCCGTACGGCGATCGCGGGTAGAAGGGTGTCGTCTCCTTCTGCGGTATTTCCTGGACCTTGCCGTAGAGCTCCGACGTGGAGGCCTGGTAGAAGCGGGTCTTGCGCCCCAAGCCGAGTATCCGGATCGCCTCCAGGATGCGCAGCGTTCCGATCGCGTCGGAATTCGCGGTGTATTCCGGTTCCTCGAAGGAGACCGCAACATGGCTTTGCGCCGCGAGGTTGTAGATTTCGTCCGGCTGCGTTTTCTGGATGATATGCACGAGGCTGCTCGAATCCGTCATGTCCCCGTAGTGCAGGATGAAGTTACGGTTCGAGATGTGCGGGTCCTGGTACAGATGGTCTATCCGGTCGGTGTTGAAAAGCGACGTGCGCCGCTTGATGCCGTGGACCTCGTAACCCTTGCGCAACAGGAATTCTGCAAGATAGGCGCCGTCCTGTCCCGTCACGCCGGTGAGCAATGCGACTTTCTTCATCGTTCAGGGAACCCGCCTGGTTCGGTATACTCTCAAGGACAGCTTTGACACGCGATATGCCGGTATCGTTCTTCATGTCGTTGGAAAACGACGTGGATTCCGCTCAAGACGCGGGGACGATTCTAAGGGATTTGAAATTCCGCGAAAAGAACATCTCCCCTTCGTTTGGTTTGTGCTAACAAGAGGCAGTACATGATTGTTCCCGTCGTCCTTTCGGGCGGTAGCGGCAGCAGGTTGTGGCCGTTGTCGCGAACGCTGTTGCCCAAGCAATTCCTGCCGCTGGTCAGCGGCAAGACCATGCTGCAGGAAACCCTCCTGCGCCTGCAGGGGTTTGCCGGATTGGGCAATCCCGTGCTCGTCTGCAGCAACGACCATCGCTTCCTCGCAGCCGAGCAATTGCGGGAAATCGACGTCAAGGCGGGCGCGCAAATCCTGGAGCCCGCAGGCCGCAATACCGCGCCCGCCGTCGCGGTCGCGGCCCTGCAGGTCATGTCGACGGATCCCGAAGGCATCATGCTGGTGCTGCCGGCGGATCATTTGATACGCAACATCGCGGCCTTCCACGAAGTGATCGGCAAGGCGGCGTCCGCGGCTGCGGATGACGCGCTGGTCACGTTCGGAATCGTCGCGCGCGAGCCCGAAACGGGCTACGGCTACATCGAGCGCGGCGCGGCGCTGGAACGCAGCTCGGGCTGTTTTCGCGTCGCCCGCTTCGTAGAAAAGCCCGATGCGGCCAGGGCGCGGGAATTCGTCGAGTCGGGACGATTCTTCTGGAACAGCGGCATGTTCGTGTTCAAGGCATCCCGGTATCTAGAGGAGCTGGCCAAGCACCGCAAGGACATCCTCGACGCAGCGAAGTCGGCATGGGAGGCGAGCGCGCGCGACCTGGACTTCGTGCGCCTGGACGAAAAAGCGTTCGTCGCCTCGCCGTCTGAGTCCATCGACTATGCGGTCATGGAAAAGACCGGCAGCGCGGTGATGGTGGAAGCGGACATCGAATGGAACGACATCGGCTCGTGGACCGCGCTGTGGCAGGCAGGCGAGGCGGACACCGCGGGCAACGTCACGGTGGGCGACATCCATCTGGACGACGCGCAGAACTGCTATGTTCGCGCGGAACATCGCCTGGTCGCGGCAGTCGGCGTTTCGGACCTGATCGTCGTGGAAACGTCGGACGCCATCCTGGTGACGCACAAGGATCGCTCGCAAGACGTCAAGAAGGTCGTGGATGCCCTCAAGGCCAAGCAGCGCGACGAGTACCTGGTCCATAAGCGCGTGTACCGGCCGTGGGGATACTACGAAGGCCTGGATATCGGCCAGCGCTTCCAGGTCAAGCGCATCATGGTCAAGCCCGGTTCCAAGCTCTCCCTGCAGATGCACCATCACCGGGCTGAACACTGGATCGTGGTATCGGGCACGGCCAGAGTGGTCCGCGGGGAGGAAACCATCCTGCTTTCCGAAAACCAGTCGACCTATATCCCGCTCGGCGCGAAGCACCGGCTGGAGAACGTCGGCAAGATGCCGTTGCACATGATCGAGGTACAGTCCGGCAGCTACCTGGGTGAGGACGATATCGTCCGGCTCGAGGACGATTACAAGAGGAATTGACCGGCAAAAGGTCTATGCGTGGAGTTCTTCCAGGCAAAGTGCCAGGCCGGCTTTCCAGTCGGGCAGCTTGATTCCGAACTGCGCGCTCAGCTTGCCGTTATCCAGCACCGAATTGCGGGGGCGCCGCGCGGGTGTCGGATATTCGGAAGTCGGAATCGCCAGGAGAGTCGCAACGTCTTTGCGTCCCGCCAGGATGGCTTGCGCAAATCCGAACCAGCTCGTGCTGCCGCCGGCCGTCATGTGATAAAGCCCCGAGTTGCGCCTGAATCGATCGGCATCGATCGCACCGTTCCTCACGCAAGCGGAAATTGCGAGCGTGGTGGCCTCTGCCACCAGGCGGGCGGGCGTCGGTGCGCCGACCTGGTCGTCGACGATCTTCAATTCTTTTCTTTCCCTGGCGAGCCTCAGGATGGTCAGCAAGAAATTTCTCCCGCGCGCGGCATAGACCCAGCTCGTGCGAAAAACCAGGTGATTCGCCCCCAAGGACAGCACCGCCTGTTCGCCGGCGAGCTTGCTGCTGCCGTAGACGTTGACCGGCGCCGGCGAATCTTCCTCACGGTAGCCGCTCGATTTGCTGCCATCGAAAACATAGTCGGTCGAGAAATGCACCAGCGCGGCGCCCAGGCGCGACGCTTCCTCCGCCAGGATACGCGGCGCGTCGCCGTTGATTTTCATGGCGAGGTCGGCTTCCGATTCGGCCTTGTCGACCGCCGTATAGGCGGCCGAATTCACAATCAGGTCCGGTCGCGCATCGCGAACCGCGGCGACAATGGAATCCGGCGCGGCAAGGTCGAGCGTTGCGCGCGGTGGCGCGATTACCTCGCCGATTACGGCGAGCGTCCGGCGCAATTCCCATCCCACCTGGCCGCCGCCGCCGGTAATCAGGATGCGCATCAGTCGAATACCTCGGCATCGCCGAGCCGCTTTCCCTGCGCATCTTTCGCGGATACGAGCGGGGCACCTTTCAACGGCCATGCGATGCCCAGGGCCGGATCGTTCCACAGCACGCAGCGCTCATGCTCCGGGGCGTAGAAGTCGGTCGCCTTGTAGAGCACTTCCGATTCGTCGAGCGCGAGGAACCCATGGCCGAACCCGGCGGGAATCCAGAGCATGTGCTTGTTCTCGGCACTCAGCGTGCGGGCGGTCCAGCGCCCGAAGCGGGGTGACGAACGTCGCAGGTCCACCGCGACGTCCAGTATCGCGCCGGCTGTCACCCTGACGAGCTTTCCCTGTGCCTGGCGGAGTTGGTAATGCAGGCCGCGCAGCACGTTCGCGGCAGAGCGCGAATGATTGTCCTGCACGAAATCCGGATCAATGCCGGCCGCCTGCGCAAAGGCGCGCCGGTTGTAGCTTTCGAAGAAGAATCCCCGGTCGTCTCCGAACACGCGGGGCTCGAGGAGCAGGATTTCCGGCAGCTCCGTGGGCGTGACGATCATTGCGGCTCGTTCGCCACATCCAGCAGGTATTGCCCGTAAGCGCTCTTTCCCATTTCATCCGCCAGCTTGCGAAGCTGGGCGTTGTCGATGAATCCTTCCCAGTAAGCGATTTCTTCCGGACACGCGATCTTGAGCCCCTGCCGGTGCTCGATCGTGGCGATGAACTGCGACGCCGCCAGCAGGCTCTCGTGCGTGCCCGTGTCCAGCCAGGCATCGCCGCGACCGAGAATTTCAACGCGTAACCGGCCTTGTTCGAGATAGCGCTTGTTGACGTCGGTAATCTCCAGCTCGCCGCGTGCCGAAGGCTTCAGGCTCGCCGCGATGTCGAGTACGCTGTTGTCGTAAAAATAGAGTCCTGTGACGGCGTAACGCGACTTTGGCCGTGCCGGTTTTTCCTCGATGCTTTCGGCTTTGCCGTGCTTGTCGAATGAAACGACGCCGTAACGCTCGGGATCGGTGACCCTGTAGGCAAAGATCGAAGCATCGTTCGAAGTCCGCGCCGCCTTCTTCAGACGTCCGGACAACTCGTGTCCGTAGAAAATGTTGTCGCCCAGCACCAGCGCGCAGGCGTCCGAGCCCACGAATTCACGGCCGATGATGAAGGCCTGCGCCAAGCCTTCGGGCCTGGGCTGCTCCGCGTAAGAAAGCCTTATGCCCCACTTCTCGCCCGTGCCCAGCAATTGCTCGAACCGCGGCAGGTCTTGCGGGGTGGAAATCACCAGGATGTCGCGGATGCCGGCGAGCATGAGCGTCGACAGCGGGTAGTACACCATGGGCTTGTCGTAGACCGGGAGCAATTGCTTCGACACGACCTGGGTCACCGGGTGCAGCCGCGTCCCCGCCCCCCCCGCCAGCAGAATGCCTTTCACCTTGCCTCCCGGTCCGCGTAGTTCTTGTCGATCCATTTGCGATAGTCGCCGCTGACCACGCCGCGAATCCATTCGGAATTGTCGAGATACCACCGCACCGTCCTGCGCATGCCGGACTCGAACGTCTCCGCCGGCGTCCAGCCCAGTTCGTTCCTGCACTTGGACGCGTCGATCGCATAGCGGCGGTCGTGCCCCGGGCGGTCGGCGACGAACTCGATCAGGGATTCGTACGGCTCTCCCCCTTGTCGCGGCCTCAATTCATCGAGCAGCCGGCAGATTGCCCTCACGACATCGATGTTCGTGCGCTCGTGGTTGCCGCCGATGTTGTAGGTCTCTCCGGGGCGGCCTTTGCGCAGCGCGATGCGCACCGCCTCGCAATGGTCGGCGACATACAGCCAGTCGCGCACGTTCATGCCGTCTCCGTACACCGGCAGGGGCTTGCCGGCGAGCGCGTTCAGGATGACGAGGGGAATCAGCTTCTCCGGAAACTGGTATGGCCCGTAGTTGTTGGAGCAGTTCGTCGTGATCGTCGGCAGGCCGTAGGTGTGATGGTAGGCGCGTACCAGGTGGTCCGACCCTGCCTTCGACGCCGAGTACGGGCTGTTCGGGGCGTAAGGTGTTGCCTCGGTGAAGGCCGCATCTTCGACCGACAGGGATCCATAGACCTCGTCGGTCGAGACATGCAGGAAGCGGAACGGGGACTGCGCGTCCGCCGGCAGTTGCGACCAATGTTTTCGTACCGCCTCCAGCAAACGGAAGGTGCCGACGAGATTGGTCTGCACGAATTCACCCGGTCCATGGATCGAGCGGTCCACGTGGCTTTCGGCCGCGAAATTGATGACCGCGGACGGCTGCCATTCGGACAACAGCGCGCAAATCGCATCGAAGTCACCGATGTCGTTGCGAACGAATGCGTACCGCGCATTCGACTCGACGTCCCTCAGGCTTGCCAGGTTGCCCGCGTAGGTGAGCTTGTCGATGTTCACCACACGGGCGGATTCGGCGGCAAGCCATTGCCGGATGAAATTGGCGCCGATGAAGCCAGCGCCGCCGGTGACGAAGATGCAACCCTGGACCATGCCGGTCTTGTGCGAATGCGCCTGTATAAAGACGGGCATTCTAGGGATAATCGCGCATCCAGTCGAACCGGACCCGCCGTCGCGTGCCTCGTTATCTGCTGATCAAGACATCGTCGATGGGCGACATCGTGCACAACCTGCCGGCGGTCGCAGACCTTCATGCCGCCGTGCCGGGCTGCCGCATCGACTGGGTCGTCGAGAAGTCGTTCAGCGCGATTCCCGCCCTGCATCCCGGCGTCGGCGAAATCATTCCAGTCTCCATCCGGCGCTGGCGAAGCCGACCCTTCTCGGCCGCCACTCGCGAGGAATTTTCGGGCTTTCGCGCGCGGCTGCGCGATGCGCGATATGACGCGGTGATCGACAGCCAGGGGCTGCTCAAGAGCGCATTGATCTCCTGGCTCGCCAATGGTCGCAGCCACGGGCTCGACTTCAAGAGCTCGCGCGAGCCGCTCGGCTTCCTTTACGACAAGACGTATTCGATTCCCTGGACCGTGCACGCCGTCCAGCGCAACCGCCTGCTCGCCGCCGCCGCGGTCGGTTATGAGTTGAAGGAACCGCCAAGCTACGGAATCGCGCCCGCGGATCGCGCCGTATCGGCGCTGACCGCAACGTTCCCGATCGGTCCCTCGCAGAAGTTCGCGGTGCTCCTTCATGCGACCAGCGCGGCGAACAAGGAATGGCCCGAAGGCGACTGGATCCAGCTCGGCACATCGCTAGCCGCGCATGGCATCTCCAGCGTGCTGCCGTTTGGCAATGCCACGGAAAAGGCCCGCAGCGAGCGGCTTGGGGCACGCATAGCCGGCGCGCGGGTTCCGCCTGCGCTGGACCTGGATTCGATTGCGGCCCTTTTGTCGCTGGCAACGATCGTGATCGGCGTGGACACCGGGCTCTCTCACCTCGCCGTCGCGCTCGGTCGACCCACGATCGGCCTCTACGTCTCCACCGATCCCGCGGCGACCGGGCTGTTCGGCTCGACGCAAGCGAAGAATCTTGGCGGGAGGGGCAGGACGCCTTCCGTCGACGATGCAAGGACCGCCGCGATATCGATGCTGGGGAAAGCTTGAATCGCGCGCTGTATTCGTTGACGCTCCACCTCCTTCTGCCGTGGGCGCTGTTCCATCTGCTCTGGCGCGCTCGCAAGCAGCCAGCGTACCTGGAACACGTCGGGGAACGCTTCGGCATTTACCCCGATGGAAAGCCTGCGCGAGTCATCTGGATCCACGCGGTCTCGGTCGGGGAAACGCGGGCGGCGGAGCCGCTGGTCAGGGCCTTGCAGGCCCGTCATCCGGATTCGAAAATATTGCTCACGCACGGCACGCCCACCGGCAGGCAAACCGGCATCGAACTTTACGGCGATCGCGTGGAGCGCTGCTACCTGCCTTACGATTTCAACTGGTCCGTGCGGCGGTTTCTTCGGCGCTATCGACCCGACGTGGGCATCTTCATGGAAACCGAAATCTGGCCGAACCTGATCGCGGCCGCCGGCAAAGCCGGAATTCCGCTGTACCTCGTGAACGCACGGATGTCGGAGAAATCCGCGCGCGGATACCGGCGTGTCCGCAGGCTCACTCGCGGGGCACTGGCCGGCCTCAAGGGGATAGGCGCGCAAACCGGGCGCGACGCGCAGCGCATCCTCGACCTGGGCGCAACGAGCGTGTCTGTCACCGGAAACGTCAAATTCGACCGCACCGCACCGGCCGACATGCTGGCGCTCGGCGCTCGGCTGCGCGAATCGTTCGGCCGGCATCGGCCGGTCTTCCTCGCCGCGAGCACGCGCGAAGGCGAAGAGACAATCATCCTGGATGCGATCACAAATGCGGCGCTTCCCGCTGAAATGCTGACCGTCATCGTTGCGCGCCATCCGCAGCGCTTCGATGAAGTCGCGGCGCTCGCATCGGCGCGCGGCTGGAAGATCCAGCGCCGCAGCGAGAACCGGCCGGTCGATGCGGATACGCGGGTCGTCATCGGCGATTCCATGGGCGAGATGTTCGCGTACTACGCCGCGTGCGACGTCGCATTCATCGGCGGCAGCCTCCTGCCGCTCGGCGGCCAGAATCTGATCGAGGCGTGCGCGGTGGGCCGGCCCGTCATCGTCGGACCGCATACCTTCAATTTCGAGGAAGCGACTCGAGGTGCGGTGGATGCCGGCGCCGCGGTGCGTGTGACGGATGCGGTGACACTGGGCGGTGCAATCGGCCGCCTGTTCGCCGACGCGGAACTTCGCCGCGAGATGGGCGAGGCGGGCGTGCGATTCACCGAGGCGCACCGGGGCGCAACGCAACGTACATTGCAACTGATCGGATGGTGAAGCCGGCTAGGCTTCTGTGATTACGGCGTCCACCCGCCGGTCCTGGGGACCTTCCGGCAGGCTGTCCACGACTTGAACGCCGAATGCCGCCGCGATGCGCGGCACCTGTCTCGCCAGCAAGGGCATCAGGCGATCATAGAAACCGCCTCCGTAACCGAGGCGCGCACCTGCCTGCGTAAAGGCAACGCCGGGAACCAGCATGAAGTCGATTTCCGCGGGCAACACGACCGGGCATTGCGAGCCGGGTTCGCGAATTCCCCAGACGCCTGCGACGAGATCGCTGTCGAGGTTGTGTACCTGTCGCAGCTGCAGCGCCCGTTCTGCGCGATCGATCCGGGGAAGGATCAGCCGCTTGCCATCCGCGAGCACGCGCAACAGAAATCCGGACGTGTCGTATTCGCTGCCGAAGGATGAATAGGCCGCGACGACCGTCGCCCGCCGATAATCGGGCCGGGCAACGAGCTTTTGCGTGATGGCCCGCGAATGCAGGCTTCTGGTTGCTTCGTCCAGTGCTTCGCGACGCGCAAGCGTCGCCTTGCGCAACGTTGCCTTGTCCTGCCGCAATTTATCGGAAGAAGCAGCGCTGTCGGCCACGCGCCGCGTCCGCTACTGCACGTCGTCCCTGAGCAGGACGTTGACGTCGGCGAGGTCGGCCTCGGCCAGCTTGCCCACCGAGGCCTTGAGCTTCAACTGACTGATGATCGTGTTGTACACCGCCTGCGCCAGGTCGCGTTGTGCTGCCGCCAGCT